>JAPOQH010000135.1 GCA_026710825.1 Chloroflexota bacterium | reverse complement strand
TCCAATCCTCCTCATCTTTGACCGGGTGCTGGTGGGCCCGGCATCAACGCTCGTTGCCCAAAACCCGTCGTCGTCCACCCCCCGAAAAACCCCCGTCGAGGCCCTGAAAACGTCGGTCGAGACCCTGAAAAACGCCGGTTGAGATCGCCCAAATCCGTGATTTTTTCACCTGCCACGGTGCTGGACAGCGCGGTCATCCGGGCGACTGGCGGCCGATGGTCCGATTCTCCTCGTCTCCGGTTTTCCTCATCTCCGGTTTTCCCCATCTCCAATCAAACGGGAATCCGGTCAGTCCCAATCGCAGCATGCCTCACCCCTGCGCCTGCCAGTGGCGGCGCCGAAACGAATCATCCCCGCGCGCGTAGGGGCAAATAATCATTCGCCCTTACACCGTCGCCAATACAATGTCCGGCGTGCCAAGCGCCGGAAACGCCAAATACCTACCCCTGACAGCCCCGAGGTTTGCCGTCGCATTGACACCGTGGTACCGCCAGCACATAATCGAGCCACCATGCGTTTTGATGTTCGATTGTTTGCCCTGTATCGTGAGCGGGCCGGGGCGTCGTTGGTGACGGTGGATTTGCCCGACGGCGCATCGGTTGGAGACCTCACGTCGGCAGTGCGGGTTGACTATCCGCAGCTGGCGCCGCCTGAGGTTCGGATCGTGGTGGCAGTGAACGCAGAATACGCGGATGATGACCAGTTGCTACAACCGGGCGACGAGGTTTGCCTGATCCCTCCCGTAAGCGGAGGACGCGGTTAGCGGAGGTTGCTAACGATGATTATCCTTACGGACGAACCGCTGGACCCGGCCGCGGTCACCGACTCGGTGCGACGGGACGGCAACGGAGCGGTGGTCACATTTCTGGGGACAACCCGGGATAATTTCGGGGGGAAGACCGTCACGCGGCTGGAATACGAGGCTTACGACGTGATGGCGATCAAGAAAATGCACGAGGTGAGGGACAGCCTGCGCGCGGACTATGGCATCGAGGATATCGCCATCGCGCACCGGACGGGCCGGGTGGACGTTGGGCACATCAGCCTGGTGGTGGCCGTGGCGTCGCCGCACCGGGTGGAGGCGTTTGAGGCGTGCCATGAGGCGGTCAACCGCATCAAGACGATCGTGCCGATATGGAAGAAGGAGTGGTTCGCCGACGGTTCACGCTGGGTGGCTTGCGAGGACCACGAATTCGCCGACGAGGCGGAGCACCGACACGCCCACGCCGAACGGCACGCGGTGACTACCGGAGACTGACCGCGGCCAAATATGTGGAGCAGCGCCCTCGAATTCAACGATTCGAGGGCTTTTTTAGCGCAGGCCGTCGAGCAGGTGGACGACGATCGTGCCTGATTCGAGGTCGACGCGCTGGATGACCTGTGAGATCGCGGGCAGCAGGATCTCGGGGCCGGATTCGCTTTTGACCACGTAAACGTCGTTGCTGCCGGTGACGAGGATTTCGCGGACGGCGCCGAGGTCCTCTCCCTCGTCGGTCAGGACGGACAGGCCGATCAGCTGGTAGTGGTAGTATTCGCCGGGCAGTAGATCGTCGGTGGGTCCGACGGGGGCAAAAATCCATTCGCCGGCCAGTGATTGGGCGGCGGATGGGTTCAAATCACGCAAACCCAGGAGCGCCTGGCCGTTGGGCATGGCCTGGTGGGAATCGATGATCCTGGATGCGTCGCCGACGGTGAGCGATTCACCGACGGCAAACCGGTTGGGATTGTCTGACAGGGATTGGATCCTGAGGATCCCATCGAGTCCGTGGGGACGCAACACCCTACCGACGAGGACACAGCCTGCGGGAGCCTCGGGCTCCGGTGAGGCCGAGGGCGGATTCCCAGGAGGCTTGCCCCGGGAAGCCGGCCGGCGTCCGCGACGTCGGGGCTGACGGGGGCTAGACAATCTCCAAGACGGCGCGGGTTCCGTCCTTGACCGCGGCGACACGGAGGAGGACGCGCATTGCCTGGGCGACCCTGCCCTGGCGGCCGATCACTTTGCCCTTGTCTTCAGGGGCGACTTCCAAGCGGATCACGATCTGGTCGCCTTCGTCGGATTCTGTGACACGCACCGCTTCGGGGTTAGAGGTCAGAGACTGGGCTATAAACTCAATCAGTTCTTTCATCGGCGTGTACCTTGTCGAAAATGCCGTTGAAATCGAAGATACGACGCACCGGGTCGGAGGGTTGGGCGCCTTTGCGCAGCCAATTGACTGCCCGATCTTCGTCGAGGGTTACCGCCGGGGGGTCTGCCATTGGGTCGTAGTGGCCAATGCCGTCGATATAGGCGCCGTCGCGAGGGTTGCGCCGGTCGGTGACGACGATTCGATAGTAGGGGCGGCCTTTCTTTCCTACTCTCCGCAGGCGAATCCGTAGCATTTGAACTCCGTGGCTGAAATTACGAATGGGGTATCTTTCAATGTATGATTAGCCGACGGATTTGTCAAACAGCCTGAGCATGTTGAGCAAGTTCGCACGGGTATCGGTTGAGGGCGGCCAATCGTGAGGATCTACGGCGGGCCGTTAAAAGGGTATCGGGCCCAGACTGGACCTTTGGCTTGCCGCCCGATGCTCCCAAAAACCTTGGGGCGACGGTAGACACTGGTCTGGGCCCGACTGACGGGCTAATTGCCGTTTTAGAAAAGCGATGACGCTAAGAGGCGCTCACCCCGTCGTGTCCAGACTGGTGCCTACCATCGCCCCAGCATGTTAAACTTACTTCCATTCGCATCACCTCCTTTCTAAATTTTCCGCACAGCGGTTAGTGGGAATTTACTACCAGGTCGAATAGTTGTCAAGCCGTTTGGAAAGAGAATTTCGGGATCAATCGCGAGGCGAACAATCGCTGCGCGCGGTGTTCATGGGCACGCCGAGTTTCGCGGTGCCGGTGCTGGACGCTTTGTACGAATGTCGGGAGGTTGAGGTGGCAGCGGTGTACACGCCGCCGGACCGCAAACGGGGGAGAGGGCAGACACTGGAGGCGTGCCCGGTAAAGGCTCGCGGTGAGGAACTGGGAATTCCGGTAGTCCAGCCGGGCACGTTCCGCAATGCTGAGGCGGTGTCCGAGCTGGAATCGTACCGGCCGGACGCGATCGTGGTAGCGGCGTACGGACGACTGCTGCCTGCCGATGTGCTGGCGATACCGCGGTATGGGTGCCTGAACCTGCATCCGTCGCTGCTGCCCAAGCACCGCGGGCCGGCGCCGGTGGCCGGGGCGATCCTGGCGGGCGACGCCGTGACGGGCGTGTCGGTGATGCTGCTGGACGAAGGGATGGACACGGGGCCCATTGTCGCTCAACGGGAACGGCGGGTTGAAGACTCAAACGACGCCGCAACGCTCACGGAGACGCTGTTCGCTGATGGAGCGGCGCTGTTGATTGAAACGCTGCCGGGGTGGGCCGAAGGGTCGGTGTCGGCAGAGGCGCAAGACGACGAGCGAGCGACCTACACCAGCAAACTGGAACGGGCCGACGGAATGGCGGACTGGGGGTTGAGCGCGGAAATTCTGGCTAGACGGCAGCGGGCTTACACGCCGTGGCCGGGACTGTACACGACCTGGGAAGGGAGTGAGCTGAAGCTGCTGGAGGTTGCGGCGGTTTCGGGTGTGAACGCGGAGCCGGGCCGAGTTAGCAGCACGTCTGATTATGAGATTGCAGTAGGAACCGGGGATGGACTGCTGGCGGTCAGGCGGTTGCAGTTGGCAGGACGCCGGCCCAGCAGCGGTGGGGATTTTTTGCGGGGATACCCCGAATTTCCGGGATCGATGCTGGTGTGATGTTGAGCTGGGGGAGACGGTCGCATGAGGCTAGCGACCGACTCCCTGATGGAATTTCCTGGTGCCGCAGCGAACGCAATACCCGATGGTGGCGGGCATGCCGTTGCGCATGGTGATTATCTCGGGGTCTCGCGTGGCGGTGTTGGCGTTACAGCGCGCGCAGTAGATGATGGGTTCCCTAGGCTCCCTAGGTTCCCGTGGATTTGGGGCCATGAGTTGTCTCCCTTATGCCGGGTTGGTTGCCGCGTCGAAACGGGCGTGTCATGGCTGGCACGCGACCCCGGTGGCCCGGTAGGAACCGGGCACGCGGGTGTTTCATCAGCAGCGCTTCACATTGGAAGCTCGCTGTTTTACCAACGTCGCCCGTGCTATGTGCACGTGGTGGGCGTATGGTGCTGGCAACTTTAATTACGCCGGGTGAAGCGTGGCGGTTTGCAGGAGGAGGTGGCGACTCCCGGAATTTGCCGACACGGCGATGGGGATGGGCCGGGTTGACGGTGCGCTGACGTGCGTCAATCACTGGCGTAAGTCAATTCTGGTTGGTGTAGAATTCCGGCAACTCAGCCGGCCCTGACCGGCAGTTGGCGACGGAGGGACTTATGGCGTTCGCGGGAGTGCCCACAGAGGCGCAAGTGTTGGAGTGGTACCGGAGCGAGAACAACTGGGGGCGATGGGGTCAGCAGGACTAACTGGGTGCGCTGAACCTGATCACCCAGGCCAAGAGGACGCAGGCGGCGGCGCTGGTGCAGACGGGGGAGACGGTAAGCTGCGCGCGGCCGATCACCACGGATATGGCGCCGGACATCAGCCACCAGGTGCAGCGGTTCATGGTGGACAGCGGCGAGGGTAGGGACACTGACCCGCTGGAGCGGCGCAATTCCCGACGGGGAGCCGCCGAGTTCATCGGGATGGTGTTTCACGGGCAGACGATCACGCACATCGATGCGCTGTCGCACTATTCCCACGACGGTCTCATGTACAACGGGGTGCCGGCGGCGGTGGTGACGGCGCGAGAGGGGGCGCAGAGCCATGCCATCGACCTGACGGCGCAGGGACTGGTGAGCCGGGGAGTGCTGCTGGATATACCCAAGATCCGAGGAGTTGACTGGCTGCCGCCGGACGCGCCGGTGGTGCCTGAGGACCTGGACGCGGCCGAGCGCGACCATGGGTTGACCGTGGAGTCCGGAGATATTCTGCTGGTGCGGACGGGCAACTACCGCAGGCGGCTGGTGGAGGGACCGTTGCCTCCGACGGAACCGAGCGTGGCGTGCCACGTGGCGTGCGCGCCGTGGTTCAAGGAGCGGGGGATCGCGATGCTGGGGACGGACACGTCGAACGACATCCGGCCCAATGAGTACCCGAACATCGTGTCGCCGCTGCACATTTCGTGCCTGGTGTACCTGGGTGTGTGGCTGATCGACAACGCGAACCTTGAGGAAGTGGCGGAGGTGGCGGCGCGGCACAACCGCTACGAGTTCATGCTATCGATCGGGGCGTTGCGTTTGAGGAATGTTACGGGGAGCCCGGTGAACCCGATCGCGATTTTCTAGCCGGGTCAAAGGTGGTTGTTAAACGTAGGGGCGGGGCTCAGACCCGCCCCTATCTCATTGGGAAGGTGGATGAGGTATCGGTCAGAAGTTGGGGCGGTCGCTGCTGTCTGGGATTTCGTAGTTGGGTTGGTCGTTCCTGGTGGGCGTGTCGATGCCGGATGTGTCGATACTCGATGTGTCGACGTCGTCGAACCTGGGGTGGACGTTCATGGCACGGAGGCGGCGGCAGCGTTCTTCGATGGGAGGGTGAGTAGAGAACAGGCGCGCCATGGACTTGCCGCTGAGGGGGTTGACGATGAATAGGTGAGAGGCGGCCTCGTTGACCTTCATGGGGCGGATTTCCGCGCCGAGTTCCAGCTTTTCGAGGGCGCGGGCCAGAGCATCCGGATCGCCGCAGTTGTGGGCGCCGGTCTGGTCGGCCTGATACTCACGGGCGCGGGAGATGGCGAGACGGATGATGGTGGCGGCGATGGGCATGATGATGGCGATGATGAGGAGGGTGATGATGTTGCCGCCGCCGCCTTCGTCGTCGTCGCTGTGGCCGCCGAAGCTGCCGAATATGGCCGCGAACTGGGCCATGAAGGCGAGCATGGAGATGGCGCCGGCGATGGTGGCGACGGTGGCCATTATGAGGGTGTCGCGATTGCCGACGTGGGCCATCTCGTGGGCCATGACGCCGGCGAGTTCGTCACGGGTCAGGATGCGGCGGATGCCGGTGGTGGCGGCGACGGCGGCGTTCTGGGGGTTGCGGCCGGTGGCGAAAGCGTTGGGGGAATCAGAATCGATCTCGTAGACCCGTGGCATGGGCATGTCGGCCCGGCTGGCCTGCTCTTCGACGAGGTCGTAGAAGTCGGGGTCGTCCTCGCGGGTAATTTCCTTGGCGTGGGCCATGCTGAGGGCGATCTTGTCGCTGAACCAGTAGGCGCCGAAGTTCATCGCCAGGGCGAATACCAACGCTATGACGAGGCCGGCCTGGCCGCCGATGGCGGCGCCGATCAGCAAGAGCATGCCCGTCAAGACCATCAGGAGGAAGAAGGTTTTGAGAGTGTTCATGACGTCCTCGTGGATTGTCGCGTGCGTGTGGCGTGACTCTGATTGAATTGTACCAAAGGTTGTACCGGGGCCGAGGCACGGTTTGGGCGCTCCCTGAAGGTGGAGCGGGTATAATTCATGCGATTCCAAAATGAGAGAGGCGGCAACAGATGCGCATCACCAACGTGGAGGCGGACATCGTTCGCATCCCTTTGAGTACCAGGTTCAGCGGCAGCGTTTACCAGATCGAATCACGTTGCACCGTCGTAGTGCGCGTGCACACGGACGAGGGGCTGGTGAGCGAAATCTATTCGGGGGATGAGCGGACCGGTTATGAGTTGCTGAAGGACCTGGTGGTGGGTCCGATGGCGGAGGCGGTGAAAGGCGAGGACCCGATGGCGATCGAGCGGTGCTGGCAGAAGATGTTCGCGCTGACGCCACACATTGGGAACAAGGCCATCGCGATGCGGGCGATTGCCGCAATCGACATCGCGTTATGGGACATTGCGGGCAAGGCGCTGGGGGTGCCAGTGCGTACGATGCTGGGCGGGTACGCCGAAAGGTCGCCAGTGGTGCGGTTCGCGTACTACGTGCAGGGTCGGGACACGGCGTTCATGGTGGAGGACCTGGTGCATCAACGGGAGCGCGGCATCGGGGGCGTGAAGCTGAAGGTCGGCGGCGTCGCGGTGGCAGACGATCTGCTGCGGGTGCGGGCGATACGGGACACGCTGGGCGATGATTTCATCATCGTGTGCGATGCCAACCAGGCTTGGACGCTGGACGAGGCGCTGGAGTTTGCGGGGCCGGCCAAGGAGATGGGGTTGGCGTGGCTGGAAGAGCCGTGCCGGTGGCAGGACGCGGACAACGACATGCGGCAGGTGCGTCTGCGTACCGGGATTCCGGTGGCTGCCGGGCAGGGCGAGAGCAGTTCGTGGGGCGGGCAGCGGCTGATGGATACCGAGGCGGTGGACATCCTGAACATCGACGCGGCGATCTGCGGCGGGATATCGGAATGGCGACGGGTGGCCGGTGCGGCGCAGATGCGTGGCATCCGGATGGCGCACCACGAAGAGCCGCAGTTGGCGGTGCAGTTACTGCCGGCGCACGCGCATGGGCTGTTCGTGGAGGTTTTCGAGGAGGAGCGGGACCCGGTGTACTATCAGCTGAACAGTGTGCTGCCGGAGTGGGACAACGGTCAGATTATTGCTCCGGCCGAGCCCGGGATGGGACTGCACTTGGATGCTGCGGTGCTGGAGGAGTACAAGGTTTATTGATGAATTGGTAGTTCGGAGTGTTGAACTGGTCAAGAGGGTGATTGGATGGTGGACTTGGGAGCGATCGAGCAAGTTGATTTGCGCGACGTGTGGCCAGACGAGGCGCAGGACTTTACTCCGTGGATAGCGGAGAATCTGGACATATTGGGCGATGCGTTGGGGTTGGATTTGGAACTGCTTACTAATGAAGCGGCAGTTGGGTCGTTTTATTTGGACGTGTTGGCGCAAGAAAAAAGGTCGCTGCGACCCGTGGCGATTGAGAACCAGTTGGGCAGAACCGATCACGGTCATTTGGGCCAATTGTTAACCTATGCAGCCGGATACGACGCCAAAATAGTAGTCTGGATCACTGGCGATTTCCGAGACGAGCACAGGGCGGCGCTTGACTGGTTGAATCAAAAAACCGAAGACGATACACAGTTTTTTGGCGTGGTGGTTGAAGCGTGGAAAATAGATAGTTCCAGGCCTGCACCGCATTTTCGTTTAGTAGCATTTCCCAACGATTGGCAAAAGCGTACGGTCAGCACAACACGCCAAGGTCGGAGCCGAATCGAATCTGAAGAGGGAAGACGATACGCAGATTTTTATCAACCTGTTTTAAAAGCTCTGGATGGACAAATGCAACTCATCGGAAAGCGTGATGTCATGAGCCAGCAGTGGTACTCATTCCACACTGGTGTGCGGGGAGTGCGATACGGGGCGAACTTTTATCGGACCGACGGTGTAGCCAGAGTAGAAGTCAACATCGCAGGTGTAAATAAAGAAAGGCACAAATGGATGTTCGACAGCTTGATGGAACGCATCGAAAGGATTGAAACCAACCTCGGGGAGCCATTGGAATGGCAACGTTTGGACGATTCAGTAAATTCACGGATATCGATAGCGAGGATGGGGAGGATCGACGACGGCCCAGAGATCCTAGAACCATTGCGTGAGTGGATGGTTGAGCGGTTGCTGGCGTTCAAGCGGGTTTTTGGGCCGCATTTGGCGGAGTTGGTGGAGTAACGGAGCATGACGTTGGTTGCTGAAAACACTTACGAGGAGGCGCAGGCGTTGGCGTTTGAAGCGGGGTGGACGGATGGGTTGCCGGTGGTGCCGCCGACGGTGGAGCGGGTGCGGGAGTTTGTGGATGCGTCGGGTCGGTCGGCGCTGGAGGTTGTGGGGGAGATTGCGCCACGCGGAGGCCGGGCTACCGTTGAAAAGCTGGCGGCCAACGCGGTGATGGCGGGGTGCTTGCCGGAGTATTTTCCGGTGGTGATCGCGGCGATTGAAGCGCTGCTGCTACCCCGGTTCCACCTGGCGTCGGTGCAGTGCTCGACGCACATCGCGACGCCACTGGTGGTGGTGAACGGGCCGGCTGCCACTGAGCTGGGGATGAACTCGGGCGGCAACTGCTTCGGGCAGGGGAACCGGGCCAATGCGACCATCGGGCGGGCGGTGAAACTGGCGTTGACGAACTTAGGTGGAGCGTTGCCGGGGGACGAGGACCGGGCGACGTTCGGGCATCCGGGAAAGTACACGTACTGCATCGCCGAAAACGAGGAGGCGAATCCGTGGGAGCCGTACCACGTGGAGCGGGGGTATGACGCCGGGCAGTCGGTGGTGACGGTGCATCCGGCGGAAGCGCCGCACAACTTGAACAACCACGGCGCGGATAATCCGTGGGACCTGCTGACGACGTTCGCGGCGTCGATGGCAATACCGGGGTGCAACAACATCAACGTGATGGGAGACGTTCTGCTGGTGCTAGGGCCGGAGCACGCGGAGATCATCGCGGGCGCGGGTTGGAGCAAGAACGACGTGCGGTCGTATCTGTACGAACTGGCGCGGCAACCGCTGTCGCTGCTGAAGCTGGGAGGGATTCATGGGCGGCACACGCACCGGAACACGCTGTGGCCTCGCTGGATTGACCGGAACGACGACGACGCGATGGTGCCGGTGGTGCGGCGGCCGGAAGACATACATATAATGGTGGCCGGCGGAGCGGGACGCCACTCGGTGTACATACCGGGATGGGGGTCGCGGATCACGTCTGCGGCAGTGCGGTGAGCTGCCTATCACATCGATTCAGAGGATGATCAGGATTATGATGATCGCAAACGAGCAAGCCAGTCTGCAATCGCGCATCGCCGCGTTGGGTTTAGTTGATCCAACCGACCGGCAGGAAGAACCGGAGCGGAAGCCCACGACGCCGTTGGAAACGCTGGAAGGGTTGACCGGCGGGTTCCTGGACAATCGGAAGGGGAACGCGGATACCATCCTGGAGGCGATCCGGCGGCGGCTGGCCGACGAGTACGGGATGGGCGAGTCGCTGGTGCGGTCGAAGTGGGTATTTTCGGCTCCCGCTGCTCCGGAGATCATCGACGAGTTGTCGGCGTGCGATTTTGTGGTGACGGCGGTGGGGGATTGAGGGAGCTGCGTGGCGCGCAGTTTGCGCGACGCAGTGGAGCTGGAGGACCGGGGCGTGCGGACGGTGGTGGTGCATACGCAGGCGTTCCATTCGGCGGCGGAGCAGCACATCGTGTCGCTGGGACGGCCCGACTACGCGGGGTCGGTGTACCTGCAGCATCCGGTGGCGGCGTTGGATCCGGCCGGCATAGAGAGTCGGGTTGATGCGGTGATGCCTGAGATTGTGGCGGCGTTGCAGGGTCACACGGAGCGGTAGAAAGCGCGTTCGAACCGGAGTTCGGCGTGCGAGGCCGTCGCATGGTCGTTGATTGAAGGGGCGAATGATTATTTGCCCCTATGTTGGGCACGAGACCAATAGCTTCGTTGGTGTTGTATTCGCGTCCGTAGGGGCCAGGCATCACTCGCCCCTACGGACGTTCGCTCAGATGCCGCGTTCGGCTACCCAGCGGTGTTTTTGAGTTTGACGGCGGGTTTCGTCGGTGGGTTGGTAGGTGGCTAGGAACTCTGTGCGGAACTCGTCGAAACGGTTGTGGGCGATGGCGTTCCGCATGTTGTCCATGAGGTTGAGAATGAAACGGAGGTTGTGGATTGACGCGAGGCGGGGGCCGAGCATTTCGCGGGCCTTGAACAGGTGGCGGAGGTAGGACGCTGAGAAGTTGGCGCAGGCGTAGCAGTCGCAGGTGTCGTCCAAGGGGTCGTCGTGCTCGGCGTAGCGGGCGTTGGCGATGTTGATGCGGCCGGTGGGCGTGAACAGGGCGCCGTTGCGGGCGACCCGGGTGGGAAGGACGCAATCGAACATATCGACGCCGAGGGCGACGGAGTTGACCAGATCTTCGGGGGAGCCGACGCCCATCAAGTAGCGAGGCTTCTCGGCGGGCAGGCCGTCGCAGACCTGTTGGGTGACGGCGTGCATTTCGGCCTTGGATTCGCCGACGGCCAAGCCGCCGATGGCATAACCGTCGAATGGGATGCCGGTGATGTAGTCAGTGGATTCGGCTCGCAGTTCGTGGACTGTGCCACCCTGGACGATGCCGAAGAGGGCCTGGCTTTGGGAGTTGAGGCTTGCAGCATGGGTGTCGTAACAATCGACGGCCCAACGGTGGGTGCGTTCCATGGCGTCACGGACGGACGCGGGATCGCCGGCGGAGAAGACGCACTGATCGAAGCACATGATGATGTCGGCCCCGATACCGTGCTGGTTGGCGATGGCGGACTCGGGGGTGAAAACATGCCGGCTGCCGTCGATGTGGGATTGGAAGGTGATGCCTGAGTCGTCGATGCGACGGAGCGAACCCATGCTGAAGGCCTGGTAGCCGCCGCTGTCCGTGAGGATCGGGCCGTCCCATCGCATGAACCGGTGCAGGCCGCCCGCGTCCTGCACGCGCGGAACGCCGGGGCGGAGGTACAGGTGATAGGCGTTGCTGAGGACGGTCTCGGCGCCGAGACTCCGCACCTCGTCGAAAGTGAGGCCCTTGACGGTGGCCTGGGTGGCGACGGGCATGAACATGGGCGTTTGCGCCGTACCGTGGGGCGTGGTAATCTGCCCGCGCCGGGCAGCGCCGTCGGTGCCGAACAGTTTGAAACTGATGGGTGATGCGGTCATCTTGAGTAAATGTACTAGGGCTGCCCCGCCAAAGCAACGACGATCTTCGTCCTCCTCGCTCCTCAACCACAACGTATGCGAGACAGGGGAGCGCTGATGCCTTCAGAGTTATTGGAAATCCTCAACGTGCTGAGGGGCTATTCCGTCGTGTGGGCGGTTGCGGTGATTGCCGCCATGGCAGTCACGGCGGTGGCGCTGTACGTTTTCTGGGACCTGGTAGGCCGAGGCATATCGCTGGTGGCCCGGGCATTGAACGTGGGCCAACCGAGGCGACGGCAGTGACATGTATTTTCCCATAGCTGAGGTCACGGTTTCTCCGCTGCTGCTGGCGCTTTTGGGAATCGTGGTGGGCACGATGACCGGGTTTTTTGGCGTCGGCGGAGGATTCTTGATCACGGGCGGGCTGCTGGTGTTGGGTGTGCCGACGATCTACGCGGTGGGGACCGGGCTGTTGATGGTGATGGGGACAGCGATCACGAGCACGCTGAGGCATCGCAGGCTCGGCAACGTTGACGTCCGCCTAGCGGTGCTGATCGTGTGTGGGACGATTCCCGGGGTGTTTTTGGGTGAGCGGGTGAACAGCGCGCTGGAGGAGGCGGGCATTTCGGGGCCGGTGGTTGGCGCGGTGTATTTCGTGCTGCTGCTGACGTTGGGATCGCTGATGGTGGGCAACTGGCTGCGGAGGCTCAGATACCGCCCGGCCCGGCAGGATCTGGGCATGTTTCCGCGCTGGTTCCAGGGCGTGCGACTGGGGCCGAGTCGGATCGCGGTTCCGGGGGTTGGCAACGTCAACCTGCGGCCGGGGTTCGCCAACGCGGGGATTGCGGAGATGTCGGCGCTGGTGCCGGTGCTGACGGGCCTGGTGATCGGGTTCATCGCTGCGCTGCTGGGGGCGGGCGGCGGGTTCCTGCTGATGCCGTTCCTGGTGTATGGGTTGGGCATTCCGCCGGCGGTGGCGATCGGCACGGACCTTTTCCAGATCATTATCACAGGAACGCTGGGGTCGTTCCTCTACTCGTTGAGCGGCAATGTTGATCCGATGATTGCGGTCATCATGTTCACAGCGGCGTCGGTGGGCACGCAGATTGGTGCGCTGGCGACGCGGTTCGTGAACTCGGCGCGGATACTGGGGTTGTTCGGACTGACGGTGCTCAATGCCGGCGTGGCGGTTGGGATTGGTCAACTGGCGCGGCTGATAGAGTCGGACGGCCTCACGCTGATCGGCCAGTTGATGCTGCTGGGAGTTTCGGGGCTGGTGGCGCTGACGATAGTTCTGCTGCTGGTGATTGCGGCGGCCGCGCAGATGCGACGCGGGCGACGCCTGGCGAGACTGCGGGAGATACGCAGTGCGGGGAGAGTGGCGGCAGGCGGCGACTAGCCGGGTCAGTCGGTTAGCCAGGCGAGGGTGTCGTCGACGATTTCGGCGGGAATGTCGCGTCGGACGGTGGCCCTGCCGACGTCTTCCAGAAGGACCCAGCGGTTGGCGCCGCCTACGGTCTTCTTATCAAGGGACATTGCGCCGCGGATGGCGTTGATGTCGACGCCCTGGGCGGTGATCGGCAGGCTGAACCGCTGGAGCAGGACGCGCTGGCGGTCGAGGATGTCGTCGCCGATCATACCCATCTCGCGAGCGATGCGGCCGGCGCCCATCATGCCGACGGATACGCCTTCGCCGTGCATGAAGCGACCGTATTCGGTGGAGGCTTCGAGGGCGTGGCCGATGGTGTGACCGTAGTTGAGGAGGATGCGGATATCGAGGGTCTCACGCTCGTCCTGGCTGACGATGTCGGCCTTGATGGCCATGCTGCGGCGGATGACCTCGGTGGAGATTTCGGGCTCGACCTCCATGAGGGCTTCGGCGTGTTCCTCGAATACGTCTACGAGGGACGGATCGAGGATGAGGCCGTGTTTGATGGCTTCGGCCCAACCCTCGGAGAGTTCGCGCTTGCCCAGGGTGGCGAGGGTCTGGACGTCGGCGAGGACGGCGCGGGGCTGGTAGAAAGCGCCGACCATGTTCTTGGCCTGGGGCAGGTTGACGGCGACCTTGCCGCCGATGGAGGCGTCGACCATGGCGGCCATGCTGGTGGGGACCTGGACGAAGGGCACGCCGCGCAGGAAGGTGCTGGCGATGAATCCGCCGAGGTCGCCGGAGACGCCGCCGCCGATGGCGATGATGGGCTGGCCGCGCTCGGCCTTGAGGCCGACCAACCACTCGTAGATCTCCTGCGCCTGCTGGAAGGACTTGCTGGTCTCTCCGGCGGGGATGACGAAGCAGTGGGCGGCGATGCCGGCGCGCTGGAGAGCCCACTGGGCGTTGCGGCCGTAGGGTCGCATCACGTTTTCGTCGGTGATGATGTAGGCGGTGTTGCCGAGGCCCAGTTCCTTGATGTGGTCGCCGAGGCGATCGATGAGACCCCAACCGGCGATTACGGGGTAGGTGCCGCCGGAGTGGTGGACGGTTGCGGCCTGGTCGGGGTTGGTCATTGGGATCCTCCGGGAGATTGGGCGGGTGAGGGTCTCGGGTTTTGGACGTGCGACTCGTAGATTTCGAGGATGGCATCGGCGACCTGTTCGGGGGTTTGGTCGTCGGTGGGGACGGCGTAGTGGGCGTGGTCGTAGGCGTCGGCGCGTTCGTCCAGAAGTTCGCGGATACGCACGAGGGGATCGCCGTCGCCCAGCATGGGGCGGACGGCGGCATTGGGGCTGCCACGGGTGATGCGATGGTGGATGGTCTCCGGGAGGGCGGTCAGGCAAAACACGGTGCCGCTTTCGAGGAGGACCTGGCGGGTGAGTTCCTGGGCGAAAGCGCCGCCGCCGGCGGAGATCACCTTGTTGCCGCCATCGCACAAGCTGAACGTGGCGTGGCGTTCCATGGCGCGGAAAACAGCCTCGCCGTCCTCGCTGAATATCCTGTGGATTGGCTTGCGGGCGCGGCGGACGATTTCCTCGTCGATGTCGGCAGCGCGACGGCCGGTCAGGCGCGCGATAATCCGGCCGACGTGGCTTTTGCCGGTGGCCATGAACCCGACCAGGATGATGTTGTCAGCGGGCATTGGACTAGAGGAGAAAGCGACGGGTTGGGGTTCACCATCACCCTAGCCCTCTCCCATCAAGGGAGAGGGAACATTTTTAGGCGGGGCGAGGAGGAGCGGGCGCGTAGCCGGATGTGGTGCAGAACTCGACGCTGTTCCCGTCAGGGTCTTCGATGAAGAAGTAGGCCTGGCCGTCGTAGCGGACGCCGCCGCGCAAGGCTTCGAACCCGTTGCTTTCCAAGGTTTCGCGAGTTGCTTCGAGGTCGTCGACCTGGAAGGCGTGGTGGATGTTGCCGGGTTTGGCGGGCGCCTCGGCGGTTTCGATGAGGTGGACCATTACGCCGTTCTCGAGTTGGAGCCAGGTAATGGCCGGGTTGTCCACCTGGCTCTGGATCTGCTTGATGCCGAGGAGATTGTTGTAGAACTCCATGGCTCGGGCGGTGTCCTTGACCATGGTGGTGACGTGATTGATCTGGCGGATCTCGATTTTGCCGGCCATTTAGGTTCCTCCTTGCCCCGATCCCGTGCGGGTGGCGTTCAGTGGCTGGCGGGTATTATGCCATACGGCACAAAGGCGTGCCGAGTGCGCCGCCGTCAGGGCCAGGGCCTTTGGATTATCGGTCTGAACCGGCCAAGCCGTGATTCCCAAGAGCCGCACCCCGGCCCAGGCCGGAATCCAGAAGGCGCCGGCGTTCCGGAACGCTGGCGGCAGCATGACGTTCCCGGTTTCCGGATCAAGTCCGGGACGAGAGGTTGAGGGAATGGCTAGAGTGCCGGGGCGGGGAGGTCCCAGCGCAGGAGTTCACAGTAGCGGTCTTTCCTGGCCCAGGGGAGGAGGTTGAGGACGATGGCGCCGGGATCGGGGACGTCCCCCTGGCGTCGGGTGTCGTTGAGGTAGCGGCCGAGGCTGGCGAATGTGGGCAGGCGGAAGCCGGCTTTGGCGATGCGCCCGATGACGTCGGCAGGCTCGGGGGGTTGGTCGGGAGTCCAGTGGTC
>JAPOQH010000106.1 GCA_026710825.1 Chloroflexota bacterium | reverse complement strand
GGCGAGCGCGGGCTTGCGGTCCGCCAGAGAGGCTCGCCGACGGAAGCAATCCCATCGATGCAGCCAGTATCGCCGCTTCGTCGGTGAGAATATCTCCGAACGTGTTCTCAGCTACTATCACGTCATAGGAAGACGGGCGCAGGACTATCTGCATGGCGCATGCATCCACCAGCGCATGTTCAAGCTCGATGTCTGGATACTCGTCGGCCAATCGAGTCGCGGTGGCGCGCCACAGCCTGGACGTTTCCAGAACGTTGGCCTTGTCCACTGAGGTCAGTTTCTTCCGACGTCCCCGGGCGAGTTCAAAACCAACCCGCAGGACCCGTTCGATTTCGGACTCCGTGTAGCGCATCGTGTCCACGCCCACCATGCCTTGAGGCGTCTCTGTGCGACCCTTGGGCTGCGCGTAATACAGGCCGCCGGTGAGTTCCCGCACCACCACCATGTCGACGTCCTCAAGGACGTGGGGTTTTAGCACGCTGGAACCGGTAAGCTCCGGATACACCTTTACCGGTCGGATGTTTGCGAAAACGCTCAGGTGAGCCCGCAACGCCAGCAAACCATCCTCCGGGCGAGTTGGAGCCGAGGGATCATCCCACTTTGGTCCGCCGACCGCACCAAAGAGCACCGCGTCCGCCCCGGTGGCTAGGTCGCGCACTTCATCGGTCAGCGGGGTTCCGTGGCGGTCAATGGAAATGCCGCCGACATCGCCATATTGCAACGTGAAGTTGTGCCCGAAGGCCCCTCCCACTGCTTCCAGGGTTTTGACGCCCTCGGCCGTCACTTCTGGCCCGATGCCATCCCCGCCCAGGACGGCCAAATTGAAATCCATAAGCGGTGTCTCCTGGCCGCCAACCCATTGATGCAGAAATATGGGGCTGGAACGAGCCGACGGGTAGTATAGCCTACCCTCTCGCGAGCATCAAACGACGCTCGGCCGTCGCTCGCGCATCTAACGCCGAGTTATCGGGTGGGCCCTGTCACTCGGCCCGACCGCCTGCCACTGTGCGTGGCGTTGGGGCGTCCATGTCGGTAATCTGCGCAACCGAACCTAGTGCCCGCTCCCTAGCGTATTCGTGCTCAGTGGCAACTCACAGCCAGCGATTTTCGTTGACAGACCCGGCCTCAAAACGTACACTGCCCGCATCAGCCTATATTGCGCTGGCATGTTCTGTTGCGTGAAATAAGGAGGCCTTCGCAAGATGACCACCACGAATAAAAGCCGGTCGCTCGTCGTAATCCAACTGGCTGGAGCGAACGACCCTTTGAACACAGTCATTCCCTATACGGACGGGCTGTATTACGATTTCCGGCCCAACGTCGGAATCCCGACTGACCAGGTTATACCCATTGACGGGCGCCTCGGGTTCAACCCCAACATGGCCCCGATCAAATCCCTGTGGGACGAAGGCAAGGTAGCCATGGTCAACGGCATTGGGTACCCCAACCCTAACCGCTCCCACTTCCGCAGCATGGACATCTGGCACACCTGCGAACCGGAAAAGGTAGCGTCCGAAGGGTGGTTGGGCCGCGTCATACGCGACCTCGACCCCCAGGGCCAGAACGTCATCACCGGCGTGAACTTTGGCCGCGGCCTGCCCCGCTCTATGGGCGCCCCGGGCGTGCCAGTGGCATCAGTCGGCAATCTGGAGACCTACGGACTTTTCCCCGACGTTGAGGAAGAGCGCATCCGCGGTCTTTGCCTGGATGCTTTCGGCAAGATGTACGGCGGTACCATCCAGGATGCCGTGATGGACTATTTGGGCCAGACTGGACGCGACGCTCTGAAGGGCGCTGACATCCTGCGCACGGCTCCTGAAAATTATTCCTCCACTGTTGAATACGCCGACAACCCGATCGCCCAGGCCCTCAAGAACGCGGCTCAGGTAATGACCGCCGACCTCGGCACCCGCATCTACTACACCCAGCACGGGAGCTTCGATACCCACGGAGACGAGGTGAAAGTCCAGGGTGGCCTGTGGCAGCAGGTATCCGGGGCGGTTAGTGACTTCATGGCGGACCTCGAGGAGCACGGCAAGTCCGACGAGGCCGTTGTGTTGATCTGGACCGAATTCGGGCGCCGCATCCGCGACAACGGTTCCGGCACCGATCACGGTTCGGGCGGTACTGCTTTCATCATCGGAAATCAGGTCAATGGAGGCTTCTACGGGGAATATCCTTCCCTTGCTGATCGGGACCAACTCGACGGCGACCTGCACTTCAACAACGACTTCCGCTCGACCTATTCGACCATCGCCGACCAGTGGCTGGGCCTTGATGCGGTTCCTATCGTGAACGGCCAGTTCGAGCAGTGGGATTTTATCCGCAGCTAGCGCACTATCCCCGATGCGGCCATAGCAAACAGATATTACGGAGGCAATTATGAGCAACGCGGACATTGCCTTGATGGCTCATCTTATGCGACGCGCCGGTTTCGGCGCCAGCCGGAATGAGCTGGAACAAAAGGTGGCGCAAGGTTACGAATCAGTCGTGGAAGACCTGCTTAATCCCGGCAGCCCCAACGCAATGCCCGACGATTTGATCCGCCGTTTCCATGTGGATATGGCGGAGATGCGAGAGTTGAACAGCGCGGGTGCCTACTGGATTTACCGCATGGTGACCACGGACAACCCATTGGAAGAAAAGATGGCGTTGTTCTGGCACAGCCTTTTCGCCACTGGCTATTCCAAGCTCAACCAGGCGCGGTCGTTGATGAACCAGATCGACACTTTCCGCCGCCATTCGATGGGATCGTTCCACACCTTGCTGGTTGAACTGTCGAAAGACCCGGCCATGATCATCTGGTTGGACAATAATGACAACCACAAGGGCGACATCAACGAGAACTACGGGCGTGAGTTGCTGGAACTCTTCTCAATGGGCATCGGCAACTACACTGAAGACGACGTGAAGGAGTGTGCTCGCGCGTTCACCGGTTGGACGCTCGGAAATGCGGAGTACATGGCAACGCGCGCCAGCCGCGACTCGATCTGGCCGTACAGCCGTATTGCGTGGCACTTCCAGTACCGCGATCACGACCACGACGACGGCGAGAAGACGTTCTTGGGGCAAACCGGCAACTTCAACGGCGAGGACATCATCGACATCATCGTGCGACAGGAGGCGTCCGCGCGCTTCATCTGCACGCGGTTGTTCCAATTCTTCGCCGCTGATGAGGTGACCGAGGCCGGCGAGGCTGTCATATCCGACATGATGGCCACGTACTTCGATTCCAAGTACGAAATTCGCTCAGTGCTCCGGACGTTGTTCAACTCAGCCTACTTCAAGTCCGACGACCCGCGTTTCGCTCGCGTGAAGGGACCCGTGGAACTGGTGGTAGGCGCAGTCCGTTTGGCAGGCACCTATCGGGAGCCCACCTTCGGCGCTGACCAATTGGCAAGGTATACCTTGTACATGGGCCAGGGCATTTTTCAGCCGCCCAGCGTGGAAGGCTGGCACGAAGGCTCCGAATGGATCGACAGCGGGGCGCTGGTTGAACGGGTCAACTTCGTCGGGAAAGAACTCGGTGACCCCAGGAACCCCGGAGTCCAGGCGCTAATCGACCGGATGTCTGCGGATGTCGACGGCCCGCTTTCCGGAGCAGCGCAGGTGGACGCTTGCGCGGACCTTTTGGGACCGATCGTGCTATCCGACACCACCAGGACTTCACTAAGCGAGTTTGCCGGCGAACAGGGCGCCGCCGACCTGCGGGAAGGTTCCCGCACTGAAGCCGACGACCAGCGCATCGCCAATCTTTTGCGTCTTTTGACGGCTACGCGGGAATACCAGTTGGCCTGATAACGACCGGCCAACGCACAATCAACACAGACCAACTAGGGGCGAATGATCATTCGCCCCTATGCTGAACAGGGGAGAGATTCTTATGACTACCGCCGTTGCCGCCGGGGCGGTGGAATACCTCAAAACCATTGGATTGACCACCAACCAGAGCGGTCGTGGTTTCACTAATCCGTATGATTGCGCATTCACGTCGGACGGTCGCATCCTGATCCTAAACCGGTGCGATACCGTACGTGCGTCTCTGGTGCGTATCGGTATGATGAATTGGGAAGAGGACTACCTCGGAGAGTTCTCCCGTGGGTATGGCAGGGGCGACGGTCAGTGGATTTTCCCGGTTGCGATGGCAGTGGACAACTCGACGGTCGTGTACGTCACCGATGAGCAGCAGCACCGCATCACGGCGCTCGATACGCAAGGCAATTTTGTTCGACAGTGGGGCGAGTTGGGCACTGACTCGGGCCAGATGAACGCTCCAGCAGGCATAGCTCTCAGCGGAGACCAAACGCTGTATGTCGTGGAACAGGGCAACAACCGGGTGCAGCGGTTCACCACGTCGGGCGAGTCGCTCGGCATGTGGGGTGAAGCTGGCGATGGCCCTGGACAATTCAATATGCCGTGGGGAGTCGGACTGGACTCGTCAGGTAACGTCTACGTTGCTGACTGGCGCAATGACCGAGTGCAGAAGTTCACCGCGGACGGGCAGTTCATGGCCTCTTACGGATCGTCAGGCACTGGTGACGGACAGTTCAGCAGGCCGTCTGGCGTTTGCGTCGATTCAGCGGGGTACATTTACGTATCCGACTGGGGCAACGAGAGGGTCCAGATTTTGGACCCGGACGGCGGATTCGTTCAACTGCTGCGCGGCCAGGCCACCCTGTCCAAGTGGGCGCAGGATTTCATGTCGGTGAATCCTGACGAGCGAAACACGCGGGAAATGTCGAACCTGACCCCTGAACTCCCTGCCCATCTCGACACGCCCTACCTTATTTCTTCACAGATTGAGCCCTACTTCTGGGGGCCGGTGTCGGTGCGTTTGGATTCAGAAGAACGGCTGTACGTCGTGGAATCTAACCGGCATCGTATCCAGGTGTATCAGCGACGCAAGGACTGACCTTACATTGGCGAACTCCGATTTCCTGGACCAACTTCGAGCCATCGTCGGTGATGAATATGTAATCGATCACCGGGAGGATCTGCTTGTCTACGAATACGACGGATCTGTCGACCGCTCGATGCCTCGGGCGGTCGTTTTGCCGGCTAACACCGATGAGGTCAGCCGTGTCATGGCCTTGGCGTACGAAGCCGGAATCACCGTCGTCGGCCGTGGCAGTGGCACCGGTTTGAGCGGTGGAGCCATCACGCCGCCAGATGGTTTGCAGGTCGCATTTCCCAGGATGAATCAAATCCTGGAAGTGGATTCAGTTAACCGCACGGCCCTGGTGGAACCCGGCGTCATCAACCTCGACCTGGACAACTATGTTCGCAAGTTCGGGATGCGGTACGCGCCAGACCCCTCCAGCCAGCGGGCGTGTAGCCTTGGCGGCAATATCGCTGAAAACGCCGGCGGACCCCATTGCCTGGCGTACGGCGCGACCACTAACCACGTTATAGGCATGGAAGTTGTGCTCGAAGATGGTGAGGTCGTTTATCTCGGCGGACAAGCGCGGGAAGCGACCGGATATGATCTTCGGGGCGCTTTCGTAGGGTCGGAAGGTACTTTCGGTATCGCTACCAGCATCTTGGTGCGACTGTTGCCGACACCGGAATCGGTGCGGACTTTCTTGGGGATATTCCCAGATATTGACTCAGCTTGCACCGCGGTCTCGGCGGTCATCGGCTACGGTATTGTTCCCGCAGCATTGGAAATGATTGATGCCCTCAGCATCAAAGCCGTCCAGAACGTAACTGATGCTGGATACCCCAACGATGCGGGTGCCGTGCTGCTCATTGAACTCGAAGGATTGCATGAAGAGGTCGAGGAAGTCACCCGCGACGTGGAGTCCGCCCTGTGGGATACCGGCGCCGCCGATGTCCGTATTGCCGAGGACGATGCCGAGCGTGAACGTTTGTGGGTCGGTAGGAAAACCGCCTTTGGGGCGTTCGGCACCATCGCCCCCAATTATTACCTGGTCGACGGCGTAGTTCCACGCACCCAGTTGACCCAGATGCTCCGTAAAGTCTCGGAGGTCAGCGAACGGTACGGAATCACCATCGCCAATGTATTCCACGCTGGCGACGGTAATTTGCATCCTTGCATGCTGTTCGACGCCAGGGAGCCCGGAGTTATGGAAAGCGCAATGGCCGCGGCCGCGGAGTTGATGCAAGAGTGCGCGGCTTTGGGTGGCACCCTTAGTGGCGAACATGGTATAGGTCTTGAGAAAAAGGAATTTATGCCGCTGGTCTACGAAGACGAGGACATGGCCGCGATGCAGCGTGTCAGAGAGGCTTTCGCGCCGCAAAACCGTCTGAATCCTGGAAAGATTTTCCCCGACGGAAGCTATTATCGCCCGTCTCCCCATCCGGCGTCGCACACCGCGGCCCTGTACGCATGATGCATGGCCACATTGGCTGATCCAGCGCGTCATTCGATGGTAGAACTCGACGAGCTGTTGGGTGCCAGTGGGGTTCTCGGTTCCGATCAGGTCGGAGATTACGCAATCGGACCCTTTGTCCCCATGGCCGCTGCTCGGCCTGCTGACACTCAGGAAGTTTCTTTGGTGCTGGAATGGGCCCATCGTAACAACGTCGCGATTTATCCAGTCGGAGGCGGTACCCTCAAGCATCTTGGGAATCCCCCAACTCGCCCGGGTATCGCCCTGGATATGAGCCGACTGAACGGGATGCTCGATTTTCAGCCTGCGGATCTTACAGTCCACGTACAGGCTGGCATGACAGTCGAAGATCTGGACTCGGCATTGGCGCAGGATGCGAAGTATGTACCCCTGGCGCCGCCATTGCCTGGAAGAGCCACCGTCGGGGGCACACTGGCAACCGGTATCAGCGGACCCTTGCGCTCAACCTACGGATTACCTCGGGACTGGCTCATTGGTATGACTGTTGTCGGTCCCGATGGAACTATCAGCAAATGCGGCGGCCAGGTGGTCAAGAACGTCACCGGATACGATCTCAACCGCTTATACACTGGCTCATTGGGAACGCTGGCGGTGATCACCGATGCGACGTTCAAGATCACTCCGGCGCCAATAGCTTGGGCCGCGGTGGTCGCAGCGTTCGAAAGCAATCAATCGGCGGTATCCGCATGCCACTATCTTTTGGCCCAACCGTACGCTCCGCATGCGCTCCATCTCCTCAACCCGGACGCGGTTCGGCATCTTGATGTGGGCCAATTGCCGACAGGATACGGTCCAGCCGCTCTCGCCGTGGTCGCGGGGCGGCCCGCTTCCGTCAAGCGTAGGACCGAAGATATCGCGCTAGCTTGGCTCGGGTCCGCCAGCACTCTCCGAATCGAAGGGGGCGAAGCTATCCAATTGACCGAGTCGTTGGCGGACTTCCCTGTAAATCCCATCCACCCTACGAGTCTATGTATTCGCATCAACGCCCAGCCTAGTGCTTTGGAACAACTGATGGCTATGGAAACTACCGAAATCGCCGGTGCCCACCCTGCGATACTCGCGGATGCAGGATTCGGTGGGGGCCGCCTGATCTGGTGGAATGATGTGTCGCAGGAAGACCCGGTTCAACTTGCTCAACATCTGCGGGACATCCAGGCCGATGCGGTAGCATCGGGCGGAAGCGCTATCGTCGAGACATGTCCCCCGGAAACGAAAGCGTTGGTCGATGTCTGGGGACCCGATCCCTCAGGCATGGATATCATGCGTCGAATTAAGCGCCAGTTCGATCCCCGGGGCGTACTTAACCCAGGGCGTTTTGTCGGAGGACTGTAATGGTCGAGAGCGTGGACCCGCGAGTTGAAGAGGTGCAGCACGCTGGAGGCGGAATCGACGCGGGCCACGGGTTCCCTTACGGCGTCCCGTTCGAGGGGAGTCTTAACGATGGGCCAGGTTTCGTCGGCCCCGACGCGCCTACGGAAGCTGATTTGTATCGTTGTGTCCATTGTGGGTTGTGTCTGAGTGCGTGCCCTACGTACGTCGAAACACGTCTGGAAACCGAATCTCCTCGGGGTCGCATCGCATTGATGAAAGCGGTCCATGAAGGCCGAGTCGGAATCAGCGACCGTTTGGTCTCCCATTGGGAACTGTGTCTACAGTGCCGCGCTTGTGAAGCCGTGTGCCCGTCCGGAGTGCCGTACGGAAGGCTCATGGAGCAGACTCGGGCGCAGGTCCGAGACAACAACAGCCAGAGTCCGGAATTATCTCGTTTGTCCCAGTTGTTCCTGCGGGCGGCGCTGCCTCACAACAACCGTCTCAGGCTTGCTGGTCGTTTGATGCGTCTGTACCAGAAATCCGGAGCCCAACGGCTGCTTCGACGGTCAGGCGCCCTGAAAGCCCTACCCGTTGCCCTGGGCTCTATGGAAGCTCAGATGCCGGTCATGGGAGATCGTTTTTTCTCTCCCCGAAGCACCGTGTCAACAGCCCACGGAGAGTGGCGGGCCACTGTTGGCCTCCTGTCGGGTTGCGTCATGCCCATGATGCACGGCGACGCAATGCGGGCGGCGGTTCGAGTGTTGCAGCGTAACGGTTGCGATGTCGTGACGCCAACCGACCAGGGTTGTTGCGGTGCGCTGAATCTGCACGCTGGTGACCTGGAAGTCGGCAGGCAGATGGCGCGGAGAAACATTGACGCCTTTCGCGCCGCCGGCGTGGAGTTCGTGATCACTGCCTCGGCTGGCTGTGGATCCTCCATGAAAGAATACGGAGAGTTGCTCCACGACGATCCGGATTATGCTGCATCAGCCAGTGAGTTCGCCGACAACACCCGCGACATCACCGAGTTCCTGGCTGATCTCCCGCTGGACCCTCCTCAATCCGAATTCAACCGGCGCGTGACCATGCAAGACCCCTGTCATCTGGCTCACGCTCAGAGGATTACCGAAGCTCCGAGGAAAATTCTGCGCAGCATCCCCGGGTTGCAACTGGTCGAGATGGCGGAGTCGGCTCTATGTTGCGGGTCAGCAGGATTCTACTCGTTGATACAACGAGACATGTCGCAACGATTACAGGGCCGGAAAGTCGGCAATGCCCTCGCTGCTGGGGCCGACATCATCGCGTCCGCCAACCCGGGTTGCATGGCGCAACTGGACCAGGGGCTGCGCAACGCAGGATCCGATATGAGCGTCAAACATGTAGTGGAAATCCTCGACGCTGCATACCAGTTGGAAAGTCCGTGAACCGCGTCGTAGCCCCAAGCATCACTACAAAAGAGTAACCCCGCGCTCTGGAGCGCGGGGTTACTCGTCGAATCTCTCGGCTCTCTACGTAGTTTCGGCGCCTTTCGACTCCGAATGGGTGGCTGCTCGCCCAGTAACCTACTTCGCATTACCATTGTTGGCGAAGCTTCGCTGAGCCGCGGCGACGCTGGCGCCAAACGCCACCTCGTAGCCTTCGTCGTTAAGAATCATCTCCAGCGCCGATAGCACTGAGAGCACGCTGCTTTCTCGGGCTCCGTCTCCCATCATGCCGATGCGCCAAACCCGGTTTCGGAATTCGCCTAGTCCCCCGCTGACCTCTATGTTGAAATCATTGAGCAAACGACCGCGCACTTTGGCCTCGTCAACGCCCTCTGGAGATTTCACCACCGTGATCGGATTCAATTGGTAACCCTCTGCCGTGGCCAATTCCAGGCCCATGGCGGACAGCCCTGCCCGCAGCCCCGCAGCGACATGCGCATGGCGAACGTGTCGCTCCGAAATACCTTCTTCCATCATCATCCTGAGCGATTCCCGCATCGCGTAGGTCATGGTAATGGGGCTGGTGTGATGATAGACGCGTTGCGTCTCGTTCCAGTATTCGGCGACCCCTTGCAGGTTGAAGTAAAAGCTCTCAACCTTGGTGGAACGCTTGTTAATCGCGTTCATTGCACGTTCACCGAAGGTGACCGGCGCCAGGCCAGGAGGCGCCCCAAGGCACTTCTGGCTGGCGCTGTAGCACACGTCGATGTCCCAATCGTCCACTCGTACCTCATGACTGCCCAGCGACGTGACCGCGTCCACCACCACCAGGGCTCCATACCGGTGCGCCATGTCGATAGCGTCCTGTAACGGCGTGATCGCTCCGGTTGACGTTTCCGCGTGAACCAAGCCCACCATCTTGGTTCCCGGATTGTCCTTGAGCGCGTCCTCTAATGCGTTGAGATCGGCGGGTTCGCCCCAGGGAGAGTCCACCATCACAGTGTTTGCGCCGCAACGCTCTGCAATATCAGCCAGCCGTACGCCGAAGTAGCCGTTGCGACATACGATCGCCGTATCACCACGCTCCAGTATGTTCACGCACGCCGTTTCCATGGCACCGGTTCCGGTCGCCGAGATGGGCATAGTCACATAATTCTGGGTGTGGAATACCTGCCGAAGCATCTCGCACACCTCATCCATAATCTGGAAGAAGAGGGGATCCAAATGCCCTACGACAGGCTGCGTCATTGCTCGTAGCACCCTAGGATGGACGGTGCAAGGTCCCGCTCCCAGGAGCAATCGGTTGGGGGCTTCGAATTCTTCTAAGTATGATTCGCTCACTGCTAAGCTCTCCGTTTTCAGAACGTTACGCGTATCAGCCGTCCCGCCATCTACACTACCGCCGACGCGCCTCCATCGATATTGATCGCCACTCCGGTCAGGTAGCTCGCCCGCTCAGACGCTAGGAACGCGATTACATCCCCTGCCTCCGCGCCTTCGCCGACCCGGCCCAAAGGCACGCTGCGGCCAGCAGCTAGCTGGGCGTAGAAATCGTCCATGTCGAGATCGGGTTCGTTTGCGATTCGCCCGTCGTATCTCCGTTGGTGCTGTCCGCTTTTGATCAGGCCGATGCAAACAGTGTTTACCAGGATGTTGTCGGATGCCAGGTCCTTCGAAAGTCCCTTCGTGATGGCGATGCCGGCCGCGCGCGAGATCGACGTGGGCATGGAGTTGGCTCCGGGCGTGCGCCCGCCCAGGTTCGTAACGTTGATAATGCGTCCGCCGCCCACTTTGCGCATTTCGGGTATGGAGGACCGGATCAGGCGTATTGCGCCCCACACTTTGAGCTCGAAGGCGAACTCCCAATCGTCGTCGCTGACGTCCTCAAACCCCTTGGCCATGGACGTTCCGGCGTTGTTCACCAAGATGTCTACACGGCCATATTTTTCAATGGCAGTATTGACCACGCGTGCGGCGGTCTCTTTGTCCGTCACATCTGCTGCCATCGGGAGGACTTCACCTTCCGTGGCGGTTCGGATTTCGTTGGCCGCCGCGTCCAGCACGTCCTGACGACGGGCCACGATGATGACGTTGGCGCCCTCTCCTGCCATACGTAAGGCGGCCGCTTTTCCAATTCCTTCGCTGCCGCCCGTTACAATGGCTACCTTGCCGTCCAGTCCCAGCTCCATCTCTCGCCTCCTGTCGCAGACCCGGATTACGTGACGGTATCCGGGCGCAATTGTGTCGATAACCGCCGCAGATTATAGCACATGCTCTCGTATATTATTCGGAACTTTCGCCCTGGAGCCCCCAGGACCGAGGATCTCCGCACGTTGCCAGCATGTCCGTCAACGCCCGCACTTCGAGGTTTGTAACGGTCAGGTTCCACTGTCGCTTGACCGAGATCCAGTCGGCGGCATAACGGCACCAACCGCTTTGGTTGTCAGGCCTCCACTCGTCCGGCGGTTTCTTCCCTTTGGAGCGGTTGACCGAGGCATCAGTCACTTGAAGGATGTTCTGGTTGGTAAGATCGTTGGCGTAAGCGCGTTTTTGGTCCTCATCCCATCGCCAACCGCCGGAGATGTGGGCGTGCCCGAGGGGAACATGGTGGTCCACATCGACGTCCGACGCATCTACGAACAGTTCGCCTGACCATGGTCCGACCCATTCGCCCCGGGTAACTCTGCATCCCTTGTCGCTGGCAAAGGAGACGGATTCCAAACTTTCCAGTATCAAAACCTCGGCGCGAGTGTCCTGACAATCTTTGTCGGTGTCGATCCAATGCCTCCAATCGCGCCGGTCATATTCGATGTCGCTGCCGCGTTGCGCGACCTCAAGACGTTCGAGCGCACCGAGCACATCAACCACGTCTGGATTCATCTGCGCTTGCGTTGGCGTAGGGTCAATCTGGGCGGTCGGTTGCGGTACGACCAGGGTTGCTACGTCGTCGCTGATCCTGCGTACTGTATCCACCGCATCGTTGCCGGTGTCGCATGAGATAGTGGCGATGCCAACAAAGATTAATAGGCTCGCAAACGTCGCGAGCCAACGGATCCCCACCGAACTCAGGACCCGATACCCTCGCGTTCCGCTATCGACGGGACGTCCTTGTCTCCGCGACCGCTCAGACACACCACGATGATATCTTCCAACGACATTTCGGCGGCCATCCGACTCGCATGGTATATGGCGTGGGCAGATTCCAAAGCCGGTATGATGCCTTCAGTTTGACAAAGCAGGCGGAAACCTTCCAGGGCTTCGTCGTCGGTCACCGCCAGATACTCCGCCCTCCCTGTGGATTTCAACCAACTGTGCTCTGGGCCGACTCCAGGGTAGTCCAAACCGGCCGATATGCTGTGCGCCTCTTGAATCTGGCCGTTGGCGTCCTGCAACAGGTATGACATGGATCCGTGCAAAACCCCCGGGCTGCCGGCTGACAACGTTGCAGAATGGCGACCGGTTTCTACTCCCTCCCCGGCAGCTTCAACCCCTACCAATCGCACGTCGGCATCTCCGATGAACTCAAAAAACGTACCGATGGCGTTGCTGCCACCTCCCACACACGCGCTGACCACGCTGGGCAAGCGCCCTTCGGCCTCCAAGATCTGTTCTCGAGATTCACGGCCGATCACAGATTGGAAATCCCGGACCAGCATCGGATATGGATGCGGACCAACCGCGCTCCCTATCAGGTAGTGCGTGGTTTCGACGTTGGTCACCCAGTCCCGGATCGCCTCATTGATGGCGTCTTTGAGCGTGCGCGTCCCGGACTCTACGGCGATCACTTCCGCGCCCAGAAGACGCATGCGGTAAACGTTGAGCGCTTGCCGGATGGTGTCCTCCACTCCCATGTACACAATGCATTGGAGGCCCAGCATCGCACACACGGTGGCGGTGGCAACGCCGTGCTGCCCGGCACCCGTTTCCGCAATGATGCGTTGTTTACCCATCCGCTGCGCCAGCAGGCACTGCCCCAACGCGTTGTTGATCTTGTGCGCTCCAGTGTGCGCCAAATCTTCGCGTTTTAGGTAGATGCGCGCGCCGCCACAGTGCCGAGTCAAGTTTTCCGCAAAATAGAGCGCTGTAGGGCGTCCGGCATAGTTGCGCATCAAATGTTCCAACTGCTCGGAGAAACCGGCATCGTCTTGAGCAGCCCGGTATGCGACCTCCAACTCGGTGAGCGCGGCCATCACCGTTTCCGGCACGAATTTCCCGCCGAAATCGCCGAACCGGCCTCGGTCGTCCGGAAGCTTGGTCCGCATTGTCGTAACCATGGTCAACTCACCTCAGCCGATCGGTTAATGCGTTTCGCATTGGCGACAAAATTTCTGATTTTGGCATGGTCTTTTTCGCCATTCGTTTCCACACCGCTGGAAACATCCACCCCCCAGGGTTTGGCGACGGCAATTGCCTCTGGCACGCTATCAGGGGTTAGCCCTCCTGCCAGCAAGAAATGCCGGCCCGAAGCGGACAATCTGCCTGCCACGGTCCAGTCAAACGTTTCTCCCGTGCCGCCGTGCAACCCCGGTACTTGACTATCTAGGGTTACCACACAGCCAGCCGCGGTAAACGCGTCAATCTGCCCCGCCAACGTCTCGACTGCGTTGGAATGTGCATCGTTGCCTACGTGCAGGACCTTTATGACGCGGGCGTGGCCCAGCACCCGCACGCAGTACTCCAACGATTCTTCGCCGCAAAGTTGCGCGAAGTCAACCCCAGTGTGCTCGATGGTATCGAGCACCTCGGGAAGCGATTGGTCCCCAAATAGGCCCACCGATAGGGGGGCCTTCGGTCCTGATCCTCGCAATCCGTTCCGGATAATCAGCGCGTCATCCGGGTCGATCCTCCGTCGGCGGCCGGGGACAAATACCATCCCGACGTACTCCGCGCCGGCTTCAGCGGCTACGAGCGCATCCTGAACGGTGCGCACCCCGCAAATTTTTACGCGTGGGACCGTCACCGATTCTACCGAGCAGCCATGACGGGAACGCCCGTCAAAGCCCTGACTTTTGCTCCAGTATCGTCGGCGGTAACCAGCGCTTCACCAACCAGCGCCGCGTCCACGCCGTAAGGCCGTAGGCGTGCCAGGTCATCAGGTGTACTGATTCCGCTTTCGCTGACGATTACCTTGTCGCTCGGAATGCTGGGAGCCAGCCTCTCGGTGGTCGCCAGATCTGTAACGAACGTGTGCAAGTCTCGGTTGTTGATGCCGATTACCTCCGCCCCTGCGTCGATGGCGATCGCAATCTCGTCTTCGTCGTGTGTTTCCACCAGTGGGTTCATACCTAAAGACCGGCCCACCTCTATCAATTCGGACAATTGCGAGGCGGATAGTATGTCGACTATTAACAGATAGGTATCCGCGCCGATGGCCCTGGCCTCGTACACTTGGTACGGGTCGAACAGGAAGTCTTTTCGTAGCACGGGCGCGGTCCCCGATGCGCCGCTTTCTTTGACGGCGGTAAGGTGCGCGGTTCCGCCCAGGAAATGCCCGTCAGTGATAACCGAAACCGCCGATGCCCCGTTCTGCACGTAGGTGGCCGCCAGTTCTACGGGCCTGAAATCCTCCCGCAGCAATCCCTTGGACGGCGACGCTTTTTTCACCTCGGCGATCAGACTGACCCCGTCTTTTCGGAGAGCGACTGCAAAGTCCAACGCCATTGGACGCGCGGCTATCGCGTCATGTAAAGCGCCAATCGGAACCTCTCGCATTGAGGCAGCAAGTTCCTCGCGTTTCGTCGCGACAATCTTGTCCAGAATGCTTGGCATCTGCTCTGTCTCCTTTACTCCCCCGTTTGGGCCAACTCTTGAGTGAGAGCGATCATGGAATCAAGCTTCTCTGCTGCCTTGCCGCTGTGGATGGAGTCCTCGGCCAATTCGATCCCTTCAGATAAAGTGGCTGCCATATCTCCGGCGACCAACGCCGCTCCGCTATTCAGCACTACGGCGTCTGTTATTGGGCCTTCAAGGCCAGACAAGACCCGGCGCATGGTTTCCGCGTTGTCCCCGGGGTTGCCACCTCGGAGGTCGTCGGGCGTAGCGTGCTGCAACCCCAACTGGCGAGGCTGTACCACGTATGGCCGTATGGATCCGTCCAGCACTTCCCATCCGGTGGTGTCGCTGCCCAACGAAATTTCATCCATCCCGTCGTCGCTGTGAACGATGATGGCGTGATGGGTGCCGAAAAGCCGCAGCGCTTCAGCCACCTTTTGACCAACCTCCGGATATCCGACACCGATCAACTGGCAGGAAACGCCCGCGGGATTTGTCATCGGTCCCAGTACATTGAAGACCGTGCGGATTCCGATTTCCCTTCGCACCGGTGCGGCGTAACGCATAGCCGGATGATACGCCGGTGCAAACATGAACCCAATGCCAATTTCGCGAAGACAGCGTTCCACTTCTTGCGGCGCCAATTCGATCCGGACTCCGAGGGCTTCCAGCACGTCAGCACTTCCGCAGTCCCCCGAGGCGGCGCGGTTGCCGTGTTTAGCGACGGTCAATCCCGCCCCGGCAACCACGAAAGCGGCCGCAGTGGATATGTTGAACGTGCCCTTGCGGTCGCCCCCCGTTCCACAAGTATCTATGGCGGGCCCGCCCGGGTCGACCCGAAGGGATTTTTCGCGCATGACCGTCGCGAACCCGGCGATTTCCTCTGGAGTTTCTCCTTTCAGGGCCAGCGCGGTCAGGTAAGCGCCCAATTGAGCCGGGGTCGCCTCACCCTCCATAACTTCGCGCATCACTTCGATGGCGTCATCCATTGAGAGCGATTCGCCAGATGCTGCCGCTGATATCGCTTCACGAATCATTGGGATTCTTACTCAGGTAGAATATGCGTTGAATATGATAGCACGGACCTAAGTTTGGCTATCCATCTGACTGCTCAGATTAAATGAGGTTGATACATGCGGGTTGACGTCCACACCCACGTTTGGCCAGATCGCATCGCGGATGCTGTAGCAGATAATATGGAAACGGAACTCGGATTCGCGCCCATCGCGGCAAACACAGTGGATGGCATCAAAGCGCACATGCAATCTGCCGGTGTCGATAAGTCAATCGTGTTGGGCGTGGCCGCGCGTGCCGATCAGGTCAGACCCGCTAACGATTGGCTCATCTCCATCGCGGACGATGCGCTTGTTCCTTTCGGTGCAGTGCATCCTGACCTCGATGACAAAGCCAGTGAGATCAGCCACCTGAGGCGCAACGGCGTCAAAGGCATCAAAATGCATCCGGTAATCAACGGCTTCTACCCGGATGATCCCCAATGGTACCCCGTCTACGAGGAATTGGGCGACGACATGACCTTGGCTATCCACTCGGGCCGGTTGCCACACCAATCCTCCGACGCAACCCTGTACGCCGCGCCGGAACGTATCATGAATATAGTCCGACGTTTTCCCAAACTCAAGGTCATTGCACTGCACTTGGGCGGTTTTTACATGCTGGACGAAGCAGAACGGGTTCTGCTGGGCCACGAAAACATCCTGGTGGATACCACTTGGCCCCCTTCGATTCGCGAACTTACCGCAGAGACCATCACTACCATCATCGGTAAGCATGGGGCGCACAAAGTGTGTTTTGGCACCGATTATCCCCTGGTCGACATGAGGGCTGAATCAGACTACCTCGCCTCATTGCCTTTGTCGTCCGGGGAGGTCGAGGGAATATTGGGAGAGAATGCCCGGAGATTCATCGGCCTCTAGCCAGGGTTGGGCTCGGTCATGCCGAAGGAGTGCAGCACGAAAGCGTATTCCTCGGCAACCTCCTTTATTCGCTCGAATCTGCCGGATGCCCCGGCGTGTCCGGAATCCATGTGAGTTTTCAGCAGCAATGGGTTGGAGTTGGTGCGCGATGCCCGCAGCTTGGCTACCCATTTGGCAGGTTCCCAGTAAGTAACCCGAGGGTCGCTGATCCCGGCCGTCACCAGCATCGGTGGATATTCCTGCTCCCTCACATTGTCGTATGGAGAGTACGACCTGATGTATCGGTAGTACTCCGATTCGTTGGGATTGCCCCACTCGTTGTACTCCATGGTCGTGAGAGGCAACGAATCGTCCAACATGGTATTGAGGACATCTACGAATGGAACGTGGGCCACCATGCAGCCGAACAGGTCCGGTCGTTCGTTCGCGACCACTCCCATGAGCATCCCGCCGGCGCTCCCGCCCACCGCGGCGATTTGTCCTGCGTTTGTGTAGCCTTCGTGGATCAGGTGCTCGGCGCAGTCTATGAAATCGTTGAACGTGTTGCGCTTGTTCAGCAATTTGCCATTTTCGTACCAGTCCCAACCCATTTCCATGCCACCCCGAATGTGCGCGATGGCGAATATGAACCCGCGTTCCACCAAGCTGAGCGCTGAGATGCTGAAACTGGCTTCCATAGTCAGTCCGTAACTACCGTAGCCGTAAAGATATATGGGCGCTGCCCCGTCTGACGCGGGGTCGCTCCGCATCAACAAGCTGATGGGTATCTGAGTTCCGTCTCTCGCGGTGGCCCAGATGCGCCGGGTCTCGTAACGATCTGAATCGTAACCCGATGGGATCTCCTGGCGTTTCCTGAGCACTGCTTGTTGCGTCTCCATGTCATAGTCGTACACGGAAGCTGGAGTCTTCAATGAGGTGTATCCAAAACGCAGCGTGGTAGTGTCGAATTCACGTCCAGAACGGGGCGACATGGCAAAATCGTCCTCGTCCATGCCGGGGATATAGTGGACCTCGCCGTCCGAGAGGCGCAAAACCATTACCTGTGGCAGTCCCTCACTCCGGCAGGCGACGACCAAATGATCCCGGTACGCATCGATTCCGCGTATGGGTCTGCCTGGTACGTGCGCCAGGAACTCGGACCAGTTGTCCCAACCGGGGGCTGCAATTGGGGTCTGTGCTACCGCGAAATCCTTGGCTCCGTCCCCGTTGTGGCGCACAAAAAACCGATCTCCGTGGTCGACCACGTCGTATTCAAAATCGGCGGCGCGTGGCTCTATCAGGGTCAAATCCGCTGAGGGGTCGTCGGCATCCAGAAAATACCACTCCGACATGTTGTTACCGCCCGCGACCACGTATATGAAACGCCCCGAATTGGATTTGCCAATCCCGACAAAAAACCTGGGATCGTTCTCGTGGTACACCAACCTGTCGTTCGCCGGGTCATCGCCCAGGGTGTGCCTATATACGCTGACGGGCCGATGGTGTTCGTCCAGCACCGAATAGTAAAAGCTCTGGTTGTCGTTACACCACTCCAGGCTGTAGTAGGTGTTGGGTATGGTATCCGGCAGGGTGTCTCCGGTTTCGAGGTTTACCACGCGGATGGTGTACTGTTCAGACCCGTCGTTGTCGACCCCGTAGGCGATCATCCGATGATTGGGGCTGTTTTCGAACGTGCCTACGCGAGTGTATTCATGCTCGCTCGCCAGCGGATTTACGTCCAGCAAAATCTCCTCTGGCCCGTTTTCACTCCCGTATTTCCGGCAATAGATCGGATACTGCCCGCCCTCTTCATACCGAACGTAGTAGTAATAGTCGCCATCTTTCTCGGGAACGGTGTTGTCGTCTTCCTTGATTCGGCCGCGTATTTCTTCGTAAAGGTTGTCTTGCAAAGACTTGAGCGGATTCAGGAATGCGTCCGTGTACGCGTTCTCCGCAGTCAGGTACGCCATGGTTTCTGGGTCGTCCTGCTCCCGCAACCAAAACCAGGGATCGGACCAGTTGTCGCCATGGGCCTCAACGGCATGTGGTCGCCTCGGAGCTACTGGCTGGGATGGCAAGACCTCGGGATTAGTCATCGGATTGTCCTGTCTCTGAGTCTGATTCAGGCTGCGTTCGGCCGACCGGTTCGGCCCGCACCGACCCCGCAGCTGACAATATGGCGGCCATCTCGTCCTCTACATATCGGCGGCAAGCCCCTGGCCGAAGTCTAGCTATCAGACTGCCGAGCCAGCCCCCGTATTCAGCACGAATGGCCAGGTAGGCGTACCCGAAGTCCTCGTTAGTGTATCCGGGATCAAGTTCGTCGCATAACCGCATGCGGTATGAATATTCCGCCCAAAATCCTGGACCGATGGCGCGGTGCGAAAACGCCCCGGGCTTCTGCGCCCTGGTGACGATGCTGGTGAACCGGTCCCTGCCGATGTGAAAGAGTATTCTGTTCCCCGGCTTCGGGTCCTCGCCATCGGGCAGGTCGGCCCTGCGATATCTTTTGCTGTGTATAGTTCTGGCTGGAAAATCAACCACCGCTTCCCAGGCATCGTCTAGTTGGCAGGGCAAAATCTTGGATAGCTCAAACGCTGGCATAAACGGATCCGAATCAGGGTCTGGGGAGCGACAGTGAGTTTGACCCCAGTACCGATTTATGCAATTGTAGCGCACGACCAGTCGTCGGCGGATGTTGCAGCAGGTACAGAACTATGCAAAATGGCGCGTTGAACGGCCTCAAAGTTCTTGATTTCACACATTATCTGGCTGGGCCGTATTGCACAAAACTGCTCGCCGATTATGGTGCAGATGTAATCAAAGTCGAGCCCCCCGGAGGCGACGGAGCCAGGCGCATTGGGCCGTTCCCCGGCGACGTGGCCGACCCAGAAAAGAGCGGCCTGTTTCTCCATCTCAATACGAACAAACGTGGGATTGTAATCGACCTGAAGGAATTGAAAGCGGCCGATATAGTCGCCCATCTGGCGGGATGGGCTGACATAGTGGTCGAAAGCTTCCGACCAGGAGTCGCGAATCGACTGGGAATTAGCTTTGAGGAATTGTCGCTGGCGAACCCGGAAATCATCTACACCAGCATATCCAATTTCGGTCAAACCGGCCCTTATCGTGACTATCGTGGCTCCGAAATTGTTTTCTACGGGATGGGCGGCGAAATGCACTCGACCGGTCTGGCAGATCGCGAACCGCTGAAGCTCGGGGGCAATGTCGGCCTTTACCAGGCCGGTGCGGTTGCCGCGGTTGCGACCATGGGCGCCGCTCTTGCCGGCATGTTTGACGTTGGCAATCAAGATGGTGAGCTCCTGGGCCACCATATCGACGTGTCCATCCTCGAGACGCAACTCGGATCCGTCGACCGGCGGCAGAGCACGCTTTTGGCTCATCAGTACACGGGCAAACTCAGCCACAGACCGGTGTCAGGAGGATCGGGAGGCTTTCCCAACGCCGTGTATCCGTGTTCGGACGGTTATTTACAGATCAATGGCAGCCGGATGTATTTCCCGCGTGCCGTCGCGATGCTTGGAAATCCGCAGGAGTTGACGAGCGAACGCTGGCGAGATCCTGCATCACAAGGCAACTCGTCCATGCAGGAGGAGTTTGAATCCGAGCATTTCCTGCCATGGACGCTCGAACGAACGCGCGCCGAAGCCTGGCAAACCGCTCAGGAAAACCGCGTTCTGTCCGGACCAATCAACACCATGGCTGACGTCGATGCTGATCCGTCGTTTAATTCGCGCGGTGTTTTCACCGAGGGTGATCATTCAGTCGCTGGGAATATCAGGTATCCCGGTCGTCCGTTCATCATGAATGGCTCTCCTTGGGAATTGCGAATGACGGCGCCTCTTTTCGGACAGCACACTGCCGAAATCCTCCGAGACATGGGTTATTCGGATCGGGCCATCGAGGAATTGGCATCGTCCGGGACTGTCGTGCTGGGCGCAACCGAAGCGGGCTAGATCCTCATGGCCAGACTGCCGTTGCAAGGTTTGCGCGTCCTCGAGATAACCGTGGTGTGGGCGGGCCCATATTGCGGATCTTTCCTGGCGGACCTCGGCGCTGAAGTCATCAGAGTTGAATCCACCAAGGCGTTTGTGCCGTTGACTCGCGGTGCCGCGCCACATCTCACCCAGGACATGATCGACAGCCTGCCTTTGTATTCCGGCGGGACGCCTGGGCACGTTCCCGGTGATCGTCCATTCAACCGCTCTCCAATGTTCAACTCGCACGCCAGGAACAAACGGAGTATGACGGTGAACTTGCTGGATCCCGGAGGGCGCGAGATATTCGACCGCCTGGTTGCGATTAGCGACGTCCTGGTGGAAAACAACCCCACCGAGACCATGGAGAAGTTGGGTATTTCCTATGAGTCGCTTAAAGAGGTCAAAGACGACATCATCATGCTCCGGATGCCTGCATACGGGAGCACCGGACCCTACCGGGACTTTCGTGCCCACGGCGTGCACATAGAGGGAGTGGTGGGCCACACCATGCTTCGGGGTTACGAGGATACTGACCCTTCGTACAACACCACAGTGCTCATGTCCGACGCCGCAGCAGGAGCGCAGGGCGCATTCGCGGTTTTGGCGGCGCTGCATCACCGGAAACGCACCGGCGATGGACAGTTAGTGGAACTGGGTCAGGCGGAGAACGTGTTTCCGTTCCTCGGCGAATATTACATGGACTACCAAATGAACGGACGGACGCATGGCCCTATGGGAAACCGGCATCCCCGGGCTCTGCAGAATTGTTATCCATGCGCCGGAGAAAATCGGTGGGTGGTCATCACCGTTTACGACGACCATCAATGGTCAGCATTATGCGAAGCGATCGACGCTAGTGATCTGGCCGCCGATGTGGAGTTGTCACGATCGGCATCGCGTCTCACCCGACAGGACGAAATTAATCGCCGAATCTCGGAATGGACTCGTGAACGGGATCCGGCCGAGGTCATGCATGAGCTTCAAAAGAGGGGAATTCCTACCGGCGCGGTCATGAACCAGGCCGATGTATTCGCCGACCCACACATCCAGAATCGCGGGTTCTTCCAGGAAGCTTGGCAGGAAGACTGCGGCACGCACTTGTACCCGGGCCCACCGTACAAGTTGTCCGAAACGCCCCTGGGAATCCGCCGGGGCCCCGTGATGTTCGGTCAGGATAACGAGTACGTCTATCGCGAGTTACTGGAGTACACCGCCGAGGAATACGCCGCATTCGAGGCCGCTGGCCATGTGGGAATTGACTACGCAGAAGGGGTGGGCTGAGCGCTGAGCCAGCACGCTACCGTTCTCTTCGGTTGCGCTTCTATAAATCTGTCGCACGGTGGTACGATGCCCACAATCCCTAATGAGGTTATCACCATGCCCGATAAACGTATAGGCATACACGCCGGAGCCCCAAACGCGGAAGCTTCCTTGGATCTCACGCGGCGCGCAGAGGTTGCCGGGGTGCAGGCAACCTGGCTGACGACTGGAGGAACCGGACTAGACGCGCTGACTTTATTCGCTGCGGCAGCCGTGCAGACGGATAATATCCTTTTCGGGACATCGATCGTTCCCACTTATCCTCGGCATCCCATCGTAGTGGCACAGCAGGTGCAGGTGTTGGACCAGTTGGCGCCCGGACGGCTGCGGCTCGGTGTGGGACCCAGCCACCGCCCAACCATGCGCTCGATGTTCGGTTTCGACTTGCGATCCCCACTGACCAATCTCAGCGAATACCTCCAAATCCTCAGAGCGTTGCTGCATGAGGGTTCGGTTGATTTCGACGGTGAAGAATACACCGCCCACGCCAGCATTCCCAGGCCGGTCAACATCCCGGTTATGGCTTCAGCTTTGCAGGAAGGTTCCTTTGAGTTGTGCGGCGCAGAAGCCGACGGCGCGATTAGCTGGGTGAGCCCGGCAGTGTATCTGCGGGACAAGGCTTTGCCCGCGATGCGCAGGGGGTCGGATCAAGCCGGACGCGAAACTCCCCCGTTGATCGCCCATGCTCCGGTCTGCATCAGCACGGATGTTGGAGCGACCCGAGCGGCGGTACAGCAACAGCTGTCCAATTATCCACGCCTCCCGTTTTACCAGCGGATGTGGGCGGCAGCCGGGCATCCAGAGGCCGCGGAGGAAACCTGGAGCGACGGCATGATTCAAGCCACCGTGCTGACCGGCGACGCCGATGCTGTTGGGGAGCGCATGGTAGCCATGCTGGATATGGGGATCGACAAACTGTTGGTAACGCCCGTCACCGCAGGAGACGATGCTGCGGACGACATGGAGCAGACCATACAACTTTTGGGCAAGGTCGCCCAGTCCTTGTAGAAGGAGCAGACCTGTGCAGCTTGGATTGTTCAATATGCCGCTGCATCCTCCGGGTCGGCTGCACGCGGACACCTATGACGAAGACCTGGAACTGATGGCATATGCCGACGAGTTGGGCTACTCGGAGGCATGGATTGGCGAGCATTTCACCACCGAATGGGAGAATATGCCGGCGCCAGATCTGTTCATTGCCCGCGCCCTGGGCGCGACCAAGAACCTGGTAATGGGGACCGGTGTCTCCTTATTGGCGTTTCATGATCCGGTCATCGTCGCCCATCGTATGGCAATGTTGGACCACCTTGCCCGGGGCAGGTTCTTCTTCGGCATCGGTTCCGGCGGAGTCCCCACCGATTCCGAGTTATTTGCGTTGGATCGGCACTCAGGTCAGCAGAGGGATCTGATGCGCGAAGCGGCCGAACTCATCGTCAATATGTGGACAACCGAGGACCCTGATAGTTTTCACTACCGAGGCGAACATTATGACGTGAAATTGCCGGAATCCCGGCCAGAGATGGGCTTGGCCTTCCACATGCGGCCGTACCAGAAGCCGCACCCCCCAATCGCAGTGGCGGGTAGCAGTCCGTCATCACCGACCCTGGAAGTGGCCGGCGAAATGGGCTGGTGGCCAATGAGCACGTTCCTGATGCACGCCTCGCATTTGCCTATGCACTGGCAATCTTACGTTAACGGGGCGCAGAAAGCGGGTCGGAGCGTCTCGCGCGCGAGTTGGAGGATAGCTCGGGAGGTTTATGTCGCCGATAGCACCGAACAGGCTGTGGCGGATGTCATGAATGGACCCCCGGCACACACCTTCTCTGAATATTTCCTCCCGTTGTTGGGTCAGGGGTTGCGCGGGCTGGACGGAATCAAAACAACCCCGGATATGCCTGATTCAGCACTGATTCCGCAGCATATGCTGGACAACTTCTGGATCGTGGGTGATCCGGATCATTGCGCGAAGCAACTCCGTAAGCTGCATGAAGATACCGGCGGTTTCGGTACGCTGTTGATTTTGTGCCACGACTGGGGCGATGACCGCGCGAAGGGATTGAATTCGTTGAAACTGCTGGCCGAGGAAGCATTACCGCAACTGAAAGATCTGACCCCGGACTGATCGGTCTTGATGCGTTCTTGAGCAAAGAAAAGGAGAGCAATATGTTTATCGCAACCAACCGGATCAAAGTCAAAACGGGCTACGGTGATACGCTTGAGCATATGTTCAAGGCGCGCGGTGCCGTGCAGGATCATCCCGGTTTCATCAGTTTCGAACTTTGGAAAATGAACAAAACTCCCGATCACGAAGAATTTCTGGTGGTCACGCATTGGGAAACCGAGGAACAACACCACACTTGGACTCGCAGCGATTCGTTCCGTTCAGCGCACGCCGGCGGGCCGCCCGATTTTTTGCTGGGTCCGGGAGAATTCCATACTTACGAGGTGGTGCATCGCCTGGAGGCGTCCGGAGCCGAGGCAGCAGATTAGCAGTTTTCTGATGGTTCGGTGGACAGGAGCCCCGGAGCAATCCGGGGCTGCTTTTTCGCCCTTGAGGTTGTCACTGGTTGGATCTTGGTGAGTCGATCTTTCCGGGGCAGAAATGCGAGGCAGCGCAGTTGGACCCGAGCTCAGGATTCGTCGGTTCGGCCGAAATATGAGGCCAATAACTGCGGCTGGAAGCGCAAATATCTGGGCAAACTCAATCGGGCAACTTGATCACCACCGACAGTTCGATCCAATCCCGCGTGACCGGACAGCCGGGGTCGAGTCGGCGATAAAACTGATATATTGAGCCCGGCTGCTGCCATACTTAGTTCGAGGGAGTTTCACATGGGCCCGCCCCGATCGACATTAGTAGGTGAACGATTCGGGCCGCTTTGCGGCGTGCGCATATTGTCCACTGGTACCATCGTGGCCGAACCGATGGCTGCTGTCATGGCGGCGGAAATGGGCGCCGAGGTGATCCACATCGAGCGCCCCGGAGGCGGAGAGGATTGGAGACACGCCGAATTTCCGATCGAAGGACCTAACGGCGAACCGATAGCCAGTTCCTGGGTGCAGGATCACCGAAACATGTACAACACAACCCTGGATTTCAGCACCCAGGGGGGTCGGGAGATTTTTCTGAAACTGGTCGAGCGGGCCGATATCTGGATGGAAAGTTCCAAGGCCCGTACGTACGACAAATGGGGGTTGGATGACGCCACGATACTGGCAGCCAATCCGGCTATAGTAATCTGCCATGTGTCGGGTTACGGGCAAGATGGCGATCCAGAATATGTGGCCCGGGCTTCCTACGATTTCACCGCCCAAGCATTCGGCGGGATGATGAACCTTATGGGCAACCCAGAGCCTGACCCGCCGTCGCGCGCGGTGCCCTGGACTGCAGACTACATCACGGCCCTGTTCTGCCTATGGTCATCCTTGGCGGCATACATACACGCGGAACGCACCGGTCAAGGTCAGGTCATCGACCTTGCCCAATTCGAGGCCGTGCACCGCATCTTGTCGGGAACCATGGTTGCCTACAATGAACTGGGTATAGTCCGGGAACGCGCCGGCAACAAAGCCGGTAACGCACAACCTTGGGACACATTTCAAGCCAAAGATGGCTGGGTGGTCATAGCCGCGGTGGGACCGGCGGTGTACTCCCGGGTCTGCCGCGTCTTGAGCCTGGATCCTGATGACGCCAAATGGATCTCTGCGCGTCGTAACGTCAACTCTCCGGAAGGGATCGAGTTTGACGCCATCCTCCGTGGTTGGGTGGAGGACCGGTCAGTGGAAGAGGTGGTGAAGACATTCAACGATGCGCTGGTCGGTTGCAGCCCGATCATGAATGCCCATGACATGGCGGAGAACCCGCACTATCGTGCACGTGGCGTGCACCTCGATTGGGAGGACCAGCAGTTAGGCCGGACGATAAGAGGAGTAGGCATAGTGCCCAGGTTTTCCGAAACTCCGGGCAAGATATGGCGCGGTTCGGTTCCGGTGGGCCACGACAATGCACTGGTCTACGGAGATTTGCTTGGTTTGGACTCTCAAACGCTTCAGGAAATGGCTACCAAGGGCGTGATTTGATCGAGGCGAGGCATAGACTATGAAAAAGACCCCCGCCTAGACGGGGGTCTAAATTTGCAAAGAGCAATCTTGGTAGCGGGGGTTGGACTCGAACCAACGACCTTCGGGTTATGAGCCCGACGAGCTGCCACTGCTCCACCCCGCATCGACCGTTGATTAACACTGAAATAGGAAGTCTGAACCGTTTCGTCGAGAACCGAGCCAGAAGAATTTGAAGCTCCTGGCGTGGGTCAAATCTCTCGACTGGTTAGTACCGGTTTGCTGAAGCTGTTCCCAGCCTTACACATCCGGCCTATCAAGCAGCTAGTCTCGCTGCAGTCTTACCCTCGAACTGAATCGGGGAGGGAGGCCTTATCTTGGGGGATGCTTCGCGCTTAGATGCCTTCAG
>JAPOQH010000132.1 GCA_026710825.1 Chloroflexota bacterium | reverse complement strand
TGAGCAGGCCGACCAGATGCAGGGGTTGATCACCGACCTTCTGGACGTGGCCCGCATCGGCGCAGGGACCCTGGCATTGTATTCGGAGCCCTCCGATGTGGCTGCGTTGGTGGAACGGGCCAGGACTACGTTCCTGAGCGGCAGCGCCCGGCACGACATACAGATTGACCTGGCGGCGGACCTGCCCCGGGTGATGGCGGACCGGCGGCGGATCGGGCAGGTGCTGGGCAACCTGCTGGAAAATGCGGCACGACACTCGCCGGCCGGAGCTGCCATCCGGGTTGGGGGCAGAGCGGCCGGCGTCCAGGTGGAGCTCTTGGTGTCCGACGACGGCGTGGGAATATCACCGGAGCGGCTGCCCCAGTTGTTTCGCCGGTTCTCTCTGCACGACGGTGGAGAACGGTCTGACTGGGCCGGAGGCTCGGGCCTGGGGCTGGCAGTCTGCAAGGGCATAGTGGAGGCTCATGGTGGGCGAATCCGGGCCGAGAGCGACGGCGTGGGCCTGGGCGCCAGGTTCACCTTCACCCTGCCGGCGGTGGAGGAAGTTGAACCAGTTGAGACAGCCCCGCGTGCTCACTCCGCCCAAAACAGAGGGAGGCGAATCCGGGTCCTCACCGTCGACGATGACCCGCAGGCCCTCCGGTACGTGCGGGACACGCTCACTGAGGCCGGATACACGGCAATGGTGACCGGGGACCCGGAGGCTGTGGACACGCTGATCCGAGAAGAGAAACCCCACCTGGTGCTGCTGGACCTGATGCTTCCTGGAGCCGACGGCATCGAGCTCATGGAGAGCGTGCCCGAGCTGTCCCAGTTGCCGGTCATCTTTCTGTCCGCCTACGGACGGGACCAGGTGATCGCCCGGGCGCTGGAGGCCGGCGCCGACGACTACATCGTGAAGCCCTTCTCGCCCACGGAACTGGTGGCGCGGATTCAGGCGGCGCTCCGGCGGAGAACTCCGGCGGAACGGCCGGAGCCCTGCGTAGTAGGAGACCTGGTGGTGGACTTCGCAGCTCGACGGGTGACCCTGCGGGGCCGAGCGGTAGATCTGACGGATATTGAGTACCGCGTGCTGGCCGAACTGGCGGCCAACGTTGGTCGGGTCGCGCTTCACACCGACATCCTGCGGCGCGTGTGGGGTCCGACGCACGCGGGCGGCACCGGGCCAGTGCGCAACATCGTGAAGAACCTCAGGCGGAAATTGGGCGATGGTGCGGAGAACCCGACCTACATATTCAACGAGCCCAGGATCGGGTACCGGTTGGGCCAGCCCGATGAGTCTGGCTGTTGAAGGCCTGGAAATGCGTCGGGAAACCCGGGCCGACGGGGTGTCAGGTTATACTCCGGGCCATCGGGTTGGCGGAGCGATGTGAGACCACGCTGGACGAGCGATCCAACCAGAGAGGCCTGTGAGAGGCGGACCATCCGTACGTAGGCCTGGTAGGACGGGGCACTTTCTGCGGCGGTTCCGTTTGGAATTGTATGGCCGCAATGGGAGCGCCAAGAACACCATCATCTAAAGTCAAACGGAACCCAAAGGGATCCTTGCGGGTCCGCCAGTGCAGGGGACCTCGGACACGTACCGCGTGAGTGGGTCGGACCTCACCTTGCCGCCACAGCCTGGGCAGCTTGGCGAGGAATTTGCTCAGGTTTTCGCCGGACGGGGTTTCCCTCACCCCCGGTGAAGTCGCTGCCACCAGGGCTGACTGGGCTTCCCGGATGGTATGCAGCAACAGCACCGGATCCAGCCTGGCTCGGTACTGGATGAGCGCGGTTCTCATGTCATCGTTGGTGGCATCATGCTGGATCAGTCGGTCACAGGGCGTGGTCGGTGGACTGTACCGCTTGACGGTGGTGCTTCCATCCCGGGTCTTGTCGATCAGCTAGAATGAGGGCTGGAAGAAGTTCACGTACCGGCGCAACGCCTCATAGAGGTGCGCCATGGTCTGACCGGCGACCTGACCGGAGTAACGGTCATGGCCGACGAAGCGGCGCACCACATTTCCGTTCTTCTGCTCGATCCATGCCTGGTCATTGCTACGATATGCTCTGGACCGGGTGAACTCGATGCCGCGCTCGGCGCAGTACCCGATCAGCGTCTCGTTGATGAACGCACTGTCATTGT
>JAPOQH010000130.1 GCA_026710825.1 Chloroflexota bacterium | reverse complement strand
CCTGGAACGCGCCATCACGGCTTACGAAACGCGGCGCAACACCGCGCGCGTCCCTATCAACTGGCGCTTCAGCACCGACCACGCCAGAACCAAACTCCATCGCTTCTATCCCTGCCTTTCCAACGTTGACTGAGTACTAGTTTGGATGAAAAGATGCTAGCGATTTACGCATGGCTGGTTGCGCGGTGATGCTTTCGGCAGCAAATCCATGCGTGGGGAGTCCACCAACCGCGGCGCGGTTCGGGAGAATCTATGCCACTCGCCAGCCAGGAACTGCAATCCCAGCTCTGGCAGGCCCCCGACATCCTGCGGGGCCAGATCAACTCCACCGATTGCAAGAGCTACATCTTCTCTATGCTGTTCCTAAAGCGGCTGTCCGACCGGTTCGACGAGGAGGTGGCGATCGCCGTGGCTTCGGGTGTGCCGCAGGCCGCCTCCGTGGCCGATCCCGACGAGCACCAGTTCGCAGTGCCTGAATCGGCGCACTGGAGCCAGATCGTCAAGGAGACCATGAAACTGGGCGAGGCGCTGAACATCGCCAGCCACGAGATCGAGTACGCCAACGCCGGCCGCATCGACGGTGTGCTTACCGGCACCAACTGGAACGATGAGTCCAAGCTGGGAAGCCCAGCCAACCGCGAGCGCATCATCCGCAGCCTGCTGACCCACTTCAACGACCTGGACCTGCGGGATGACAAATTTGCCGCCGACGGAGACGGCACCGGCAACGTGCTGGGCGACGCCTACGAGTACCTCATCTACCAGTTCGCCGACGATGCCGGCAAGAAGGGCGGCGAGTTCTACACGCCGCGCTCGGTGGCCCGGCTCATTGTTGAGCTGTTGCAACCGAAGGAGGGCATGCGCATCGGCGACCCCACCTTTGGGTCAGGTGGGATGCTCATCCTGGCTGCTGATTACGTGCAGGAACCGGGTGGGCATCGTCAGAACCTGGTCCTCGAAGGTCAGGAAAGGAACCTGGACACCATGGCCATCGGCAAGGTGTTATTCGTAGATGCTGCCCAGGACGGTTACTACCGTCCCGGCAAGGCGCAGAACTTTCTGGACCGGGAACACATCGACGGCATCGTAAGTGCGTTCCAAGGCTATGCGGACGTGGAGCGGTTCGCCCACGTGGCCGACCTGGAGGAGATCGCCGGCAACGACTACAACCTGAACATCAGCCGGTACGTGGACACGACGGAACCGGTGGAGGTTATGAGCGTGGAGGACGCCCTAGCCCAGTTGCGTGAGGCGGATCGTCGCCGCGACGAGGCCGTGGCCCGCATGGACGAGTTGCTCGCCGGAATGGGATACAAACGGTAGCAATCCCATCCCCGGCGCGCCTCGGTGACCATGGTCATGACCACTGTATAATGGCCCCAGCGAAACCGCGCCCATCCCATCGGAGCGTTGACCATGACCACCCACAGCGGGAACACCGGCTCGAGCCAGACGATGAAGGCATCCGAGTTCAAGGCCAAGTGCCTGGGGCTGATGGACGAGGTGGCCGAGCACGGCGGCGAGATCGTCATCACCAAGAACGGCAAGCCCGTGGCCAGGCTGACTGCCTACCACGAGCGGCCCAAGACGCTGTTCGGCATCGACAAGGGGCGCCTGAAAATCACTGGCGACATCATCTCGCCCATAGATGTCGAATGGGAAGCCGAGTCCGACCCGGACCGGGTGCTGAACCCGTGATCCTGCTGGACACCCACGCCGCCCTGTGGTTGAGGGCCGGCGACGCCAGACTAGGTCCGGTGGCTCGCGCCGAGATTGAGCGAGCCTGGCAGGCCGAGGAAGTCGCAGTGTCAGCGATGTCCTTCTGGGAGATGGCGATGCTCAGAGAGAAGGGACGCATCGAGTACCCCGACGACGTGAGCCGGTGGCGGTTGGAGCAGTTGGGGCAGGGCCTGATCGAGATCCCCGTGGACGGCGAGATCGGCATCCGCGCCAACGAACTTCCCGATTTCCACGCCGACCCTGCCGACCGCATCATCGTCGCCACCGCCATGAACGGCCACCAACTGGTGACCGCCGACCGCCGCATACTGGACTGGTCCGGTGGCCTGCGATGCGTGGATGCCGTGCTATGAGTGCCACGCAAAAACCCTGTGTATCATCAGGACGGTTTTTGCGGTTAGGGACCGGAGCGTGATTGGGCCAGCAACTCGTAGAGACGACGGTTGCGCTCAACGTTGGTCCGGAAATGAGCGATCGCGTCGGGCCGTAGATCGTT
>JAPOQH010000129.1 GCA_026710825.1 Chloroflexota bacterium | reverse complement strand
TATGTCCTGTCGCGCCCTGCCCCTGATCCTGCGTTCCATTCCCGTCGCCATGGCGGGTTCCTCCTGCGATTCGTCGTATCGACGCGGGATAGACTAACGTACCCGGCCGTAGGCAGCAACTTGCGGGATCCGCCGGCCGTTGCTCCAAGAGCACCCCCGTTACGGCAATCGCGAGGAGGCTGAAATCGGCTGTGACACCAGCGAAGTCTGCCATACCGATCCGGTCGTGGATGCGACCAACAGGATACGCCCAAGGGAATCTTGCGACGGGACCGCATTGACACTCATCGCATAGATAGATATGATACGATGCATATCAAGGTGATAACCGGGATACAAGCCAAATGGTAGACGGGAATACCCGTTGACCGATAACTAAACAGAGGAGTCATGATAATGACTGATAATGGAAACTGTGGGGTCCACTCGCGGCGTCATCGTGCCCGGACGATATTGAGATTCGCAGCGGTATTAACCGCGGTGATGGGAGTCGTCGTCATCGCGACAGCTTTCCTCAGAATACCGATTGCGACGCCTACGACACAAACCCAGGAAATAGTGAGGGCTGGGAGAGAGACTTCGCGACCGACGCACCGATGTTGCCCTTTCAATACCCGGACCCCCGTCTGAGCAACTGGGACAACGATCCGATGGGAGCCCTGGAGGCCTCCACTGCTGACAACCACGAGCGGCCGCTTGCGCCAACGCATGTGAACGACGATTGCGTCGCAGAAGAGAACGTGTGGGCCGCCGATCTCACGGTTGGCGTGGCGTCCGATGCGCTCAGCAAGAGTTGGGGATATATGCTGGGCGCAACGGCTGGGGGCAACCGGGGAAGCCTGACGGACAAAAAGTTCAGCTACGACGGCGTGGAATACAAGGTTAAGGGCCTGTTCATTGACAAAGACCTCATCAGCGGCATTCGGGATTTGTACTTCCTGGCCGACGTGAGTCTGCCCCACAACCTGATTTTGCAGATCGGCGACCGCCAGTTTGATTTCGCCGACGCCACGATAGACGGAGTCTGGTCGGAACGCCGCATCTGGAGAATCGACAGCGGGCTGGGCTGGACGAATGGATACGTCGCGAACGTAGGACTGATCGAGGCCCCGTCGGAGTAGGCGGCTCTGGGGGCTGAGGGGGCTGATTACCGACAAAGCATGAACGGCATAGCGAAGGGCAGCGGGCTTGGATGCTCGCTGCCCTTTCATTAAGTTGACTCATCAGCCGCCGGCGTCGCGCGGAATCTTCCGGTGGCCTGAGCGTGCAGGCTCGTACCCTCTATCTCGTACCCTTTATGACGAATCGCTTTATCGGCAAGGCCAACGTGGGTGATCATTGCCCGTAGCCGGGGAGGCCGTGCACGTTTTCCAGCAAGTCCAGCGTCAGAGCGGTGGCGTCTCCCAGCAGGCGCGGGTTGATGTGTTCCATGGTGTCGGCGGGCGAGTTGATGCGGGAAAGGTCGTCGGAGAGGAAAAAGACCACCGGCACCCAGGCCCGGCGGAAGTTGGCATGGTCGCTGCCCCCACCGCCCCCGGCGCTCACGTCGAGCAAGATGTCCTCGCGGTCCGCGGCGTCCCGCACGTGGCCCACCGCCCAGCGATCGCCCGACACCACGAGGCGGTCGCCGGAGCCGATGGAATCCAAATTTATCATCAGATAGATTTGCTCCAGTTCCTCCACTGTGAGGGTATCCACATAGTGCTCGCTGCCGTGCAGTCCCGTTTCTTCGGAACCGAAAGCCACGAACCGCAGGGTGTAGGGGAATGTGCGGTCGCCGAGTTGTTCGGCAACGGTCAGCAGCGCGGCCAGGCCGGAGGAGTTGTCCGATGCACCCACAGAGTCGGGCACGGTGTCGTAGTGAGCGCCGATTACGATGACCCCGTCTCCTGATCCCGGGAGTTCGGCGATCACGTTGCGGGATGGCACGGCATTGTCCTGGACGGCGACGGTTGCCTCGACGGGGTTGTCTTGTTCCACCAACTCTTTGAGCATGAGACCGTCGGCCCGAGACAGGGAAATGGCGGGTATGCGGCCCCGGCCGCCCAGGGTGCCCCGGAAGTTTCCCTGCTCGTTGTTGTAGATGATGGCGGCCACTGCGCCGGCGTTATGCACCCGGGACACCTTGCTGCCAAAGGTGATTTCGCCGCGCTCGATCAGGGCGATCTTGCCCTCCAAGCCCTCCGCAGGGATGTCTTCGACTTTGGCCTGACCCACCGATGCCAGTTGCGCAGTTACGCTCCCGCTTCCGGTCCCGGTGAGGATGTTAGCGTCCAGGCTCCTCGGTTCCGGAACGGCAATTTCCAGAGTGGCAGCCGGCGACTCCAACGTGAATTCCTGGATGTCCGGTGCGTATCCCAACTCCTCGAGGCGCTGCAACAAGTATTCGGCAGCCGCTTCCTCGAGGTCGGTGCCGCTGGTCCTGACACCGACTTCGTCGACCAATTCGTTCAGAAAGGAGAATGCCCGTTCCTCCAACAGGTCCCGATCGTCAAACGTGGTTGAGCCAGCCGCAGCCGTCGGCCCGGCGTCCTGGGTCGCAGTATCCGGAGCGGTCGTCGGTGTTGCGGTGGGAGAGGCGACGGCAGGCTCAGGCGTTTCCGCCATCGCAGTGGGCGTGGGAGCCTCCGTTGCGGTGAGCGGCGGCGGCGTAGTCGGAGCAAGGGTCGGGGCCGGAGGCCTGGTGAGCGCCACCGTTGCGTCCGACGCCACATGCGCGGCGGTTGACGTGGCGCCAGAAGTGGGAGGCTCCTGTCCGGCAACACAAGCCACAGCGGCTATCCAGAGCAACGCCATCGTCGCCAGAACAGGGCCGCCCCGCCGGATTTTGCGGGAAATATTGTTCATGTCAGCATCGCACCTTGTCTCAGTTGCCGCTCTTTACGCAGCGGGCATCCCGAAGGTTCTATTTCGCCCCGTGATTGCCGCGCAGATAATGCCAAATCGCCATGCTCGGCACAAGGACACCGTTGGTTGGCAGTGTGTGGGCAGGCTGTTAGACTGGCGACGAATGCGAGAGAACCACGAATTGGATTCGCCAGGATAGGTTCAGGAAATGCCGGAGGTGGCGAGATGATACGCATGGGAGCGACGGGTTCGGTTGCACATCTGGACCTCTGCAAAGCGTTGGAAACGGTGTTCCAAAGGAAAGGAGTGGAGTTCGACTGGGTGCTTTACTCCGGCTACGACGAGATGGTGGACGCGTTCGTGCGCGGTGAGATCAACCTGGCGTGGAATGGGCCGCTGTCGCACGTGAAAATGCGGCGAGCGATGGAGGATGGCGCGCCGGTGCTGGCGTTGCGGGACGTTGACGTCGGGTTCACCACCAAGTTCATCGCGCGGGCGGATTCGGAGATAGATACGGTAGAGGACCTGCAGGGGAAAAGGTTCGCCTTCGCGGCGCGGGACTCGGTGGAAGCGGGACTGCTGCCCGTCTACTTCCTCAAGGAAATGGGAATGACGCCGTCCCGTTCGCTGGCTGCAGCGGACTTCTACGACCAACGAAATCAGCAGCACAGCAGCGACCAGATCGACGTGGTGTTGCAGGTGCTGGATCGCAACTACGATGCCGGCGCGGTGAGTGCACGGACGCTGGATACGTTGACGGAGCGGCACGGGATTGATTCCGGAGACCTCAAGGTGTTCTGGAGCAGCCCAGGGTACAGCCACTGCTGCTTCACGGCGCGGCCGGAGGTTGATCCTGCCGAGGCGGCGCAGGTCACGGCGGCGTTGGTTTCCGTTGACGACAGCGATGAGACCGGGCGGGCAGTGCTGAAAGCCGAGGCATGCGATCGGTTGCTGCCCGGCATCGAGGACGGATGGGAACTGGTTGAGGCGGCGGCGATGGCAGAGGGACTAATCTGATCGAGTTGTTCCAGGAGTTGACGGATTGAGCGAGAAGATCGGATTCATCGGGCTCGGCCGCATGGGTTTGCCCATGTCGTACAACCTGCTGCGGGCGGGTTACGACCTGACGGTGCACAACCGCAGCCAGGAAAAGGTGCGGCAGATAGCGGACGCCGGGGCGACTGCGGCGACGTCCACGGCCGAGATCATGGAAAACTGCGACGTCGTGCTGGCGTGCCTGCCCGACGTGGCGACGTGCGAGGCGGTGCTGCTGGGGGAGGATGGAGCGTTGCCCAACGCGCGTCCGGGCCAGATTATCGTGGATCACAGCACGGTCGGCGCATCCACATCCAGAGCATGCGCGGCGGCCGCGGAGGCGCGGGGCGCGATGTTCCTGGACGCCCCCATCAGCGGGGGGACAGAACGAGCGACCGATGGCACGTTGACCATCATGGTGGGCGGGCCGGCCGAGGCATACGCACGAGTGCAGCCGGCGTTGGACGTGATGGGCGCGGTGGTGCGCCACGTGGGACCCACCGGGTCGGGAACGGCGGCCAAGCTGGTGAACCAGTTGTTGGTTGGCGTACACAAGGTGGCGGCGGCGGAGGCCATGCTGCTGGCGGCCAAGTCCGGAGCCGATCCCGCGCTGGTGTTCGAGCTGGTGAACTCCGGTTGGGGCCAGAGCTTCATCCTGGGTCGGAATGCGCCGGCGATGTTGGACCGGGACTTCGAGGGAATACGGACCCAGGTGCGTGTGTTCCTGAAAGACCTGGGGTTGATACAAGAGATGGCGAGGGATCTAGAGACGCCGATACCGGGCGGAGATCTCGCCTATCGGCTCTTCACTGAGGCGGTTGAGCAGGGCTTGGGGGATATGGACGGGGCCGCCATCGTGCTGCCCATGGAAGAGGAAGCCGGTTTCCAGATACAACGCAAATCGTGACGCGACTCCGCCGCCTGCGCGTTTTCGCCTAACGCACACTCTGAACCAGGAGCGAACCAATGCCCGAGGAAAAGATCGTTTATTTCAACGGCGCCATGACGCCGGCCAGCCAGGTGGCGCTCTCCATCTACGACCGCGGCTTCCTGTACGGCGACGCGGTGTTCGACGCCACACGCACCTTTGGCGGCAAGACGTTCCGGCTGGACCGGCACATTGACCGGCTCTACAACTCGCTGCGTTACCTGCGCATCGACGTGGGGATGAACAAGGCGGAGATGACGGAGGCCACCGAAGCGGTGGTGGCGCACAACCACCCGCTGCTGCCTGCCGGGCAGGACATGTGGGTGATGCAGCGCATCAGCCGGGGAGTGGAGGAACCGGATCGGGCTGGCGGGTTGGAACCAACGATCATCATCGAGAGCCACGCCATCCCCTTCGCGGCTCGCGCGCCGCTTTACCGGGATGGAGCCCGCATCAACACGCCGTCGGTTCCCCGCATCCCGCCGCGGTTCCTGAGTCCCCGGGCCAAGACCCACAACTACCTGAACCTGATCATGGGCGAGCTGGAGGCGCACGGGGAGGATCCCGACGCGTGGGCGATACTGCTGGACGAATTCGGGAACCTTACCGAGGGGCGCGGCAGCAACGTGTTCCTGGTGAAGGACGGCGTCGCCATGACGCCCAAGTCGCAGTACGTTCTTGAGGGCGTGACCCGCAATCAGACGCTGGAACTTGCCGCCGGCCTGGGCATCCCCACGGTTGAATGTGATATTGACCTGTATGACGCCTACACGGCCGACGAGGCGTTTTTGACCTCCACCAGCCTGTGCATCTGCCCGGTTTCGGGAGTCAACGGTTCGCCGGTGGCAGACGGGATGGTGCCGGGTCCGGTGACTCACCAATTGATGACGGCGTTCAGCGACCTGGTGGGAATGGACTTCGCCGAGCAATATCTGGCTCACCTCTAATTTGAACACAACCCCCTGATTTGGAGACACACCATGACCGAATATCTGCCTGGCATCGTAGAACCTGACCAGGAAGCGCAGCAGTTGGCGACCGACTTCGCGTTCACGGAGGGGCCGCTTTGGCATCCCGATGGGTACTGGCTGTTCGTGGACCTGCGCCGGGAACCGCCGGTGATCCACCGGATGTCGCCGGCCGGAGGCACGCCGGACATTATCCGGGAGCCGAGCGGCGGCACCAACGGCATGACGTTCGACCTGCAGGGCCGGCTGCTGATGTGCGAGGGTGACAACCGGCGCATCTCACGGATGGAACCGGACGGCACGATCAACGTGGTGGCGGACCGCTGGGACGGCAAGCGCTTCCACCGGCCCAACGACATCGTGTGCCGCAGCGACGGCAGCATCTACATCACCAACCCCAGCGGCCGTGTTCCAGAGGAAGAGCAGGAGATCGAGTGGCCGGGCACCATTCACCGCATCGCCACGGACGGGACGGTGGAATTGTTGGCCCACGACGTCGATTTCCCAAACGGAATCGCTTTTTCGCCCGACGAGTCGGTGCTCTACGTATCCAACACGCGCAAGCTGGGCGAGCGCCCGGACCAGTACTGGGACGGCGAGGTGAAGCAGAACCAGTTCATCCAGGCATACGACGTGAACGCCGACGGGCCGCTGAGCAACAGCCGGGTGTTCGGCAGCATGGCATCGGCCGAGGACGGCGTGCCGGACGGCATGAAGGTGGACGCTGAGGGCCGCGTGTACTGCACCGGTTCCGGCGGAGTATGGGTGTTTGCGCCCAATGGGGATCACGTGGGCATCATCAGAGTGCCCGAGATACCGGCAAACTGCGCTTTCGGCGGGCCGGATTTCCGCACGATGCTGTTCACGGCGCGGACGTCGGTGTACAGCCTGCGGATGACGACGCCGGGCGCGGCGTTGCCGCGGGCGTGAGTTTTGCAAGCTGTCCATCACGCCATTGCCCTAACCCACTACCTATCCTTATCATTTAGCCATCCAATCGCCCCAGTCCAAATGACCGGAAAACCCCAATCCGGAGAATCCTCTGAGAACGTCCCCCGGTACTCGATACGGGGCCCAAAAACCTTGATTCTGACAATCACGAGCCATCCCGAACGCCGCTCCTCTAAAACCTCTCAATGGCCCGCCAAAACCGTCAATATCACGCCCAAAACCGCCCTGACCGCCCCCATGTACGCCCACGTCCCACCCCACCACCCTACTCAAACGAACGGAAATGAACGGAAATGAGCGGGATATGCAAAAATCGCCCCAATAAAGGAACGATTCCATGAGAGAGTTTGATGCGATAGTCATCGGGGTCGGCGGCATGGGTAGCGCGGCGGTGTACCACCTGGCGCGGCGCGGCTGGCGCGTGCTGGGACTGGAGCAATATGACATTCCCAACGAGATGGGGTCTTCGCACGGCATCAGCCGCATGATCCGGTTGGCGTACCACGAGGATCCGTCCTATGTGCCGATGCTATATCGGGCCTACGAACTGTGGCACCAACTGGAAAACCTGGCCGGCGAGAAGCTGCTCGTCACCACCGGATGCGTGCGCGGCGGCGTGGGGGCGAGCCAGTTGCTCGAGGGCTCTCTGACGACGGTCACGGAGCATCACCTGCCCTATCGAATGTTGAGCGGGCCGGAGGTCAACCAGGAGTGGCCCGGGTACCAACTGCCCGAGGACGCGGAGATGCTGTACGAGCAACAGGGCGGGTTCGTCCTGTCGGAGCGGTGCATCGTGGCGCACGTGGCCGCCGCGATGGATCTGGGCGCCGAGGTGCATGGCAGAGAGGCGGCGCTGGAGTGGGAACCCACGGCTGGCGGCGGCGTCACGGTGACCACGGACAAGGACACCTATTCGGCGCGACGGTTAGTGGTCACCGCCGGCGCATGGGCCGGCAAGGTCGCACCACAAGTAGCCGCGAATGCCGTGCCAGAACGACAGGTGTTGGGATGGTTCGCGCCGTTCCGCCCGGAGCTTTTCAAGCCGGAGACTTTCCCGGTGTTCGGGATGGAGGTGGAGGAAGGGCGCTTCTACGGCTTTCCGTCCTACGGCATCCCGGGGTTCAAGCTGGGCATGTTCAACCACTTCCGGGAGCAGGTAGACCCGGACACGATGGACCGGGAGCCGAATGCGCGGGACGAGGCGGCGCTGCGGCAATTCACTGAACGGTATTTTCCGGAGGCAGCGGGGCCGACCTTAGCCTTGAAAACCTGCATGTTCACCAATACGCCCGACGAGCATTTCATCATCGACACGCTGGCGGAGCATCCGCAGGTGTCGGTGGCGGCCGGGTTCTCGGGGCATGGTTTCAAGTTCAGCAGCGTGGTGGGCGAGATCATGGCGGACCTGGCGGAGCATGGCTCCACGGAGCACGACATTGGGTTGTTCCGCCTGGGGCGGTTCGACGACTGAGGACAGGACATGAAAATCACCGACGTTGAAGCGATTGCGCTGGTCTGGCCGGCGCCGGAGCGTGAATTCTGGACCGCCCTCCGGCCCATTGGGCGGGTCAGCGAACTGCTGGTGCGGGTGCATACCGACGCGGGATTCTACGGAATCGGCGAGGCGCACGGCGCGGGCCAGGGGTTTGCCGGCATCTACCGGCAGGATGCCAGCGGAGCGATTCACGCCGACGGAGCGTCGCGGGCGGTGGTGGACGTGTTGAAACCAATGCTGCTGGGCAAAGATCCGGTGGACCACGAGCTGCTGTGGGACGAGATGTTCGGCCTTTGCCACCAGATCGGATGGGCCGGGTCGGGTTACGGACGGCCGCAGCTACTGACCGCGTTGGCGGCGGTGGACATCGCGCTGTGGGACATCAAGGGCAAGGCGGCGAATCTACCCGTGTACAAGTTGCTGGGCGGGCACAGCAACACCGCGCCCTGCTACGTCACCGGCGGATACTACCAGGACGGCAAGTCGGTGTCAGACCTGGCGCAGGAATGCGCAACCTACGTGGACATGGGCTACGAAGCCATCAAGCTCAAGATTGGGCACGTCAGCCTGCGGGAAGACTTTGAGCGGGTCAGCGCGGTGCGCAGCGCAGTGGGCGATGGCATCGACCTGATGGTGGACGTGAACGAGGGTTGGGATGTGGACACTGCCATTCGAGGCGCACGGATGCTGGAACCCCTGAATATCAGGTGGCTCGAGGAGCCGGTTCACTGGTACGACCGCGTCGAGGGCCTGGGCAAGGTGGCGGCGGCCACCACCATCCCCATCGCGTCAGGTGAAAACGCGGTGCATCGCTGGGATGCGCGGGACCTCATCCGACGCGGCGGCGTCCGGGTGATGCAATTCGACAGCACGCGGAACTGCGGGATCACCGAGTGCCTGCGGATCGCGGCACTGTGCTCCGCCGACAACGTGCGGTTGGCACCACACCATGACCCGCAGGTGCATGGGCACATCGTGGCCGGCCTGGAAGTGGGCGAAATCTGCGAAACGTTCCCGACGGCAGATCGCGATCCGATCTGGGAGGAATTGTTCACCGTGAGGCCGGAAATCTCGGGAGGCAAACTCACGCTCAACGATCTCCCCGGTTGGGGTATTGAGTTGGACGAACGAACCCTGGAACGTCGGGGCGCGTGGGCATAGGGTCGGGTTGACGGGCGTCGGCCTGTGATCTGGATACTGGTGGCACTTGGCGGCGCGGCAGGGTCCGTGCTGCGCTACGGGGCCAATCGCCTGGCGGCGCATTACCTGGGCGCCGATACCGTAATGGGGACTTTCGCGGTCAACATTGCAGGCTCTTTCCTGTTGGGTTTCCTGGCAACCGTGTTCATTCAGCGCTCGGGCCTGCCAACCGAGGTGCGGGTAATGGCGACGGTTGGATTGCTGGGAGGATTTACCACGTTTTCAACCCTGGCATACGATGGCGTGAGGCTGATGTCCAGCGGTGAATATGCCCGTGCGGGGATCTCGCTGGCAGCCAACATTGTGGTCGGACTGGCAGCCGCGTGGCTGGGAGTAATCGCCGCTCGCGCCACCGTTTGACGGCATTGCCGGGGACAAATCCCGGTGATAGAATGCGCCCCGTTATGTTCAGTTGATTCGACATATTTTCAAAAACGGGGCAATAATGCCTGACTTCGACGATTACCTGATAACAAGCGAATTCCCCGAAAAACCGGTCGAGCGCATGGTGGTGGCGTTCAGGGGGTGGCCCGACGCCGGAGATGCGGCGACTGCGACTCTCAACTACATGCTGACCACGTTCGAGGCCGAAAAGTTCGCGGAAATCGATCCAGAAGAATTTTTCAACTTCGCCCAGGAGAGGCCACGCTCAACCCGCAGCAAGGACGGCACGCGCCATCTACAATGGCCGGCCAATGAGTTCTATTTGTGGAGAGGGAACGGGAATTCTCCACCCGCAGTGCTCTACCTGGGAACAGAGCCTCATCTACGCTGGAGGACGTTCTCGTCGCTGATAGCGAATGTGGCGCGTCGCTGCGGGGTGAGGTCGGTGGTGCACGTCGGCGCTCTGCTGGACGCGGTGCCTCACACCCGGGCGATACGTTTCACGGGGACATCCACCAACCGCAACATCCAGGCGAGTTTCGACCGGGGAGACATCAGGTCGTCCAACTACCAAGGGCCCTCGGGGATCACGTTGCCCATCTCGGAATCGCTGGCGGCGAACGGAATCAGCTACACATCGCTGTGGGGCCACGTGTCGCACTATCTTCACGCCACGCCGAATTTTCGGGTGAGCCTGGGCCTGGCCCGCTACCTGTCGGAGATGCTGGCGCTGCCCATCGACCTGGGTCGGCTGTACAGCATGGCCGACGCCTTCGACCGCGAGGTGGAAAAGGTCATCACCGAGGACGAGCAGTTGGGCAAGTACATTGGGACGCTGGAAGAGCGTTACGATGCGGCCAGTGAAAGCCGGGAAACGCCGGACCCGGCCGACCTGGTCAAAGAACTGGAGCAGTTCTTGCGCGCCGAACGGGGCGGCGGTTAGCGGTTCGCATCGACGTTGAGAGCGTCTTGCGGGGCCATCGCCCGGCCGGTATAGTCAAGCGGACTACCATCCTGCGCTAGCGAGGGAGTCCATTGATGATTTTTGACTGGCCGGCCCGATTGAGGCAGATGGCCGAATTCGTGGGGTTCACGGACGAGGACCTGGCCCTGGTACGGGAAAGCGGGCCCATCCTATTGGACCGAGCCGAGGAGTTGACCACGGCCGTTTACGACCACTTCCTCCTGTTCCCGGCCACCGCCCGGTTCTTTCTGACGCCCGAGGGCGAGATCGACCAAACGCGTTTGGACCGGCGCAAGCACAGCCTGGCGCGCTGGCTGCGCAACAGCATTGATTTCCAACTGGACGAGCAATTTCCGGTGTTCCTGCTGGCGATGGGAGTGGTGCACAGCAACCCGTCGCTGGAACGGGGATACCTGGGATCTGTGCCGGCCAGGTTCATGATCGGCACAATGTCATTCGCGCAGACGGCCATCGCGGGTGTGTTGTCGGAAGACATGGACGATCCGGACAAGGTGTTGCGCACTTCCATGGCGTGGAACAAGGTGCTGATGCTACAACTGGACGTGCTGCTGGCGGGTTATGTCACCGAGACTCCCACTCCGCCCACGGCACCGCCGGTCTCAGAAGAAGAAGGCGCGCTGGATGGCGACAACGATCCGCAGGGAATGCGTCGGGTGCTGACCAACATCCTGGACGAGAACCACCGGAACTCCAGCGCGAACGGGTCGTCGCAACAACATGAAGGAGAACAACCATGACCAAGGTACTGGTAATCCAGGGAGCCGGCATGAACATGCGCGGCAAGGTGCAGGTCGAGATTTTCGGTCCCAACACCCTGGACCAGATCAACGAGCAGATCCGCGGGTACGGCGAGAGCCTGGGCGTAGACGTCAAGATCGTGCATTCCAACCTGGAGGGAGAGGTGGTGAACGCGCTGTATGACGCGTGGGAGGAAGGGTACGACGCGTGCCTGATCAATCCGGCAGGTTACACCACGGCCAATGGGCCGCTGCGTGGCGCGATCCAACAGGTTCCGATGCCGGTGATCGAGGTGCACGCCAGCAACCCGACGGCGCGGGGTACGGTATCGGCGGTGCTGCCGGTAAGCAAGGGATGCGTATACGGTTTTGGGGTGTACGGGTATTACCTCGCCCTGGAAGCGGTGAAGCACACCGCAGAATAAAAACAGGGCGGGTTGGTAACCCGCCCTCATCGTTGGTGGATGGCGCCGGAGTTATTCGCAGCGCAGGCAACGGACATCCTTGAAAACGGTGTCGTGGATGCTTGGGTTGGTGATCATGTAGTCCATGATGATGCGAACGACCTTGCCTTCATCGGCGATGTTGTACTTTTCCTTGGACGTGTTGATGAGCCCAATGTGCTCGGCGTTGACGTCGACGGAGAGTGCGGTTTTGGTCCCTGCCATTTCGATTCGCTCCTGTTTCATGAGGGTATGACGGCGGAATCACCGCCGGCGATGCCAGCATAACATAGCAACGTTCGATGGTGGCCGGCTCAACCGGATCTGCTCCGATGCGCGGGCGAATCGCCTTGAAAACTGCCGGACCGTCGACTACGCTGGATACAACGCATACCAGCAAGGAGGGGTATTATGGCCACCATTGCAACGCGGTTCGTCTGCGCCAAATGCCAGAACACCGAGTACGAGACTGACGAATTTCGAGCCACCGGCGGTAATTTCGCCAAGTTATTTGACGTGCAGAACAAAAAGTTTTCCACCGTTTCCTGCAAGCAATGCGGGTACACCGAGATTTACAAGGGCAGCACATCCACCCTGGGCAACGTCTTCGACTTCTTCGCCGGCGGATAGCAATGGGCAAGGATCCCACCGCATCAGGCATGAAAAAGCCCTCCGCAATTGCGGAGGGCCATTTTATTGCTGGTACCCCGGATGGGCTTCGATCCCATGATCTCCACCTTGAAAGGGTGGCGTCCTTGACCAGGCTAGACGACCGGGGCATGGGCGTCACGGGGTGACGCACACAAATTTTATCATACAACCCGCATTTAGGGATAAACGGCGAGAGCCTCCAGGGACATTTCCTCGGGGTAGCCGCACATGAGGTTCATGTTCTGCACGGCCTGGCCGGCGGCGCCCTTGACGAGGTTGTCCAGGCAGCTGATCACGATGAGGCGGTTGGTGCGGGGGTCCACCACGGGATGCACGAGGCAGTAGTTGTTGCCCAGAGTCTGCTTGGTCTGCGGAGGCGCATTTGTCACCTGGACGAAAGCGTCATCCGCGTAGAAATCCTGGTAGAGTTGGCGGACGCGCTGGGATGCGTCGGGATCCTGGGCGATTTCGGGGCTCAGCGGCGCGTAGCACGAGCTGAGGATGCCGCGGGTCATGGGGATCAGGTGGGTGAGGAACGTGAGATTCACGGAGGAATCGGACATGGTGTCCAACTCCTGGCTGATTTCGGGCAGGTGCCGGTGGCCGTTGACCGAGTAGGCCATGACGTTTTCGTTCACTTCGGAGAAGTGGGTGGTCATGCTGAGGCTGCGGCCGGCGCCTGAGACGCCGGACTTGCTGTCCACGATGATCTCGCTGCCGATCAAACCGTGCTGGATGGCAGGGGCGAGGGCGAGGATGGCACTGCTGGGATAGCAGCCGGGGTTGGCCACGAGCCGAGCGTCGGCGACGGCGTCGCGGTTCAGCTCGGTGAGGCCGTAAACTGCCTCTTCGAGGTAGGTCGGGTCGGGGTGCTCGACGCCGTACCACTGGGAGTACACGTCGGCCTGTTTGAGTCGGAAATCGGCGGAGATGTCCACTACCTTGACGCCCTGCTCCAGCAGGGGGATGCACGCTTCGGCGCTGGCCTTGTGCGGAAGTGCGGAGAAAACGAGATCGAGGTCATCGCACAGGTCGGCGGTGATGTCGAGTTCCATGTTGTTGAGGTGGGGGAACACCTCGCCCAACGGCTGCCCGGCGGCGCTGCGTCCGGTTACGGACGCGATTTCCACCTCGGGATGGTGGCGCAGGATGCGGACAAGTTCGCACCCGGCATATCCGGTCACATTGATGATTCCGACTTTCACGGTTGAAGCTCCTTCACGACTTGGGTGTGCGGGACAGGGGTTGGCGTAGCGGACTTGCCGCCACGTCGCCTGCGTCCGGGAGCCTGACCGTCAGGGCGATCGGAGTCGGCTGAGTCATTTGCCACGGCTGCGGCAGCCTCTGCCATCTCCTGCATGGCCTTTTCGTCGCGGGATGGGCAGCCGTAGTTGACGACGCAAGCCCCGCACAGGGGTCGCTGAGCCTTGCATACCTTTCTGCCGTGGGTGATGAACGCCGCGTGGAACGGGTAGACGTCCTCGGGAGCCATGGCGGCCTCCAGGACTTCGTGGGCCTTGTCGGCGTTGACCTTTGGTCCGATGATGCCCAGGCGCTGGCTGACCCTGAAGATGTGGGTATCCACGGCCATGGCCGGCATGCCCAGCGAGAAACTGAGGATGATGCCCGCCGACTTGGGGCCGATGCCGGGCAGTTGGCGGAGCCAGGCGCGGGCCTCGTCCATGGGCATTTCGGCGAGGAACGTGAGGTCCAGGGAGCCGTCGTTGAGTTCGAGGATACGGTTGAGGACGGTCTTGATGCGCGGGGCCTTGATTTTGGCCAACCCGCCGCCGGAGATGGCCTCCTCGATGGCATCCACATCAGCGGCAGCAACTGCCTCGAGCGTGCCAAAGCGTTCCATGAGGCTGCGGAAGGCGCGCTCGGAATTGCGGTCAGACGTGTGCTGGGAAAGGATGGTGAAGGTCAGTTCGTGAGCGGGGTCCAGGCGCGGTTCGTTGGCGAACGGGCCGTGTTCTTCGGTCATCAGCCGAATGGCGTCGGGGATGGTGACGCCGGGCTTTTTGGTGCGCCGCGTGCGGCGGGTTGTAGCGGCTTTCTTTGGTGGCATTTCCCTGTCGCCAACGCAAGTTCAGGCTCAGTGACAGGGGGATTTTAGCACAGCGGGAAGCGCAGCGGATTCAGGACCCCTCGGTTTGCGGGCGAACCTCCGTTTGGGGCGGGGGTTGCGACGGGCGTGTGATCAGCGGGGTCAAGAACAGGGCGGGCAGGGAGATCGCGATACAAGCCAGGGCGCTAAGCGTTACGGACATCTGTATACCGATTAGGTCACCCAGCCAACCCATCAGCAGGACTCCAGGCGGGGTTCCGATGCCGATGCACAGGCTCTGCAGGCCAACCATGCGTCCTCGCATCTCCGGCGGCGACGACCTCATCGTGATAGCGCCCTGCATGGTACCGAAACAGGACAGCCCGATCCCACTGAGAACGAGGATCCCGAAAGTCACCACGTACCATGGCGACCAGACGAAAATCGTTGAAAGTATCATCACACTGAAAGCGCCGGCCGCGAAGATCCTCCCGTGATAGCGCATAGAGCCGACCGACGCCAGGATCACTGCTGTGACCATCTGACCGATAGATTCTGCCGCGGCCAGGACACCCACCAGCGTCTCCCCGACCCCCAGATGGTCTCTGCCGATGGCAGGCACGAACTGCCGGGCCGGAAATGCCAGTCCATTGATCATTATGGTGATGAACAGCATCCCCATCAGTTGCCGGTGATTGAAGGCCGCCCGCACCACGTCACCGAGGCTGTTCCAGATCGGCTCCACTCGCCATTCCCGCTCGACTCGAGGAATCCGCACCCGAATCGCCATCGAGACCGCCGCCAGGTGCATCACGACGATGGCCGCATACGCCCAGGTGTAACCGGCGTAGTGCGGCCAGAAATACCCGACGTGTTCGATCAGAAAACCGCCAACGAAGGGACCGACCATGCGTCCGACGGTCCCGCTCATGGAGTCTATGGACAGAGCGTTCACCACCCGGCGTTCGCCCACGATATCAAAGATGGCGGTACGGCGGGCCGGATCCTCCAGGGCGCGACTGACGCCCTGCATCAGCATGGCAGCGAAAACGTGCCACGGTGCTATATAACCGGTAATGAGCAAGACGAAAATGGCTACGCCGGCGCTCAGTTTGATCGCCATTGAGATGATCCAGATTTTCTTCCGGTCAAATCGATCGGCGATGATTCCGGTGAAAGGCGAAAAAATGGGTCGGGGCAGGTTCTCGAAGCCCAAAACCAGGCCCAGCATGAGCGTAGAATCGGTCAGCGTATAAACGAGCACGCTGGTGACGAGCAGTTCCATCCAGCGCGTCAACTCGGAGACGTTCACCACGTACCAGATAGCCCTGAACCGGGGGTTCTGCAGAACCTCCATCATGGGCGAAGCCGGGCGACCGGCGGAAATTGCCAAATAGACCTCTCTGACGAACGTGGTGGGACCCTCGCGCTCGGCGGATTTTACACTGCCGTAACACGACCACGCTTGCGTTTCCAATGCCGGATTGCAACCGTTGGCCCGGCCTGTATATCACACTGGAACCGGTGGGGTATAATCCGAAACTGTTGATGACCCAGGGATCCGGAACCATCTCTACTGGTCAGGATCGGTTGATATGGCTACTTCCAGAGTTACCAACGATCAGCAGGAAGCGCGTCGGGGTCCGCGGCTCGTGCGCGGCGGATACAACCCGTCGGCGCAGGCCAAAGCTGCTTCCGGATTCAGCACCGGATTCAACAGCTTCCTGGCGACGGGACGATTGTCCCTCTCCCTGCGCCTCGCGCTGAGGTACGGAGTGGACCGGCGGTTTATTCCCCGGTACCTGGGCATCCTGGCAACGGATGTGGGTTTTGCTCCGTTCCGGTTCTGGCAAAGCGTGACGTACGGCCGGCGCATCCAACGCGCCGAAATCCATCCGGAACCGATATTCCTGCTCGGTTTCTGGCGTTCGGGCACCACGCTTCTGCACAACCTGTTTGGGTGCGACCCACAATGGGGATTCGTGAATACCTACCAGGCGGCGCTGCCTGACCTCTTTCTCGCGGGGCAGAATCGCCTACGCCGGATGCTCGCGTCCGCGCTTCCGGAGAACAGGGGCATTGACAACATACCGGTGGATTTCGGGATGCCCCAGGAGGAGGAGATCGCGCTGATGTGCGCCAGCGGCCTGAGCCCGTACGTGTCGCTGAATTTCCCGCGCACGGCCAACGAGACCCTTGAATACCTGTTCATGGGCGACGGTGTGGACGCCGGCGTGCGTGAACGTTGGCGCGCGGAATACACCAAGTTGCTCAAGGCAGCGACCCTGTATATGGACGGCAAGCCGCTGGTACTGAAGTCTCCATCCAACACCAGCCGCATCACCGAGCTGCTGCATCTATTCCCGGACGCGAAGTTCGTCTACATCCAGAGGAACCCATACGACACGGTTCGCTCGTACATGCACCTGCTGAGGTTGATGAACGGCTGGCACGCGTTGCAAAGCATCGACTTTGAAGAACTGATTCAGCGGCAGATCCGGATCTACCGGCGGATGGCCGAAGCCTACCTGGAACAGCGGGATCTGATTCCTGACGGACGCCTGGTGGAGATACGGTACGAGGATCTGGACCAGGACAAGATCGGGCAGGTGCAGCAAATCTACCAGGCGCTGGGCTTGGACGGGTACGACGCGTTCGCTCCACAACTGACCGATTACGTGGCATCCATAGCGGACTTCCAGAAGAATCCATCGCACATCAGCGACCAGGTGATCCAACTGGTCAACGACCACGTTCCGTTCCTTGTGTCCGAGTACGGATACGAGACCCTGCAATTGTCAGAGCCGGATTAGCGACCGGCTCGTGATAACATCGAAACTGAGACGAAGAAACGGGAGGCTGGAAATGGACCAGGCAGTCAACGATTTTTGGGTCGCAACCCGCGCGATCCTGGACGAGACGCCCGTCAACGCAACGCTCACTGAGTGTCCGGAGTACAGCGGTCGAGAGTACGAGACCTGGAACGTTACGTTGAGCAGCTACGGCGGACAGCGGTTGCGAGCTTTATACACGACTCCCAGGCACGGAAATGCGTCTGGCAAGTATCCGGCGATGCTGGCGGTACCCGGCTATGGCGGCGGCAAGGAGATCCCCTACCATGTGGTGATGCACGGATTCGCCGTGCTGACGCTGTACCCCAGGGCTCAGGGCGAAAGCATCCCCGAGTGGGACCTGCCCGAGGGAACCAACAAGCTGACCTACAACGTTACCGACAAGGACACCTACTATTACCGCGCCGGCTACATGGACTGCGTTCGCGGGGTGGACTTTCTCGCCGAACGGGACGAGGTGGACAGCGACCGCATCGGCATGTGGAGTCGCAGCCAGGGAGGCGGGTTCACGCTGTCTACGGCCGCGCTGGACCAGAGGCTGGCGGCGGCGGTCGCCGAAGAGCCGTTCATGTGCAACTACCCGGTGGCGATTGACATCGAGACTCGCCCGTACCACGAACTCAGCACCTATGTGCAGGAGCATCCCGAGCAACGACAGGCGATGCTGGACACCCTCCACTACTTCGACACGATGACTCTGGCTGACGCGATTGAGTGCCCTATCCTGGTGAACACTGGGATGGCGGACACCACCTGCCCATACGACACCATCATGCCGGTGTTCGATCGTATCAGGGCGCACAAATCGCTTCTGGTATACCCGGACCTGCCCCACAGCCCATGCACCGATTTCAATGTGCACGCAATGAACTGGCTGAAACGGTACCTGGGGAACTGATAACCGATCCACTCCACGTTCCGCCCAAGCCCATATCATTCGCGGAACCCTTCATAGCTACTGAGGAGTCATATCATGAGCGTGCGAACCGGGGCTGAGTATCTTGCCGGCCTGAAAGAACAACCGCGAGAAATCTGGCTGGACGGTAAGCGAATCGAGGACGTCACCGAGTTCCCGGGCCTCGCCAACGGCGCCCGCTCCATCGCCACGCTGTACGACATGCAGCATGACGGGAAAGCTAGCTGTAACATGACCTATCCGTCGCCCACGACGGGCGACCCGGTGGGCCTCTCGTTTATCATCCCGAAGTCCGCCGACGACCTCGCCAAGCGCCGCGATATGATGTCCGCATGGGCCCACGCCAGCTACGGAATGATGGGCCGCACGCCGGACTTCCTCAACCTCACCATCATGGCCATGGCCGCCGCCGGCGATTTCTTCGGCGACAACCGGCCAGAGTTCAAGCAGAACGTCGTCAACTATTACGAATACGCTCGAGAAAACGACCTCTGCATGACCCACACTCTGGTCAACCTGCAGCGAAACCGCGCTCCCTCTGCCACATCAATGGATTACACCACCGATGTCGCGCTACACGTCGTTAAAGAAACCGACACGGGGTTGGTGATTCGCGGCCCCCGGGTGCTCGCCACTCTCAGCCCGCTGTCCGATGAGATCATGGTGTATCCCACCCGGTCGAGCCTGCTGGCGCGGGACGAAGATGCCCACAAATACGCCTTCGCCTTCGCCGTGCCCTGCGGAATCGACGGCCTGAAGTTCATCTGCAGGGAAAGTTTCGACCTCGACAAGTCCCACTTCGACCACCCCTTGGGCTCCCGGTTCGAGGAGATGGACGCCATCGTCTATTTCGACGACGTGCTCGTCCCCTGGGAACGGCTCTTCATGTACGGCGACCGGCACTAGTGCAACAACATGTCCAACGCCACCGGGCAGTATGTGCACACCGGCCACCAGGTCGTCACCAAGAACGTTGCCAAGTGCGAGTTCGTCACCGGCATCGCCAGCCTGATGGTCAAAACCCTGGGCAACGGCGAGATCCCCCAGGTGCAGGGACTCTTGGGCGAACTGGTCGAGAACCTGGAGATCACTAAAGCACTCCTCACTCAGTCCGAGGTCAACGCCTCCATCGACGAATGGGGCGTCATGCTTCCCGACCGCGTACCCCTGAATGTCGCGCGCAACCTCTTCATCAAGATGTACCCGCGTATGGCGGAGATCATCCAGTTGCTGGGGTCCAGCAGCCTCATGGCGCTGCCATCTGAGGGGGATTTCAACGGCCCGCTGGGCGAAGTGCTGGACGCATACTTGGACACCGACACCGCCTCCGCCAGGGAGCGGGTGCGCCTGTTCCGGCTGGCGTGGGACACGGCGTGCAGCGCGTTCGGCGGCCGGCAGGTGCTCTATGAGCGCTACTTCCAGGGCGATTGGATGCGCAACGCGGCGTTGCTGCTCAGCGTCTACGACCGCGAACCACTTATGGAGCAGGTGCGCGAGTTCCTGGAACGGGACTGAGTGCCAGCCTGACCGGCGCTGTCACGAGGTAGGGGCAGGTTTGAAACCCGCCCCTACGTTTTGGCCGTATTTCGGCGCGATGAATTACTTCATCAGACCCTCGACGACCGGGCCTTTGAAGGCGCTGTCGCCGCCGAACACCGTGCCGGTCGTTCCTGCGTTGAACTTGGCCAGACCAAGGTCATACACTTCCTGCGGATAGGGGATATAACCCACGGAGGCAGCCAGCCGCTGGCCGTTCTCCCCCAGGTAATACCGCACGAACTCGGCGATGTGCGGCTCCTGAGCAGCGTCCGCACGCACGTAGATGAACAGCGGCCGACTCAGCGGGGCATACGTCCCGTTGTTGATCGCTGCGTCCGTCGGCGCGATGCAGCCATTGCCGCCATCGATCGGCACAACCTTCAGCTTGTCCTGGTTCTCCACGTAGTACGCGTAACCAAAGTAGCCCAGGCTGTACTTGTCGCCCGAGATCCCCTGCACCAGCACGTTGTCGTCCTCCGACGCCACAAAGTCGCCCCGAGACACTCCGCCGTCCCCATTGATCGCCTCGGTAAAGTAGTCAAACGTTCCCGAGTCCACACCAGGCGCGTACAGCTTGATCTCCTCGTTGGGCCACGACGGGTCCACCTGGTTCCAGGTCATCACCACCCCTTCGGCCTCCGGGTTCCAGATCATGTTCAGTTGGTCAACCGTCAGGCACTCCACGAAGTCGTTGCCAGGGTTCACCAGTACCGACAACCCGTCGATAGCTACTGGAATCTCGATGTACTCGATGCCCGCAGCGGCGCACAGATCCGCTTCCTTCTGCTTAATGGGCCGCGAGGCATCAGAGATCACCGTCTCGTTGGCGCAGAATTTCTTGAATCCCCCGCCCGTGCCGGAGATGCCGACCACCACGCGCACGTTGCCGTTGGCCAAATCGCCGAATTCCTCGGCCACGGCCTCCGTGATCGGAAACACCGTCGACGATCCGTCAATCGGAATGTCGCCCGACAAAGATGAGTAGTCGACCGCCGGGGTCATCTTGTCGCTCTGGTCCATCATCATGGTGTCGCCGGCCAGGCCCTTGGCAACCGGACCCTTGTAGGCGTTCTCGCCGCCGAACACCGTGCCGGTCGTTCCCGCGTTGAACTTGGCCAGACCAAGGTCATACACTTCCTGCGGGAACGGTATGTAACCCACGGAGGCGGCCAGACGCTGACCGTTCTCCCCCAGGTAATACCGCACGAACTCCGCGATGTGCTGCTCCTGCGCAGCGTCCGCACGCACGTAGATGAACAGTGGCCGGCTCAACGGGGCATACGTCCCGTTGTTGATCGCTGCGTCCGTCGGCGCGATGCAGCCATTGCCGCCATCGATCGGCACAACCTTCAACTTGTCCTGGTTCTCCACGTAGTACGCGTAACCAAAGTAGCCCAGGCTGTACTTGTCGCCCGAGATCCCCTGCACCAGCACGTTGTCGTCCTCCGACGCCACGAAGTCGCCCCGAGACACGCCGCCGTCCCCATTGATCGCCTCGGTAAAGTAGTCAAACGTACCGGAGTCCACACCAGGCGCGTACAGCTTGATCTCTTCGTTGGGCCACGACGGGTCCACCTGGTTCCAGGTCATCACCACCCCTTCCGCCTCCGGGTTCCAGATCATGTTCAGTTGGTCAACCGTCAGGCACTCCACGAAGTCGTTGCCGGGGTTCACCAGTACCGACAGCCCGTCGATCGCTACTGGAATCTCGATGTACTCGATCCCCGCAGCCGTACACAGGTCCGCTTCCTTCTGCTTGATGGGCCGCGAGGCATCAGATATCACCGTCTCGTTGGCGCAGAATTTCTTGAATCCCCCGCCCGTGCCGGAGATGCCGACCACCACGCGCACGTTGCCGTTGGCCAAATCCCCGAATTCCTCGGCCACGGCCTCCGTGATCGGGAACACCGTCGACGATCCGTCAATCGGAATGTCGCCGGACAGGCTGGCGTACATGCTCGGGGCAACGGGGTTATCGGTGGTGGTTGTCGTAGTCGTTGTAGTGGTTCCGGTGCCGCCGCTGCTCGTCGTGGAGCCGGCGGCGGACCCGGTCGAGCCACCGGTGGTGGTGCTGGCGGTGCTGCCGCTGCTCGTCGTGGTGTTGGCGGTCGAACCGCCCGTCTGCGCCGGCGTTTCCGCCGACGGCCCGCAAGCCGCCGACATCAATGCGACGGCAATGGCTGCCACAGCCGCCAGGATCAGCAGCCGTATTGGCAAACGATTTAATGCGTCCAATTTAGGGGAATTCATCGATCCTCCTCGAATCGTCGGTTTTGTCCGGTTCCTTGTCTCCGGACTGCTTCTGAGCGTGGAGCAATCAGGGCAGCCGAACTTGTCCGGCCGCCGTCAGGCATCATCATTCGATAGGCTTCCCTCCATTGAAACTCTGGCGACCGTCGGGCGCCCGGGCGCAATGAGCAACAGGACTGTTGGAATCATGAGCCGAGCAAAAAAATAGAGCGAAGCGTAAAGGCTTCGCTCTATTGAACGAGGAAGGTGCCATTCCCACAGCGGGAAAGGCCGCTGCGGGAATGGCGGGAATTTCGGGCGCCCCCGGTTTGTGAAGCGTCCCGGCCCGGTTTGCGCGGGGCCAAAAAAATACGGGGAATAAAATCCCCGTATCATCAATTGCTAGGTGCCCAATCGGGCAGAATGCAGCAGGCGCAATGCATTCGGCTGATTCGCCCGCCGTGGGTATCGGCAGGAGACGTTTGGTCACCGCCTTAAGCTCGCAGCGCGGCGATGCGGTGTTGAATCGGCGTTTGCCAAGCGCAAAGGAGAGCATAACTTACCGAGCATCCATTACGATGGCTTCCAGCTCGTCGGGTTCTTTGGGAATCGCCTCCGAGAGGACACGGCAACCGTCTTCCGTCACGAGAACGTCGTCCTCAATACGAATGCCGATACCACGGTACTCCTCGGGGGTTTGTTTGGCCTGGGGCCCAAAGTAGAGACCCGGTTCGATCGTCAACACCATTCCGGGACGCAGCCGGATTTGACCCTTGTCGTCGCGATAAGGGCCGCAATCATGCACGTCCAATCCCAGCCAGTGAGAGGTCGCATGCATGTAGTAATCCCGGTAAGCGGCATCGCTGAGATTCTGCTCAACCTCGCCCTTCATGATGCCCAGATCGATCAATCCCTGGATTAACACCCGCGTGGCGACTCGGTGGACGTCGTCGAATCCGACTCCCGGTTTTACTGCGTCGATAGCTTTCTTCTGGGAATCGAGGACGATGTCGTAGACCGCCCGTTGCGCCGGTGTGAACTCGCCGGATACGGGCCAGGTACGGGTCACGTCCGCCGTGTAATAGCCGTACTCCGCGCCAGCGTCGATCAGCAGCAGATCCTCGGGTCCGAGCGTTTCTTCGTTTCGGACGTAGTGCAGGACGCACGCGTTCGAACCGCCGGCTACGATGGACGGATAACCGTTGCGCGGTGACCCCAAGTGCCGGAATGAACGCTCCATCGCCGCCTGAACCTCGTACTCGGCTATCCCGGGCGCGGCGGTCTGCATCGCAGCCTCGAATCCGACGGCGGTGATGTCGATGGCCCGTTGCAGAAGGGCAATTTCGTCGTCAGACTTGACCTGCCGCATGGCATCGATCTGGGCGGTCGGATCCTCGATCCGTCGGACGCTTTTGGCTCCGCGTTGGGCCATGCGTCGCCGCTGTTTGACCAGCCCGGATATGATCCCGTCCACGCGGTCATCGCTGCCCAACGCATAGTAGATGGTGTCGCACTCGGCCAATAACCTGGGAAGCTGGGCGTCCAGCTGTTCCACCGGGTAGGCCGCGTTGGCGCCCAGCGGACCCACGGCTCCACGGACCCCGGCCCTCCGGCCCATCCAGATCTCAAAGGTAGGGTCGTACGGGCGCACGAAAAGCGTATAAGGGGTGGTGGATCCGGGACGCAGTACCGCCACCGCGTCGGGTTCGTCGAACCCGGTCAAGTACCAGAATGAGGATTCCTGTCGGTACTGGTGGTCAACGTCGTTATTGCGTGGGGAATCGTGTCCCGCCGCGATGACTATTGCTCCACCCGTCAGGGAATCCATCAGGCGACGGCGACGGGAGCGGAACTCTTGCGGTTGCGTTGCCATACGGGCAGCGTTCATTCTTTATGTTCTCATGCGGGCAGAACGTCGAATTAACCGTGCCGCATTATATCAAGGGTGTCGCGGCACAGCAACACCAATTTCCATTGAGGTGGTTGCAATCCGCTGTCGAGCGACGATATCCGCTAGCCCGCGGTTGGGTCAGGGCCTTTGGATTATCGGTCTGAACCGGCCAAACCGTCATTACCAAGAGCCGCAGGCCGGTGTCCAGAAGGCGCCAGCGTTACCGAACGTTGGCGGCAGCATGACGTTCCCGGTTTCCGGATCAAGTCCGGAACGAGAGGTTGAGGGCATGGCTAGCGTGCCGGGGCAGGGAGGTCCCAGCGAAGGAATTCGCAGTAGCGGTCTTTCCTGGCCCAGGGGAGGAGGCTGAGGACGATGGCGCCAGGATCGGGGACATCCCCCTGGCGTCGGGTGTCGTTGAGGTAGCGGCCGAGGTTGGCGAATGTG
>JAPOQH010000124.1 GCA_026710825.1 Chloroflexota bacterium | reverse complement strand
GGCCCCGGGCGTCACCGAGACCACGGCCACTGCCACAGTCCAGGCGGGCAATACCGCCAGCATCGATCCGGCCGATGCCGATTCCAGCGCCTCCGGACACCAGGTGGCCGTCAGCGACGGCGCCGTCATCACCATCACCGCAGCCGGGACAGCCAGGGTCTCGACCGAGTACACGGTAACTCTGGAGATCGGCACAGTGATGGTGGACAGTGTCGCCATCTCCAGCGACCCCGGCGCCGACGGCACCTATGCCACCGGCGATGTGATCAACGTCGCGTTGACCTTCAACCGGCCGGTGACTGTGGACACGACGGACGGCACTCCCTACGTGGCCGTCTCGGTGGGCGATAACGCCCGAAACGCCGCCTACGCCTCCATCGACACGACCAACAATGTGCTGACATTCTCGTATACGGTTGTGGAGGACGACAGCGACCAGGACGGCATATCCATCGCCGCTGATGCGTTGACGCTGGACGGCGGGTCCATCACAGGCCAGGCCAGCGGTACGGATTCGGGCCTGGACCACGATGCCCTGGACAACCAGGCCGGCCACATCGTCAACAAGGTGCCCAGTATCGTTGCCGACGGTGTCGCCGTGATCTCGTCCCCGCTGGCGGCTGCCGACACCTACGGGGAAGGCGAAACCATCGCGTTCACCGTAACCTTCGATTCCAACGTGGTGGTGGACACCACCGACGGCATCCCGACCCTGGGAGTGGATTTCTGGCACCCAGGCCGCAATCCGGAGGTCAAAGAGCTGGGCTTCGTCCGCGGTTCCGGCAGCACGACCCTGGAGTTCGAGTACGTAGTCCAGCAGGGGGATCGGGACAACTCCGGCATCTCCATCAAGCGGAACCAGCTGCGACTGAACGGCGGCTCTATCCAGCACGCCACCACCGGTCGCGATGCCAACCTCGAATACCCGCGCCCCGATTTCAGAGGAAGGGAGCACAAGGTGGACGGCAGGTTGGATCCTCCCAGGGCCGAGCTCAACACGCTGTCGTTGACCGACGCCACGCTGTCGCCGGCCTTCGATCCCGCGACCACCGAATACACCGCCGTGGTGGCCCCGGGCGTCACCGAGACCACGGCGACGGTCACGGTGCAGGCCGGCAATACCGCCAGCATCGAGCCGGCCGACGCCGATTCCAACGCCTCCGGACACCAGGTGGCCGTCACTGACGGCGCCGTAATCACCATCACCGCATTCGGAACGGCCAGTGTCTCGACCGAGTACACGGTGACCCTGGAGATCGGTACGGTGGCTGTGGACAGTGTCGCCATTTCCAGCGACCCTGGGGACGACGGCGCCTATGCCACCGGCGATGTGATCAACGTCGCGTTGACCTTCAACCGACCGGTGACGGTGGACACGACGGACGGCACTCCCTACGTGGCCGTCTCGGTGGGCGACAACAGCCGGAATGCCGCTTACGCCTCCATCGACGCCACCGGCAAGGTGCTGACCTTCTCCTACACGGTGGTGGAGGACGACAGCGACCAGGACGGCATCGCCATCGCCGCCGATGCGTTGTCGCTGGACGGCGGGTCCATCACGGGCCAGGCCAGCGGCGCGGATGCCGTCCTGGACCACGACGCCCTGGCCAGCCAGGCGAGCCACACTGTCAACAAGGTGCCCAGGGTCGTGCCCAACGGGGTTGTCATCGTGTCCTCACCCCTGGCCGGCGTGGAAACCTACGGCAAGGGCGAGACCCTAACGTTCACCGTGACCTTCGATTCCAACGTGGTGGTGGACACCACCGGCGGCGTCCCGACCCTGGGGGTGGATTTCTGGCAACCCGGCCTCACCGGACAGACCAAGGAAGTACCATACGTTGAGGGTTCCGGGAGCCGCACGCTGGAGTTTCAATATACGGTCCAGGCCGGCGATCGGGACCGCACCGGTGTTGCGGTGGAGCGCAACCGCCTGCGGCTCAACGGCGGCAGCATCAAACACGAGACCACGGGGCGGGACGCGAACCTGAACCACGGAAAGCCCAACCTCAGCGGCCATCGGGTGGACGGCAGGCTGGATCCTCCCAGGGCCGAGCTCAACACCCTGTCGCTGAGCAACGCCACGCTCTCCCCAATGTTCGACCCAACCGTTACTCAATACACCACGACGGTTACGACCGACATCACGCAGACCACGGTGACGGCAACGGTGCTGGTGGGTCATATCGGCGGCATCGAGCCGGCCGACGCGGACGCCAATGTTGCAGGCCACCAGGTGGCGCTCGGCACGGACCCGACCGAGGTGAGCGTCGAAGTGATGGCACCCGGACGAATGACGGTGACTTACCGCGTTACGGTGACCAAACTCCTGGAGCAGCCCGACCAGCCGGCGAATCTGACCGCCACGTCGGGGGATGAGACGGTCGCGTTGGCTTGGGTCACGCCGGCGGCGTCGCCGGCCGTCACCGGCCACGAATACCGGTACCGATCATCTGCCGACACCGACTATCCGGAGTCCTGGACCGAAATCGACGACAGCGGGGCAGGAGAGGACAACGAGGATGGTTTCACGGTGGATGGCCTCACCAACGGAGTGTCGTATTCATTCCAGGTGCGGGCGGTCAACTCGGAAGGCGCCAGCGAGCCGTCGGACGATGTGACGGCCCTGGCCGGCCAGGGTCTCGGCATCTGCGACCGGACGCGAACCGTGCGGCTTGCCATTCTCGAGGAATTGGCGGAGATAAAAGAATTGACCGAGACCCAGGACTGCTCGGACGTTACGTCAGCGGACCTGTCCACCATACTTAACCTGTACGTGCCAACAGAGGAAACGGAACTGAAGGTGTACGACTTCAGCGGCCTGACGGCCATGACCGCTTTGGACATCTCGTCCCAGTACCGCCTCACCAGCTTGCCCAACCGGATTCTCGCGGGACTGCCGGAGCTCACTCGCTTGACAATTGAAGGCGTCGACGGCGAATTGCCGGAGGATATATTCGCGCCCGTGCCCACGCTGACCGAGCTTTACCTGGTTGCAAACCGGTTCACCACACTGCCGGAGGACCTGTTCAGCGGCCTGTCATCGTTGTCAGTACTTGAACTGGGCGCAAACGGACTGACCGAGTTGCCGGAGAATGTGTTTGATGGTCTGACCAGCCTGACGAGCCTTTGGATGGAGATCAACGAGCTCACCGGGCTCCCGGGCGGGATCTTTGACGGCCTCTCGGCATTGACGCGTCTGCACCTGGACCGCAACCAACTGACCTCACTCCCGGTCGGTGTTATTGACGATCTGACGGCCCTGGAAAGGCTGATCCTTCGCCAAAACCAGCTTAACGAACTGCCCGATGGCATGTTCGCCAACTTGACCGGTCCGCTGACCGAAGTTGACCTGCGCAACAATGCAACGAACCCGATCCCGCTGCCGGTGGGCCTGGAATCCGTGGGCACTTTACAGTTCAGGGCCGTTGCGCCAAAGGGTGCGCCTTTCAACATCAGGCTGCCGGTGAGCGTGACCGACGGCAGCATCTCCGGGGGAGCAACCACTCTCACCATCGCAGTGGGGGAAGTGGCCAGCGCCACGCTGACGGTGGAGCCGGCCAGCGCGTCAAGCAACCCCACGGCGGCCATCACCAGGGTGCCCGGGACGCCCTACCAGCATGAGGGCTACCGGCTGTCGTTGTCGCCATCGACGCCGCTGCAACTCGAGGATCACCGTCCCCGCATCGAGAGCATCACGCTCAGCAGCGACGCTGGCACCGACGCCACCTACGCGGCCGGCGACACCGTCGCGGTGCAGGTCACCTTCGACGTCGCGGTGCAGGTGGACACCACCAACGGCACACCGAAACTGTCCCTCACCATCGGCGACTCCAGCGCCGTCGCGTCCCACACCGGTATCGACGCAACCGGCAAGGTGCTCACCTTCCAATACACCGTCGGGGCAACCGACCAGGACCAGGACGGGGTCTCCATCGCCGCCAACGCGCTGTCCCTGGACGGCGGCGCGATCACGGAGCAAGGCGGTGCGCTGGTCGCCATCCTGGACCACGCGGCGGTCTCCGACCAGGGCCAGCACCGGGTCAACAAGGACCCGGAGATTGTCTCCGGCGGCATGGCAATCACGTCAACGCCGTTGGCTGCCGCCGACACCTACGGCATGGGCGAAACCATCGCGTTCAGCGTGACCTTCGATTCCAACGTGGTGGTGGACACGACCGACGGGATACCCACCCTGTCCATGGAGTTCTGGCATCCAGGCGGGAACTTCGCGATCAAGGAGCTTACCTTTGTCCGCGGTTCCGGTAGCCGGTCTCTGGAGTTTGAATACGTGGTGCAGCCGGAGGACCGGGACAACAGCGGCATCGCCATCAAGCAGAACCAACTGCGACTGAACGGCGGTTCCATCAAGCACGCCACCACCGGACGCGATGCCAACCTCGAACACGCGCGCCCCGATTTTGGAGGAGGGGATCACAAGGTAAATGGCAGCCTGGCGCCGCCGCGCGCGGAACTGAGCAGCCTGTCCCTGAGCGACGCCACGCTGTCACCGACGTTCGATTCCGCGACCACCGAGTACACCGCAGAGGTCGGGCCGGCCGTCACGCCGACCACCGTCACCGCCACGGTGCTGGTGGGGCACATCGGCGGCATCGAGCCTGCCGACGCCGATGGCAACGCTGCCGGCCACCAGGTGTCGCTGGCGACGGGATCGACCACAATCGAAATACAGGTGATGAGGGCCGGGCAGCTTGCCGTCACCTACACCGTGACGGTGAACAAGTCGATGGAGCGCCCTTCCAGGCCCACGAACCTCACGGCAACGTCGGGGGATGAGACGGCCACGTTGGCGTGGGCGACGCCGCCGGCATTCCCGACGGTAACCGGCCACGAGTACCGCTACAAGACATCGGACCAGGCCGATTATCCCGACGCCTGGACCGCGATTGCCGACAGCGCTGCGGGAGAGGACAACGCAGATGGTTTCGCGGTCGAAAGCCTTGCCAACGGAGTGTCCCACTCATTCCAGGTGAGGGCGGTCAATACGGAGGGCGCAAGCGACCCGTCGGACGAGGCGACCGTCCTGGTGGGCGAGGGTCTGGGCATCTGCGACCGGACGCGCACCGTGCAGATCGCCATTCTCGAGGAATTGGCAGAGATCCAACAATTGACAGAGATCCAGGACTGCTCGGACGTCACGTCAGCGGACCTGTCCACCATACTCGATCTCTACGTGCAGACAGTGGAATCGGAACTGAAGGTGGACGATTTCAGCGGTCTGACGGCCGTGACCGATTTGGACATCTCATCCCCGGACCGCCTCACCAACTTGCCTGACCGGATTTTTGCGGGACTGCCGGAACTCACTATTTTGACAATAGAGGGCAGCGTCGGCGAATTGCCTGAGGAAATATTCGCTCCCGTGCCCACGCTGACCGAGCTTCACATGTATGAAAACCAATTCACCGCACTGCCGGAGGGCCTGTTCAGCGGTCTGTCATCGTTGTCAATACTTGACCTGGACTCAAACGGGATCACCGTCCTGCCCGAGAATCTGTTTTACGGTCTGACCAGCCTGACCAGCCTCAGGCTGGAGATCAACCAGCTCACCGAACTCCCGGGCGGGGTCTTTGACGGCCTCTCGGCATTGACGCGTCTGCAACTGGACCACAACCAATTGACCGCGCTTCCGGTCGGGATCATTGACGATGTGACCGCTTTGGAAAGACTGCTCCTGCATGAAAACCAGCTGAACGAACTGCCGGATGGCATGTTCGCCAACCTGAGCAGTCCGCTGACCCACTTGGACCTGCGCAACAATGCAACGAACCCGATCCTGCTGCCGGTGGACCTGGAACGCGTGGGCACTTTACAGTTCAGGGCCGTTGCGCCAAAGAGTGCGCCCTTCAACATCACGCTGCCGCTGAGCGTGACCGACGGCAGCATCTCCGGCGGCGATACCGGTGTCACCATCCTTGCCGGGGAAGTGGCCAGCGCCCCGCTGACGGTGGAGCCTGCCAGCGCGGCAAGCAGCCCCACTGTGGCAATCACCAGGCGGCCCGGGACGCCTGACCATCATGACGGCTACCGGCTGTCGTTGTCCTCATCGACGCCACTGCAACTCGAGGATCACCGTCCCCGCATCGAGAGCATCGCGCTCGGCAGCGACCCCGTCAGCGACGACACCTACGTGGCCGGCGACACTATCGAGGCCCTGGTCACGTTTGACAGGGCGGTGCAGGTTGATACCACCCTGGGCACGCCACACGTGGCTCTCACCATCGG
>JAPOQH010000061.1 GCA_026710825.1 Chloroflexota bacterium | reverse complement strand
CCACCGGCGGGATCGGTCATCTCGCGGAGGACGTAATCGAGGGTTTCCTCGGTGATGCGCCGGTACAGGGGGTTGCCCGTGATCTGCCAGGCGTGGAGATAGAGGCGGGCCAGAAGGGCGTTGTCATAAAGCATTTTCTCGAAATGGGGCACGAGCCAATAGGCGTCGGTGGAGTAGCGGTGGAACCCGCCGCCGACCTGGTCGTAAATGCCACCGTAGGCCATTTTTTGCAGGGTGTGCTCGACCATTTCGAGAGCGCGGACGTTGAATCCGTGGCGGTAGTAGCGCAGCAGGAACTCGGGGGTCATGGGCTGCGGGAACTTGGGGGCATTGCCGAAGCCGCCATTGAGATGGTCGAACTGGGTGGCCAGCTGGGAGTAGGCGTTGTGCATCACCTCGGTGGTCAGGGGGGTGAAACCACGGGGCATCTGCCCGGTGCGTCCCATCTGCTCGGCGAGTTGACGGGTTACGCGGTCGATTTCGCTCTTGTTGGTCTGGTACGCCTGGCTGGCCGCGGCAAGAAGGCGGGGGAAACCGGGCATTCCCTGGCGGTCATCGGGAGGGAAGTAGGTACCGCCGTAGAAAGGCCGGCCCTCGGGGGTGAGGAACACGGTCATGGGCCAGCCGCCGCTGCCGGTAAGCATCTGGATGGCTTCCATATAAACGGCGTCGAGGTCGGGACGCTCCTCGCGGTCGACCTTGATGTTGACGAAATGCTCGTTCATGACGGCGGCGATTTCGTCGTTCTCGAATGACTCGCGCTCCATGACGTGGCACCAATGGCAGGCGGAGTAACCGATGCTGAGGAGGATGGGAATATCCTCGTTGCGGGCGCGGTTGAGGGCCTCCTCGCCCCAGGGGTACCAGTCCACCGGGTTTTCGGCGTGTTGCAGGAGGTAGGGGCTGGTCTCGTTGGCGAGGCGATTGGACATTTGGAAAAACTCCTCAGGAGGCAAATCCGATGGGGGGAACGCGACGTATTCTAAAGCAAGGTACCGTCTGCTAGAATCGGGCCAATTATCGGCCAGCATACCAGATGCACCCGCTGGTCAAGGATTATGCACAGATGGTTACTCTGTATCGAAATTGGCGGCTGGCGGTGGCGGCGGCGATGCTGCTGCTCCTGGTGGTAGTGTCCTGTGCTCCTGCGGCGGATGCGCCAGCGGAGGGTGTCCAGGGCATTGACGTCGGGAACACGTCGCCACCGTTCGCGATGACGCTGGAGGACGGCTCCGAGGTATCGCTGAAAGACATAGTGGACGACGACCAACCAGCGCACATTTTCTGGTTCGCCACATGGTGACCGGAGTGCCGCGCCGAGTTGCGGACGCTGGACCCGATTGCATCGAAATATCCGGACATCGACTTCTACGTTGTTTCGTACAACGAACCGGTTGAAACAATCGCCGAATACATCGAGGAGGAAGGATACACAGACGTAATTCCGGCAGGGCCGGTGGGCACCATGCTGGCGGACCTGGAGGTCACACGCCAAATGGCGATGATGGCCGTGAACGGGAATGGCATGATTTACCACCGACAGGTGATGGGCAGCGCGGCGGCGTGGGAGGAGCACTTCACGGAACTGAGCGCGGACCCGGTTGCGATTCCGGCCGGAGTGGAAATCCAACGGCAAAAAGACCAGAGACAGCAAGACTTGCAATTGCCAAGTTGATGAGGATAGGTTGCGGCGTCGTTGACGCCGAAAGCACTACGACATGAAAAAGATACACGGGATATTGTCATTGACCCTCGCCGCCGGAATGGTGGCGATTTTATCGGCGTGCGGTTCCGAACCGCCACCGCCACCACCGCCGGGGCAGCCTCCGGCGGCTACACAAGCGATGGCTGAAACGGCGGCTACCGAGGCGCCGGCGGCAATGGCGGAGACTGCTACTGAAGCGGCTCCACCGACCGACGCGCCGGCGGCCGTGGCGACGGAAGCGCCAGAGCCCCCCACTGAGACGGCCGCCGCAGTGGCACCATCGCCGACCGACACGTCAGAGCCGGCCGGGGGGCAATCACAGGCACCGCCGGCTCCAGCGGCGGCCACCGAGGCACCTTCGGCACCGACAGCCGCGCCCACAGCGCCATCGGCCCCGCCGACCGAGGCGGCCACGTTGGCTTCACCGCCCGCAGCATCGGAGCCGGCCGGGCCGGAGGGCACGAACATCGGTGAGATTCCGCCGGCGTTCGCCATGGAGCGGTCGGACGGGACGCCGGTGGCGCTGGCGGACCTGACGGCGGCGGGCAGACCGGCGTTCATGATGTACTTCGCGACCTGGTGACCAACCTGCCGCGCCGAGTTACGGACGCTTGCACCAATCGTTACGGAAAACGCAGAACAGGTTGATTTCTATCTCGTGTCTTTCAGTGAGAGCGCGGGACGGCTCGAGAGTTACATCGAAGACAACGGTTACTCGAACATGATCGCGACGCAGCCGACCGGTTCCATGCTGCAGGACCTGAAAATCGTGAGCCAATCCTCCATGATTGCGCTGGACGCGCAGGGAGTGATCACATTCCGCAAGGGATACGGCGGCGGCGGGGATTTCGTGGGAGCGCTAAGGGAGTTGGCGCAGTAGCAGCAAAGCCAGAGGGTTGCCATAACGTGACCGCGACGGCGGCTAGGATCGGGGCTTTACGATTGCCCCTTATACCGGAGCGGTCAACCCATCAGAAACCCTGCAGCAGTGAAAAACCGCCCGTGGTTCGATTGCAGAACCGCGGGCGGATTACTTTTGGTAGAGCCGTCGCGACCAAGGTCGCGGCTGGGGCTTAGTTGGTGGTGAGTGGGTATGGCGAGCGGGTGCGGGGCAATGGGCCGAGATGGATCCTGGCATGGCTGGCGAGGGCGGTGCGGGTCCGGTATCAACTTTCGGGAGAACATGCCGGGGACAGGGACTGAGGCGCGACGCAGCGGGGCGTTAGGGCGCGGCACGAAACGCAAATTGACCGCAGCACATGGGTATCTTATAGGTATCCTTTGAGCACGAATTTGAGCATGCCATGGGCGGTGATTGGGTAGATACCATTACCGTCGTGCACGAATCAAAAAGGGGCGGGTTTCAAACCCGCCCCTACTTGGGTTGGACTTTTGCTGGGATGCTGGCGTTATGCGGCGGGGGTGCCGGCGAGGTCTGCTTTGAGCATCTCCTGGACGTCGGACAGGGGGAGGGCGCCGTGGTTATCGCCGTCGCGGGTGCGGACGGCGGCGGCGTTGGCCTCGGCCTCGCGGTCGCCGACGACCAGCATGTAGGGAGTCTTCTGGAGCTGGGCCTGGCGGATCTTCTGGTTCATGCGCTCGCTGCGGTCGTCGACCTCAACGCGGAAACCGGCGTCGCGCAACTGGGCGGCGACCTGTTCGGCATACTCGTTATGACGGTCGGCGATGGGGATTACGACGGCCTGCACGGGGGCGAGCCAGAGGGGGAAGGCGCCGGCGTAGTGCTCGACGAGGACGCCAAAGAAACGCTCGAGGGAACCGAGGATGGCGCGGTGGACCATGTAGGGCTGTACGCGGTTGCCCTCTTCATCCTGGTACACCAGGCCGAATCGTTCAGGGAGGTTGAAATCGAACTGGACGGTGGTGCATTGCCACTCACGGCCCAACGCATCCTTGATCTTGATGTCGATCTTGGGGCCGTAAAAGGCTCCACCGCCCTCATCGATGCCGTAGTCGAGGCTGCGTTCGACCAACGCTTCGCGCAGGGACTCGGTGGCGTGATCCCACATCTCGGGATCGCCGACGTACTTGTCGGGGCGCGTGGACAACATAATGTCGTAGTCTTCGAACCCGAACGCCGACATGATTTCGAAGGTGAGGTCCAGCACGTCGCCGACCTCGGCGGCAACCTGATCGGGCAGGCAGAAGATGTGGGCGTCGTCCTGGGTGAAACCGCGGACGCGCATGAGGCCGTGCAGGACGCCGCTGCGCTCGTAGCGGTAGACCGTGCCGAGTTCGGCGATGCGGAGGGGGAGTTCCCGATAGCTACGCAGGGACGAGCGGTAGATCTGGATGTGGAACGGGCAGTTCATGGGCTTGAGGAAGTATTCCTGCTCGTCGATCTCCATGGGCGCGTACATGCTGTCGCGGTAGAAATCGAGGTGGCCGCTGGTCTGCCAGAGGCGGGCGCGCCCGATGTGCGGCGAATAGACGATGCTGTAGCCGCGGCGGTAGTGGATGTCGCGCCAGTAGTCCTCGATGAGCGAGCGCATGACGCCGCCCCTGGGATGCCAGACGATGAGTCCGGGGCCGATTTCGTCGTGGACGGTGAACAGGTTGAGCTGGCGGCCCAAGGTGCGGTGGTCGCGTCGCTCGGCCTCGGCCAGGCGTTCGAGGTGGGCTTCCAACTCGTCCTGGGACTCGAAGGCGGTGCCGTAGATGCGCTGGAGCATCGGGCGGGTTTCGTCGCCGCGCCAGTAGGCTCCGGCGGTGTGCAGCAGTTTGACGGCGGTGATTTCGCCGGTGCTGGCGACGTGGGGACCCTGGCAGAGGTCGGTGAACTCGCCGTGGCGGTAGATGCTCAGAGTTGTCTCGTCGGGGAGGTCGTCGATGATCTCCTGCTTGAAGGGTTGGGACGAGAACATTGACTGAGCGGAATCGCGGTTCAATTCCTCGCGGACGAATGGAGCGTTAGCGTTGATGGTCTCGAGCATCAGCGCTTCGATGCGTTCCAAGTCCTCGGGCGTGAACGGGCGTTGAACCTCGAAATCGTAGTAGAAACCGTCGGCGGTGGGCGGCCCGATGGCAACCTTGGCCTCGGGGAACAGTTGCAGGACGGCGTCGGCCATCACGTGGGCGGCGGAGTGGCGCATCCGGTGGCGCAACGATTCTATGGGATCATCGGCGGCGTGTTCGGGGGTTCCGTGGTCGAGCATTACGGGCTACCTGCCTGCTGGGTGATTTTGGTTGGAAATAAGCACGAAATCATTATAGCCCATCGAGTTGGATTGGACGGTTTCGGCAACGCACAGGTGGGAATCGTTAGAGCGGGACGCATGTATAATTGTTCCTGCAAAACGGCAGCAAAAAACACTGCGACCAAGGGGGAACCGGAGATGGATGAACTTCGCCAGCGACTCGCTGAAATGACGGTCAAGTTAGAGGCAGTCGTGGAGCGTCTTTGACCTCGCCGGCAGAGAAGAATCCATTTCGGAACTGGAAAAGGAGGCCGCGGCCTCGGGATTCTGGGACGACCCGCAATCCGCACAGCGCAAGATGCAGGAACTGGGCAAGCTGCAACAATCGGTAGAATTGTGGCGCGGCCTGCAGTCTCAGGTGGGGGACCTGGCTGAACTGACCGAGATGGCGCTGGAGAACGGAGACGACAGCCTCGAGGAAGAACTGACCGCCGAGACCGACGACGTCGCGAACCGCCTGGCACGGGCGGAGATGCAACTGACGCTTTCGGGGCCCTATGACGACCGGCCGGCGATCCTGACGATACATTCGGGGGCCGGCGGCACGGACTCCCACGACTGGGTGGAGATGCTGAGCGGGATGTATGCCGGGTGGGCAGCATCCGACAGCAGGCCGGTGCAGGTGCTGGACACCGCATACGGCGACGAGGCCGGTTTGCGCACCAGCACGATGGAGATCGGGGGACAGCACGCGTTCGGCTACCTGAACGCCGAGGTTGGCGTGCACCGGTTGGTGCGGATGTCGCCATTCGATCCGGCGCGGCGGAGGCAAACATCATTCGCCCGAGTGGAGGTGCTGCCCACGGTGGCGGAGGACGATGGCGAGGTGGAGGTGCGGCCCGAGGACCTCAAGATGGACTTTTTCAGATCCAGCGGTCCGGGCGGGCAGAACGTCCAGAAGGTGGCGTCGGCGGTGCGGTTGACGCACGTGCCATCGGGGATCGTGGTGTCCTGCCAAACCGAACGGTCGCAGCACCAGAACCGGGACTACGCGATGCGGATCCTGCGCGCGAGATTGCTGGCGCGGCGAGAAGCGGAAAGGGAGCAGGAACTATCCAGCCTGCGCGGGGAGCGGGTGTCGGCCGAGTGGGGCAACCAGATACGCAGCTACGTGCTACACCCGTACAAGTCGGTGAAGGACCATCGAACTGATCACCAATCGGGCAATACGGACGCCGTCCTAGCGGGCGGCATCGACGGATTCATAGAGGCATACCTGGTGAGCAAGTTGGGCGACGAGTGATAGCCCACTACGGCCACTACGGGGCGGTCCCAAATGCCGAGGGGCGGGTTCTGAACCCGCCCCGTTTGATCTCTGTGGCACCAGGCGATCTCCGTTGAGCGTCAGGCATCCGGCTGGTTGGGCCGGGCCGGGGAGATGAAGTGGCCCATGCTCTCGCGCTTGGTGCGCATGTACTGCTCGTTCAATTCGTTTGGCGGTACGGTGAGGCTGACGCGATCTGCGATTTCCACGCCCAAGCCGCCGATGCCGGCCAATTTATGGGGATTGTTGGTGACGAGGCGGGCGCGGTTGATGTTCAGGTCGCGCATGATCTGCACAGCGAGGTCGTATTTGCGCTCGTCGGGCTGGAAACCCAAGGCGACGTTGGCCTCGATGGTATCCATGCCGTCGTCCTGCAGCGCATAGGCCTTGATCTTGTTGTGGAGACCGATGCCGCGGCCCTCCTGGCGCAGGTAGATAAGGGCGCCAGAGCCATTTTCGAACATCATGCGGATGGCCATGTCGAGTTGCTCTCCGCAGTCGCACTTCAGGCTGCCGAAGGCGTCTCCGGTGAGACATTCGCTGTGGACCCTGACCAAAACCTCGTCTCCGGGTTCCCAATCGCCGACCACCAATGCGGCGTGCTCGCCGCTGTCGATGACGCTGTTGTAGCCGATGATTCGAGCGATGCCGTGCTGAGTGGGCAAGTTGGCCTCGGCGACGCGAGTCACCAAGTTTTCGTTCATGCGCCGCTGGGCGATGAGTTGGGCGATGCTGAAGATCTTGATATCGTGCTCGGCGGCGAATGTTTCGAGTTCGGGCATGCGCGACATAGTGCCGTCGGGGTTCATGATTTCACAGATGACCCCGGCGGGATACGCGCCGGCACACTGGGTCAAGTCCACGATGGCTTCGGTGTGTCCGGGTCGCCCGAGGACGCCGCCGGGATTAGACCGCAACGGGAAGAGGTGGCCCGGGTGTATGAAATCCTCGGGGCGCGTTTCCGGATCGATCAAAGCCCGGATGGTCGCGCAGCGGTCGTGGGCGGAGATTCCGGTTGACGTCCCGATCTTGTAATCCACCGAGGTGGTGAAAGCCGTGGGTTGGGGGGAGGACGAGTTACGGCTGCGCAGCAGGGGGATCCGGAGTTCGTCCAAACGTTCACCAGACATGGGAACGCATACCAGCCCGCGGGCGTGGGTGACCATGAAGTTGACGGACGCGGGCGTGGCGTGCTCCGCGAAGAGGAACAGGTCGCCCTCATTCTCCCGGTTCTCGTCGTCCACGACGATGACAAACTTCCCGGAGGAGAGGTCTTCCAGCGCCTCCTCAAGGCTACACAGGGGCATGGTTCCTCCGGAAATTCTGGCTGGATTGCCGACTGGTTACTGAGTTTAGCATGGGAACGGCCGGGGCGCAGGCGAACGTCCGGAGGGACGGATCCGTCAGCGGGCCGTCGGATCAAACGGATCGTGTTCGCGGCGGTACGCAACGAGGTCGGCAATGGACAGGATGTTGAGGGAGAAATCCTCCGCCATCGGCACCAGATCGGGCAGGCGAGCCATTGATCCATCGTCTTTCATGATTTCGCAAACGACGCCGGCGGGGTACAGGCCGGCCAACCGGCACAGGTCGACGATGGCCTCGGTGTGGCCAGGGCGAACCAGGACGCCGCCCTCATGGTAGCGGAGCGGGAACAGGTGGCCCGGCTGGATGAAATCATCCGGATGGGACGCAGGGTCGATGAGGGCGCGGATAGTGGCGGCGCGGTCCCCGGCGGAGATGCCGGTGGACGTATCGATGGCGTAGTCCACGGGCATGGTGAAAGCGGTGGGCATGGCAGAATCAGAGTGGCGGCTGGGCAAAAGCGGTATGTCCAGCTCTTCCAGCCGCTCTGCCATCATGGGCATGCAGAGTTGCCCGCGGGCGTGGGTGACCATGAAGTTGACGGACTCGGCGGTGACATGCTCGGCAGGCATGACGAGGTCGCCCTCATTTTCGCGGTTTTCATCATCGACCACGATGAGAAACTTGCCCGCTCTAAGGTCTGATAAACCCTGTTCGATGCTGGCCAAACGCATGAGTCAACGATTTCCGTTTACGGCCTGGAAAGTCAATTCAACCTGGACTCAAGGAGGCTTTCCACATATTTAGCCAGAATATCCGCTTCGAGGTTGACCCGGTCTCCGATGGTTCTTTCGTGCAAATTGGTGTTCTGCATGGTGAACGGGATTACCGAAATCGTGAAGCGGGATGAGGTTCTTTGTACCACCGTGAGACTGATCCCGTCAACCGCGATGAAACCCTTCTCGACAATGTAGGGCACGAGGGATTCGGGGGCTTCGATTTCCATAATGTAGCAATCGGCCTCGGGGGTGAGGCCGGTAACGGCGCCGGTTCCATCAACGTGGCCCTGTACGATGTGGCCTCCCATGCGGTCGCTGGCGGACAGCGCGCGTTCGAGGTTGACCGCTGCGCCGGGTCCGGCCTGGCCCAAGGAGGTACGGCGGAGGGTTTCGGGGGCGAGGTCCACGGCGAAGCCGGAGGAGTCGAACTCGACCACGGTGAGGCAGGCACCGTTGACGGATATGCTGTCCCCGATCTTCACGTCCGTGAGGACTTTCTCGGCGTTCAATACCAGGCGATAGTCGTTCAGGCTGGATACCCGCCCGACTTCCTCAACGATTCCGGTGAACATTCAGTCGCCTCCGTGAGTGGGATAACCGGTGATGAGCCAGTCGGGGCCGATTTGCTCCGAGCGGGCACGGTCGAGATTCCAGACGTCGGCCATGACGGTGGCACCATTGCCACCTATGGGCGAACTGGCGCCAGCGCCACCGATAAGCTTGGGCGCGACGAAAGCGTGGACCTTGTCGATCAAACCGGCATCGAGCATCGCGCCCATGACTTCGCCGCCGCCCTCAACCAGAACGCTGACGAGTCCGTCGTCGCCCAAGGATCGGAGCAGGGCCGATAGTTGGACGCGGCCGTCGGGGCCGGGGAATTCGCGCACGTCCGCACCGGCTTCTTCCAGGGCAGAAATACGAGAACGGTCAACGTTTGCGCCGGTCGCGATTACGGTGCGGCCGGGTTCGCGGAGCATGCGTGCGTTCGTAGGGGTGCGGCCCTGACTGTCGACGACGATGCGCACGGGCTGCAGGTCGGACGGCAAAGGATGGCCGTCAGGATCCCGGGCGGTCAACTGAGGGTCGTCGGTGAGGGTGGTGCCGATGCCGACCATGATGCCGTCGAGTTCTTTGCGCATCTGCTGGACGCGGGCGCGGGCCTGGGGACCGGTGATCCACTGGGAGGCGCCGGTGCGGGTGGCGATCTTGCCGTCGAGGCTCATGGCGAACTTGGCGACGACGAAGGGCAGGCCGGTGGTGATGTGCTTGGCGAACGCTTCGTACAGTTCCTCGGCGTCAGGGTCGGGTTGATGCTCCAGGGCGATTCCGGCGGCGCGCAGAGCGGACTCACCACCGCCGGCGACGCGGGGGTTGGGATCGCGGACGGCGTAGATCACGCGGGCGATGCCGGCGTTGATGATCGCGTCGGTGCAGGGCGGAGTGCGGCCTTGGTGGCAGCAGGGTTCGAGCGTGCAGTAGAGAGTGGAACCGCGCGCGGCCGGCCCGGCCTGCAGCAATGCCCCGATTTCCGCGTGATGCTGGCCGGCAGGGAGGGTATGGCCCTCGCCGACGACCGTTGATTCGCGTACGATGACAGCGCCGACCGACGGGTTGGGGCTGGTGGAGCCCAAGGCGGAACGGGCCAACTGGAGCGCCCGCGACATCGGATGGACGGCGGACGTCATGCGATGGTCCCTTCCGACGGAGTCATCCAGCGAAATCCTGATGGAACCGGCTGGCGGTAGGCCCGGATTGGCCCTGGTACTTGCTGCCCAACTCAGGGGAACCGTAGAGTCGTTCGGCGGGTTCGGTGAGGCGCAGGAACGAGATCTGCCCGATTTTCATACCGTGGTAGAGGGCGATGGGCAGGCGAGCGACGTTGCTGAGTTCCAGGGTGAGGCGACCGCTCCAGCCGGGATCGACGAAACCGGCGGTGCTGTGGATCAGGAGGCCGATGCGCCCGAGGCTGCTCTTGCCTTCGAGGCGGGCGACAAGGTCGTCGGGCAGTTCGATGTGTTCGAGGGTGCTGCCGAGGACGAACTCGCCGGGGTGCAGGATGAACTGTTCGTCGCCCTGGATCTTCACCTCCTCGGTGAGGTCCGCCTGGGACTCGCGCACATCGATGTAGGGGCGACGGGAGTTGGAGAAGACGAGGAACCGATTGTCGAGGTGGAGATCGATGCTGGCCGGCTGGATATCATCGAGATCGATTGGATCAACGACGATCCTACCCTCATCGAGTTCACGGCGGATGGTGCGGTCGCTGAGTACCATGAGGCATCACTCGAGCAGTTCGTAAATGCCGTAGATGATGACGGTTACAGTGCCCTCTCCCGCGGAGATGGGAGTGTCCGCAGCCGCAGCGGATTCAAGCGCAAAGCCACGTTGGAGCGAGGGGCTGCCGCCGCCGATGGGGAACTCGCTGACTATTTTGAGGTCGCCGAGTTCACGATCAGCGTATTCGGCGATCTGTTCAGCCTTTTCCTGCAAGTTGTCGATGGCGGCTTCGCGAGCTTCCTCTTCCAATTCCGTGGTGTCGGAAATCACGAAGTTCAGGTTGTTGAACACGATATGATCGCCGCCGGCGGTAATCGCCGCATCGATCACAGTCCCCACCTCGTCGGTATCACGAACGGTAACGTTCAGCCCGTTCTCGACGGTGTAGCCATTCTGCTCGCGGCCATCGGGGCCGTACTCGTAATTCGGATAGATTCGGAAATGGCTGGTGGAGATGTCGTCCTCGTCGATGTCCTCGTCTTCGAGGGCGTCGCGAACGGCAGTCATGGTCGTTGCGGCGGTGTTTCGCGCCTCGACGACGGTGTCAGCATTGACGGAGACGGCCAACGAGAGTTTGGCCTGGTCGGGAGATGCAGTGGCCGATCCGCGTCCCGCGACCTGGACGACGTCAATCTGGTCGTCGGTCAGCAGATCATGGCCTGTAGTCGTGGACACGGCGGGTCGTTCGTCGCGGTCGGTGATGGCGGACACTGGCGGCAGATTGAATGCCCAAGCGGCCACGAGCATCACCAGGACGACGGCGATGGCGGGCAGAGTGAATTTGATGACGTTTTGATAGGGCATTGGCTCCTCCGGGTTTATGTTGGAGTTATCAAGTTATCGGAGAGTCGGGCGATGTGCCTCGGGCGGGTTGTTATCCCTGGAAATTGACGCGTCCGCCGAGGAGGGCGCGGGCCATCACGAATTTGTGGATTTCGGAGGTGCCGCCGCCGATCCTGGCGTGGCGCAGCATGTGGTACCAATGGGGAATCGGCATGTCCAGGGTCTCTCCGACGCCGCCGAAAATCTGCATGATCTTGTCGATACTGCGCCAGCCCCACTCACCGGCGGCGTACTTGACCATGGAGGCTTCGACGCGGACGTCCTCGCCGGCGTCGGCGCGGGCCGCGGTTTCGCGGGCGACGGAGCGGAGGGCGACGATATCCATGTATACGTCGGTCAGCATCCACTGGATTGCCTGGCGGTCGGCGATGGGCCGGCCGTAGGTGACGCGCTCCTGGGACCAGTCGATGGCCATCTGGAGGGCGCGGGTCAGGATGCCCAGGGCCATTGCGCCGCGCAGCAGGCGGTCGTGGTGCACCAGCCATTGCTGACCTAGATTGAACCCCTCGCCGACCTCTCCCAGCACCTGGGTCTGGGGGACGCGGACGTTATCCAGATGGATGTAGTGCTGCTGGGCCTTGGTGGGCACAACCCAGACTCTGATGGGCTCGAAAGTGACGCCGGGAGTGGGGTTGTCGATGATGAACATGGTGATGCCGCCGCGCTGACGCTTGTCAGGATCGGTGACGGCCTGCACCAGGAGGAAATCGGCGGAGGCGGCGCCGGAGATGAACATCTTGGTGCCGTTGAGGATCCAGTCGTCGCCGTCGCGGACGGCGCGGGTCTGCATCATGCCGCCGGGGTCGGACCCAGCCTGGGGCTCGGTCTGGCCGAACGAGTAGTAAAGGTCACCGTCGATGGCCGGGTAGAGGTATTTTTGCTCCTGCTCAGGAGTGCAGGCACCAATCATGAACATGGGCACGGGCGAGGTGGGCAGGTGGACGATGCTGCGGTGAACCTCTTCTTCGAGCACGAGGTGTCCCAGAGCGCCCATGCCGCCGCCGCCGTACTCCTCGGGGACGAACGAGGTGTAGATGCCGGTCTGCTTGGAGACGTTATTCAGACGACCCCACTGGTTCTCTGACAAGGTTCCCAATACGCCGGGCACGGTTTCCAACACGCCGCGGGGAGCGCCATTTTCCGGTTCGCCTTCCTGTGGGGGATGGGCCAGGTATTCGGGCTCAAGGGGAATGCACTCGTCGCGTACGATCTGGCGGACGGTGCTTTTGAGGGCATCCAACGCGGGTGGCAAGCCGGTATCTGGGGTCATCGTTGCTCCGGGTTCAAGTCAGAGATGTCAGTTGATGGAATTGGCCGTGGGCGCAGTGGAACGGGCGTCGATTGGACGGGCAGTCGGTTGGACGGGCATTAGTGGAATGGGCAGACGTACCTTAGAGCCTCGATGGCAGGGTCGTCCTGATTGTTCGTGTCCAGACGAGCTACGTAGTCTCCTTCGACAGGCGCACGGGACGCCGAGGACGCTTCGATCACCGAGAGGGCGGAATGGACTCCGCCGAATACGATGGCCACAGCGAAGACGGCGATGATAAAGAGGCCGATGATTTTGCGATTCACGATGGCGACCTCCCGTGAAAAATGCCGAGACGCCGGCAGGCGCGGCACAGGGCCGACAACAATTATAGTCGATAGTCGCCAGTGATGCGCCGAGGCAGGGCGGGGAGACACGGCAATCGCGTCTCAATCAGCGATGGCGCCGAGGTTGAAATTGTCAGCAGTGGACGGGGAGTTTTACCGGGATAAACAGGATGTACGGGATGGACAGGATATTCGTCCGGGACTTCCAGACGCCGAGAGGTCCGCGCGTTATCGCTCAATAGGATGCAGATTAGACGCTAGTATCGAATACATTCAGGACGGGATTGCCCTGGGCGGTCCCACATATTCGTTCGATTGTCACAAAGGCGAGAAAACGTGCAGCGCAGCGAGTTCCTGAAAACCCCGGGCCGCTGGCGGGGCGATTGCGTTGCCATGAGCGGACTGCGCCGGCGTATGTAGGTGATCGAAATACGCCGGCGAGGCGGGTTGGACGGTGGGGTGGCGAGAGATTGATCGGTGATAAAATACTGCGAACCACACTGGCAGAGTACCCGCGAACCCGTCGGATAGAATCGTGACCAGTCAACTGTTGCGCAACCTACCAAGCGTTGAGCGTGTCGTCAGCAGCGACACGCTGGCCGATGCGGTGTCCACTTACGGGCGGGACTGGGTGGTTGACCTGACACGGGATGCGGTTGATGAGGCCCGGAGAGCGATACTCGCCGGTGGTGAGTGCGGTTCGCTGGATGAAATCGCCGAGACCGTGAGGCGAACTATCGACGACCTGGTGGCACCGTCGCCGAGGCCGTTGATCAACGCGACGGGCGTGGTGATTCATACGAACCTGGGGCGCGCGCCGTTGAGTAAAGCGGCGCTGGCCGCCGGGGACGCGGTGGCGCGGGGATATTCGGATCTGGAGATTGATCTCTCCACGGGCAGACGCGGGTCCCGGCAAGCGCACCTGCAATCGCTGCTGCGCCAGATCACCGGAGCGGAGGCGGCGCTGGTGGTCAACAACAACGCGTCCGCGCTGTTGCTGGGGTTGTCGGCGTTGGCCGCAGGGCGAGAGGTGATCGTGGCGCGGGGCGAGGCGGTGGAGATCGGCGGAGGGTTCCGCATCCCTGACGTGTTGCGGCAGAGCGGCTGCACGCTGGTGGACGTGGGGACGACGAACCGGACCTACGTGCGGGACTACGCGGACGCCGTGACGGACGATACAGCCGCATTTCTGAAAGCGCACGCCAGCAACTTCAGGGTCGAGGGATTCACCGCAGCGGTTGACGAAGGTGAGTTGGTGAGACTGGGGGAGAGCACCGGCATTCCGGTGCTGCACGACGTGGGATCGGGGGCGCTGCTGCCGACCGAACGGTACGGCCTGGCGCACGAGCCGATGCCGCAGGAGGCGATAGCCGCGGGGACCGGGCTGGTGTTCTTTTCCGGAGACAAACTGCTTGGCGGGCCACAAGCGGGGATCGTGGTGGGCAGGCGGGAACTCGTCCAAACGCTGGAAAGACACCCGCTGGCGAGGGCGGTGCGCATCGACAAGATGAGCCTGGCGAGCCTGACCGCGACGCTGACGCATTATCTGAGCGGAACCGCAGAGTCCGAGGTTCCGGTGTGGCGCATGATTTCCGCCAGCCCGGGGGAGATCAAGGCGCGGGCGGAACAATGGCGCGACAGGGTCGGTGGAGCACATGGATACGGGGTTGACGTAACGCCAGCGCGCTCGGCCATTGGAGGCGGCAGTCTTCCCGGGGAGACGCTGGACTCGTGGGCGCTGTCGATATCGGCAGGCGCTGGCGGGCCAAGCGCGGAATCGTTGCTGGCGACGCTGCGGGGCCGTTCGACACCGGTGATCGCGCGCATCGAGGACGACGCCGTGCGGTTGGATCCGAGGACAGTGCTGCCAGAGCAGGACGACGATATGGTTCGAGCCTTGGCAGAGACGCTGGCATGAATTTGGGGATCGGCACAAAGCTGGGTACGCAACGGGTGACATCGTGACGGACTATTTGTTGGTGCATGGGGCAGGACAGGGCGCCTGGAGTTGGGGCAAGGTGTGGGGGCAAATGACCGCGCCGGTTGAGCACCCGCCCAGCTTGTACCGCCAGCGACAGGCGGTGCGAGTGCGTGCACTGGATCTGCCGGGCCAGGGTTCGGACGCCGCGCCGGACGCGAGGCTAGTGGACATGGCCGAGGGGGTGCGGGCGATAACCAACGTCGTGGAGCGGGAGGGTTTTTCGGACTATATCGTGGCGGCGCATGAGCTGGGCGGAACGGTGGCGTTGCAGGCGTTGAGCGAATTGCGACCCGCGCCCAAGCGCCTGGTTCTAGTTGCCGGGATTGTGCCTCCGAACGGAGGGGCACCGATTTCAGCCTACCCAGGGCCGGTGAGGGCAGCGGTCACGATGGCCAGGATGCTGAGCGCGCTCTCAGGGCGGGACATACCAGTACCGAATAGCCTGGTGAACAATTACGTATGCAAAGGGCTGGACCCGATGCAGCAGGTTGAGATCGTTGGGCACCTGGGCCCTCTGCCACTACGGATGCTGACCCAACCAGTTTCGTTCAATCTGGATGAGTTGCCGTGTCCAGTGACGTATGTAGTGTTGGGTGACGACCGCATGATCGCACCCGCCCGACAGCGGTCGATGGCCGAGCGCATCCCAGGGGCCACGGTGGTGGAACTGGACGCCGGGCACCAGGCTGCCTCTCAAAAACCGCGAGAGTTGGCCGAACTGTTGCTTGCCGTGTGATGCGGATCGAGTCGGAGCATTCGGCATCGTTCATCGCCGATCTGCACATTCATTCGCGGTACGCGTTCGCCTGCAGCAAATCGCTGTCGCTGGATACGCTCAGCGCCTGGGCGGCCCGCAAGGGAATTGATCTTTTAGCCACGGGCGATTTCACCCATCCGCTGTGGGCTGAAGAACTGCGGTCGGGGCTAGAGGTCGGAACCAACGGCCTTTACGTTTACCACGGGGTGAGTTTTGTACCCGGCACAGAGATAAGCTGCGTTTACAAGCAAGGCGGGCGGACGCGACGCATCCACCTGCTGGTGTTGATGCCCAACCTGGATGCCGCGAGCGCTCTGACACGGCGGTTGGATGACCACGGGAAGTTGACGAACGACGGGCGGCCGACGGTCTCGCTGTCAGCGCGGGACCTGCTGAGCGTGGCGTTGGACTGCCACCCGGATGCGATGGTTATTCCGGCGCACGCCTGGACCCCGTGGTATGGCGTGTTTGGATCCAAGAGCGGTTTCGACAGCCTGGATGAGTGTTTCGGCGACCTGGCTCCGTTGGTCACAGCGGTGGAGAGCGGGTTGTCCTCGGACCCGGCGATGAACAGTTGGGTTTCGGAACTGGACAGCAGGAGCGTGGTGTCGTTTTCCGATGCACACTCGCCGGCGCGGTTGGGTCGGGAAATGACGGCGTTGAAGGGCGAATTGTCGTGGGACGGATTGTCGAAGTCGTTGCGCGGCTCGGGCGTGGAATTCACCGTGGAGTTTTACCCTGAGGAGGGTAAGTACCATTACAGCGGGCATCGGAAATGCGGCGTGGTCTATGGGCCGGCGGAAGAAGCCGAGTACGGGACGTCCTGTCCGGTGTGCGGCAAGGAACTGACATTAGGGGTGCTGCACCGAATATCGGAGCTTGCCAGCGAACCGACGGGCGCAGAATATGCGGCCGGCCCGGACGGGTGGATTAGACCCGACGGACGACGCCCTCCATTTGTGCGACTGGCGCCGCTGCAGGAGATTATCGCCGCCATGATGGGGATCGGCGTGAACACGCGACGGGCAAGCAGGGAGTACAATAGGCTGACCGACCATTTCGGCAACGAACTCGCGGTGTTGCTGTACGCCTCGATGAGCGATCTGCTCCCAATTGCGGGTGAAGGCCTGACGCGGGCGATTCTCGGCGTGAGGTCAGGGGACGTTGCCGTCGAGCCCGGTTACGACGGGGTGTACGGGTCGATCAAGCTGGCGAGCGCAGACAAGACGGGATGATAAAACCCGACGCTGGGACTATGTGAAATGGACGTCGCGATACGGCGTATGCGCCCTGAGGATATCTCGCAGATTATCGAGATCGAGCACGAAGCTTTTTCACCCGGCTGGGTGGGCACGCAGTTTCGGCGGGAATTGAGCAGCCGCCGATGCCGCTTCCTGGTGGCATACCTGACGGGCGACGATGAAACCGCCGCACCTGAATATACTTCCGAGAACGACGAGGCTGTTGACTCGTCGATGTGGACCCGCATGGTCCGGGGGGTGAAGTCAGTTTTCGGGGCGCCGGATGCATCGGGCACCGATGCCATCGCCGGATACGTGGGGATTTGGTTCCAGGGAGACCAGGCGCACATCACGGAGATCGCGGTGCGGGAGTCGATGCGGGGTCGAGGGATAGGCGAACTGCTGTTGATCGGCACGGTGCGGGCGGCGTATGAGCAGGGGTTGGAGGAGGTCACGCTGGAGGCGCGGGTCTCCAATTTCATCGCTCAGCGGCTCTACGACAAATATGGATTCAACGAGGTCGGGATTCGGAAAAACTACTACGCCGACAACCGGGAAGACGCGGTTATCATGACCACCGACCTCATCCACACGCGCGAATACCGGAACAAATTCACCGGGTTGCAGGACCGGTTTTTCGAGCGATACGGGCGCGTGGAGATAGAGATCTAGCAAGGTGTTGAAATGGGGCGTTGTCGGGTGGGGTGCAGGTGATGAAGGGTCGCGCGCCTCGGTGTGCACGTATAGTTCGTTGGGGCGACGGGCTGGTTGACGCTGGTTGCGGGGCGATTGATCGGCCCCGGTGGTTGAATGGGGGTGATCGGGACAGACCTGTCCCAAATATTACGCTGACGCCGGCGTCAGCTTGGACAGCCTGACCAGGTTGTAGCTGGCGGTGGTCATCTCCATCCAGAACCGGTTGCGTTCCACCCCGCAGTAGCGCAGTTTCCGCCCGCCGCCCACCGTCTTCACCCAGCCAAAGACCTCCTCAACCCGCTTCCGGGCACGCTGGCTGAGGCGATACCCCTCGTGTCGGGTGGTGCGACGGTCGATGGCCGAGCGCTGCTTCTGGGCTACATGCGGCGTTACCCGAGACTTCCTACATCCCCTGACGAAACCCCGGGTGTCATAGCCACGGTCGGCGCCCACAGTGATCCGTCCGGCGCCGGGCACCGCCTCCAGCATCTCCAAAGCCGCATCCCGTTCCGATGCGCCGCCAGCGGGCGTGAGGCGCACGTCCACCACCAGTCCTTCCCGATTGTCCATCAGCACGTGAGCCCCAAAGCACAGCTTCGCTTCTTTCCCCTTGCCCTTCCTAGCCAGCCTGGCCTCCGGATCAGTGGTGGACCGGTGGGTATCGTTGCTGCGCCGCTCACCCCGAAAGTCCACCTCCGGATTGCGTCCCCCATCTGACGGCGGCTCATCCTCATCTCTGGGACGGAAACTCTTTACCGACGCCCACGTCTCCAATAGTGTGCCGTCCACGCTGAAGGGTTCCTCCGAGAGCAGCCGTTGCTCCCTGGCCTGCTCCACTACCTCCAGCAGAAACTCCCGGGCCACGTCCGCGTCCAGCAACCGCTGCCGGTTCTTGGCAAACACAGGGTGGGCGAAGCCGTGGTCCATGATGTTCAGGTCCAGGAACCACTTGAACAGCAGGTCATATTTCAGCCGCTCGCAGAACTGCCGCTCGCTGCGCACCGAGAACAGCGCCATCAACAGACAGGCTTTCAGCAGGTGCTCCGGTG
>JAPOQH010000123.1 GCA_026710825.1 Chloroflexota bacterium | reverse complement strand
GGGTAGCCGCTGCCGTTGATGACGGCGATGTTGCCCTGGTCCCACAGGTGCTTGATGGGGGCCAGGTTGGGGTTGAAGCCCACCTCGCCGTCCAGGTGCAGCACCTCGGCCTCGGGGATGCCCACGTTGCTGCGGAAGTCGTAGTAGAGGGGGTTGTTGTAGGGGATGACGGTGTTCAGGGCGTCGTTGCCGCCCTGGAGTTCAATCACCACTACCGACCGTTCCCTGTTGGTGGAAGTCATCGGGCTATCCTCCTGCTGCGCTGGGCCGGTACACCTGGATGCGGTGCCGGTTGGCCTCGGTTACGTAGAGGTTCCCGTCGCGGTCCAGCTTGACCGACACGGGGGACCAGAAATACTTTTCGATGTGGGACGATTCCTCGTGGGGGTCGTCCACGAAGTAGTCGACCTCGGGTTCCAGGTTGGCGCGGGAGCGGGCGTCGCCCTCCTCCACGTTGATGGCCAGGAAGTTGGCCGCCCACGCGGACAGAGTGGCCTCGCCGCGCAGCTTCTGCACGAAGCCGCCGTCGGCGTTGAGCACCTGCACCCGCTCGTTGCCCCAGTCGGCGACGTAGATGTAGCCGTTGGCGTCCACGGCCACGCCGGAGGGACGGTGAAACTCGCCGTCGCCGCGCCCCGGTGATCCGTAGGATGCCAGGTGCGCGCCATCGGCGGCGAACTTCTGGACGCGGTCGTTGCCCCAGTCGGCCACGTACACGCAGCCGTCGGCGCCCACGGTGATGCCCCAGGGCAGGCTGAACTCGCCCGCGCCGTCGCCCTCGCGGCCGAAGGCCAGCAGGAACCGACCGTCGGCGGTGAACTGCTGCACGCGGTGGTTGTAGGTGTCGGCCACGTAGAGGTTGTCATCGGCGTCGAAGGCGAGGCCCGACGGGGTGTCCAGCTGGCCGTCGGCGGCGCCGTGCTCGCCCCATTGGGACAGGGGAGCGCCTTCCTTGTCGAATATGGAGACGCGGTGCAGGTACTCGTCGCTGACGTACACGCGGCCGCGGCTGTCGATGGCGCAGGCCGAGGGCCAGACGAACTGGCCGGCGCCGGTGCCATATGAGGCGAAGGTGCCGTAGTACTCGCTGTCGATGTCGCACACGGTGACGCGCACGCCCCGGGCGACGTTCTCCAGCGAGCGGTTGGCGACGTACATCCGCCCGTCGTCGGCGATGCCAACATCGGTGGGCGCGTAGAAACCCCGCCCCTCCATGGTGGTCATGCCGAGGGTCATGCGGTATTCGAGGACCTTGATCTCCGGTATGTCCTGCACTGTGGTCATGGTCTCTTCACCCGTTTTCAGATGCCGGCATTGGATCCTTCATTAAGGATGGTCAGGCCCGCTGGAACTCGTGGGTGGACGCCACCATCTGCAGCACCTCGGCGATGCGGCCGTGGTTGGCGTCGTTGGGCGAACCGGCCACCGAGGCGAAGTCCACCAGTTCGCGGCGGGTGTCCTCGGACACCTGGATCGCGCCCACCTGATCGAGGCAGGCGTCCACCAGCATCTCCGGCGACACCGAGGGCGCGTGGGCGATGCGCTCGACCATGGTGCGCACGCCGGGCTTTGCGGTGTCCCCAAGCTGCTGGGAGGCGAAGTTGATGCGCTCCACCAGCGAGCCGGTGTCGATCCAGTCGGTGCCCTGATGCCAACCCTCGACGCTGGGCGGGTTGTTCAGGAACTGCCCCATGAAGATGGACTGCTGGTAGCGGTCCAGGATCTCCTTGCGCGGGCGGTCGAACTCGCCGGTGAGGCGCAGCACGCCGGCCACCAGCTCGACGGGGCTCTTGACCTTGCGGTACCACACCGCCTCGTCTTTAAAGTGGTCGGAGTTGAACAGGGCGCGCAGCATGGCGGTGATGTCGTAGCCACTGTCGAAGTAGGCCTGCACCAGCAGGTCGATGGCGTCGGGATCCTGCGGCTCGACGTAGGGCCACTCGGGCACCGGCGGCTCGTCGGCCACGAAGAAGCTGTACATGTGGCGGGAGATGAACCGAGCGGTGGCCTCCTGCTGGCAGATGATGTCGACGATGTCGTCGCCGTTGAACGGCCCGCGCTGGCCCAGGAACTCCTTCTCGCCGAAGTCGTGGTCGTGGTCGTGGAACTCGAAGTGCCAGGAGATGCGGCCGTAGGGCCAGTCGGAGTCGCGCATGGAGCGCAGTTCCATGTACTCGCGGTTGCCCAGGGTCCAGCCGGTGAAGGCGCGGGCGCACTCCTGCACGTCCTGCTCGGTGTAGTTGCCCACACCCATGGAGAAGAGCTCCAGCAGCTCGCGGCCGAAGTTCTCGTTGATGGCGTCCTTGTGATTGTCCTGGTTGTCCAGCCAGATGATCATGGCGGGGTCCTGGGACAGTTCGGCCAGCAGGTCGCGGAAGCTCCTCATGCCCCGGTAGCGGAACATGCGGACCTGGTCGGAAAGGGCCTTGCCGTGGATGACCTTGGGGTAGCCGGTGGCGAAGATGCCGTGCCAGAACAGGGCGACCTTCTCGCGCAGCGGCGTCGTGGTGGAGGCCATGCGGTACAGCCAGTTCTCGCCGGAGCCCAGCGTGCCCATCATGCCGGACAGTTCGGGATGGAACCGGCGGATGAGGTCGTCGCCCATGCGCCGCTCTTCGCGCTGGTCGAGGAGCATCTCCACCGTGGCCTCGTAGCCCCGGGCGGCATAGGAGTCGAGCTGCTCGCGAGTGGCGCCGAAGCCGGCCCGCCGCATCAGATGCCCAATGAGTTCAATATCGCGGTTTGCCATACGTTTTCCCCTCCGATTGCATCCCGTCAATCCAGGATGCCACCAATAATCAGGAGTGTGCCGCTAGGGTGCGGCAGGTTTCCGCAATCATACTGGAAGGCAAGAGGGATTTCCAGATGGGGGGGGTGGCCCCATGCGTAAACGTCTCCAAGAACGAGGAGACGATTTATAGGGATAAACCAAGTGAACAGGATGGCATCGGCGGTACTGAATTCTTGCCTTGAAAGCGGTTAAGGGAGAGGATTAGATCTGACAACGGATTTCTACCATCGTTAGCGGTCGGCCTGGTGCCCCAGCGCTCCCTTCTAAATCAGGCCCACCCATGTTTCCGCTGTTTCCAGCACGACCATAGATAAGAAACTGCCTCGTTGCTGATTCGAGGACTTGTCCCTGATCGGGATCCGAAATTTCCAATACAATTCGATTTTCACCAACGACCGATGCCGGTGTGATCACGTGCTTTGTCGGATCGAATAATGGCCTAATCTGGTTTAGCGCAAACAAATTTTGATTCACAGCATCGTGGTCGGTCCCCCTCTGTTCGGCGAGCAGATAACTAGCCCTAGCTGCATCCAGTAAGCCCATCGATAAAAGGGCGTTGCCTTTATTGAAAGCCGCATGACCTCCAGAGCGGCCAACCACCACATCATAATCATCGATCGCTTGGGTGGACTCGCCGAGATCTGCATAGGAGTTGCCTCGATTGTAATAATACTCAGACCGGTCAGGCCTAATGGTGATAGCTCGGGTGTAATCAGCCACCGCATCGTTGTCCAATCTCAGTTCGGCCTTGGAATTTCCTCTATTAAAGTAAACAATGCTTTGATCTATCAGGTCCAATGGCCCTACATTGGGGATAACCTCGTCGTAATCCTCCACAGCCTCTTGGTGCCGTCCGCAAGTCGCTAACGCGTTTCCCCGCAGAAAATAAGCTAATGTTCTTTCGGGTGCTAGCTGTATGGCGTGATTGTAATGGTCTATAGCAAGTTCGAAGTTCCCTTGCTGGTAAAACCTGTTGGCGCGGCGGATGTAAACGTCCGGAGTTAGATCTGGGACTCGCGTCCATCGACTCCCTTGCGCGAATCCATGAACGTCGAAAAACATTGTTCCATGATCGTAATCCATCAAAGCTAACTCAGCTAAAAGTTTTTCTTTGTCGTCCTCCGGGATGTGGATTTGGGACGTTACGCCGTCGTCGACCAACCCATTCGGGCCACCGATTATAAATACGCTGCGTTGCCGGATGATTCGGTGGGCGGCTTCACCCGTAACAGAGGGCTCCCAATAGAAAATGCGTGGAGGAGTCTCCAATTCTCCTAAAACCGTTGTCAATCCTTCGGAGGCTAAATCATTATTGAGTCTGATGACTCTGACGGCATCGTTCATGTTCACCATGAACAACTTCCCGTCACTCTCAGTTTCAACACATGCAAACCAGAGCGCGACTAGAGGGCTCCAAGAAAAATCTAGCAACCCAGTCGGTGCGCCGAGATGCTGTAACTTGGCGAGTAGCTCTAGGTCGCTAAGTCTTCGCCCAGAATCTACGTCGTACCCTCTGGCACGGGCAGGCTCAATGAGCGTATCGCGGTGATAGTTGATGTACAATTCGGGCAACTCAGGCTCTGTCATTATCGAATCCCCGTGCTCACTGATAAGCCGACGTGTGGCAGCCGATAGGAGTCGCCATTCTGCTTTGGGTTGGCCTCGATACGCGTAGATTCCGGACAGATCCGCTTTTTCTTGGATTTGGACCATATATTTATCGATGATGCTGGCCAAATTGAGTGCCTCCCAAGTTTTCTAACAGGGTTCGGTGATACCCCAGATGATAGCATATGCTAGTCATGGGTTGGTGTAACGGGCGATAGGCCAACTGACGATTTCATGACTAAATCCGTACCCAAGGAGGCTTGCCTCGGGGTAGTGGAGAGTGCAAGTGGGTTTCGGCACAATCTTAGGCAGATCCTTCTAAAGCATTTTATAGCGTTCTCTAATGGCACCGAGCCCACCCCCACCATGTACAATGCGCGCATCCAACCCAGGTAGGGGGCGATTCGCATGAAGTATGACCATATTGTTGTTGGGGGCGGGACGGCCGGGTGCATTGTGGCGGCGCGGCTGTCGGAGGATCCGGAGCGGTCGGTGCTGCTGCTGGAGGCGGGGCCCGACTATCCCGATTTCAACCACCTGCCCGAGATGCTCAAGCTGGGCTGGGGCACCGTGAACCTGGAGGCCCGCGCCGCCGGTTCGCCCTTCAATTGGTCCTTCACCGGTATTGGCACGCCCGAGCAGGGTGAGCCCATGCCGGTGCCGCGCGGCCGCGTGCTGGGCGGCTCCAGCGCCATCAACGGCCAGACCTTCATCCGCGGGGCACCCGAGGACTACGACACCTGGGAGTCGTTTGGCAACGACGGCTGGGGCTACGTGAACTGCCTGCCCTACTTCCGACGGCTGGAGAACGACGCCGATTTTCACGACGACTTCCACGGCACCGACGGGCCCGTGCCAGTGCGGCACCACCAGCGCGAGACCTGGCCGCCGTCCCAGGAGGCGTTCTTCCAGGCCGCCACCGGCATCGGCTACCCGTTCCATCCCGACGTGAACAATCCGGAGGCCACCGGCGTCAGCCTGCGCGCCGAGAACAACATCGACGGCGTGCGCATGAGCATGGCCCTGTGTTACGTCGACATGGCGCGGCACCGCCTGAACCTGACCATCCGGCCCAACGCCCAGGCCCGGCGCATCGTGCTGGACCGTGATTCCACCGGCTCACCGCGGGCGACGGGCATCGAGGTCGAGAGCGGCGGCGAGACGTTCGTCGTCGAGGGCGACGAGATCATCTTGTGCACCGGCGCCGTCGGATCGCCCCAGTTGCTGATGCTGTCGGGCATCGGCCCCGCCGACCAGCTTCGCGCTCACGGCATCCCCGTGGTGGTGGAGTCGCCGGGCGTGGGCCAGAACATGCGCGACCATCCCAACGTGTCGGTGCGCTACATGGTCAAGGAGGGCGTCCCGCAGGACCCCAACGGCATGCGGGCGCTGCGCCTGCGCTACACCGCAACCGGCTCGGATACGCCCAACGACATGATCCTGTCGCCGGCGTCGCTGAACACCGTGGTGCGGGACGACAACCCGGCCCACACCGTCAACTGCGGGCTGTACCTGGCGGCCGGCAAGGGCGAGTTGCGGCTGGAATCCGCCGATCCGCACCTGCAGCCCAGCATGGACTACCGCTACCTGGATGAGGACTGGGACCGCCAGCGGCTGCGGGAGGCCGTGCGACTCTGCGTGTCGCTGCTGCAGCATACCGCGTACGACGACATCATCGACGAGATCACCGCGCCCACGGCGGCAGACCTGGAGAGCAACGAGACGCTGGACGCGTGGCTGCGCCGCAACATCAGCACGTCGTACCACATTTCCGGCACCTGCAAGATGGGGCCGGACGACGATGCGATGGCCGTGGTTGACACCCAGTTGCGCGTGCGTGGTGTCGCCGGACTGCGGGTGGCGGATGCGTCGATCATGCCCGACGTGGTGCGGGCCAACACCAACGTCACCACCATGATGATCGCCGAACGCGTCTCCGACTTTATCAAGGAGGGGAACTAGCGCGAGCGACCAGGTCCTCGTTGGAGCCGACGATGTAATCGCCGAGGCACGGCTCGAAGAGGCGTTGATACTCGATGATCTGGAGGTCTATGTCGCAGCCATCCTGCGCCTGGACCTCCACCTCGAGGATTTGACCGACGCCTTCCACCGTGTCCAAGTTGAATACGACGTTGTCCTTGCGCCACAGTTCCCGCTGCTTGCGGACGACGGCGCTGATGCCGAGGGCGGCTTCCAGCACGTCTCCCATCAGCGGATCATCGGTTGATGCCGTTTGGAATCGGCTGGTGCGTGCGCCCCTGTCCTGGCCCTCGCAGTAGTAGATCAGTTCACCCCTGCCGTGTTCGATGCGGAGCTTGAGCCGGCGGGTGGCGCCGTCGGCATCCCCGGGCGGCATGCGGTAGTAGTGGTCAACCTGCTCCTTGACCTCGACGAACGCCGCGCCGTGTTCACGGAGCAGTCGGCGGGCGGTGGTGAAATCGTTGCAGTACGCCTTCAGTTCCCGGTTGAGTCGCAAATTCACGGGCCCGGCGCGTCGGCTCTCAGCGCGGCGATGCCTTCCGCCAGGCTTGGGTGTTCCAGGTTGAGCCGGCGCATGGATTCCCGGCAATCCAGGCCCAGCCGGTCGGGACGGGTTGATGCTCCGGCGCGCGCCTGGGCATCCGCATCCATCGGTTGCACGAGGTTGGCGTCCAGATCGAACGTGTTGGCGATGGCGGAGGCGAAGTCATACATGCTGACCCAATCGCGGCCGGCCACGTGCAGGATGCCCGGGTGTCCGCGTTCGACCAACAGCGCGATGCCGTCGACGAGATGCTCGACGTACACGGGGGTGCGGAGCACCTCGGTCGGAGCGCGGTAAGGCCGGCCGTTGCGCAGGTTGTCGATGAGCGACGGGGCGAAGTTGCCCTTGCCGGGATGGGGCCAGCCGTACACGATGCTGGTGCGCACGATGCTCCAGGATGCTGCCTCCCAGACCACCTCCTGCTCGGCCTCCCACTTGGTCCGGCCGTAGTGGGTCGTGGGCCGCGGAGTTTCATCCTCGCGGTAGAATCCGCGCTCGCCGTCGAACACGCACTCGGTGGACACGAAGATCAAGTGCGCGCCGTGCTGCTCACAGAGTCGCGCAATGGTGGACGTCGCGGCCACGTTGATCGCGGTGGCGCGCTCGGGGTCGCGCTCCGCCGCGCCGATGTCGGCGATGGCGGCAAGATGGACCACCGCCTCCGGCCGGGTGTGCTCGAACAGTCGCTCCACCGCGGCGGCGTCCGTAAGTTCGACTTGGTGCCACGCGTTGCCATCGTCGGCGGGCGGCTGGGACCCGAAGGTGCCGGCCACCTCGTGCTCCGGCGACGCGCCGAGGCGTCGCATGACGTACCGCCCGATGAAACCGCTGGCTCCGATTACCAATACCCGCAAAATCCACCTGCCTGATGCCGGTTCGTGGCGGTCATTCGCCCCGCAGTCGGCGGATCTGGTCTTCCAATTCCCGGACCCTGGTTTCGGCCTGGATCCGGGCCTCCCGTTCCTGATTCAGCGCTTCTCGCTCCCGGGTCAACGCCTCGCTTTCCCGGGCGAAGGCTTGCCGTAACGATTCGAAGGTGGCGACGGGTTCTCCACTGGTCGGGTCGTACCAGACCAGATGCCCGTCGACCCAGCGCACATCGACGTTCAGTATGGCGCTGTGCCCCTGCAGGCTGCCGTCGGGCAGTTCATCAATCAGTATGGGTTCGTATTGTCCGCCCACCAACCGGTCACCGGCCAAACGGGCGCCGTGGTATGCGCCGGTCTCATCGAAGCGCCAGTATTCAGGAATATCCAGGGCCGCGTAGGTGATTCGCTTATCCACGGCGTCCCTGCGCCCGGTTGACTCCGATGCCACTTCCAACACGAAGTCGGGCGGCTTGCCTTGCTCCGCGATGACGTAGCCGTTGCGGGCGCGGAAGACATCTGGGTAGGCGTTAAAGGACACCAGCATGTCAGGGTAGGGCACGCCGGTCATGTCGGCGAGTTGGGCGGGCAGAACCGTCGTGAGGTAGCGATCGCCACCCATCACGGTGGTGTCAAGGTTTCCGAGATATTGGGCCAGGAAATGTGCGCTGCCGGTGATCGTGAGATGGTCGAATACGGTCATCTTCTCGTCGGGGATAAAGGGCGTGTCCGGCAGTGGGTAAGTGGGGAGAGATTTGGGTGATTTGGCGGTGGTCATGCTGAGCCTCGCCGGGTTTAGGTGAGTATGCGGTTGGCCCGCTATGCGGCAGGCGTGATCGAATTATACCCCGCGCCGGGGCAATATCGACCGAGCAGGCAGCCGCAAGTGCGCCAGTGGGGTTTACGCGTACAGCCGGTTCAGGTTGGCGAACCGGTCGGGGTCTAGGTCTTTGCCAGCCAGGGCGGGATGGTCGTTGCCGTAACGGTGGGCGCGGAACACGGAGTTGGCGAGACCAGACACGGAACCGCCGACGCCGAACCCGCTCTGTCCCAGGAACGGGTTGATGTATTCCCAGGCGATTTCCCCGACCGGCGTCACCTCGAAGATGCGGCCCGGCGCTCCCTCGCAGATCAGCGTGTTGCCGTTGGGCAGGCGTTCGGCGCCGCTGATGTGATAGCTGTAGAAGGATATGGGAGGGTCGCCCCGGTATTGCCAGGCAACCTCGTTGGTTGAGGGATTGACCTCGATCACCCGCGAGTGGGTGACGCCGCGCTTGTGTGGCCCGTTGTCGAAGAGAAGCACGTTTCCGTTGGCGAGCATGGTGGGGTGATGCTGGTGCGAGATATTGCCGCGCCCCCACTTCCAGGTGAACTCGCCGCTGGCTTTGTCGACGATGCCGATGGTGTCGGTCTGGCGGAAACTGACCAGCAGGTCGCCATCGTGAGTTACGTTGAGGGCGTTCTGGTGGGTCCACTCCTCGCGGCCTTCGAGGAAACAGATGCGGTCCTCATCGAAGTCCAAGTGGTCCCATGATGTCCATTCGTACACCACGTCGCCGGCGGGAGTGATCTCGCGCACGACATCGCCCAGCATGCCTCCGCTCTCGTCGTCATCGTGCCCGCCCTTGACCCGCTGCGAGATTTCCTCGGGGATCAGTTCCCACGTCAGCACCAGGGTGTTGCCGTTGGGCAGACGCTCGAAGTCGTGGTGCAGCAGGGGGTACCGGTACTCCCAGACCACGTTGCTGTCCCAGTCCAGTTCGAGAATGGCCCCGGCCACCGTTCGTCCGCCGCGAGGCAGCAGTTCCATCTCCGGACGCTCCAGGAACGAGGTCTCCTCCGCCGCCGGGCCGGTGCGCAACAGCAGGTTGCCGTTGGGCAGCAGGTACGAATAACCGATGCCCTGGCTGGAATGCCATGTGTGGCAGATGTGTCCTTCCATGTCGATGAGACGCGATTCCTGCCCGTTGAGGTTGGTCACGAGGGTGTAGCCGCGATAGGCCAGCTGGGGCGTGTAGTGAATGAGACCGTTCGGATTGTTTTTGGACCAACCCATGCTTTGGCTCCTTCGGCGTATTTGGCGCAGGTGGGGATTGTATAATACGCGGAACGTTGTACTGGAGTGAGGATAATGGCAGATCTGACCCAAACGCGCCGCATCGGGGCCCTGGTGCCCGCCACCAACCCGGTGGTTGAACCCGACTTCTACCGGGTTGTGCCACCGGAAATCACGGTGCACTTCGAACGGATGTGGAACGGCGCGTGGGGCAGCCAGCCCGATACGTCCGCCGAGTCCGGACACCGGCTCAGCATGAGCAGCGCGGAGGCCAACGAGGTCGAAACGGCGCTGTTCGGATTCGACATCACCAGGATGAACGACGACGTGGCCCGGGGCGCCAGCGCACTGTCCAACATCGGCCCCGACGTGCTGGTGTACGCCTGCACCTCCGGCACGTGGCACAAGGGGTACATGGCCTACGACCAGTCGATGGCTAAACTGATGGAGGAATCCAGCGGGATAGAGTCGATAACCGCCGTGGGTTCGTGCATCGCGGCGATGCGGCACGTGGGCAGCCGCAAGCTGAGCATCGCCGGCCCTTATCGCAACTACCATTTGCGGAACCGTCTGAAGCCGCTGATGGAAGAGGCGGGATTCGAGGTGCTGAGCGCGGACGGCGCGCCGTGGATGGAGGACTCCATGAACCCACGGGAAATCGATATGGACACCCCCCAGGCCATCATCGATTTCGCCGCGGACGTTGCCCAGGATGATGCCGATACCATCTTCCTCCCCGGGACAGCGTGGCGGGCGCTGGACGCGGCGGAGGAACTGGAGCAGCGGCTGGGCAAGACTGTGATCACGGTGAACCAGGCCACCATCTGGATGGCCCTGCGGAGGCTGGGGTGGACCAAGCCCATTGACGGGTTTGGCAGCCTGCTGCGGAATTTGGAGTAACCGACGGGTCGGAGCGTCAGTCCGGGGAGCCCGTCGGATCCTGCCTGGTATCCAAGCCTGTCAGCGCCGGCGCTTTCCGGATGTTGGGCCCGTGGTTGGCAAGGCGTGCCCTGTTGGGTTTGCCCACGGTTGCTTATTGGCCGATGATGTTCAGCAAAGCTTGGCGATTTTCGTTGCGCACCGCGTTCAGGGCGCGTTGCAATGCCGCCGGAACCTCCGCCGGGTCCTCGACCCGTTCGCCGTAGCCGCCGGCCGCCTGGCAGATCAGTTCGTACTGGAACGACTGGGACAGTGTGGTGACGGCGAAGTTGTCGGTCTGCACCGCGAAGCCATCAGCGTAGGTCGTCCTGGTGGCATTCTGAACCGCGTTCCAGATGCCGTTGTTCCACACAATGGTCAGGATGGGCAGTCCCTGCGCCTCCGACACGATGTGGCCGGCGGTGCCGGAACCAAAGATGTATGACCCGTCTCCCACGCAGCAGATCACGGTTTTGCCGCCATCTGCCAGCCTGGCGCCCAGCGCGGCTCCAACTCCCCAGCCCAGGCCCCCGGAAACAGGCACGCCGTAGAAGGTTCCCGGGCGGGTGATGTCGATCTGCACCGCGTCGATGCCGAGTTCATTCAGCACGATGGTATCGTCGTCCAGCACGTCGGACAGGCACCTGGTGAACCACGATTTGCTGATGGGTGCCTGATCGCTGGCGGCCATCGCCTGCCGGCGCCAGCGGTCGCGCATCTCGTCGTTCCGGGTCTTCCACTCGCCCGTGCGAACCTGCACCGCCGAGGCATCCACGCCAATGGCCCTGACGGCATCCACGAGCGCCTGGATGACCAACCGGGGCGTGCCGGCGAGGTTGAGGTCAACCTGGAACCCACGCACCGGATAGGCGGAAAAGAGCGGGTCCTCTCCGATGCCGATGACCTGGGCGCCTTCGGCGGGCTGATGCCGCTTTGGAGTCCAGGGCACGTCTGCCTCCAGCACCACCACGGCATCCGACTCGGCCAGCATGGATCCAACGTCCGAGCCGGCATACAGGGCATGATCCTTAGGGAAGTTGGCGTACAACGCTCCGGACTCGAACACCGCCATGCCCAGCAACTCGGCCAGTTCCACCAACGGAGCCACGGTTCGCGGGTCCTTGCCGCCACCGCGGGTTACCAGGATGGGATTGTTCGCGCCGGCCAGCAGGCGGCCCGCCTGCTCGATCAACTCCGGGATGGGCAGGCGGTCGACGGACTTCTGCTGCCGGGAAGCATCCCGGTACGACAGGCCGTCGATATCCTCCGCCAGCACCTCCCTGGGCATGGTCAAATACACCGGTCCGGCGGGCTGGGACTCGGCGATGGCGAATGCCCGATCGACTACGCCTTCCAGGTCGGACCCGTGGCGCAGTTCGTAATCCCACTTCACCCACTCCCGAACCATGGCCGCCTGGTCGAAGGACTCCTGCGCCCAGTGAATGCTTCCATCGCGGGATCCCCTGGCCTCGCCCTCGGTGATGGGAGTGCGGCCGGCGCTGAAGAGCATGGGGATGTTGGAGCGGGCGGCGTTGACGATGCCGCCGATGGCGTTGGCCGTGCCGGGGACGGTGTGCACCATCACCACCTGCGGCCGACCCGTAATCATGGTGTAACCGTGGGCCATGCTCACCGCGGTGACCTCGTGGGGCACGGGAATGGGCCGGGGCACCGGCAATTCCTGCACCTGCCGCTTGGCGTAGGCTTCGATGATGGGGGCGAAGTCCGTACCGCCGTTGCCGAAGAAGTAGTCGATGCCGCGGGCGGCCAGCAACTCCAGATAGGCTTCGGCGACGCTTTCCACTGGGGCGTGGTTGTACATTTGCATTCCTCTCCGGCAACCTTGATGGGAAAGTCCCACCATGGTGATGCGGCCTGTGATCCTTGTGGGATGGGGGTTTTTAGCCTCCCTGGCAATCCGAGGGCAATTGTAGCGGGCCGAGGGGTGGTTGGTAAGCCACAAAATATTGCGGCGATTGACCGGGACGGTGGCTCGAAATGGGCATGTCCCATGCAGGGGCGTTGCCGCGCCAACACGTCACGCGCCGGAGCAAGGTGGGTGGCGCTTGGGGCGGGACCGCAGTGAAAACGATTGTCCCCGTCGTACCGAGACGACGGGGACGTGGAGATGCCGTTGTGAACGGTGGCGATACGGTTGAGGCTGGCGTAAGGGTTCGGTCCACCCGATTAGCCGCAAGAGCCTCCGGGCTTTACTGCTGAACGTTGACGCTCACGGTATACGTGCCAACGGGGAGCGTCGAAAGGTGAGGCATGTAGGGCGTGTAGCCCGACACGGCGATGTAATGGGTTCCGTTGGCTTGCGGGGTGAATGCGACCCTGGTACCGCCGGATACCTTGGGAGGCAGGTGGTTGTTGGCAGTGTCGTCGATGAGCGTGCCAATATCGTCGTAGATGCCGGCGATACGGGGTTCGGGCAATTCGCCGGCCTCCGATGCCTCTCCCTGAATTTCAACCGCGTATTCGACTCCATCCTCCAGTTCGACGGCGAACCAGTCGGTGTCTCCCGGCCTTTCGATGTTGCCGAAGGCGGATCCGCCAACCAGCAACGCGCCCGGCGCCCGTGGATCGCCGGAGTGATCATCGACGGTGATCTCCATCAGGTCGAAGGTAAAGGTGCCGGTGTCGTTGGGATTTGGCGCGCCGGATACCACAACCTGGTAATCGCCTGAGGGGAAGTTGACCAGGAACAACTTGGCGTTGAAACCCTCGCCGCCGTCGTCGTTGCCGCCCGTCACGGGCGACAGGGTCTCCTCACCGTTCCTGGTAGAGGCGAAAAACATCCTGCCGTTCTCGTCGACGCGGTAACTTGAGCCGTTGGAAAAAGTAACGTCGGTGGAGGTGCGACCCGAAGCGTCATACCAAACGGGTTCCCAGCGCCGTTGGCCATCGGTTTCAAACCGTCCGTTGATACCCGAGATCCAGGGGTCCGAGAGCGTGCCGTCGTCCGTGGCGGCTCCCTTCATTTCGACCACGTAGGACTTTCCGTCCTCGAGGGTGATGTTGATCGGGACAAACTGCCCGGACTCAGCTATTTCACCGGTCATGCCAATGACGCCGAGCATGAATTCTTCGGGGTCGGCATTGAGGGCCGGATCGATGGACACGATGGATTGAGACGGCTTGACGAGGGATAGCGTCACGGTTTCGCCTTCTGACCAACCCAGCACCTCCGCCAGTCTCCAGGCGTGGATGTTCTGCCCAGATCCCAAGTCCGCCGCGTCGCTGAGCGGGAAGGACTTGTCGCCGAACTGGAACACCCAGTTATCAGGCAAGGGAATGTCCGCGGAGAAGATCAGTTGTTTGAAGGTTGGGCCAAACTCCTGCTGGAATATTCCCAGGATGCTGTACTGGACGCCGTCGTGTTCGAAATCCTTGACGTCCAGGTCGCCCTGCTCGCTCGGGGCCAGGTTCGGCGAATAACCCAGGTAGGTCTCGTCCAAGTCGCTGGCTTTGCCGACCTTGAGGTTGCCGGTCCAGATGGTCTGGACACCCGCTTGGTCAGCGGGCGCCGTATTGTACGGTGGTGTGCCGAATGGTCCAGCGTCCGGTCGACTGGCCGAGACATCTGATGCGTGGGTCAGGCTCGGACCAGGGCCGACCATGGTTACGAGCGCCGCCACCACCGCAAGAATACATAATGCGGCAGTGCGGGCCACAGCCTCACGCGGGGCGTTGCGGATGATTGAGATTGGCGTAGCTATGCGCCTTTGCATGGTTATCCTCCTTGCGCCGGCGGGCCTGAGTTATGGCTGGCCCGACCGATATACCCTTGAGCAGCAACACATCGCATTGCTCATATAAATATACGTTTGCGGACGCGTGCCGGATGGCCGGGGTTAGCGCGGAGGCTTTGATAACGGCAACAGTTTCCGTGTCGATGTAGCGGGTGGTCCACCAGGGCGGCATAGCAGCGGGGATGCATCAAGCGCCCAGGCGGCCAGCGATATGAACACCTCCCTTCGGGTGGACCAATCTTAGACTCGGCTAGTCTTCGAGCTCGGCTAGTCCTGGACGAGAACCTTCAGGTGGCCGGTCATGAAACTGTCGATGTCTGCGGTGTGGACTATCTCCTGCCAGAAATTGGAGCTGTCTTCGTCCGTGCCCGCGGTCAGCGTCACGGTCTGCGGAGTCGACCAGTTGTCCGTCGTGAACGTCAGCGTTTGATGGCTGGACGTCAGGTGCGTGGCCGGCGCGATGGACAGCGAGACCGTAACGTCTGCCGACGGTTGGGCGCCCAGGGCGACGGTGTACGTGCCGTTCCGGCCTTCCGGGATGGTGAGGCTGTACGCGTTGATTACCGGCCAGTTGGCGTCCGCGTCGGCGGGTTGGGTAGAGGCGTTGGTGACCGACTGGTTGGAAAAGTGCGCCAGCGGGTTGTCGGCGTGGTCCACGATGACGCCGGGCACGTCCCTGGCAAACACGTCGTCGTAGGCTATTTCAACGGGCTGGCCCTGCGTGATCTCGGAGTCCATGGCCAGCGTGAGTTCCTTGCCTGAAATCACTGCGCCATGCGTGTGGGCGCGGTGGCCGTCGACGTACACGTCAATCAGCGCGCGCAGGTAGACGCTGACGTCAATGCCGGCGAAGGCGCTGAGGGTATGCAGGGCGGGTTCCACCTGCACGTTTTCGCTGAAGGTGAGGATGACCTGCGAACCGTCCTGTGATGTGCGCGCGCTTTCGAGCACCGGGGCGACCTCGATCACGGGATGGTCGGCGAAAGTAACGGGCTCGTTGGTCAGCCCGGGTTGATGTCCCCGGAGATCAACAATGGACCCGGAGTTCAGATCGAGAGCGTCCCTCACGACGGCGATGCCGTCGGCCGCTTCGTCGGCGGTCTGGACGGTGTAGGCGAAAACCAGCGCCTCGTCCGTGTTGTCCGCGCCTTCGCTGTCGGTCATGCTCCGCGCCTCCCGGTATGCAGCGGTTTGGGTCGCGCCGTCCAGGTCAATAGTCAACTGGGGCGATCCGGTCACGGTTACCTGGTCGACGAAGTTGACCAAGAGCTCGATGGTGTCGCTCATCTCGTAGACGCCGTCCTCGCCCGGGTCGGAGCTGACCTCGATAGAAGTGATATGCGGCCTGCCGGCGACCCGATGCTCGGGCGCGTCAGCGAATCCAGGGAGGTACCCGTTGGCCTGATTTTCAGTGCCCGCCTGGTACACGCGGACGTTGCCGGTGAAGCCGTCCGGTTCGCCCGCCGGCAGGGAGACGCCGGTATGGTCGATGTCGGTATCCTGCACGGTGTAGGCGAAGACCAGCGTGTCGGTACCGGAGCCGCGTTGGTAGGTCGCGTTCCGCTCGTGGGAGTCCAATCCATCCAGATTGATGCTGATCCACGGCGCTCCCAACGTGGTCACCGGTTCGTCAAACACCAGGGCAATTTCTATTTTGTCCCCGTATCGGTAATAGGGAGGATGGCTAGGAGCGCTGACTATCTCGTTGGAGATGACGGTGGGCAGGGTTCCTTTCACACCCTGACCCGGCTGGTCAGCGAGGGGCGGGATACGCTGGTTCACGGCCACCCGAGTACGGGCCTCCCAGATTCCGCCGGAATCCGTGAACGTCTGCAGCGCAGGGACCGAAATACCGTTGGTGTCGACGTCGTCCTCATCCACCTTGTAGCTGAATACCAGCGTATCGGTGAGAGAGCCGTCGTAGAACTGGGCCAGTACTTCCCGGTCGCCAATCTTGACGTTGAACCCGGGTTTGGGCTGCACTGAAACAGCACGATCAAAGGTCAATGAGACCATGATGCGGTCGTCCATACGGTAATGCGTGCCGTTGGTTGGGTTTGAGGTGACCGCAATGCTTGTGACGTACGGTCGGCCGTCCACCTCGTGGTCGGACTGGTCAGCGAGTCCGCTGTAAAAGGGATTGACGGTGAAATCGCCGCCAACGTCGGTGATGGAGCCATCGCCGGCGAATCCGTGGGAATCCCCGGAGGCAAGGATGTAGCCATGAGATACGCTAAACCCATCGGCGTCCAGGTCCTCAGAACGAACCGTGTAACTGAATACCAGGGTGTCCGATCCGGAACCGCGATCGTAGGCGGCGCCCCGGTAGTCGTCCCCGATGCGCAGGTCGATCTGCAAATCGCCATCAACCTGGACGGCCCGGCTGAAGCGCATCTGGACTTCCAGGTCTTCTCCAAAGCGGTAGGTGGTTCCGTCGGCGGGTGAGGAGATGATAGACACTTCCTGCACGGTGGTTTTGCCGTCGACGATTTGTGCGGAGCTCGCCGGGAGCCCACGGTATGTTGCATTTACCGGCGAGCGGCCTTCCAGAGTGACGATGGAGCCGGAACCGCCGTAGTCGCTGTTGGGGATCTCGATGCCGTCAATGTCGAGGTCATCGCCGGTGACGGTGTATTCAAATGTCAGGGTATCGGTGCCTGTGCCGCTGACGTAGTGGGCGTTTCTGGTCGCGACCTCGGGGTCCTGCCCGAAGAGGAGACCCAGGTTGACCTGCCCATCCTGGATTGCGACCGCTTCGGTGAACTGCTGCTTGATGCGGATGGTATCGCCCCGAGTGTATTTGCGGTCAGTGGGCGTCGAATCAATCCAGGTTTTCATCGCGCCGGGTCCGTCGTCGTCTTCGATCTTGATCCGACAGTTGCCCTGGCCGGCTGCGCGGGAATCCGAGGACGCGTTGACCGCTTTCACGTTGAAGTGTTCGTCGAGTTCGCTGAAGGAGTCATTGATGGTGTGGAAGGTGCGGCCCATGCGCGCGGTGTTGGACTGGTAACGATTGCTGGCCTGACCTTCCCGGTGGAGCGGGCGGTAATCGGTTTCGTCCGCGGTGTCGGCCACGGTGGTCCAGCGAACCTTGATGGTTGACGCGTTCAGATGCGGCGGCTGTTCGGTGACAACGTGCAGGCGGAATGTGTGGCCTTCGGTCACCTTGTGGTCGGTGCACTCCACGTCGATCCACAGGGCGTAAGCGGATGCGTCGGGCGGGTCCTGGACTCCCAGGGCTACGAGGGATCCCAGTATTGCCAGCAGGGCAAAAACGAAAAAGCGGGAAGGTTTCAAAGCATGGATTATCTGACGCATTGCGCCTGTACTCCCAAGTTATAGGGTGAGGGCGGCGCAGGCGCCACCACGTCCGGAGGGAAGACGGGATGACGCGCCGCGCCGCCCAAGTGGGACCGACACAGGCAGCAGTTATTGAGCCGAGGACGTGCCCCGACCTGCGTCGGGATCCCACAGATTCAGGTTACAGGAGCGTTGTGAAACCGGCGTGAAAATCGCGGGAGGAAACGTGAATAAATGATGAGAAAACGGCGACGTCCAAGGAGCGCGTGACGCCGCCGGAGGAGCGCTACCGTACGAATTTCGGGGGTCCGGCGATTCTGAGGTGATGGTCTGGGCGCTGCCTATACCCTCGCCGTGCAGCGGGGCGCTTTTCCGGAGGTGGCGCTCGGCCATTTCCGACCATAGCGCTTACCGATTGTTCTGGTCGCTGAGCGCTATTGGTCGTCGGGGCCAGCGGCATCTTCCTCAAATGCCGCCTCGGGTTCTTCGGCGCCGGCACGGTTCCACTCCTCGCGGGCGTACTGCAAAACTCGGTAGGTCGCTCCCGAAACCGGCGCTGCCACCAACGCGCCCAGTATCCCGAAAAACACGCTGAACACGGCAACCGCGACAACCAGAATCACCGGGTGCAGCCCAAGGGCCTGGCCCTGTAGCCTGGGGAATACGATGCTGCCATACACTACCTGGACCAGGACAAAAAACACCACCACGAGCGGCAACTTCTGCAAGTCGGTTAACGCTACCGCGACGCCCGCCACCAGGATGAAAACGGTCGACCCGATGATGGGCACCAACTCGGTGAAGGCGGCCAACATGCCCAGCGGCAACGCCAGTTCAATGCCCACTGACCAGTACAGCAGCCAGATCAAACCGCCGACGAATATGGCCCCAACCAACTGCACGCGGATGTAGGCTACTATCGTTCTCCCGGCAAGTATCCCTATTTCGGTCAGGTCATCCTGCAAGGGACCCGGGACGAGCTGGCGTAACGCGTCCGTCAACGCCCTGGGCTGGTATAGCATCTGGAAAATCGCTATGGGAGCGGCGATGATGGCCAGCATCTGCGAAATATTGCTCTGCAACAGGCCAGCGACCCGTTCCAAAGCGGAAAACCCGGAGTTCAAGAGAGCGTCCCGGTACTCTTCCAGACGGGGGTTCAAGGCGTCCTGGACCCTTGGCGGCACCTGTTCCCGGTAGGCAGCCTCGATCTGCTCGAATGCTCCCCTGCTTTCCTCGCCCAGGGCCGGAACCGCGTCGATGAAAGTCCTTGCGCCGCCAATCAGCGCATAGGTCGCCAAACCCAGCACCGCCAAAACGGCGGTAACGGCCAGTAGGGACGCGGCCGTGGCTATGGTCAGGCGGTTTGCCTTGGGCTATCTCCGAGCGAGGGGCGAACGTTCTCCCCACCTCATCACGGGCATCAGCATAGCCGCGGCGATGGCGCTGATCATGAGCGGTATCAGTACGATCAGCAGGTGCCACCCGATTACCAGCAAGCCGGCAGCGGCGGCCAGCGAGGCCAGAAGGCGTATGCGCCTAAGCGCCGCAGGAGACACCTGGGGTAGTTGGTCGAACAATTCGATCACCTCCGCGCCTCGGCTCACGCAGCGTGGGGAACGAGATACCGCTGCGATCGACACCGCTCGCCACACGTCCATTCTGGCAGGCGAGTAGCGTCTGGCAAGCGAGTATCGACAGCGCCACGCCCGGCGTCAACCACGCCCTCCCGATCTCCGCCGGCCATTTCAACAGGACCCCGCCGACCTCACGGCCAGATCAATCAGTGTCCCACCCCACCCACTGGGCCGACGCCGCGGCTTGACCTGCCCACACTATGCCGACGTTGCCTCCCCTTGCGGCGTCCCGCGTCAACATCCGGATAGGGAGTTCAGGTGATTTCGATTGGACCAATCAGGTGGCCGCGGCGATCGGTGAAGTCACCGCGCCCCACCTGGCCGGTTTCCGGTTTGGGATGGATGGGAATGTACGCGGTGATGTCGCGGTCTTCCGGCAATTGAGATAGTTTCTTATTCCTCGTCCTCTTTCCAGGAGATGAAACGACCGGGGGAAATGACGATCAGGGTCAACCTTTCGTCGGTCAGAAGTTCGGCGGCAAACTCGGCGCCTCGCTCGTCTCCCTCGTAGAGGACGCATATCCTACGCACCATGTCCTCCAGGCCGCTGTCAGCGATGTCGGCCGTGCCCTCGATGGTCACGAAAGAATAGGGGTGATCCGGAGTGCAGACGCATAGGGCCACGGTGGAATTGCGGCGAATGTTTCGCACCTTGACCGACGCTCTGTCGGCCATCACCAAAGCCTGGCCGTTATCCCAAAGGAACCAGACCGGCGCGACGTGGGGAGCGCCGGTGCGCCGCATGGTGACCAACTGCGCCGTTCGGGGCTGGGACAGAAATTCATCCACCTCTGCCGTGTTCAGTGTTCCCAAGGTATTTCCTCCTGCATCCTCTCGGGTCCGCGATGGCGTTTGTCGCGGTACCGAGCCCATGATAGCGGAAATGCGGCTGATGACAGGTTTGGTGAACCGGTTCGCGCTGACGCCCGTTTCCACTCCACCGGCCAACAACCGAGCTTTGCTCGAAATACTCGACGGCCCAGAAAGGCATCTTCACGCACGCTGTCGATTTGTGGCTGTTCTACGACCCTGTCATCGGCCAACTGGTCAGGGAATATGTCCTTCCTTCGACGGATGGGCGTTGAATCCCAAAAATAGGCCAGAGTCTCTATGCTCTGCCCCCATTTGGAATACTTGGTTCGCAATCGCTCAAGCCGGCAATTTGCCAGATCGCGGTCGCACACCGGGACGGCTGCGGGGTTGTGTTGTAATATCGCAGTCCTTTTGCGCAGCCCTCCGCCACGCGACTCCGGTCCCACGGCGTCAATGACCCCTTGGTGCGTTGCGTCTTCCAGCCGAGTTTAGACACCATGAGAGTTCTCTGTTTCGGAAATACCGGTGTGCAGCTTCTGATCATCCTGACCATTCTGTCGGCATCCGCCCTGGGATGCGGATTGCTCGGTGGCACCGACCGCGAGATCGAACCCACTCCGGAACCGGACATCGGGGCGACCGTAGCCGCCGCCGTCGGCAACGCAACCGCCACCAGGGAGGCGTCGTCGCCGGCGGAATCTCCGACGCCTCTTCCCACAGCGTCGCCAGTCATAACGTCAACGCCAGCCCCCACCCCTGCCGCGACGGACGCCGGCCCACAGGACCTGGCAGCAATGCTGCCCAACGTCGGGCCGGACGACAGGTGGCAAGACCTGTTTGACGTATTCACGGCAGAGGAACGGTCCTGCATCGCGGCCGAACTGGGCGAGGAGCGACTGGCTCAAGCGATGGATACGCCAGTTTTTGGCAGCGGGTCCGGTCAAGGCTGGGAACCCACAGTTTTCGGCTGTCTGGAACAGGAAACGGCGGCTGCGCTTTTCTTCATCATGCTGGCGGCCCAGATGGGGCCCGGGGTGGAATTGGGCGAACCGGACAACGCATGCATCCGGGACCTGCTGGCCGATACCGACATTGCCAGCCTGGTTGCCGCCTCCGGCCCGGAGGCGACGCCGGCACAGGCGGAGGCGATGTTTGCATTCTTCACCGGGATGGCCGTTTGCGCTCCTGCGTTGATGGGCGGCGGAGTCGGCGGACCTCAGCAAACCGAGGCGGGTTCGGACGAAACCAGGTTGTGGAGCTTCGCCACCCGCGGCTGGGTGGACACTGCCCCAACGGTGGTGGACGGTGTGGTTTACGTGGGCTCCGCCGACGGCAGGGTCTACGCGCTGGACGCGGCCGACGGGTCGGAGTTGTGGAGCTTCGCCACCGGGGACGCCGTCAAGTCCACGCCCACGGTTTCCGATGGAACTGTCTACGTGGGTTCCAACGACCACAGCGTTTACGCGCTGGAGGCGGCGACCGGGGCCGAGCTGTGGAGTCACGACACCGGAGCGTGGATGCAATACTCTCCTCCGGTTGCCGATGGCCTGGTCTATGTCAGTTCGCTGAGCGACGGGGACCGAAAGGTGCACGCCCTTGATGGGATGTCGGGCGAAACGGTCTGGGTCGACGCGCTGCCCCACCATTTGTTGGACGACTTCGCGCCGGCCGTGGTCGGCGACCGAGTCTATGTTCCGAGGCCAGATTTCGGAGGCTACCATGCATTGGACGCGGCCACCGGGGAGACGGTGTGGAGCACCGACATGCCCGACCGCGTGGAATCGCCGCCCACGGTTGTGGACGGAATGGTTTACGTGACCGCAGTCAACCGGGCCTATGCCCTGGACGCGGCCACCGGGAGAGTCATCTGGAGTCATGACACCGAGCGGTTCCCGGCTCGGGAGTTTCCGGCACTGGTGATTCAGGGCGTTTACTACCTGTCGCCCGACGATCGGGTCCATGCCCTGGACGCCCGAAACGGAGCGGCGATCTGGACCCACTCGTTGCCATCGCCTCTGAGCACAGCGCCGGTAGTCTCTGGAGGAGTGCTTTTCGCCGCCACCGAAGCGGGTGAGGTAGTCGCCCTGGACGCGCCAACGGGCGCTCCTTTGTGGACCGTTCAGGCAGAGGGAATGGGGTTGCAGGGGCTAGCGGTGATTGACGGCGTCCTGTATCTGGAGGCTGATTCGGGACACCTGGTAGCCATCGACGCCGCGGATGGGCGCACCATCTGGAAAACGCAGAAAGGATACATCTGGGGTGTGAGAACCTACACGGTCAGCGAGGGCGTGGTGTACTTCGGCTCGCTGAGTGGCAGCGTGAACGCTCACTCCGCGCCGGTTCCGTGACCGCTCGGATATCGGAGTTCGTCAGCGGCCCTGCGGGCCGCTAGCGGGTGTCCGCGCACCGTTTGGGTGTCGGAAAATTCCACTGGACAGACAGGTTGGTGGTGGGGTAACGCTACGACGCTGACGTCGATCCGCAGAAGATCATTCTCAACTGGTGTTGCCAGATATTTTTCGTTGTGCTAAAGGCTCATCATGATTTAGAAATCTGCGAGATTCCGGCGAGGTAATCGGATGTCAACTGAGCAAACAGCCGACTTGTTAGCGGTGGTGGAGGAGTTGCGGGACCGGGTTCGTCACCTGGAGGATATTGAGGCGCTGCGCAACCTCAAGGCGGAATACGCCGCCGCTTGCGACGACAACTATGACCCGGACCGGCTGGCCGCGTTATTTGTTGAGGATGCCACCTGGGAAAGCGAGGGGATGGGGAGATACGAGGGCAGGGAGGCGATTCGCGGGTTCTTCCGCGGAATCTCCGGCCACTTCGTGTTTGCCTTGCATTACGGGCTGAACCCGCAGATCGAAGTAACCGGCGATACGGCCCGGGCACGGTGGTACCTGTTCATGCCGTGCACCGTGGGAGACACCGGCAAGGCGATGTGGCGGGCTGGTCTCGACGAGGAAGAATACGTGCGAGGCCAAGGCAAATGGATGTACAAAAGCAAGAAGTCGGCCCCCTTCTTCCACACGACCTTCGAGGAGGGCTGGGCAAATCAGCAGTTCATCTAGTGAGACACGCTTCGTTCCATCTTGGTATGACAGGCCCGGGTCGCATTGACATCAATTGACGGTGTCAACCGATCGGCGGCGCCTGGTTCAACCCGGCAATCCGCTCGCACCACTGCGCCGCGCCCAGGACCCTGCCCTCCTGGGCCCACGGCCCGCCGAACTGCACCGCAATGGGCATCCCCAGTTCGCTCAGGCCCGTCGAGACCACCACCGTGGGCAACCCGGCTGCCGTCCACGGCGCCTGGAACGCCGCGTCACCGGTGGTGTTCAGGTCACGAGGAGCCGGCGCGGGTATCGCCGGCGTCATCACGACATCGACCCTGGCCGCCATCTCGCTCAGGTCGGCACGGAATTGCCGTCGCAGCCGCTGGGCTTTCAGGTACGCCGACGTCGGCATGATCATGCCCATCTCCATGCCGGCGCGGATGCGCGGGCCATAGTCGCCGGCGCGGATGCTGTGATTGACCCCGTGGACTCCCGAGCACTCGACGTTCGACACGATGCGCTGGGAGCTGTGGATTAGGGCGAAGCTGTCGGGCAAGGGTATTTCCTCGACTTCGGCTCCAGCTTCCGCCAGTTGATTGGCCACGGCCTCGGTGTGCGCCCACATCTCCGGCGTGGCATAGTCCTGGAAGTACTGCCGCACCAGCCCGATGCGCGGCGGCCGGTCGTGCTCGACCATCTGCGCGCTGAAGTCGGGCGCCGGTTCGCGCAAGCTGCCGGGATCATTGTCGTCTGCGCCGCTGAGGACGGTCAGCATCAGCGCGGCATCGGCCACCGTTCGGGTCAGGATGCCCACGTGGTCCAGCGACCAGCTCAACGGGGCCACCCCGTACCGTGAGATGCGGCCGTAGGTGGCCTTCACGCCGACGATGCCGTTGTAGGCCGCTGGGCGGCAGGTGGACCCGCCAGTCTGCGAACCGAGAGCGGCCGGAACCATCCGAGCCGCCACCGCCGCTGACGAGCCGCTGCTGGAGCCGCCGGGAGTGTGCTCCAGGTTCCACGGGTTGCGCGTCGGTGAGGGGTCGCCCGAGGCGAACTCGGTGGTGACCGCCTTGCCCAAGATGATGCCACCGGCCGCTTTGATTTTGGCCACCGTTGTCGCATCGAAGTCGGGCACGAAATCGGCATTCACCTTCGAACCGCAGGCGGTGAGCATACCCTCCGTGTAGAAGATGTCCTTCAGGCCCACGGGTACGCCGTGGATCGGTCCGAGCGGGTCACCCCGTTGGACCTCCGCCTCCCGTCCTCGGGCTGCCGACAACACCGCGTCGCGGTCGATGGTGACCCACGCCCGCAGGTCGCCGTCCAGCGCATCGATGCGCGTCAGCAGCGACTCTGCCAGCGCCACCGGCGACAGGGTTCCTTCGCGAATCTGCGCGGCGGCTTCCACCACCGAAAGCTCATGGAGTTCAGGCATGATTCAACCTCGTGGGCGGCGGCTCTGGCCGAACTGGGCGACCGCTCTCCTGCATCCTGGTATCCGATCCAAGTCTTTGCTCTGGGTTATGTTGCTGAAACGTCAGCACGGGTGGGAGTACCAAGCCGCAAGATACTCTGCCGACACGTGGCTGTCCAGAACTGGTTGAGTCTCACGCCCACTCGCTTTCCGTCAAACAGTCATTGCGAGGGAAGAGCCGCAATCTGGTTGCTGATGGGAGCCGTGTGTCAGGTAACGTGAACGCTATAGCGCAGAGTTCCACGCGATAACAAAATGGGCACGTGTGAGGTCCATTGCCTTTCGGCGCTTTGGTTGGGCGGCTCGGTTAAGGCTCAAGGGATGCCATCAGATATGTAGGTCTGTCCGTCTCGGGGAGCTTGGACGGATCGGCAATCGCGACTCCAGTTCCCATCAACACCGACGCTATTCCCACTTGATTGGCTCCTCTGATGTCGGTGCCCGGCGTATCTCCGATCATCACCGCATCTCGGGTACCGGAGCGTCGGAACGCCTCTTCGAACATGGCGGGATGAGGCTTGCCCAACCGACTGAACACAAGGTCGTTCCGGGCGGGATACCGGAGCGCGATGGCGGCCTCGAACATCAACGCCACAGCGCCGCTGGCAAAGCCGAAGCCTTCTCCTTCCGGATATATCACGTCCGGGTTCGGTAGCACGAGGTGAGGCGTCTCGCCCCGGTCTACCTTCCGGAACAAGTTCGTCAGAACCGTCCCGGTGGCCTCCAGAAACGGGAAGCCCAATTGGTCGCCGATCACCAGCACATCGAAATCGTCCTCAAACGAAACCACCTCCCCGCCGGCAGCTCGGACGTAGTCAGCGCTGTCTTCCGTTCCCAACACGACGCATCTCGAACCGGCGATGGCAAGATCTGAAAAATGGCCGGATAGTAGGGACCCTGCGGTTATGATTCGGTCGGCATCAATGTCCAACGCCAGTTCCCGGTACCGTGTTGCACGGGTCTCGGGAAGTGCAGAGGCATCGTTGGTCAAAACGAAATAGGGCTTGTTCAGCGAATTGAGCCGGTCAATGGCCTCCGGAGCTCCCGGAACGGCGCCAGGCCACCGGGCCAGGACGCCGTCGGAATCGAACAGGATCACCTTGAAAGTGCGGATCAATGCATCCAGCGTGGTTGTTTGGACCATGGTTCGTTCACCTGAGGTTCGTTTCGTCCTGCCAAACCTGTTTTGGAATCCGGCAAAACCGGGAAACATGTCCGGGACTGGTCGGGCTGGCGTAGTAAGTGGTACAACCACTGGGGACAAATGACAAGCAGGTGTGGCGGAAGTGGATATGTACGCGTTTGCATCAGACAATCGGGCGAGGTGAACGAAAGATGGAATACCGCAAACTTGGCAACCTGGACGTTTCAGTCATCGGCCTGGGCACCCTGCGAACGTTCGATGTTACCGATAACGATGAGGTCGCCGTCCGAAGGCAAATCGTGGACAACTGCCTGGACAGCGACGTCAACCTGATCGACACCGCCGCCTGGTACGGCCACGCCGAGCAGGTCCTGGGCGAGATCACCGAGGACCGTCGGGACCGGTTCTACATCGCCACCAAGGTGCGTACCGAGGGCAAGGACGCTGGCGAGGCCCAAATTGCACGTTCCTTCGAACTGCTGCAGACCGACTACATCGACCTCTTCCAGGTCCATAACATGATCGATTGGCAGACCCACCTCCCCACGTTGGAGCGAATTAAAGGCGAGGGCAAAATCGGCATGCTGGGCGTGTCGGCCATGGTGCCCGATGCCTACCCCACCATCATGGACCTGATGCGCGATGGTCGAGTGGACACCGTCCAGATTCCCTATAACGTGTTGAACCGGAACGTTGAGGACGAGCTGTTGCCGTTGGCCGAGGAACTGGGCACCGGCGTCCTGGTGATGGAGCCCTTGCAGAAGGGCCGCTACGTCCTGGACCTGAAGCAACAGCCGGACCTCACGCCGCTCCGAGACTACGGCATCAACTCCTGGGCCCAGGCGCTGCTGGCCTGGGTCATTTCTGACCGCAGGGTGAGTTCGGCCATACCCACCACCTCCCGTCCAGAACGCGTCCGGGAAAACGCCCATGCCGCGGAGGCGGCCATGTTGCCCCAGGAGTTCCGGGACTACATCCGTTCCGAGGCGGAGCGGTGTTTGTGAGGGGCAGCCTGTAGAGCTTATCGATGGGCGTCGTTGGTTCCTGACCTCCTCTCGCCGTGTTGTCAGGAGATATTTTGGCGTGGGCGGCAAGGAGCGATGAGACTCCGACAACTCAAGTGGTGGGATAAGCGTCATCATTGTGGTGTGGTTCAGGCTGCGGCCTGCAGGATATTGGTTGCTCGCAATGCTTCGGTGTCGAGATGGTCAGTGAAGGTGCGGCAGGGCTTTGCCGGCTGCGTTTCGCTCGATCCGTTGGGGTACGGGTGTAACTCTGACACCAGGGCGTCCGGCGCCTTAGGGTGCTGCCGCAACTTGATGCGTAACACGGCCAACTCCAGGGCAATATCCCGGATCGAACGTCCCGCGCCCTTCGTCTCGCAGTGCTCGTTTACTCGACCGACCTTTAGCAATATTTCCCGGCCGCCTTCGCAGAGTGTCCGCGGATGGTGCCCTCGCTCCACGGTGGGTCAAATCCAAATAGGTGATTATGTGGATGGTCTACGATTCGGTCAGTAGCTAACTGGTCAGGGAAAATGTCACTCCCATGAAGGACGTGACATTGAACCAGCTAGAACAGACGAGACTCCACGTGCTCAACTCAGTACTCGAACACCAGCTACCGGTGGCC
>JAPOQH010000126.1 GCA_026710825.1 Chloroflexota bacterium | reverse complement strand
TGGACCCGCCGCCCAGCGTCAACGCATCGGCGGCGATGGATATGCCGTCCTGGTCGCTGTCGTCCTCCACAACCGTGTAGGAGAAGGTCAGCACCTTGCCGGTCGCGTCGATGGAGGCGTAGGCGGCATTCCGGGCGTTATCGCCCACCGAGACGGCCACATACGGTACGCCGTTGGTTGTGTCCACCGCCACCGGGGCGTTGAAGGTCGCCGCGACGCTGATGACATCGCCGGTGGCATAGGTGCCGTCGGCGCCGGGGTCGCTGGTGACGGCAACGCTGTACACCACCGTGCGGACCATTATGGTCATGGTGTACTCGATGGGGAGTTTGCCCGTCTCCGCGACGGTGATGGTGATGACCGCGCCGTCGCTGACGGCAACCTGGTGGCCGGCGGTATTGGTGTCCGCGTCCACGGGCAGGATGGTCGCCGTTGCTCCGGTGCCTGGCGTGGCGGTGACCGTGGCCTGCGTTACGCCGGGCGCTATTGCCGCGGTGTATGCCGTGACTGCCGGGTCGAAGGCCGGGGACAGCCTGGCGTCGCTGAGCGAAAGGCTGCTCAGTTCTGAGCGCGGCGGCGTCAGGCTCCCATTCACCTTGTGCTCCCGTCCTCTGAAATCGGGGCGCGGGTGTTCGAGGTTGGCATCGCGACCGGTGGTGGCGTGCTGGATAGAGCCGCCGTTCAGTCGCAGGCGGTTGCGCTCCACCGCGATCCCGGTGTTGTCACGGTCGCCGGCTTGGACCACGTATTGGAATTCCAGCGTGCTGCTTTCGGAACCCCCAACGTAGAGTAATTCCTTGGTCTGCCCGCTGAGGCCAGGATGCCAGAAATCCACCCCCAGGGTCGGGATGCCGCCCGTGGTGTCCACCACCACGTTGGAATCGAAGGTCACGGTGAACGCGATCGTTTCGCCTTCTCCGTAGGTGTCGGCAGCCGCCAGGGGGGACGAGATCACGGCGACACCGTCGGCAACGATGTCGGGAACATTGTTGACCATGTGGCCCGCCTGGTTGGCCGGGGCGTCGTGTTCCAGGTTCGCATCGGCGCCGCTGGCCTGGCCCGTGATTGATCCGTCGCCCAGCGTCAACGCATTGGCGGCGATGGAGATGCCGTCCTCGTCCCTATCGTCCTCCGACACCGTGTACGAGAAGGTCAGCACCTTGCCGGTCGCGTCAACGGAAATGAAGGTGGCCTCCCGGGTGTTGTCCCCCACGGAGACGGCCACGTACGGGGCTCCATCCGTGACTTCGATCCATACTGACTGGTCAAACTCGACCTCGAAGTCGATGGTATCGCCGGTGACATAGATGCCGTCTGCACCCGGATCGCTGGTCAACCGTACCTCGTTGATGTCCGGCACGAGGTCCGGGGCGACCCTGACGGCGTAGGTCCGGGACGGGTGATTGGGCCTAGTCGTAGTGATCACGATTTCGGTGATGCCATCGCGCAGGTTGACCTGGTGGCCCTCGGTATTGGCGTCCACGTCAGCGGGAAGTACGGTCGCCGTTACCTCCGGGAGGGTACTGGTCGTGACCGTGGTCGTTGTCAACCCGTCGCTTGGCGTTCCCAGGTAGAAGGTCGTTTCGGGGCCGAAAGTTTCTGACAGCGATACCCCGGTCAGTGAGAGACCGTGAAGTTTGGACACGGTAGGACGGCTCAATTCGCCATCCACGCCGTGGTCATTAAACGGGTTCCGCCAAGCATGGCTCAAATCCGCGTCAGCGCCGCTGACGGTATGCCTGATAGCCCCGCCATTCAGACTCAAACGATTCTTGGGCATTCGATTTTGCAGCGCGTCCATCCCCACTGGATAGTCTTGAGACGTGACTCTGTATTGGAAATACAGGGTGCTGGTTCCCGACCCGTGGATGAACCTGGCCGGGCGATTTTGGTAAGGGCAACCGAGACAATCGTACAATTCCACCGTCAGTGTGGGCCGGCCTCCGGTGGTGTCAACCACCACCGGGTGATCGAACTCCACAGTGTAGAGCAACTCTTCGTGTTCCCCGGAAACCCGGTCCTGGACGGGATTTGACACGATGTTAATGCGGACGACCTTGGGGACCACACGCGCCGGGCGTTTGACCACCACCGTGTAGGTCACCGGTATGTGGCCGTCCAGGGAAACCCTTGCCGTGATTACGTTGTCGCCGTCCTGATCGTCCTCAACTTCACTTATCAACTCCACCTGGTGCCCGGGGGTGTCCGGATCTGCGTCCGGGGGGTCGATCACCACGGACCCGCCCTCCGGCGGGGTTGCCACGACGGTGGTCTCTGCGAAATCATAGTGGACGTCGGCGAGATAGGTGGTTCGATCCGATCTGAACTCAGGGCGGATGGTCACATCGCTCAGATCAAGATGGTCCAGGCTGGTAAACGGGGCGGCCAGCCTGTCATCAATCTTGTGGTCGGGGTGGTTGCCAACGACAGGGTGCTTCAGGATCGCGGGCAGGTCTCCGGAGACCTCCTTGATAACGCTTTGGTTGAGGCGGAGCAGGTTATCCGACAGATAGATCCCGTCCAGGTCGCGGTCACCCAATTTCACCACGTACTCGAACACCAGGGTGGTGGTGCCGGAACCGCGAGCATACCGCGCTCTCACTTCTTTCTGTGGGCCGTTTCCATCCCTGATATACATGACGAACATGGGCGCGCCATTGGTGGTATCCACCTCGACGGCCCGGTTGAATTCCACGCTGACGGTAATGGGCTCATCCACTCCGTACCTATCTGCGGAGGCGATGGGTTCGGAGATGATCTGGACCCCGTCGTCAACTATGTACGGGGCGTTCGCCAGCCTTCCCTGCAGGTTGAACATCAGGGAGTAGGGGTCATCATCGGATGGCAGCCAGTCGTACCAGTCATGCACGGCCCGCTCCGCCAGCGACCAATCGCTTCTGCTGTCAG
>JAPOQH010000122.1 GCA_026710825.1 Chloroflexota bacterium | reverse complement strand
CGGTGGCTTCGGTGTCGGAATCGGCTGGCTGGATCGTCACGGTGTGGTCGGCCGGCGCGGTGGCGGTGACGGTGGTGCTGGTGGCGTCTGCCGGGAACGTGGCAGTGTAGCGGAGTACCGTTGTGCCGAAGTTAGGCGCCAGGGTACCGCCGCTGAGCGAAAGGTCGGACAGATTGGTGAAATCCGCCAGCAGCCTGCCGTCCAACTTGTGGTTGCCGAAAGTTATCTCGGAGACAGGGTCGGGATGGGAGAGCAGGGCGTCTATGCCGGTGGTTGCGTCCCGGATGGTCCCACCATTGAGTTGCAGAGCGTTGCCGCGGATGCGAATGCCGTTGTTGTCCCTGCTGCCTTGAGGGACTCGCCACTCGAACTGGAGGGTCGAAGATCCGGAGCCGCGCTGGTATTCGGCCTTGCGGTTGACCGCGAGTCTTCCGGCGTTGCCCACTTTGAATGTCATGGTGGGTGTGCCGTCTGCGGTGTTCACCACGACCGGGGACGTGAAGGCGACGCTGATGACTATGATCTCGCTGCGCCCGTAGGTGTCGGCGGTGGCTAGCGGCATGGAGGTTATGGTCACGCCGCCGTCGGCGATGGCAGGGGCGACCGCAACCGCGTTGACCTTGTGTCCAGGGAACAGGCCGTCGGTACCCGGTAGCGGGTGGTCGAGGTCGGCGTCCTTGCTCGTGGTCGTGTGCGTGATTGTGCCGCTGTTCAGGGCGATGGCGTTGACGGGCACGGACAGGCCGTCCTCGTCCAGGTCGTCGTCGGCCACTGTGTAGGCGAAGGTCAGGATCCGATTGGTGGCGTCGATTCCGGTGTAGGCGGCCTGCCGGTTGGCGCTGCCGACAGCGATGGTTAGCGATGGGGTTCCGTCTGTGGTGTCAACCGCGACGTTAGAATCGAAGGTCACGGTGAACGTGATCGTTTCGCCGGCCTGGTAGGTGTCGCCGCTGGCGGGATTGGACGTGATCTGCACGCCGTCGGTGACGATCAGCGGTATCTTGTTGACCAGGTGGCCGGCCTGGGTGGGCAGGGCCAGGTGGATCAGCAAGGCGTCGGCGCTGTCGTCTCCGGCGGTGATTGAGCCTCCGTTGAGCGTCAGCGAGTTCGCGGCGATGGACACGCCATCTTGGTCGCTGTCCTCGGAGACCACCGTGTAGGAGAAGGTGAGCAGCTTGCCCGACTCGTCGGACCCGGTATAGCTCGCGGCGCGGGCGGTGTCGCCTACCTTGAGCATTAGCGCGGGGGTTCCGTCGGTGGTGTCAACCGTGACGGGCACGTTGTACGTCACAGTCGCGGTGATCACGTCACCGGTGGCATAGGTGCTGTCAGAACCGGGATCACTGCTGATGGCCAGGGCGGTGATCTCCGTGTCGGACAGGAAAGTCTTGACGCGGTAGATGTACGTAGCGGCGCTCGCAGTGGTAACCGTGACGATAATTTCCTCGGGCTCCTGGGTGAGGTCCACCTGGTGTCCGGTCGTTTCGGAGTCGGCATCATCCGGCTGGATGGCCACGGTGTTGCCGGATGGCGCGGTGGCGGTCACGGTGGTGCTGGTGGTGTCCGTCGGGAAGGCGGCCGTGTAGCGCAGGACCGTCGAGTCGAAAGCAGGCCGAAGGGTTCCGCCGCTGAGCGAAAGGTCGGACAGACTGGTGAAATCGGCCAGCAGGCCGCCCCTCACCTTGTGGTCGGGGAAGTTGATGACGGGGTCAATCCAGGGGTTTGTCAGCAGGACGTCTGTGCCCGTGACCGCGTCCCGGATGGTTCCGCCGTTGAGCTGCAGAGCGTCGGCGAGGATGCCGATGCCATTGGTGTCCCAGTCGATGCGTCGGACTCTCCATTCGAACTGCAGGGTGGATGATCCCGAGCCGCGCTGGTATTGGGCCTTCCGGTGGAGCGGAAAGTACGTGGGGGTAGCTACCTTGATGGACAGGGTAGGTGTGCCGTCCGTTGTGTCCACCACGACCGGAGACGTGAAGGTGACGCTGACGACGATGATCTCGTTGCGGCCGTAGGCGTCGGGGAGCGCCAGCGGAGTGGAGATTACTGCCACCCCGCCGTCGGCGATGGTGGGCCTGTTGCCGTCCACGTTGTGGCCGATGAAGACGCCGTTCGTGCCCGGCGCCGGGTGTTCGAGAAACGCGTCGTTGATGCTGTTTTCGTCCTTGATCGTTCCGCCATTGCGACTCAGGGCGTTGGCGGCCATTGAAATGCCGTCGTCGTCCCGGTCTCCGGCAGCGACGGTGTAGGAGAATGTGAGCGTCCGCTTGTCGCCGCTGATAGCGGTGTAGCCGGCCTGCTTGGCGTCGTCGCCCATGGTGAACTGCAGGTAAGGCGTTCCTTCGTCGGTTTTGACCGTGATCTGCGTGTTGAACTGGACTGTGAAGGTGATGGTCTCGCCCGAGTCGTAGGTGTCGCCTTCGATGGGATTGGACGTGATCTGTACGCCGTCGTCGATGATCGCTGGGTCCGGATCGACTCGGTGTTGGGTTTGGTCCGGGATGCCCTGGTGATCGAGGAAGGCGTGGGTGTTGGAGTGCAGGTACCTGATGATGCCGCCGTTTGCGTTCATCGGGTTTTCGGGAATGGATATGCCGTCGCCGTCGCGTCGAGAATGGTCAACCGTGTGCGAGAAGATGATGGTGCGGCTGTCGTCGGTGGTCTCCGAGTAGTCGACCGGCTGCTCATCCGAACCGAACCGCACCCGGATTATGGGCGTGCCGTTGGTGGTGTCCACCAGTATCGGCTGATCAAACGTGACGGCGATTTTGATTACGTCTCCGACGACGTACGTTTGGTTGTCGGGAGCCTCGCTGACGATTGCGATGGATTCCACCCGGGGAGTGGTCAACACGACGACGGCGATGGTGTAGGTCATCGTGGCGGCCCCCTCCTTGGTCGCTGTAAGGACGATTTCGTTGGTCCCGTGATGGAGTGTCACCTGGTGGCCGTCGGCAACGTCGTCGGCGTCTTCGGGCATGATGGTGTAGGACACGCCGTTTTTTGGAGTGACCGTCACCGTGGTGACGGTGGCCCCGTGGTCCGGGGTCGCCGTGTAGAGAGTTTTGCGGGATCTGAATCGCTGGTCCAATGTGACGTTCGTCAGATGGACCTGGTCGAGGGCGGCCAACGGGGCGTTGCGGCGGCCGTCAAGGTACTGGTTTGAGATCCGGTGGAGGGCCCGGTGATTGAGGTTGGCGTTCCCGCCGCCGGGGGAGTGGGTGATGGAGGAGTGTTCGGGCACGTTGATGCTGTTGGCTGAGAGCCCGAAGCCCACAGCCGTTTCGAGCAGCCCGGCTTCGTCGTTGAGCAGTTGGAACACGAGGGCGTTGGTGCCGGATCCGCGCGCGTAGGGGAAGTCGGTTGGGCCCTGCGGGGAATCGTTGAGCCAGATGTCCACGGCCAGTGTCGGCCGGCCCCCGGTGAGGTCCACCAGCGCGGGGGGGTCGAAGGTGAACTCGAACTCGACCGGTTCGTCGTTCCTGTAGACGTTCGTGTTCTGGTTCAGCGGACGGCTGATCACCCTGACCCCGGTGATTCGCGGGATCACCATCGGCTCGCGGCGTATCTCTACGGTGTAGGGGACGTCGATGTGTCCTGGCCTAGTGACCAGTATCTCTATGACGTTGTCGCCCTCTCCCAGCGCCACCTGGTGGCCGGGCTGGAAGTCGTTGGAATCGGCCGGCGTGATGGTCACGTCGGTGTCGTCGTCCCGGGTCGCCGTGACGGTGGTTGCCGCAACACCGCCGTGCACAGTGGCGGCGTAATTGATCAGGTCCGGCGAGAAGTCGGGCTGCAGGGCGATGTCGGCGAGGTCCAGGTCCCTGAGCACCAGGTCGGTAAGTAGGGCCAGCGGCCTCTCGATGCTGCTGTCGATCCTGGCGCGGCCGTAGCCCGTGGGAATGGGATGCTTCAGCAGCGCGGCGAGGTCGTAGCCGGCGCGGTTGATGGTTCCGCCGTTGAGCTGGAGGCTGTGGGCATGGATGTAGATTCCGTTGGCGTCCTGATCGTCGGGCAGTACACGGTATTCGAAGACCAGGGTGTCTGTGCCGGAGCCGCTGGCGTAGCGCATGCGCTCCGTGCGCGCCGGGTTGTCGGGGTCGCCAAGCAAGAATTTCAGAGTCGGCGTGCCCGCATCGTCGTTGACCGTCACAGGATCGGTGAATGTGACGCTAGCCTGGATCAGTTCCCGGTTGCCATACACGTCTCCGATGACCGGACTGGAAATGATCTCGAAACTGTCCTCGACAACCCGGGGATGGCCGCTCGTGCCCTGGACGCTAATCTTCAGCGAGTGGGTGCGGGGTTTCGGGGTCCAGTTGTCGCTGGGGAGTATTCT
>JAPOQH010000115.1 GCA_026710825.1 Chloroflexota bacterium | reverse complement strand
GTAAAATATCCCCTTCGCCTCGCTGACAAACTCAGCACACGTCCCAATCCCTCGGGACTAACGCCCTGCCGGCCCTTCCCTTCACCTTTCATACCTCGTCTGACCAGCCTCACCGCATCCCTTCGGTGGATTCGGGCTAAAGCTGGAAGGTGTGGCATGATGGGGTTGACCGTGGTGCGGACAGCTTCGATCTGGATTAGGAATCTTGCCTTGGCGATTAGTGGATATCTCCTGTTCACTATAGTAGGTTCCATCGTCATTACAGCGGCATATTACTGGCTCCTCCTCATAAAGGAGAATGAGTCTTGGGGTCAGATATCGTTGACGGGAGCCGCAGTTGTCGCGGGGTCGGTGGTGGCCCGATACGTCTACGTTCATAATCGGCCACATCTGTCTCTGGACAAAAATCGTAGAACCGCTACTCATGCAGGCATCCTTTGCGGATGGGAAGCTTTGGCGGCCCTGTTTTTGTTCACGTCGAATTTCACCAAGCTGATGGGGCAGTATGACGACATTAATGACGTGGCTGACGTTACTTTATGGTTTCTGCTGGTCGCATACTTGGCGGTTTGCGTCGCGTCTGTGATGGCAATTCGAATAACCGCCCGGTTTTTCATAAGGCCAAATCATGATTAATCGGGTGCGTTACAGGTAGCGCAGCGCCGACCCTGCGGTCTCGCCCCGGGTGTAGCGGCCGACCATCCCGCCGCCCTGTTTCCAGCGGCCCTGGCGTTCGATCTCGTGGGTGGGGGCGCCGTTCTGGGCCATGCGCCGGGCCATGCCGACCCGCCCGCTGTGGCCGCTGAAGAACTCCCAGTCGGCCAGCCCCGCGGCCTTGGCAATCGCCTTGACCCGCCGGGCGATCTGGGACTCCGACAGCCCGATCACCCTCGCCTCGCCGCCAACCCCAACCGGCCGGAGGGCGGCAAGCGCCTCCATGGCGGCGGGGGTGATTGCCACCACCGCGCCCTGGGCCTCGGCGTCGGTCTTCGAACGTACCACGGTGATGCGGCCGGAGCCGTCGTCCCAGCGCACAACGTCGCCCCAGGTCAGCGCGGCCGCTTCGGAGCGGCGCAACCCGGCGTCGGAGAGCACGGCCACCAGGGCCAGGTCAAACTTCCCCCGCTCCACCGCCTGCTCGGAGGTCTCGAACCCGCGGCCGCGGCTCCTGGGCTGGACGGCGGTGAGGCGGATGACGGCCAGCACGTCGGCGGTGAGGGCGCCGGACTGGCGCTGGGGCTTCGATAGGCGCCGTCCCCATCCTTTTAAGGAGGCGCGCACGCCCGGGTCCCGGCAGGGCGATTCCAGCTTCGCCCACTCGTGCGCTTTGGAGATGGCCGAGGTGGCCAAGCGCAGCGTTGCAATGCTGGCGCCGGAGTTCGCCCGGGCGGCCAGGTAGCGGGCCACGGTGAGGGGCTCCGCCGGCAGTGATGTGAGTCCGACTTCGTCGCACCAGCCGGCGAAGATGCGCCACTGGGCATCGTAGGTCCGGCGGGTGTTGTCGGCGAGAACCGACTCCAGGGATGCGGCCACGCCCCGGTCGGCGGCGCGCAGCTCGGGCAGGGATGAGGGCTCGTGGGGGACGATCTGGCGGTCGGCGGCGGTGGTCATGGGCGGGTCTCCGGAGGCGGGATGACGGGGCGATTTCGGCGGGTGAAAGATGCGCGATAACCCAGATTATCGCGCGGCGAACGGGCGTGCGCAAGATGCTATTCTGGGCTATCCCGCCGGGAATCTAAGCCCGAATCCACCGAAGAGATGAGGTCGTGTCGGTTGGACCAAGGATGAGCGGCGTGGAAACGAGACTACAGAGCGCTGGTGCCGATAGATTGGGACGTGTGCTGAGTTTGTCAGCGAGGCGAAGGGGATTTTTGACGTGCCGCAGCAGCGGCGACGGGCGAGATCATCGGCCAGATTGCAGCAGGAGTCACGCTGCGGCCAGCCTGGCGCAGATCCGGCAGGTGGTTGGGTAGTCCGGTGGACAGGCAGACGCCGTGGGCGCGGTCAGGATGGGATTGGCAGGACGCGTAGTTTGGCGAGAGCGCGGCTGAACTGGTTTTGCCAGGGCCAGCCCTGGGGCAGATGCAAAGTGAGACGGCGTGCCTTGCGGGTGATGCGTCCTGCCAGGGAGAAGAAGCGCCACCGCAGGGTTTTGGTGGTCGCCACCGGCTCACCCAGACCGATGCGCGTCGTCCAGCGAGCCAGGTTATGCGCCATGACCTGCACGGCCAGCCAGGCGGCGTTGGCGGGGAAGCGTCCCGAGGACAGGTGATTGAGCCCGACGCCGTACTTGAGATCGCGAATGGCGTTCTCGATCTCGGCGTAGCGGCGATGGTCGGCATACAGATACAGCGTCTCGCCATCCCGGTCGGTGATGAAAGCGTGATAGCTATAGTTGGTGAAGAGCGCCAGTTGAGATCCGGGCGTGGGTTTCACCCTCCGGACGATGAGACGTACCGACACCGCGTCGGGCTTGCTCTCGAAAGGCGTGTGTTCAGTCTCGGCCACGTCGGCGGCGCCCTCCATCCAGTATGGAATGGGCGTCCAGTCGGCCTCGGGTATGGCCTCGATGATGTTCCGCAAACTGGTGTGCTGGCGGACGGTGATGGAAAAGCGGACACTCAGCTTGCGGCAAGCGGCGACAATGGCGTGGTTGTAGAAGCCACTGTCGGCCCGTACGGTGAGTTGACCCCTGGCGCCGGCGTAGCGCACGCGGCTCGCCGTCTCGCGCAGGAAGTGGGCGGCGCCCCGGGCTGTGTTGGCCCGGTCCTTGCGCAGCCGACACATCAGCACGTCGCCGGTTCCAGCGGCGACGGCCAAGAGCGGGTGCTAGTGTGGTGTAACTGAAGTACGTAGTAATAGTCGTGGCAATGAGGTATCCTCCGGGTCAGCAGCCCAGATGGAGGATGACCATGGCGATCGGACGACCAATGCCGCCGCTGATTTTGGATGACTTGGAGCGGGAAACGCTGGAGCGGTGGGTTCGTCGCCCGAAGACGGCGCAGGCTTTGGCTTTGCGGGCCAGGATGATTTTGGGTTGCGCCGAAGGCCGGAGCAACACCGCGGTGGCCGCCGACCTGGGGGTGTCCGACGAAACGGTGGGCAAGTGGCGGTTTCGGTTCCTGGAACGGAGACTGGACGGGTTGTCGGATGAGCCTCGCAGCGGCCGGCCGCGTGGGGTTACCGATGACGATGTGGAGCGTGTGATCACGTTGACGCTGGAGACCACACCCCGAGACGCGACCCATTGGAGCACTCGGTCCATGGCCCAACGCTGCGGCCTGAGCCACAACACGGTCGGCCGTATCTGGCGCGCCTTCGGACTGCAACCCCACCGCACCGAAGCCTTCAAGTTGTCGTCGGACCCGTTCTTCATCGAGAAGGTGCGCGACGTCGTGGGGCTCTATTTGGACCCGCCGGATCGGGCGTTGGTGCTGTGCGTGGACGAAAAGTCCCAGATCCAGGCGTTGGATCGTACCCGTCCGCTGTTGCCCATGCGTCCTGGACAGGCGGAACGGCGCACCCACGATTACCTGCGCCACGGTACGGTGTCTCTGTTTGCCGCGCTGGACACCCAGACGGCAAGGTCATCGGCCGTTGCCACCAGCGCCACCGGGCGGTGGAGTTTCGCAAGTTCCTCGATACCATTGAGGCTGAGGTGCCCTCCGACCTGGACGTCCACCTGATCGTGGACAACTACGCCACCCACAAGACGGCGCTGATCCGGAATTGGCTGGCCAAGCGGCCCCGTTTCCACCTGCACTTCACTCCCACCAGCGCGTCCTGGTTGAACCTGGTGGAGCGGTGGTTCGCGTTGCTGACCGAGAAGCAGTTGCGTCGGGGGGTGCATCAGAGCAGCGGCGAGCTTGAAGCGGCCATCTACCGCTACCTGGACATCACCAACGAAGATCCCAAGCCGTTTGTCTGGACCAAGACCGCCGACCAGATACTGGCCAATGTCGCTCGCTTTTGCAAACGAACTTTAGATACATGACACTAGCAATTCGGCCGGAAACCTCGGTTGATGTGGCGGCGGGTTATACTCCGGGCCATCCGAGTTAGCGATTTGGAGTGAAGATCATGCTGGGCGAGCGATCTGATCAGAGGGGACTTTGGGAGGCGGACCAGCTGTACCTGGACCTGGTGGGCCGGGACACCTTCTACAATCTGCTGGCCTCGCTGCGGGGACAGTTGTTTTGCGACGCTGATTTCGCCGAGCTGTACTGTCCGGACAATGGTCGCGCCAGCGTGGCGCCCAGCCTACTGGCCACGGCCCCGCTGTTGCAGGCCCACGACAAGGTGAGCGACGCGGAAGCAAAGGCCCGAGCCGACTTCGACATCCGGTGGAAGGTGGCGTTGGGGATTGAGATCGAGGAGCGCCCCTTTGCCAAGAGCACATTTCAGGTGTTCCGAGCCCAGTTGATCCTGCACGACAAGGTTCGTGAGGTGTTCGAGCAGAGCCTGCGGCTGGCGCGGGAGCAAGGCTACCTGAAGCGCGGGCGAGGGATGAAAGTGGCGATGGACACCACGTACATCCTGGGTCGGGGTGCGGTGAAGGACACCTACAATCTGTTGGCCGACGGCATCGTGAAGTTGATGCGAGCCTTAGCGTCGGTGGAGGGTGTGCCGGTGCGGCGCTGGGCCGAGGTCCACGGTTACAGACGGTATATGGGCAG
>JAPOQH010000120.1 GCA_026710825.1 Chloroflexota bacterium | reverse complement strand
CGCTCTCGGACCGACTATTCAACGACGGTGCCACACTAGGATCACCGGGACCGTTCGGGCCCGCGTGTACATTGGCGTAACATATCGTCTGAGCCACGGAACTACCGTCCCTCAATAGTTGCGTACCCCCGGCCGTACGCTGACAACGATGCAAGGGAATCCTGCCTCCCCAAACCCCGCTCACAGCGAGCCCAACCAACCAAAAACCCCCAACGGAGAAACCGCCAACCCAAACATCGCAACCACCAATCAACCATCAACCGTAGGGCCGAATAATCATTCGCCCTCACCCCCAACCAATCGCAAATCGCGGGGCGGGCTCCAAACCCGCCCTACCCTTAGCAGGACGGAACGTCCTCCCCAGGCGGGGAGGAGCCTTACCCGTCCCTGAACTTGGGCATCACCTGCTCGGCCAGCAACTTGAGCGAGTGGTGCGTCTTTTCCCGGCTCACCAGCCCACGGTTGGTGAGCATCAGGTTGCGAATCCCCACGTCCCGCATCATCTCAAGCTGCTCGGACCCCCGCCGCGGGCTGCCCACCAGGTTCTCAGGCGCGTCCGCGTCCGGATGCTCCCCGTACCCATCCCGCTGCACCGGCGGCGCCTGGTACGACATCGGAAACTCCTTCGGATTCCACCGCTCCCGGTACTCCTGCATCGTCGAATACGCCCGCAGGTTGGCCGGCAGGAATTCCTCCATCGCCTCGTCATCCGTATCGGCCAGGTGCATCTCCCGCCATACCCAGATCTGGTCCAGGTTCCGCTCGATGGCCTCCTCGTCAAACCCCGATTCCGCCATCGTGTCCCGGTAGAGCGCGATGTCCGCCCCGGTGCTGTTGATCGAACGTCCCCGCAGCAGGATCGGCCGGCCCAGTCGGGCCATCTCCATTATCGATTCCCGGTTGATGCACGCCCGGGCCAGCGGCGGATGCGGCCTCTGGTAGGGCCGCGGTCGCACCGACGGGAACGAAACGTTGTAATAGTCCCCCCGAAAATCCACGTTGTCCGTCGTCCACGCCCTGACCAGCAGTTCCTCCGCCTCCTCCATCTGCTCCGCCCCTTGCGCCGGATCCGTCCCGAATCCCAGGTATTCAAACGCGTTGTAGTTGGATCCCTTGGCCGTTCCCACCACCAGCCGGCCGCCGCTCAGATTGTCCAGCAGCGCCGTCTGCATCGCCACCCGCACCGGGTTGTGCAGCGGCAACTCGATGATCCCGAACCCCAGCGTCACCCGGCTCGTCTTGACCGCCACCGCGCTAGCGAATACCAGCGGGTCGCCGTACACGCACTCGCCGGTGAAATAGTGCTCAGCAAACCAGATGGCGTCAAAACCCAGCGCCTCCACCAGTTCCGCCTCGTCCAGGCAATCTTGAATCTCCCGGTCGTCCTGCGAGTCATCGAATTTCATCGGGTAAAAGAAGTGGCCGAAGCGCATGGCGGTTCCGTCCCAGTTTAAAGTGGCCGCGATTATAGCACCGGGCGTTTGACGTGCTTGCCCCGCCGGCGTAGCATGAAACACTACCTATCCAATCCGTCCATCAGGATCACACGGAGGCGCCGATGACTACCGCTCAGGACAACACTGCCGACATCCGCCAGGCCGTCCAGGAACACTACGGCCAGCGCGCCCGGCGCGTCATCGAATTGACTGACGTCACCCCCGTCGGGGTCGGGTGCGGCGCGGAGAATTGCGGACACGGCAACTGCGGCGCAGACGACTGCGGCCACGATGCCGCCGCGTGCGGGTGCGCCTCCGCCGAAGGCGCCGCCTGCTGCAGCCCCGCCGACACCGAACGCGCCATGACCCTCTACAACGAGGCCCAACTCCAGGGCCTGCCCGTCGAAGCCATGGCCGCCTCCGCCGGGTGCGGCAACCCCACGGCGCTGGCCGAACTCCGTCCCGGCGAAACCGTGCTCGACCTCGGCTCCGGTGGCGGCATCGACTGCTTCATCGCCGCCGAGCAGGTGGGCGAGTCCGGACGCGTCTTCGGCCTCGACATGACCCCCGATATGCTCGACCTCGCCAATGCCAACAAGGACCGCATGGGCGTCAGCAACGTCGAATTCATCAAGGGCCACCTCGAAGAAATCCCCCTGCCCGACGCCAGCATCAACGTGGTCATCAGCAACTGCGTGATCTGCCTGTCCCCCGACAAGGACGCCGTGTTCCAGGAAGCGTTCCGCGTCCTGACCCCCGGCGGACGCCTCCACGTTTCCGACATGCTCGCCCTCAGCGAGGACGGCCCGACCCTCAACGACTCCCAGGCCTGGGCATCCTGCATCGCCGGCGCCGAATACCGCGATACCTACCTCGCCAGGATGGTCGCCGCCGGTTTCACCGACATCCAGACCATCGATGAGGCAATCCGCTGCGATGATGACGACGTTCCTCTCAACGTCGCCAGCGTCAAGGTATCCGCCCGCAAACCTGCGTAGCTGGAGTGTCAGCCATTCCGACAATGGTAGGGGCAGGCTCGGATCCTGCCCCGCCAACTGCCGGATCAGTCTGCAATTATTCCGCCCGGCTGCGTTTTGCCGTTCCTCAACCGCCCGTCCCGCGCTATAATCCCTGCGGTTTCTGAATCAAAGTTGTCGAGTCCCGAACCCATGGCTGAATCACCACAGCAGAACATCAGCGAAGAATACGCTCGCCGGTTCATGCCGCCCGAGCGTCGCCAAAAGCCGGCCGAGGAAGAGGCCCCCGCAGATCCGCCTGCCGAGCCCACAGCCGCCGAACCCCGTGCCGCCGAACCGACCGCCACCCAGGTCGCAGAGCCGGTTGCGGAACCCGTCAGCGAAGCCGTAACCGACCCCGCCGAACCATCCCATTCGCCCAACGGCTCAACGCAGCAACAGCCTCCTCCTCCCGCTCCCGCAGCCGTGGTCGAGCCTGCGCCCGCGCCCACAACCGAATCCGCGCTGTGGGATGACCATTCGGACAAACCCCCGGCCTACGTGGAGGCCAACGACCTCTTCAAAATCTTCAAGCCGGCCGATCTTGAAGTCGTCGCCCTGCGCGGCGTTGACCTGGAAATCCAGGGCGGTGAGTTGGTCGGCATCGTCGGCGCCAGCGGCTCTGGCAAGACCACGCTCCTCAACATCCTCGCCGGATTGGAGCGCCCCTCTGCCGGACGGATCCGCGTCGGCGAGCGCGATCTCCTCGACATCAGCGACCGGGAACTGGTCGCCTACCGCCGCCAGGATGTCGGGTTCGTGTGGCAGGCCACCGGCCGCAACCTGGTCCCCTACCTCAACGTCCGGGACAACATCGAACTCCCCCAGGCCATCGCCGGAGTCAATCGCAAACAGCGCCGCGAACGGGCCCAGGAACTCCTGGAAGCCCTCCAGATGTCGGACAAGTCCGCCCGCTACCCCTCGGAACTCTCCGGTGGTGAGCAGCAGCGCGTCGCCATCGCCGTCGCTTTGGCCAACAACCCGCCCCTGCTCCTGGCCGACGAACCCACCGGCGAACTGGACACCGCCATGGCCGAGGACGTGTTCCGGATGCTCCAGCGCATCAACCGCCAGTTCGGCGTAACCGTGATCATCGTCACCCACTACGCCGGCATTGCCCGCTGGGTTGACCGTGTCATTCGCATCCGCGACGGCCGCATCGGCTCCGAGTCCTACCTGCGTGCCTCATACCAGGGCGATCAGGGCAACGAGGAGGAATTCCTCGTCGTCGACCGCGCCGGCCGCCTCCAGTTGCCCCGGGAGTACATGGAACGCTTCCAGGACCTGAACGGCTCTTGGGAGGGCCTGGCCAGCACCGGCATGGCCGACGACGGAGGAGAGGTGACCCTGCGTCCGGCGTCCGCTCCCCACCGCACCCGCGAGCGTTCCGCCGATCTCGCCCGCGAGTCCGATAACCGAGGGTGACGCCGGTCATGGTCAACGGAACAGCGGCTCTGGCCACCGAGGCGGTGGTCCGCGAGTTCGGCGACGGCGAAAGCGCGGTCCGGGCCGTCGACGGCATTTCCGTCAGCATCGCCCCCGGCGAGTTCGTCGCTCTGGTCGGACGCTCCGGTTCGGGCAAAACCACGCTCCTCAACCTGTTGGCCGGCCTGGACCGCCCCAACGAAGGCAAGGTATGGTTCGAAGGCCGTGAGTTATCCGGCCTGTCCGAAAAGGATCTGGTGGGCCTGCGCCGCGAGCGCATCGGGTTCGTGTTCCAGTCCTTCGGCCTGATCCCCCTCCTCTCCGCATTCGAGAACGTGGAACTCCCCCTGCACATCGGCGGAGTTTCGTGGCGTGAACGCCGCCGCCGAGCCAACGAGTCCCTCGAGTTGGTCGGCCTGCAGGGACGCTCCGGCCACCGGCCCTACGAACTGTCCGGCGGGGAGCAGCAACGCGTCGCCATCGCCCGCGCGTTGGTCGCCGGCCCGTCCGTGGTATTCGCCGATGAGCCCACCGGCGAACTCGACAGCGTCACCGCGGTGACCATCGGCGGCATCTTGCGCGAAATCGGCGCCAGCCGCGGCGTCACCGTCGTCACCGCGACTCATGATCTCATGCTGGCCGACATGGCCGACCGCCGTCTCCAGATGGCCGACGGCCGCGTGACCTCCATAGACGGCTGATCCCGGCGCTCCCGCCGTTTGCCCCGTTCGGAGCGTCGTGGTATATTTTGGCCCGTAACAGAGTACCCGCGAAAAATACGGAGTATTGCATGGCTTACGTAACGCCTCGAGATGGCGAACCGCCTGAAAGTTTGGTTAACAGGTTCCGAGCGTCCGTTCAGCACGCCGGTATCCTGCGCGAGTTGAAGGATCGTCGATTCTTCCGGTCCAAGGCCCAGAAGGAGCGCTTGGCTGCCCAGCGCGCGGCACGGCGACGCCGACGGCAGCGCCGGTAGGACGTTCGCCGGCAACCCCGGCGATCCGCCGCAAAACGCCTTAACCCAATCGCCCCACCACCGGACATCGTACCCGGCGCGCCCATTCGGAGTCGGGCCGGCGAATTATCCGGTGCCTTGGCGCTTGTGTCCCCCGAACGAGATAAAGGAGGGTAGGTTTGCCTCGTTACGATTATCGGTGTACCGAATGCTCAACTGAGTTTGAACTGGTTCAGAAGTTCAGCGAGGCAGGCCAGGGCGAGTGCCCGTCCTGCGGCGGCGCAGGCCAGAGAGTCTTCCACGCTGTCCCGGTCATATACAAGGGCAGCGGGTTCTACACCACCGACTACGGACGGCCCAAGCGGCCATCTGAGGCCTCCGAAAGCAAGGAGTCCTCGACCGAATCCTCCTCGTCCTCCAGTGACGGCAAGTCGTCGGACACCTCAAAGTCCAGCGACAGCGCCTCCTCCGGCAGTGATTCATCGGCAACACCCGCCCCGGCTGCCGCCGGCGGCGATTCCGCTTGATATTCACTCGGCGGCATAACATGGAACTGGGCCGCGCTCTCGGGTGCGGCTTTTTCTTGCCTGTCGCCGCTCGTGGGACACGATAGGTAGCCAGCCATGCGAGCGTTGCTCCAGCGAGTCACCGAAGCCTCGGTCTCAATCAACGAACCCGACTCAATCGACCAAACCGAAATCGGCAAAATCGGGCCCGGTCTAGTCGTCCTGCTGGGTGTTGCCGACGCCGACGCCGATACCGATGCTCAGTACCTCGCCGACAAGGTCGCGAATATGCGGATCTTTGCTGACGATCAGGGGCGGTTCAACCTCTCCGCCCTGGACGTTGCCGCAGAATTGCTCGTGGTGTCCCAGTTCACCCTGTACGCGGACACCAGGCGAGGCCGCCGTCCCGATTTCACCCGCGCCGCCGGACCCGATGAAGCCAACCGCCTCTACGAGTTGGCATGCCAGTTGTTCCGGGATAAGGGCCTGACGGTGGCCACCGGCCGGTTCCAGACTTACATGCGTGTCCATCTCGTGAACGACGGGCCCGTGACAATACTCGTAGACAGCGCCGACCGCGCCCGTCCCAGAAATTCCTAGGGCGGGCCGTTTCGGCCCGCCCCAAGGTGTGGAATCAGCGTCCCGAACGTGTCGGAACGGTCTTGCCGCAGCAGTCTAGCGGTGCCAGCCCATCCCCTTGTACATGCCGCGCATGAACGCGATTTGCCCGCCGTGGGAAACGCAGTCCCACGTCATCTGCCCGAGCGCCGCCGCCACGGTTCGCGGCTCCGACACCGGCGGAATGATCTTGGCCTGCTGCATCTGCGCCTCGGTCAGGCTCGGCAGGTATTCCCGCAACGCGCCGCGCACCTGCTCGAAGTAGTCCATCTGCATCGCGCGCGATGGAGGCCCCCAGTCGCATACCATCTGGTGCGTCCAGCCCAGCCCGCGGTTCTCCCCGTCGGACGGCATGGCAAAGTGCTGCTCCCACCCGTTGGTGTCCCAGAGTTGGGGCAGGTCCCGGAGCCGCGTGTGGATGAATGAGTCGATCACCCGCGACAGGTGCCACAGGGTCCACGCCACCGAGTTGCAATCCGGCGCCGGGATGCGTTGAAACTCCTCGTCGGTTAGGTCCTTCAGCGCCAGGTCGATGGTGGTGAAATTGTTTTCCAGTGCGGAAATTAGACCGTCGGTAGCGGCGGGCATGGTTCGCCTCCTCTAGGTGATTTCCGGCTGCACGCCGGCCGGCAGGTCAACTTCGAAAGCGGACAGGATCTGCCCCACCAGCATGTAGTGTCCAATCAGCCCTGTGATTTCCACGGTCTTCTGCGTACCGAAGTGGTCGCGAACCGCATTGAACGTTTCGTCGCTGATCTTGTGGTTCTGCGCCAGTTCCTGGACATATTTGACCAGCGACGCCTCGATGCCGGTCATGCCCTCCGGGGCCTTCCCCGTGGCAATCGCGTTGACCACGTCCTCGGAAACCCCGGCTTGTCGCGCCAGGCGGGCGTGGGCCGAAAACTCGTACTGCTGCCGAATCTCTCGGGCGGTGGCGCAGATGATGATCTCGCGCTGGGCCTCTGTGATATCCAGCTCAAACCGTACGTAGGTGCCCGTGTGGGCGACCCGCGCCGCCAGGTCGGGGCTCTGCAGCAGCACCCCGTAGGGGCCGCGTACGCTGCCGCGGCTGCTGGCGATGGAGTCGAAAAATTCCTGGTGTTCGGGAGCGAGTTGATCGCGTGTTACGTCATTGAGACGGGCCATGAGGTTGGGCTCCTTGCCAATTGGTGCAATATGGTGCTGGCAATATACCCTCGTCGCATGCGGTATTCAAGCGACCGGCTGCGGCGTGGGACCGTGCCATCTCACTCCGGAAACTCCAGGTCCAGGGATATATCCAGCGCGTCCGTCGAGTGCGTCAGGCCGCCGATGCTGATCAGGTCAACTCCCGTTTCCGCCACCGCGCGAACCGTGGTCAGGTTGATCCCTCCCGATGCCTCCACCGACGCTCGCCCATCGATGATGGCAACCGCCTCTCGCATGGTCTCCACATCCATGTTGTCCAGCATGATGATGTGGGCTCCGGCGCCCACCGCCTCCCTCACCTGCTCCAGCGATTCCACCTCCACCTCCACGCGGATAGTGTGCGACGCTTGCGCTATGGCATGACGCACCACCGCTTCCAGCGGTTCTTCCAGCGCCGCGCGGGCTGCCAGGTGGTTGTCCTTGATCAGGATGCCGTCCGCCAGGTTCAGGCGGTGATTGTACCCGCCGCCCATCCGCACGCTGTACTTGTCCAGGAACCGGTGCCCCGGCGCGGTCTTTCGCGTATCGACGATCCGAGCCGACGTGCCGACCACCGCCCGCACGTACTGGTTAGTCGCCGTGGCGATGCCGCTCATCCGCTGCATGAAGTTCAGGGCGGTGCGTTCGGCCCGCAGGATCGACGCCGCGGAGCCTCGCACGCTGGCGATGTCGGTGCCGGGGGTCAGGTCGGACCCATCGTCCAGCAACAGGTTGACCTCCAGGGCGGGGTCAATCCGGTGGAACACCTCGCGGGCGACCTCCACACCGGCCAGAACTCCATCCGCTTTGGCGCGTAGGAACCCGTCGCCCGTCACCCCATCGGGTATCAGCGTTTGGGTCGTCGGATCATTGAATGCCTGGTCCTCGGTCAGGGCGGCATTGATCAGGTTGAGTACCTCTGGTGGCAACTGCTGCGACATGTTCACCTCGCGCCGGCGGATTTACGCTTTCCGTGAAGTTTGCCACGATGCGGGCCCGTCGGCAAACCGGGGATGTGTGTACACTATACCGCCAGCAGAATCGATCGGCGCCTGACCCGCCGGGCTGTTATCAAGCCGCTCGCGGCCCGGCGGGCTCCCCAATTAGGCAGGCTCCGAGAAATTTTCCGAAACATGCAGCAACCGTTCACGACGCCCTTTCACCAGTAGGTTCTACAATACCACCGCGCAAGTCCAATACTATGCGCGTTGCCGGTGGCGACGCGCGCGGCATCAGGCTCAAAAGCCCATCGGTGGCCGGCGTACGGCCCACCACCGAACGTGTCCGCGCCGCCATTTTCAACATATTGGATGCAGAGCAGGTGATGGATCGCCGCGTTTTGGACCTCTACGCAGGTACGGGCAGCCTCGGTATCGAAGCCCTTAGCCGAGGGGCCCATTCGTGCGATTTCGTGGAACGCAACCGGAGACAAAGCCTGGACCTACAGGAAAACCTGCAACGCGCCGGCTACGCCGGTGACGGTCGGGTCCACTGCGCTGATGTTTCTCGTTGGTTGTCCCTGTCGTCGGCCGGCTTGGAACCGCACCACCTGGCGTTGCTGGATCCGCCCTATCGCATGGGCGACCCAACTCCCACGTTGGAGGCGCTGTCTGATTCGGAAACCCTGCACCCTGAAGCCACCGTCGTCGTGGGACACAGCAGCAGAATGGCTTTGCCGGAACGAATCGGCGACCTGCGGCTCTACGACCGGCGCAGCTACGGCGATAACGCCATCGCCTTCTACACGCGCGAGTTTGCCGGAGCGGCCTGAAATCGACACTGGAGAATTGCGGAATGGTAACCGCCCTATACCCGGGTAGTTTCGACCCGGTCACCATGGGACATCTGAATGTGGCGACACGCGCCGCCCGGCTTTTTGATCACCTGATCGTTGCCGTTTACGACACCCCGTCCAAGAGCCTGCTGTTCAATACCGAGGAACGCGTCAGCCTGATGCGCGGAGCGGTGGCCGATGTCGCCAACATAGAGGTTCGCCCGTTTACCGGCCTCGTGGTGAAAACCGCCCGGGACCTCGGCGCCGCCACCATAATTCGTGGACTGCGCAGCGGTCCCGATTTCGAGTATGAATCGCAGATGTTTTTTATGAACCGCCGGCTGGAACCCGACGTGGACATGGTTTCGCTTATGAGCGACCAGGAACACACGTTCATCAGCTCCAGCCTGCTCAAAGAGGTTGCCCAGTTGGGCGGCGATATCGCGGCAATGGTGCCGCCCAACGTCGCCGAGTCTTTAGCCGAAAAATTCCAGTTGCCGCCGCGGTAGCCATTATCGGCAATTCCATCGTCGGCGCAGGGAGGACATCATAGATATCAACAACATCATCGACCGTATCGAACTGCTGGTTGAGTCCAGCAAGTCCGTTCCGCTCAGCAGCAACGTGATGGTCGACAAGGCCAAGCTCTACGAACTGGTCGCCCAGTTGCGCATGGAAGTCCCGCAGGAAATACGCAGGGCCGAGGAGATGCTGTCGCGTAAGGACGACATCATTTCGTCCGCCGTTTCCGAAGCCAACCGCTCTCGCCAGAACATGGAGCAGGAATTCCGCACCCGCCTGAACGACCACGAACTGGGACGCAAGGCCGAAGAGATCCTGCGAGACTCGGAAGCCAGGGCCCGCCGGATCATCGACCAGGCCGAGAACGAGGCCGAAAATCGCCGCAACCAGGCCGATGCCTACGCCCTGCGTACCCTGCGTGACCTCGAAAAGGAACTGTCATCGGCCACCGGCTCCATCCGGAAAGGCATCGATATGCTGGCCGGCGCCACGCTGGCTGCGCCCCCGCCGGCCAGTCCTGACATACCGTCGCCGACCGATTTCGCACCCGATGACATCGAGGAGCGCATCAGAGCCCGCTGACCACCTCACAAGGCGCGACGAGCTACGGCCCCGACCACCATCCCTGGCCGCCGGCGCGGGCACGCTTGGGGCCGTTTGTGCTTGACACTGCCATATCCGTGGGGTATAGAATCTACTTAGATGACCGGTATCTTGCCGGCTTACCGGTCAATTCGTGCCGGACGCGGTCGTCGGAGCTATGCAGCAGATGCGTGAACTGGTAATTGACAGCATCCGGATCAGCCAGATGAACTACCAGCGCGTGGTGGTTCTCAAAGAGTTGGCAACCAATCTGTTCCTGCTGATCTGGATCGGCCCCACCGAAGCAGAAGCTATCGCAGTCAAGATGCAGGGCATGACCGTTCCCAGGCCACTGACCCACGACCTGCTCGTGGATCTGGTCAAGTCGGTCGGCGGCACGGTCCAGCATATCCTGGTCAGCGACCTCCAGAACGAAACGTTCTACGCTAGGATCGTGATCAAGATCGGCGAAGAACTCCACGAAATCGACTCCCGACCCAGCGACGCCATGGCCGTAGCCGTGCGTGCGGAAGTGCCCATCTACGTTTCGGACCAGGTGATGGACAAAGCGGCCATCTCCATGGACGAAGAAACGGGACAACCCGTCTCCACCTCGGGCGACCGGGAGCCCGCTCCCGCCGAGGTCACCGAGGAAGAACTGCAGGGGCTCTCAGCGTTCACCGATCTGATCAACGAGCTGGACATGGAAGACTTTGAACGCAAGTAAGCTCGACCGTTCCGGATCCATCCCGCCGGCGACAATTCAGACCGTAGCCCCGATCCATAGCGGCGGGGCTTTTTCGTAACGTGAGTTACGTTTTCGGCAAAATTACCGATTGACACGTCAGAAACCGGATGCTACTATGCCTGCCGTTTGGAATCGGAAATGCCGCCTTGGGTAATCGTTGCCCTGCGGCTCACCGGTCTGGGATGGTACGTAGCCGCGTGCATTGTAGTGGGCATAATCGGAGGCGTATGGTTGGGAAAACTGACCGGTCAGGTAGCCCTGCTGGTTCTGGCAGGCACCGTGATTGGCAGCGTGGTCGCCTTCTACGGGGTGTATCGCATGGTGCTCCCCGCCGTCTATGGTCCCAACCGGAACGCACCCCCTCCCGAACCACCGGAACGTCGGAATACTGAGCACGGAGGCAACGGCAAGTCGTGACGACTAAACGTGTACTGCTGTTGATTGGCGGCGTATCAGCGGTGTTGCTGATCGTCGGTTTCGTGATTGGCGCAGTCGGTTCGCAGATGTTCGGGTTGGGAGACCCCTTCGTCAAGCAGCCCGGTATCCACCTCCCTCCGGACCCCGTTTTCCCTGCCGCAGTTCGTGAGAACGTCGTCGGCTACCGTGTCGCCGACAAGTCCGACGATCACGGCGAATCCCAAACGGAGCAGGCCGGGTCCGAGGCCAAGGACGAAAGCAAAGAAGAGCATCACGGCCTCGGCCTGATGCAGTTCGCCGTCACCAACACCATGCTCTCAGCGTGGCTGACCAGCATCATCATGCTGGTGTTCTTCATCGGAGGCGCGCGTAAGCCCAAAGTCATCCCGACTCGGCTGCAGGCCTTGATCGAGATGCTGTTCGAATTGGTCCTGAATTTCGCGTCCAGCATCCTCGGACCCGAAATGGGCCGTCGGGCGTTCCCCGTGGTCGCCACCATATTCTTCTTTGTCCTGTTCAACGCCTGGATCGCGATTTTCCTCATTCCCATCTACCAGGCCGTCGGCTTCGGCGCCAACGTGGGCGGAGAATTCAAGCTCGCGACCCACCTGGTGCGTCCCGCCGGCACTGACCTCAATATGCCGCTGGCTCTCGCGTTGGTCTCCTTCGTATTCGTCGAGTACTGGGGATTCCGCGCCCACCGGTTCGGTTACCTGAAGAAGTTCTTCGCATTCGGAGATTTGCTCCGCGGCCGGCCCTCTGGACTGATCAACATTTTCGTGGGATTCCTCGAACTGATCTCCGAACTGGTGAGAATAGTCTCATTCACTTTCCGTCTCTTTGGGAACATGACCGCCGGCGAGATCCTGGTGGTAATGATCACCTTCCTGGTACCGTTCGTGGCGACCCAGTTCGTATTCGGGCTTGAGTTGCTCGTGGGCTTGATCCAGTCAGTAATCTTCGCCGGTCTCACCCTGGTGTTCCTCTCAGTTGCCGTAAGCCATGAGGAGCACTAGACACAACAAATAGCGGGTCCAATTGCCCCGGCGCATCACTGTGCGGGGGACGCAGAAACAAGGCCACCTTTGAATCGGAGGATTTTCGACAATGGCACTTGACCTCTCAATGTTCACGACGCTGCTCTCGGTCGCAGCCCAAAGCGGCCTGGGAGACGTGGGCGCCAAGTATCTGGCGGCCGGTCTGGCCATCGCCATCGGCGTCATAGGTCCTGGCGTGGGTATCGGCATCCTCGGCGCCGGCGCGATGGGCGCCATCGGGCGCAACCCAGACGCCGCCGGAGCCATCACCACCAACATGATCCTCGCCATTGCGTTCGCAGAGGCGTTGGGTATTTATTCACTGATCGTCGCGGTCATCCTGCTCTTCGTGGTGTAACAACATGGTTGAACTGGGCTTGAATGTGCCCTCGCTGATCAGCTATCTGATCAACTACATCATCCTGTTGGTGCTCCTCGGAGCCTTGGCGTACCGGCCTCTCCTCAACGCTCTCGACAGCCGGGTGGATAGCATCCGGGAAAGCCTCGAGGCAGCAGACCGGGCCCGCGAAGAAGCTGCGACCTCACGCTCCGCCATCGAGGAAGAACTCAACGAGGCGCGGCGGGAAGGACAGCGACTCCTCGATCAGGCCCGCGAAGCCGCCGAGCGGTTCCGCGAGGAAGAGATGGGCCGCGCGCGCCAGTCCGCCGAGGAATTTTCCGAACGGGCCCGCGCCGACATCGCAAGGGAACGGGACGCTGCGATTAGTGAAGTGCGCGCCGCGTTCGGCGATCTCGCCATCACGGCCGCCGAGCGGATCATCCGCCGCTCCGTCGACCGCCAGGCGCACCAGGAACTCATCGACCAGGTACTGGCCGAAGGGGAACAGGCGCTCCGCCGCAACTAGTCTGTCCGTATAGCTCCGTCCGGATTTCACACGCCAAACCGGCAAGATAATCCGGGCGGGCCACAACAGGGAGGCAGCAAGCCGTGGCAAATCGTTTGTCGGGGCAACGCTACGCCAAGGCCATCTTTGAGTTGGCCTTGGAAAATCAGCAACTCGAGCAATGGGACCAGGACCTGCGCCTGGCCGCCGATGTGCTCGGGGATGACGAATTTGCTCTGTTCCTAGGACACGCCGACGTGCCTCAGGATCGGAAAATCTCTGCCATTGAAGCGGTCCTTTCAGAGGCGCATCCACTGGTCCAGAACTTGGTCTCCCTCCTCGTATCTCGAGGCGGTGTCGACGCCATGCGCGATGTGCAGGAAGGTTACTCGGAATTGCTGGACGACCACCTCGGCCGTCAGCGTGCGGAAGTGACCACCGCGGTTGCGTTGGAACCGGCAGAGTTGGAGCGCATAACCGAGTTCGTGGGGCAGCTGGTGGGCCGCGAGGTGGTAATCAGCGCCCGCGTGGACGAAAATATCCTGGGCGGTCTCATCGTCCAGATCGGCGACCAGTTGCTCGACGGCAGTACCGCAACCGGCCTTGAGCGGATGCGCCAGGTGGTGCGGTCCCAGGCTGCTTGAGGACATCCGTCAGACCAAACAGCCGCGTTCCTTGTCGGAGCCGGTATCGTAACTAAGGAAACAAGGAGACTCGCCGATGGCAGTCAGGGGACAAGAGATAGTATCTCTCATCAAGCGACAGATCGAGGAGTTCGGTGGCGACCTGACCCTTGTGGACGTCGGCACAGTGGTGCAGGTCGGCGACGGTATCGCCAGCATCCAGGGCCTGCAGAGTGTCCGGTCCAACGAGCTGCTGGATTTCGGAAATGATGTCCTCGGCTTGGCGCTGAACCTGGAAGCCGACATCGTCGGCGCCGCAATCCTCGGCGACCCCAATGCCATCAAGGAAGGCGACCGGGTTCGCGCCACCGGCCAGATCATTGAGATCCCTGTTGGCGAGGCCCTGGTCGGCCGCGTGGTCGACCCGCTGGGTCGGCCGCTGGATGGCAAGGGCCCCGTGATTACCGACCAGACGATGCCCGTGGAACGCACCGCCCCCAACGTGGTGGTGCGCAAGTCCGTGGACACGCCCGTCCAGACCGGCATCAAGGCCATCGACGCCATGATTCCCATCGGTCGCGGTCAGCGCGAACTCATCATCGGCGACCGCTCCACCGGCAAGACCGCCATCGCCATTGATACCATCATCAACCAGAAGGACACCGACCTGATCTGCATCTACGTCGCCATCGGGCAGAAGCAGGGCAAGGTCGCCCAGGTCGTGGGGATCCTCGAGGAATACGGCGCAATGGACCACACCATCGTGGTCAACGCCGGTTCAGCCGATTCCGCTCCCTTGCAGTTCATCGCTCCCTATGCCGGCTGCGCCATGGGCGAAGCTTGCATGGAAGAGGGCAAGGACGTGCTGATCGTCTACGACGACCTGACCAAGCACGCCTGGGCCTATCGCCAGATGTCGCTGCTGCTGCGCCGCCCCGCCGGACGCGAAGCCTACCCGGGCGACGTGTTCTACCTCCACAGCCGCCTGCTTGAGCGCGCCGCCCGCCTGGATGACGAACACGGCGGCGGCTCATTGACCGCATTGCCCATCATCGAAACGCAGGCCGGCGACGTGTCCGCGTACATTCCGACCAACGTCATTTCCATCACCGACGGCCAGATTTACCTGGAGCCCGAGTTGTTCAACGTCGGCATCCGGCCGGCCGTCAACGTGGGCCTGTCGGTGTCCCGTGTGGGGGGCGCCGCACAATCCCGCGCTGTGCGCCAGGTTGCCGGACGCCTACGCATTGACTTGGCACAGTATCGCGAGTTGGCCACTTTCGCCCAGTTCGGTACTGCCGACCTGGACGCGGCCACGCGCGCTCAGTTGGCGCGCGGACAACTGGCCACCGAGGCCTTGAAACAGGGGCAATACCAACCGCTCAACCTGGGCGATGAAGTGATCGTCCTGTATGCCGTGAATGAAGGGCTGATGGCCGAAGTTCCGTTGGAACGGCTCGCAGCCTTCGAAGAACAGATGCTGCGCCATATTAACGCCACCCATCCCGAATTCGGCCAGGCCATCCGGGAGTCCGGCAACCTGCCGCCGGAGTTGAGCGAACAGATCACCGCAGCCATCAACGACTTCAAGCCAACCTTCCAGTAAGAGCCAACCGTCAGGGTCAGGATATGCCCAGCGTCAGAGACATACGGCGACGCATCCGCAGCGTCGAAAATACCGGCAAAGTTACCAACGCGATGTCCCTGATCGCGGCATCCAAAATGCGCCGGGCGCAGTTGGCGGTCACGGACGGGCGGCCTTATGCGGAGAAGATTCACGACGTCATCGCATTGCTGGCGGCACAGCCGGCCGGGGACGACGACACCGCTCATCCCCTGCTTCAGGTGCGCCCCGTCAACAACGTTGGCATGGTCATAGTCACGCCCGACCGCGGTCTGGCCGGCGGCATGCATGCCACCATCAACCGCAGGGTGGCGCAATTCATCCTGGCAAGCGACGCTACCGTCCGCAGCATCGTCGTGGGCCGCAAGGGCCGCGACTTCATGGTCCGGTACACGGATACCGTTCAGGCGGTGTTCACCGATCTGAGCGACCGCGTTTCCCTGGCCGATACCACCGCAATCTCGCGTTTGGTCATCGACGGGTACACTGAGGGACAATTTGACGAGGTGTATCTGGGTTACATGCGGTTCGTCAACACGGTCCAGCAGGAGCCGGTGATAGAGCGCATCCTGCCGGTCGAACCGGCCGCTTTGGAATCGGCCCAGCGCGTCGGATTCATCTACGAACCCAATCCCGCCGTTGTGTTGAGCGCGCTCCTGCCTCAATTCGTTGAGATGCAGGTGTATCACGCCATCCTGGAAAGCATCGCCAGCGAGCAGTCGGCCCGCATGGTCGCCATGCGGAACGCCACCGATAATGCCAACCAATTGGCCTCTGATCTTACCCTCGTAATGAACAAGCTCCGTCAGGACAGTATCACCAACGAACTGTTGGATCTGGTCGGCGGGCAAGTCGCCATGGAAGGGTGATTGCAAGCCGTCTCAATGCATGGCCAAAGAAACTGTCGATTACCGTCAGCAGGACCATTTGCCTGCTAATTAGTCCGGAGGACGAACCAAAATGCCCGGAAAGATTGCCCAAGTTATCGGTACGGTGGTGGACGTAGAATTCCCCGCCGACCAACTTCCCAGCCTGTTTGACGCTCTCGAGGTGGACAATGCAGGTGAACGCCTGGTGCTGGAAGTCCAGCAGCACATCGGCAACCACTGGGCCCGCTGCCTCGCCCTGGGCTCAACCGACGGTCTGGCTCGCGGCAACGAGGTAGTTGACACCGGAGACAAGGTCTTGGTTCCCGTCGGGCCAGAAACCCTGGGCCGGCTTTTCGACGTCACCGGAACTCCCCTGGACACTCTGGGCGCAGTTGAGGCAGGCCAACACTGGCCCATCCACCGCGATCCGCCCGCTTTCGACGACCAGAACCCTACCGTGGAAATTCTCGAGACGGGCATCAAAGTGTTCGACCTCATCACGCCGTTCCCCAAGGGCGGCAAGGTTGGCGCATACGGCGGCGCCGGCGTGGGCAAGACCGTCATCATCCAGGAATTGATCCGCAACATTGGCGCGGTGCACAGCGGCGTTTCGGTGTTCGCCGGCGTGGGCGAGCGTTCCCGCGAGGGCAACGACCTCTGGCACGAAATGGAAGACTCCGGCGTGCTGGGCAGCACCGTGCTGGTGTTCGGGCAGATGAACGAGACTCCCGGCGTGCGCGCCCGCATCGGCCTCACCGGCCTCACGATGGCGGAGTACTTCCGCGAAGAAGAAAATCAGGACGTGCTGCTGTTCATCGACAATATCTACCGTTACATCCTGGCGGGCATGGAAGTGTCCGCGCTGCTCGGCCGCATGCCGTCCGCGGTGGGATATCAGCCCACCCTGAGCACAGAGATGGGCGCGCTGCAGGAGCGCATCACCTCCACCAAGAGCGGCAGCATCACCTCATTCCAGGCGATCTACGTGCCCGCGGACGACTACACCGACCCTGGCATCGTGACCACGTTCGGTCACCTTGACGCTGTCGTGTCGCTGGAGCGGGCGCTGGCGGCGCAGGCGCTGTATCCCGCCGTGGACCCGCTGGCGTCATTCGCCCGAATCCTGGAGCCTCGCATCGTGGGTGACGAACACTACCGAGTGGCGCGTGGCGTGCAGCAGGTGCTCCAACGCTACCGCGACTTGCAGGACATTATCGCCATCCTGGGTATCGAAGAACTGTCAGACGAAGACCGCCAGACCGTATTCCGTGCCCGCAAGATCCAGCGCTTCCTCACCCAGCCATTCTTCGTTGCCGAAACCTTCACCAACCAGCCTGGCAAATACGTCGCCCTGCGCGACACCGTCCGCGGGTTCGCCGAAATCCTGGACGGCGAGCACGACGAACTGCCGGAGCAGGCTTTCTACATGGTCGGCACCATCGAGGAGGCCGTCGAAAAGGCCGAACAGATGCGGGCCACCGCCTAGCGTCGGCAGCCATTCAACGGCCAGGAGTCTTTACCGATGCCCATGCAACTGCAAATCATCACCGCAGAGCGCGAGGTATTCTCGGGCGAGGTGGACGCCCTGGTCGCGCCGGGACTGGAAGGGCAACTGGGCATCCTGCCCCGACACGCTCCGCTGATCACCGTATTGCAGCCGGGCGAGTTGATGGTCCGCGCCGACGGCGAGGAATCGTTCCTCGCACTCTCGGGCGGGTACATGGAAGTGCTGGGAAATCAGGTGATCATCCTGGCCGACGCCGCCGAAGACGTTGACGAGATTGACGAGTCGCGCGCTCAGGCGGCCATGGAGCAGGCGCAACAGCGAATAGCCAACCGCGAAACGGACGTGGAATTGGAGCAGGCCGTGGCATCTCTCCGCCGTGCGCAGGTGAGGGTCACCGTGGCTCGCCGCCGGCGCAACTCGCCGCATCGCTCGATGGCGAATCGCCAGCCGGGGATGGGCGGTTAGCCAGCGCTTAAGTGGCCGTTGGCGTCGGGTCCCTGGAACGCCAGGTAGTACGTCATGGACTGCAGCGCCAGCACGGGGTCGATGCTGCGTACGCGTACTCCCCGTGGCACCTGCGCGTTGATGGGCGTGTAGTTCAGGATCGCTCTCACGCCGCATCCCACCAGTTGGTCCACCACAGATTGCGTGTGCGCGCTGGGCACCGCGACAATGGCGATGGTGATGTTCCGGCCGGACACCGTTTCAGCCAGATCGCTCATGGGCTGAATCGCAATCCCTCCGACTTCGCGTCCGACGTTTTCGGGATTATTGTCGAACGCCGCGACCAGGTGGAATCCGTCGGGGTTGAAGCCCGGGTAGTTCAGGATGGCGTTGCCCAGTCGACCAACACCGATCACCGCCACGTTCCACTGCGCATCCAAGCCAAGGATCTGCTTCAACTCGGTGAGCAGATGCCGGACCCGGTAGCCACGACCCTGTTTTCCAAACCTTCCGAAGTAGGACAGGTCTTTACGGATCTGTGCCGGCGTGACTTGTAACTGCGCGCCCAACTGCTGGGAGTTGGTTACCTCGACCCCTTCATCCAGGAGTTGAGTCAGGGTCCGAACGTATTGGGGCAAACGGTCGATCACGACCTCGGGAACCTCTATCGGGGACAACGAGGTACCTGGCGGAGAGTTGAAATCTCGGGGAATTGTTGCCATAACGACGATATGGTTGTTGTGAATGGTTATACGATCGTACTAATCAAAATATGGGCAATCGTAGCAATTCGTTGACCGACACAACCCAGCCAACGAAATATAATCTATCGGGCGAATTTACCGCCGTCAATAGCCGTCCATATGGGCGATGCCATTGTTGTCTCCAAAATACCGGTTGAGTAGAGTGGGCCAGGGGGCCATATGCACGTCGGAATCGTACGAATCGCACTTCGCGTGCGGGACAGCCACAGCCTCAAGGACCGCAGGCAGGTGTCCCGCAGCCTGATACAGCGCATACGAGGCCGCTTCAACGTGTCCGTGGCGCAGGAAGTGGCGGCAGACGGCGATGCGTGGCAGAGCCTGACCTTGCTGGCCTCATGCGTGAGCAGCGACCCCAATCATGCCGATGTTGTGCTCAACGATTTGGTCGGGTTCATCGAGCGCACCCGCCCCGACGTGGAGTTGCTGCATTACGGAGCCGAGGTCATCAGCGGGGTTTAAACGCAAACGGGAGCCGACTGGTGCGGCTCCCGCGGAAAGTACGGATCTACGCAGTGTCAGATGCGGTCGTTGATGGCGCGCATCAGGTCCTGCAGGTCTGGGAACAGGTGGGCGTCGGGGGTGTGCTTGTGCTCGCCGACCAGTTCGCCATCGATGGTGATGTCAAACTTGCCGTGCTCGCCGGGGGTGAGTTTAAACGTGGAGATATTGTCGCCGGTGCGGGTCAGAGCTTCGCTGGCCATCCAGGCCGCGCGTCCGGCGTGCCCTCAATCCCAGCAATAGACAATCTCGATTTCCATCCGTTTGACATCGGGGCGTGTTGTCATGGTTCCCTCCAATTGACGCCTGGGCCAACAAATAGGATGGGCGGATAATATGGGAATCAACTGGCGAATGCAACGCTCATCCGCATTGGGGACGCTCGGCGATCGATTACCTCAGTTCATCCAACCACCCGCACAGAGCATCCCAGAACTCCGGCGTATCCCCGATGTTCAGGTGGTCGGCGCCGGGGATCTCCGCGAACTGCTTGGGCTCGACAGCGGCGTCGAAAAGCTTGCGACCCTGGGACGGAGGCACCAGGTTGTCCTCTGATCCGTGCAATATGAGCAGCGGACAGCCGACCCGGCTCACGTAGGACATGGAATGGAACTTGGGCCCCACCAGCCGTCCGCCCAGAGTCAACACGGGATGGACGAGACGGGCCATGTCGGTAAGAGATGCGAACGGCGCAACCAACGCGGCGCCCCTTGGGGATGACGTTTCGGCTGCCAAACGGATGGCGACCGCCGCGCCCAGCGATACCCCGAGGTATAGGGTGTGGTCAGGCCCGACACCATATCGATGCTGCAAGTGCGACAGCGCGGAACGGGTATCAACGGCGGTGCTGCGTACCGAGGTCTTGCCCTCGCTGCGCCCAAATCCGCCATAGTCGAAACCGAAAATGTTGGCGCCGGTGTACTTCCGGACTGCGCCGAACTCGCCCACCCGCAGGCTGAGATTTCCCCCCACACCACCGAACCACATCCAGGTCAAGTTGTTACTGCCATCACCGGGAATGTGCCAGCAGTGCAGGCGGCGGCCATCGGGAGTTTCGGCCCAGGATTCATCGTAGTCCATGCCCAGATCAGTCGGCAGGGCATCGCAAACCGGGCGAGGTCGGAACAGGAGCCGACGCTCCAGAAGTTCAATCAGCATACCGGCGTAAAGTCCGGTTCCTATAGGCGGCTACTCTTCGACACTGTAGGGCTCCGGCTCGTTGAATTCCTCCCCCCGCGCCTCGGCTTCCCGGCGCCGTTGGTTCCATTCGCGCCAGATGCGGTTCGCCTCGGCCGTGCCTTGCGCTTGGCCTTCTTGCCGGCCCTCTTGCCGGCCTTCCTGCCGGCCCTCTTGCCTGCCTTCTTCTCTCAAGCTGTCTTGGAGCGGTTCTACCAGCTTGGTCCGCAGCCAATCCGCAATTACCATAGCGCCTCCCGTGATTTCTGCCGTGGTCAGTGCCAGGCCAAAGGCCGCAGCATGGGCGATGGCAAAGCCTAGCATAACCGACATGGCGGTTGCCGTCGCGCAGGCTTGCCCAGTGGCGTTCACGCAGGCCGCCGCAGTCGCGCCGTTGGTTACGTGATGCCATATTACCACTCCATAGCCAATCAGGCTGAATGCAACGAAGGCTGCCACATAGGTACGCCGGCGCGCGGGCGTAACGTTGAACAGCGATTCGGTTTGCTCCGGCCCTTCGCTAGCCATAAATCGCCCTTCGACCGGAGTGTCAGTCGTCTGCTAGGCTGTCAGCCAGGATTTCCAGAACGTCGCGGGCCTCCTTGACCTCGGACTGCCCCTTGGACTGAATGCCCTCGTTCATCATCTGGAGGCAGAATGGGCAGGAGACGCCCACGGTGTCGGCGCCGGTTTCGAGGAAGTGGTCGGTGCGGACGTGGTTGATCCGCTCGCCCTGGCTTTCCTCGATCCACATGTGGCCGCCGCCCGCGCCGCAGCAGAAGCCGCGCTCACGGCAACGGGGGGACATCTCCACAAGCTGCAATCCGGGGATGGCCCTGGCGACGTTGCGGGGTTCGTCGTACACGCCGTTGTGGCGGCCCAGGAAGCATGAGTCGTGGTAGGCGACCGAGACGTCCATTATCTTGACGGGCTTGATGCGTCCCTCCTTGATCAAGCCGTCCACGAACTGGCTGTAGTGCAGCACCTCGTAGTCGCCGCCGAACTGGGGATACTCGTTCTTGATGGTGTTGAAACAGTGCGGGCAGATGGTGACGACGGTCTTGATGTTGTAGCTGTTCATCACCTCGATGTTCTGCTGAGCCAGCATCTGGTAGAGGTATTCGTTGCCCATGCGGCGGGCCGGGTCGCCGGTGCAGGACTCCTCCTCGCCGAGGATGGCGAAGTTGACGCCGGCGGACTTCAGTACCTTGACCATGGAGCGGGCGATGCCCTGGCTGCGCTGCTCCAGAGCGGCGGTGCAGCCGACCCAGAACAGCACCTCGGCATCGGGCTTTTCGGCGATGGTGGGCACGTCGAGGCCCTCGGCCCAGTCGGTGCGGGCGTAGGTGGTGCCGCGCCACGGATGGCCGCGCTGTTCCATGCTGAGCAGGGCGTTCATGCCGGTTTCGGGTATGCGGGACTCCTCTAGGACGAGGCTGCGGCGCATGTCCATGATGGTCGGGACATGCTCGACGACTACGGGGCACTCCTCCATGCAAGCGCCGCAGGACACGCAGTCCCAGACGGCCTGCTCGGGAATCGCGCCGTCGATGAGCGGCATGGGCTCCACGTGCTGAGCGTCGCGGGGGCCTTGGTGACCGATGGCGATCATGTGCTCCTTGAGGTTCTCAACGATGTGCATGGGGGAGAGAACCTTGCCGGTGGTGTTGGCCGGGCAGGCGTCGGTGCAGCGTCCGCACACGGCGCAGGCATAGCCGTCGAGCAACTGCCGCCAGGTGAAATCCTGTACGCGGGACGCGCCGAAGCGGACGTCCTCGTCCATGTTGTCCAGATCGATGAGCGGAATCTGCAAGCCGCCGCTGGGCTCCAGGTTGCGGAAGAAGGCATTGACGGGCGCAGCTACCATGTGGATGTGCTTGGAGAAGGGGATGTAGAAGGCGAACCCCAGGATTATGAGCAGGTGCACCCACCAGAAGATGGCCTGCAATGCGCCGGCCGCGGCGGTCGACATCCCGGCGGCGCTGAACCAACCGCCGATTGCGCCTCCGATGAATACCGCAGCCTCGGGGCCGTGGCCATCGGCGGCAACGTAGAAGGAGTGGACCAGCAGGGTGGCAATCATCAGGCCGGCCGTGAGGCCCACGATGATCACGGACTCGCCCTTGCGGGTGAGGTCGAAGCTGAGGCGATGAGGCTGAGCAACCCAGCGACGAAACAGGGCCCAAACCAGCGCGGCCAGCACGACAACTGCCAGGATATCCAGGTAGATGCTGTACACCAGAACGCCGGTCGGGGTGAGGATGGTCTCGCCCAGCGGGCTCCATATGGAACCGCCGAAAATGAAGATCAGGTACGACAGCGTGAACGACAGGAATCCCCAGAAGATGGAAGCGTGCCCGATCCCCGCCAGGTCGATTCGGCGGGAACGAGGGTCGGTGCGTCCTACGCGCTGCAGCACCTTGCGCTGGCCCAGGACGATGGCGGCCGCGCCGACCAGGCGGGTCACCGGTCGGTCAAATCGGGATGCGGGCGCGCCCTGGAGCACCAGGCGAAACACGCGGTAGTACACGGCGTAGCCGGCGACCGCGAGAGTGACGGCAGTAAGTAAGTAAACGCCCACCCAAACGGGCAGGACGCCAAACAAAGCATCGGGGGGAACCATAGACAGCCCTGTAGCGGCATCGCCGGATTGCGCTCCGGCAGGCCAATATGAAAATTGCCGGTTAGTGTAACACGATGCTCGGGCCAACCGTGATCGGGATGGCTCCATGGCAAGGTCGTTCGGTGGCCGTCCCGCTGTAAAGTAGTCCGATCATGGTGAGCCAGTCGAACCACGAGCGGACGGTCAGCAAGGCTACGTCTTGGCAGCGGTCGTCCTGGCTCTCGTGATATTCGAATGGCCCTGGGTCAATGGGCCGGGTGGGCTCGAAACCCGGTTCTGCAAGCGACGCTCAGATCGAATGGCCGAGTCAAAGTGCGTGTGCTTCGGTCATCAGCAGTTTGAAGCCAACGTACCGCGCGCTCACCTTCCTGCAGAGGCGTTGCCCGCCGTGTGGATCCTTGTCTGGCACACAGCGGCCCGCCAAGGCAGGAACGAGCCCGGTTCAACCAACACCGCACGGCGTTTGGGATGGTGCCCGCACTGGAGGCAGATCCAGTCGGAGTCGCGGCGATTCTCGAAATCTACGTAAAGGTCACCGCCGCAGCGCCGGCAACCGCGAAATATATACCTGGTCAACAGAAGCTCCGCTAACTGTAGTTGGGATTTTCGGCCCTCCTATCAGTTTTGGAGCAGCGGAACCATAATAGAATATGTGTTTGGTTACGGTGAAGTCGACGACGTCACTTGCGCAAGTCTCAGATTTGACCCGGGGATGGCGACACTTTCGCCACGCCGACCTGCTAGCAGCCATCAGGCATATTGCCGATGAGTCGGACAACCGCATCGCGATCCGTGAATCTATCGAGATAGTGCGGTCGATGCACACCAACTTCTACGAAGTAGATCTGGACAGAACAGCCGTCGAGTTAGGGTTCATACGCGCCGAGACGTTGCTGCAAACCTTCTGGCAACTGCTGCCGGAACCGTACACGGGCGGGCTGACCTTCGCCCAATGGCTGGCCGAGCCTAGCTGACGGCCGGGGGAGCCACACGACGGCGGCGGCCGACGAAGTCGGTGGCCCACATGGCGCAAACGGAAGCGAAGGTGAATGCGGCGGAGATGATAAACGCCTGGACGTAGTCGCCCTGCAGGTCGAACATGATGCCGCCGATGATGGGGCCGAGGAGTATCGCTGCGCCGCGCCCCATCTCGACGAATCCCATGGCGGTTCCCAGGGACTCGGACGGGAACAGGTCTGCGGCCTTTGCGCCGACGATGAGTCCGCTGATGCCGTCGGAGAGGCCGGCGAACAGCACGTAGACCGCCAGGGGCCAGAAGCTGGTCCCATCGCCGAAGAACACGACAAAAAGCACGGAGCCAGCGGCAATGCTCATGCCCACGGTGTACACCGACTCGCGTCCCCATTTGTCCGTCGCCAGGCCCACCAGGGGACGGGCAAACAGGCTGACCAGGCCCACCGCGCCAATGGTATTTGCCGCCGACTGCGTGGTGTAACCGGCCAGCACAAAAAACGACACCAGGTGGACCCGTATCAACTGCACTCCCACGGATCCGGTGATCCGGGTAAGCACCAGCAGCCACATGGCGAGGTCGCGCACGGAGTTGCCGAGCGCCGGTGGATGCCGGCGCGGGCTTGGCGTTGCCGGAGCATCGGCCCCCGTTGTCTCCGTCGATATTGCCTCGACCTCAGGCTCCGGCGGAGGCACGAAGTCGGGATTCGAACGCGATTCGGGGGCGCGCCGCTGGAGCAGACCGTTGGGCAGCGCGATCAGCGCCGCGAATATCACCCCGTAGATGCGGTAGGACCAACGCCAACCCACCTCGCCCATGAGGAACCCCGCGAGAGGCGCGAAGATGGCCGCGCCGATGGGGTTGCCGCTGTCCGCCAGGCCGAGCGTGCGGCCCCGCGTCTGGGGGAACCATGGCGCCAGGGTTGCCGTCATGGAAAAGGACGAGATGGCGGTGTGGCCGATGCCGGCAAAAATGCCGTAGAAGATGAACATCTGCCACAGGTCGGTGGCATAGCTGGACGCCCACCAGGCGAACAGGATGGTCAGGCCCGCCAGTGGGAACAACACCCGAGCTCCCCAGCGGTCGAGGAGCATGCCCAACAGCGGGGCAGAGAGCGCGCCGATGAGGCCCGCCGTTGCGAAGACGGCCGAGGTGTAGGTGGCGCTGCGCCCGAAGGCGTCTCTCAGCGCGTGGAAGTAGATTGCTTCGCTGTTCTTGGTGCCGCCCTCCACCGTAAGGTTGCTGAGGGAAAGGACGAAGACTACCCAGCCGTAGTGCAGGCGGGAGCGGGCGGCTCTTATCATCCGCCGATTATACACGGCGCAATTGCCAATAGAACGACGGCCCTACACCCAGGCGCCGCGCCGTTTAGCCAATGGTTTCGTTGACCAGAGACAAACCCTTTTCAAGCCGTTGCAGCCAGTTCTCTTCCGGCCGGCGAATGGGAGTCGTGCACAGACGGAGCAGACAGACCGCTTCCCGAAGGTCAAGATCGTGTTCGCTCCATCCGAACCTACGGATGGCGGCATCCCTCAGGGCCGTGCGATATTCGGCCCTGGCCGCGGCGCGCTTGTGGCTCCCCAGGCTGGCAACCCAGTTGAGATGGGCGAGGAAGTTGCCCACGTCCAGCATGGGGTCGCCGGCGCCGGTTTCTTCGAAATCCACCACCACGATCCGGCCATCGGGCAGTACCAGCATCTGGTCGTCGTAGAAATCGTTGTGAGCCGAGGTTGCGGGAGCCCATGACTGCATGAAAGGGTCCAGCGAGGCCACGGCGGCGCAGAACAGCCGGCGCCCTTCGTGGTGGTCCTGAGTGGCGTGGTCGATGGCCTTTTTCGCGTCGCGGTACCGCCAGGCGAGGTCGAATGGGGCCGCATCAGACGATTGGGACGGGACGGCCCAGAGGGTTTCCAGGCCTTCGAGGATCGCGTCGGGATCAGGGCCACGTCCGGCTCGTATGCGCTCCCGCAGGTTCTCACCAGGTATTTCGGACGTCCATATCACCGCGCCATCGTGCCAGTGTCCGGCGATTCGGGGCACGACAAAACTGGAGCGCGCGACCAGGTGGGCGGCCCGGAGCATGTTTGGGACCGCGGCGGGTCGCATGACACGCGCGTAAAACTTGGCTTTCCCCAAGCGGTGGCGCAACACGGCGTGGCCGGCGGGGCGATAACGTACCACGTCGACCCGCATGCGCCGCGATGGCAGGGAGAGTACATGGGCCTTGATGAGATCGTGGGCGGTTTCGGGGAAAACGGCGGAGCTGAGGCCCGGCAGATCAGGGTCGTCGGGGAAACGAAAAACGCGGGGCGACTCTCCGGGTTCGACACGCAGCGTGAATTGCTCGCTGGGAAGGTAAACGTCTTCCGGCCACTCGGCTTCGTAGACGACCGTGGCGCGCCGACCCGGGCTGTGGTTGAACTGAATGACGTTGACCTGGGCCGGTTCAGCCTCATGCTCGCCAAACTCGTTGCAGTAGGCTTGCCAGGCCCAACGACCATCAAGCAGTTGAGTTGACTCCAGTGGCCGGGAGTTGTCAGGCAACCCGGACCGAGGATTCAACGGAGTGACTATCGTCGAGGCTGCCATCAAGCCCTATGAGGAGTTATTGCCGGAGTCGTCGCTGTCGGCCGTTGGTGGCGTGTCCGGCGACGCTGTTGCTGGCGTGGGCGGCGTGGCAGGAGATGGCGTGGGCGGCGTGGCAGGAGATGGCGTGGATGGCGTCACTGGCGACGGGGTCACCGGCGACGGCGTGACCGGCGTGGGCGTTGGCGTCTCCACCGTGACCGGCGTGGGCGTATCCGGCGAAACCGGCGTGGGCGTGTCCGGCGTGACCGTCGCTGGCGTGGGCGTATCCGGCGACACCGTCGCTGGCGTGACCGTCTCCGGCGACACCGTCGCTGGCGTGACCGTCTCCGGCGTTACCGTCGCTGGCGTGACCGTCTCCGGCGTGACCGTCGCTGGCGTGGGCGTATCCGGCGTGACCGTCACGGTCGCGGGCGTAGGCGTATCCGGCGTGACCGTCACGGTCGCGGGCGTAGGCGTCACCGTCGCTGGCGTGGGGGTATCCGGCGTTACCGTCACCGCCGTGGCCGTCTGCGGCGTTACCGTCACCGCCGTGGCCGTCTGCGGCGTTACCGTCGCTGGTGT
>JAPOQH010000092.1 GCA_026710825.1 Chloroflexota bacterium | reverse complement strand
CGATAGCGATGGGTCAAACGATAGCGATGGGTCAAACGATAGCGATGGGTCAAACGATAGCGATGGGTCAAACGATGGCGAGAGGTCAAACGATGGCGAGAGGTCAAACGATGGCGAGAGGTCAAACGATGGCGAGAGGTCAAAACTCGTGGATTTGGGGGAGGACTGCTTTGCCGAAGAGTTCGATTTGGGTCATGACGTCTTTGTGGTGGAGGCCGGGTTGCTGGAAGGCGAGATCTGCGACGCCGACGCCACAGCTATCGTGGTATTCGCGGAGTTGGCGCGCCACGGTGTCGGGGCTGCCGACGAAGTTGAGCATGCGGATGGTCCCGCCGGTGCGGGCGCGTGGGGGAGCCGGCGGCGGTTGATTTCCGGATTGCCCTGAGGCGCGAGCGGACTGAACGGCCTGGGACAGGGAGCGGCCGATGAAGGTGCCGCTGCCACCGCCGGCGGCTTCGACACGGTCCCTGAGGGCCTCTGCATCCGCGTCGGTCTCGCCGAGGCAGATGCCGCCGCGGTAGACGATGTCATCCGGCGACGGTTCCCAGCCGGCGTCAGCGCACCAATCGCGGTATTTGCCGACGGTGATGGTCATGTCGTCGGGATGGTCGTAGGAAACACCGAGGCCCAGGCGGTTGGCGGCGGCGTACTGGACGGTGTCGGGGCTGCGAGTGGCTACGATGAGCGGCGGCAGGGGACGCTGCACGGGCTGGGGCCAGACGCACACGGTGCGGTACTGGTAGTGCCGGCCCTCCCAGGAAAAGGGCTGGGGTTCGGTGAGGGCCTTGAGCACGAGGTCCATAGCCTCGATGAGCCGTTCGCGTCCCTCGGACGGGTTGAGGTCGTAGACCTGGTCCTCGCCGGGGGTGCCGCGCATGAAGGCGGCGATGAGGCGACCGCCGGTGAGGTTGTCGAGCATCCCGATTTCCTCGGCGGCGCGAATGGGATTGCTCAAGGGGAGCAATTGGCCGAGCAGGGCGATGCGGGCGGTCTTGCAGCGCTCGGCGACGGCGGCGGCCATGACCGCCGGATTGGGCGTGGTGCGGTTGCCAGAGTAGTGATGCTCGGAGAGGCTGATCCAGTCGAAGCCGAGGGATTCGGCCAGTTCACATTCGGCGATGCCCTCGGCGTAGGAGCGCTGGGAAACCTCGGGGTCGTGGAACGCTGGCGGCACCGGCCAGCCGGCAGGAAACTTGTCCCGGTCAGCGTAGCTCATGCAGCCGAAGTAGGATGCCTTCATGGATCCCCCACCGCGATACGTCTGGTTGGGCCGATGGTAGGCGGGGCGTGATGGGGTTGTCAACGTGGGTTGCCCCTCGGGCGTACCCAGTTTCATGGCATGTTGTACCGACAACTCAGGTTTGCCTACCGCCATCCCTCGAAAGCCGGTATCCAGCGGCGCGCAGCAGCAAACACCGTTAGAGTTTCGCTGACCATAGGGCCTCTGGGCTCCTGCTTTCGCAGGAGCGACGGTATATCGATTTGGATCGCACATACCGTCGGGACCGACTGGGTACGCGTGAGAGATGGCCACGGTTGTGGGGCATCTTTGATCCGCCGGGTTCGATCCGCCGGGTTCGGTCCGGCTGGCACAGACAGGCTGAACGGGTGCTGCATGGACGCGCCGGATGTCCAGGATGTGGATTGGTTCGGTTTCTGATGGAATGTTTCGGTGGGCTATCTCCTTTGGGGCTTCAGTTTCTGATTTTTGGCGTCAGGTTGCGGTTCGGATCGCGTGTCGGAGCACGGCCAACACTGTTTTTGCGCAGAGTTTGCGTCCTAGAGTTCCGTGTACCCGCAGTTCTCCGACTCGTTGAGTCGCAGCTTTGCGGCACGGGGCGGTGGTGACACCCGCCGGGTTCCGGGAGCACAGTCGCGGAAAAGCACGACGCGTCAAAGACGCATCTGCGACCCGCCGGAGGCGGATCTACGACCTTAGGCCCCTTGGGAACCGATTCTGCGATTTGTTACCGACAGGCCGTTGAACGACCCGAACCTTTTTGACACCTCGCCATGTTTGGTAGCTTGGTGGAACGCCGCTGCATGCGGTGCGGCGCACCCCGCCCGGTTCTCGAGCACCTTGCGGGGAACCTGACGAATACAGGATAGAACGTGGGTGCGGTACCGGGCAACGGGCGGATGTCAGTATCCGGGGGAATTTTTGGAGGGCTGAATCAGGGGTTTCGATTGTCTCGGTTTGGAGACAGTGTGCAGCGCAGCAGGTTGCTGAATACACCGTCCGCTCGTGGTTCGACAGGCTCACCATGAGCGGATTACGTAGGCGCATCATAAGCGGACTGCGGCGGCGCATACAAACAATCGAAAGGCTCTGCCGCCGGGGGCGGATTTGCGGAGGGACGGGTTCGTCCTACCCTCCTGAAGATCCTGCCGGGGGATCCGTCATTTCCAGGCCGCAAGAAATCAGGCCGAAGAAGAACCCGAAGACCGCCATGAGTTCCTCTTCCGTCGGGTTGGGCTTGGACAGGGCGGCGATTGCGGGTTCCAGGAGTTCCTGGACGCAGGCGTTCTCCTGGCCGCTGGCTTCCACCTGCCGAAGCACGGCGGCGAACGTGATGGCAAAGGTCAGGGCGCCGGCGGTGTCCGTGGACAGGCAGCCGAGTATGATTACATCTTCCAGACGGGGGTCGCCGCCGGGGTCGCGGTGATGGAAGACCGAGTTCTGGAGCGCGATGGCGAGTCGTTCCTCGCCAAGGTGGGCGGTCATGCACGATCGCTCCTGGTCGGAGAACAGATCGAACAGGTCCCCCCAGGTGGGATCAGGATTGGGTCCCTGAGGGCCGTTGGGTATCAGGCGGTCGTAGAACTGCCGGAATATGGTTGTAGTCACCACGACTCGGGGTTTTGGCTCCCGTTCGGCTCGGAAGGTAACCTGGCGAGGCTCGTCCAGGTCTGCCGTGCTCCCGGGCCGGCGGACCAGCAGGTTGCATACCTCGTCGGGTGAGCCGGGGACGTAGCCGGTCGCGTATCCGTCATCGGCGGGGTAGGCCCGCAGCGTCTCATAGCCGTTGCTGTCCGCGCTTCGTATGACGAACCACTCGGCGCCATCGGGGTCGGTGAAAAACTGCTCGCCCTGATCTGCCGGCCAATTGGATGGGCAGTCCGGTGTACCGGCGTAAACGGTTTGGGCATTGGGCGTCATTGCGGTCAGCGTGCAAAGGAAGAGCAGCACCGCGATGATGCTGGCCGCTTTGATGGCAGCGCCACGACGATTCTGGCTGATTCGACGCATGAGATGGACCTCGCGGGAACGGGAGAGCGATGGTTCGTTCGGTCCCAGCCAATTGTGTACTATTGTTGATCGCAGAGTCTCCAATGAGCGCAGGCAAAGATCGGGTGGTTTGGCGAGCAAGGGCCCGATACCGGATGGGCGCGGGATCGCAGGGTCGTTGGATTGTCGCCAAGCCTAGAAAAGGTGCAGCGCAGGACGGTTCTGCACACACCGTCCGCTCGTGGTTCGACAGGCTCACCATGAGCGGACTGCGACGGCGCATGCAAATAACTGCGACGGCGCAGGCCGATAACTACGGCGGCGCATGCGGATGATCGAAAGGCGCTGGCCGTACCGCCGTTCGCCTTGACATATGCGGGGCCACGGGGCATCGTTGTTTTATGCGCGCTCTTCTGGCCGGCATCTCCGGCGTCAACAAGGATGTCGTTGTCGCCAACCTGCTGGGCCGGCTGCGGGCGAACGGCGACATCGGCGGCGTGATCGACACACAGGGTTACGGCGCACACGGTTACGCTGACCAGAGGGTTGGGGCGGATCCACAGGAATTATTCGCCGCCAGCGTCGAGGATGTGTTCGCGGAGCAGGGCGACGACCTGGCAAGCACTCTTTCGTCATTCCGCCCGACCTACCAACTGGACGCATGGCAACGGGCCGGCCTGGCCATCGCGGAGCAGATGGAGGACCTGGACCCGCGGCACAGCCTGCTTTCCACGCACCTGACGTACTACACCAGCGGCCGGCAGTTCTCGCTGATCGACATACCCACGATACGGCGGTGGCGGCCGGACTGCATCATCACGCTGGTGGACGACATGCTGGACATACGGGCGGCGCTGGCGCGGCGGGACGCGGAGCAGCACACGAATTTCCAGCTACGGCTGCGGGAGATACTGGGCTGGCGGTCGGCGGAGATCGCGATGGCGGACCTGCTGGCGCGGAACCTGTACGAGCAGAGGACGATTCCGCACTATGTGGTTGGGGTCAAACATCCGGCGGAGATGCTGTACCGGCTGATATTCCACCGGCGGCGGTATCCGGTGGTGTACTCGAGCTTCCCGATCACGGCCATACGGTTCGATGCAGACCGGAGAGCCAGGGTTGACGGCATCCGGGAGGAACTGCACCGGCGTTTCATCGTGTTTGATCCGCTGACGCTGGATGAGGGAACGCCGCAGGTGTTCGACAAGGCGCGGGCGGCGTGCGCCGACGACGTGACGGAGATCACCATCACGGCAGACGAAGCGAGATGGCCGCTGGATAACGCGGGCACGCTCAAGGAGGGACTGCCGTCGGCGTTTCCGATGACGCTGGATCCCCGGGAGGCGCTGGAGGTGTGGGACGACATGGAGAACCAGGTGCGGCACCGGGACCTGACGATGGTGGAGCAGGCGCAGTGCGTGGCCGCGTACCGGATCACGATGGGCGGGCGGCTGTCGACGGGGATGTACTCGGAGCTGATGTATGCGTCGCACACGGCGGAGCCGGCGCGGCCGGTGCTGATGTACGCGGACCCGGGGGACGGAGGGCTGGACCATCCATTCCTGCGGAACTTCAACCACCGGACGTATCACGCCACGGAGGAGTGGTTCGAGGCGATCGCCAACATTTTGCCGGCGGAGCGGGACAATCCGCAGAGGCCGCTGTTTTAGGACGCATTGCGACCGTCGGCCCTTCCGCTCGGGAGTTTTTCGGCTGCGACTTACGATTCGGTAGGGTATTGGAACCGGTACAATGGTATCAGTCAGACCATCCACGTTTACTTTATCGCGAGATTTGTTTTCAAGCTGACTTACCCAGCGGTTAGATATCTCCGGGTTGTGTGCAGAGTGTAGTTGAGTGGGGTGGATGATGAAGTCAGCCGGCATTCGGATTATGCGACTTGTCCAATTCACACTCGGCACGGCGTTGATGATTGCCGTCGCGGGTATGGGTTGCGTTGGAATGCAGGACGCCACGGCGGCGACGAACGGCGAGGAAAGAGACCCGGGCATCACCGACCATGAGATCCTTTTCGGGCAGTCGGCGGTTTTCAGCGGGCCATCGAAGGCATTGGGCCAGGGAATGCGCCTGGGAATCGAGGCGGCGTTTTACGAGGTCAACCAGGCCGGGGGCGTTCACGGGCGCGAGTTGCGGCTCAAGACGATGGACGACTCTTACGAAACGGACTACGCGTATCACACCACCAAGTGGCTGATCGAGAAAGTCGGAGTTTTCGCGCTGATCGGAGCGGTGGGCACTCCCACGACACGGGTCGCGTCGCCGGTTGCTCACGACGCCGGCGTGCCTTTCCTGGCCCCGTTCACCGGGGCGGAATTCCTGCGCGACGCCGCGCTGGACAACGTGGTAAACGTCCGCGCCTCGTATTACCAGGAAACGGAGGAGATGGTCGCTCGGTTGACGGAGGAGGGGATCACGCGGGTGGCGGTTTTCTACCAGGACGACTCCTTCGGCACGAACGGACTGGAGGGCGTACGGCGCGCGCTGGAACGCCGGGGACTGGAACCGATCGGCGCATGGAGCTACCAGCGGAACTCCGGCGCAGTGAGGCGGGCCGCGTCGAGCCTGGTTGAATCCGATCCCGAAGCGGTAGTCATGATCGGTACGCAAGACGCGGTGGCCACGACGACAGAATTGGTGCGCCAGGACATTGACCCGGTGATGTTGACAGTCTCCTTCGTGGGAGGCGAAGCCCTGGCGAAGGCGCTGGGGCCGGAGGGACAGGGCATTTACGTCACGCAGGTGGTGCCTTTTCCTGAGGACGCCAGCATACCGTTGATTGCCAGATATGGGGCGGCGCTGGCTGAATATGCTCCACAGGCCGAACCGGGGTTTGTTTCCCTGGAGGGATATTTGGCCGGCCGTCTTGCAGTCTATGGGCTGGAGGAGTGTGGCCGTGAGCCGAGCCGCGAATGCTTGTTGGAGACGCTGCACAATCCGGCGGTCATCGACATAGACGGTTTCAGGCTCGAATTCGGTGACGGCGACAACCAGGGTTCGGACGAGGTGTTTCTGACGGTGATTGGCCCCGACGGGGAGTATCGCCAGGTCGAAAAGCTGGATGTGGCGCGCTGAGGGGTGAGTTCGGCATTATCGATGTCCGTTTCGGAGCGGGATAGGCGGGATAGGCGGGATAACGGGATGCGCGGTCACGCTGGTAGCGAAAACGTGACTGTTCGGGAGTTGGTGGGTTTCCCGGTTATGGACGCCTCACCGGCGGGTTGACGGAAACCTATAAAGTACGGGGATATGGGAACGTGAGTATGGGAAGGATTTCCTGGATACCGGCTCAAGGCCGGTATGACGGTTTTGGTGGTATGACGGTTTTGGTGGCAGGCGGTCACCTCAAACCTGAACAGTTACCTGGAAACGGAATTATTTGACGGGGATGGCCTCATTTGCGTAGAATCAACCTATCACTCAACCCCCCGTGAGGAGGTTATCAAAATATGCCAATCACACAGAACGGCGCCGAACTCACCGTTGAAATTTCGGAGAAGGCTGCCGAGAAGATCAAGTATTTCGCCGAGAAACAGGGCATCATCGACAACATCGGACTTCGCGTCGCCGTGAAGGGCGGTGGCTGCTCGGGCCTCACCTACGACCTTGATATCACCAACCAGGAACGCGAGTCGGACAAGATCGTCGAGCAATTTGGCGTGAAAGTGATGGTGGACAAGAAGTCCTACATCTACCTGGTGGGTACGCAGCTTGACTTTTCGGACGGGCTGAACGGCAAGGGCTTCGTGTTCGAGAATCCCAACGCCAAGAAGGCCTGCGGCTGCGGCACTTCCTTCGCAATCTGACAGACACCAGCGACATTCAGGGAACGGCGTAGGGGCGGGGTTATAACCCGCCCCTACCAATTGTGAGGTCCATGATGGCTACCATAGCTTCGATTGATGCCCACACCGCAGAGGAGTTCCGCGCCGCCACCGAGAGCGCCGCGGTCTTTCCCAGCAACGGGGGGCGCCTGCGGCTGACCGGAGAGGACGCCCGGGATCTGCTGAACCGACTGTCCACCAACCTGGTCGATCCGGACGCTGAATCAGGGGAAGTTGCCGTTACGGTGCTGACCAGCGACCGGGGGCGGATTGTAGACCTGGTGTACGTGATTCACTGCGGCGACCACCAGTTGATGATCACCAGCGCGGGTCAGCAGCAGGCGGTCATCGAATTCCTGGACAAGTACACCATCATGGAAGAGCTTGAGGTTGAAGACGTCACCCGCGATACGGTGATGCTGACGGTTACCGGGCCAGAAGCGCGGGAGGCGGTGCGCCGGGTACTGGACGGCGGCAATCTGGGGCAAGACCCGCGGCCCGGAGCAATCCTAGATGCTCAACTTGATGGCACGGTCCACCAGGTCATCGTCGGCGAACCCATCGAGGGCGAGCGGTCCTTCGCAGCGTGGCTGGTCATCCCGCCAACAGACCCGGACGACGCCCAGCGTCCCCCCACGTACCATCTGGTGTATCCGAACGCAGAGCGAATTGATGCCTCGTCATACAGTACCCAGGAGCGTGGCATCGCCCACCTGGAGCTTGCAGGGGCCGTGGGCATAAGCGCGGAGACCGCGGAGGCGCTGCGGATTGTGCGCGGGCAGCCGGCGTACGGGTCGGAGATGAGCGAGACGTACAATCCGCTGGAGGCGGGCCTGATCGGCGCGATTGACTTCCACAAGGGTTGCTACATCGGGCAGGAGGTCATCGCCCGGCTGGACACGTACCACAAGGTGCAGAAGTACATGGTTACGCTGCGGTTTGAGGCAGGCGAGTCGGATGTTGCCGAGGTCGCCGCCGGACTGCAGGGGGCGCGTCTCAACGACGAGGCGGGCAGCGCGATGGGTCTGGTAACGTCGGCGACGGTTGTTCCCACGGCCGATGGAGCCGACGTGATCGGCCTGGGCTACGTGCGCACGGCGGCAGTGGAGGTTGGCGGGCGGCTGACCGTTGCATCGGACGACGGCGATTCCGGCATCGTTGCGGTGATCACTGCGCAGCCGCTGCTGTTCGGCGGGGAGAAGCCGGGGCTGGGGAACTGAGCGAAAAAGGGGCGATGATGCTCAAGACGATAAAGGCAAAGTTTACCGACGGCGTCCTGGTACCGTTGGAGCCGGTAGCGTTCGAAGAGGGCGATGAAATCCTGCTCAGCTTCGACGCTGCCTCCAGCGGCGGATCAAAAAAGCCATCCAAGGAACAGACTATCGCAGCCCTACGAGAAACCGCCGGCGCATGGAGGGGGTCCCATGATCCGGAGGAACTGAAACGACGTATCTACTCCGAGCGGGTATCCGGTTCCAGTCCAACGCCGGAAGTCTAGCGGTTTGACCTACCTCCTCGACATGGATTGGGCAATAGATCACCTAAATGAGATAGATCGGGTGACAAAGCGGCTGGCTGAACTGGCGCCCGAGGGTATCGCCATCAGGTTTGTGTCAGCGGCCGAACTTTACGACGGTGTAATCAATGGTAGAAATCCGGAACGGGATGAGGTGGCCCTTCGCATTTTCCTGTCCGGTTTCGAGATAATTGACCCTGACTTGGAAACGTGCCGCATATTTGCCCACGAAAAGGGCCGGCTACGGGCGGCAGGAACACCCATCGCCGACTTTGACCTGCTAATCGGGGCGACTGCGCTGCGGCATGACCTGACGTTACTGAGCAACAACCGCCGGCACTTCGGGCGGCTGCCGGGGTTGCGGGTTATTTCAGCGTAGTGAATTGGTTATGCGGGGCGGATTTGGCCGTCCTCGCCGGCGGTGAGGAGGGCGGCGAAACTGTAGCCGCGCTGACGGATGGCGTCGCTGCCGCCCTCGTTGCGGTCCAGAGCGGCCAGGACCAGACCGATCCTGTAGCCGGCTTCCTCGGCGGCGTCGATGGCGTGGAACAGGGAGCCACCGGTGGTGCAGGCATCGTCAACGATGGCTACAGAGGTTCCCTCGGGCGGCAGGGGGCCTTCAATCATCTGGCCCATGCCGTAGCCCTTGGCCTCCTTGCGGACGATGAACGCCGGCATGGGCGTGCCCTGCTGCCAGGATGCGGTGGCGACGGCGGCGACGATGGGATCAGCGCCAAGGGTCGGGCCGCCCACCGCGCCGACGCCGGCGTCGGTCAGCAGGGGCAGCAGCGCGTGGCCGAGCAGGTACGCTCCCTCCGGGTCCAGGCTGAGCAGACGGCCATCGAAATAGTAGGTGCTCTTGCGGCCCGACGACAGGGTGAAGTCGCCGTAACGGATAGCGCCGCGCTCGAGGGCCAGGTCGAGCAAGCGGGTTACCATTTCGTCGTACTTAGCTGTCATGTCATTCACTCCACGAGGCTTTCAGGGCTAAATTATCGCATTGGCCGAATTGCGCATGAGATTGCCGTTCCGGTCGGTGGGTACGGCAGGGTATCGATTTGGAGGCAAGTCAAGGGCGAATGATTATTCACCCCTACCGCATGGCGGATGATTGACCCGGGCGGCGGGGGTTCCTAGTTTTCATTCTTGGTAGAGGCCGTGCTGCTTGATGTATTCGGCCACCGGGTCGGGCACCTGGTAGCGCACAGACTGGCCGGCCGCGAGGATGCGGCGCAGGTCGGACGCGCTGAAATCGACGCGGGGGCCGGCCACGGGCAGTACCGCGCCGGCTTCTGCGGCGGCAGGGAACCGCTCGGCCAGGGCGGCAACACCGTCGGCGGGTCCGCCGGGACGCTCGATAACCGCCAGATGGCAAAGCTCCAGGATGCCTTCCGGTTCCTTCCAGCGATGGAACTGGTCGAGCACGTCGGACCCGACGATGAAATAGAAGTCGGTGTCGTGGGGGTACGCGGCGCGCAGTTCCCTGAGGGTGTCAACGGTGTAGGTCGCCCCGGTGCGGCGGATCTCACGGTCGGAGGCACAGAAGTCGGGGTTGTCCGCGATGGCGAGTTCAACCATGCGCAGGCGGTGGGCGGATGGAGTGATACGCTGGCCGGATTTGAGCCAGGGTTCGCCGGCGGGCAGGAACAGCACGGACTCCAGGTCGAGGGCAACGCGGGCGGTTTCGGCAATCAGCAGGTGTCCCAGGTGGGGCGGATCGAAGGTGCCGCCGAGGATTCCGATGCGTCGGGACGGTGGGCCGTCATGGCTCACTAGAACCACTCCAACTCGGCGCTGCCGATGCGGATGGTGTCGCCGGGCTCGATGCCGGCCTCCTCCAGGCGTCGGGCGATCCCGAGGCGGGTCATCTCGCGCCAGAGTTGCAGCATCACGCGATAGTCGCGCATATCGGCCCGGCCGGTCAGCGATTCCAGGCGTTCGGATTCGACCACGTACGTGTCGCCGTCCAGATACACGCCCATGGGAGGACGCTCGCGCGTGGTGGTTTCGCCGACTGCAACCACCGGTTCATCCTCCCACTCGGACTCGTCCAGGCCGACGCGGGGAGCTTCGGACAGGATGCCGGTGATTCTACCCAGCAATCCATCCAGTCCCTCACCGGATACCGCGGATATGAAATGGATGGGAGTTTCGTCCGGACTGGAGGGGTATTCATCCAGATCTGAGATGGCCCTTCGGAGTTCCTCCTCGATGACATCGCGGAGTTCGAAGGTCTCGGTGGTGTCCAGCTTGCTGACCGCCAGCACCTGGGGCTTTGCTGCCAGCATGGGGCTGAACTCGCGGAGTTCGCGATTCAGCATGACGAAGTCGCCGGCGGGATCGTCGGACTGGCCGTCGATGAGGTGGACATACACGCGGGCGCGCTCGGCGTGGCGGAGGAACTGGTGGCCAAGGCCGATGCCGCGGTGGGCTCCCTCAAGCAGGCCGGGGATCTCCATCATGACAAAGTCCTGCCCGCCATGGGTGACCACACCGAGAACAGGTTCAACGGTGGTGAATGGGTAATCAGCGACCTTGGGCTTGGCGGCGGAGCACCGGGAGATCAAGGTTGATTTGCCGGCGTTGGGCTTGGCCAACAGGCCAACGTCTGCCAGGAGTTTCAACTCCAGCCATAGGACGGAGTAGTCGCCCTTCCCGCCCGACTCAGACAGCATGGGTTCCTGATTGGTGGAGGACACGAACCGGGCATTGCCCCAACCACCCTGGCCACCCTTGGCGATCAGAACGGGCTCGTCAGTAGTTATATCGGCCAGGAAATCCTTGCTGCCATCGGGACGCATCCGCCAGACCACGGTGCCAATGGGCACGGGGATGTGACGATCCTTCCCGTTGGCGCCACGCTGATTCTTGCCCTTGCCGTGGGTGCCGCGGTCCAGGTAGAAGGTGCTGTTGAACTTGAGGTGCAGCAGGGTGTTGATGGAGTTATCCCCGACGAGATACGCGCTGCCACCGTCGCCACCATCGCCGCCGTCGGGACCGCCGCGGGGCTGGTACTTCAAGCGGAGGAAACTGATGCAGCCATCGCCACCGTTTCCGGCTTTGACGTTAATTCTTACGGTATCAATCATGATCTCAAGTCAGTTGAATATATTTAACAGAAATACTAAGGACGTTGACGGTGTTCATAATGCGTTGTACGCATCGTGGAGGATCGTTGATAACCGGTGGGTATTGGTTGAGGTGCGTTGGATGGCTGCGTTGATAAATTTGTGCCGGGATGGGTAGTTTGCCGAAGCGGTGAAGTTGTTGGACCAGCATAAACCTTTAAGGGTAAGTTATGAACGCCTATTGGACGTTTCTGCAACGTGAATCAACGATTTGTGAACGAGTTGTCAACGGTTTCAAGATAGGCCGCCAAGGATGCGATGCGGGTGATGGTCTTTGCCTCGTTTGAGGAAACCATGGTCGTAAACTCCAAGCAGTGGCGCTAATCGGCTCCCACCTGCCCATTGTACCAGTCGAGGATCTGGCTGCCGGTCCAGAACGCTACGCCATCCTGATGGGTGATGTACTCGACGAGGCGGCGGAAGTGGCCGATGCGGTGGGCTGCGCCGGTGATGTACGGGTGCATGGAGATGGCAAAGATGCGGGCGTTGTCCTCGCCCTCGGCGAGCATGACGTCCAGCACGTCCCTGGTGCGGTTGAAAAGCTCGGGAGCGGAGTGGTGCTGCACGAGGTAGATGGGGATGTCGTTTAGCTCTACGGTGTAGGGCAGGGCGACGAGACGGCCGGATTTGACCTTGACCTCGTAGGGCTGGTCGTCGTTGACCCAGTCGGCGACGTACTCGATGCCCTCCTCGGCCAGGATGTCGGGGGTGTCGTAGGTTTCAGCCAGGCCTGGGCCCATCCAGCCGCGCGGGGCGCTGCCGCTGAACTCCCGGATGACCTCGATAGTCTTGCGGATGGTGGCGCGCTCGTCGGGTTCCCGATGCAGCACCTGCTGGATGTAGCCGTGGCCGAGGAGTTCCCAGTCGCTGTCGAGGCAGGACTGGACCATCTGGGGATATTCCTCGCACACGGCGGCGTTGAGGCTGATGGTGCAGGGGAGGTTGAAGTCGTTGAGGATGCGCTGCATGCGCCAGAAGCCCACGCGCATCCCGTAGTCGTACCAGGAGTAGTTGGGGATGTCGGGCGACACGGCCGCGCCCTGGGGCGAGGGGAGCACGCTGCGCGCCATGGGCTGGCCGATGTCCCACTCCTCCACGTTGATGATGAACCAGACGGCCACCTTCGCGCCGTCGGGCAGGGTCAGCCTGGGCCGGTCGAAGATGGGGGAGAATTCGGCGCGCGGGTTGGGCATGGGGAGGGCCTCCGGGGTAGCCGGCGGATTAGGTAAGGGCGAATAATCATTCGCCCCCACACGTCGATGCGTTTCTTCTACAGGCCGAGAGCCTGTGCGCCGAGGCGGGCGAGGTCCTCGTCTTCCTGGGCGGAGAGGCCGCTGACGCCGATGGCGCCGAGGACGAGGTCGGTTTCGGGGTCGCGGACCACGACGGCGCCCTGGACGGCGACGAGTTGGGGATCGCCGAAGTCGGCGATGTTGCGGCCCTCGTTCTTGAGGCGCGCGGCGTAGGCGTCCGAGTCGGAGCCGGACATGGCGGAGGTGTAGGCCTTGCTGACGGCCATGCGCTGGGGCAGGGCGCGGCAGTTGTCCATACGGGCGTAGCTGAGCATCTTGGCATCGGCGTCGAGGATGGCGATGGCGAGGGGCCGGTCGGGTTCCTGTTCGGCCTTGTCGAGCATGGCGTTCATGGCGGCGCGGACCTGGGACAGGCTGAGGGTGGGCCTCTGGTACATTGGGCACCTCCGTGGGTGGAGCGTCTATGGCATAGCTAACTTACGCCGGCATTGTACACAGGGGCGATGATGAGGGGCAATTGGGGGCGCGGGGGCGCCAAGTGTTAGTGTGACTGGTAAACCGTACCGATGCAGGACATCCCTACCCAATGTGACTGCGATCAGTCGTTTGGTACCTTACCGCAGAGATGCCGCAACATCACGCACGTTGCGACCAATCCGATTGGACTCGTGACAATTGCCCCAACCAGCTTCATCACATCACCTTCCATGAAAAGAAATGGCAAAAATGTCATGGCGATCAGCGGGACGCTTGAAGCCAATAGGTGAGCAGCAACTCCTTTCCCAACAATCTGCAAACCGAAAAGTCCGCCCTTCACTTCCACACTATCCCTATTCGGTTTTCCTCCTCCACACCAATAGCCGGCCATTACGCCGACTATTTCACATATCCACGATGACACCCTTCAAACTTTCGGTGTCAACCCTGGCCTTTTTCGCTGTAATAGCGCGTTCAACTAAATGTGTGACTATGAGGCATAACTTGGAGGGACATTCGGAGCTAGAATGCTCGCGGGTAACCACTGTCGGTTGAATCCAAGTATGTACATGGCGGGATACTTGGGCTTGGTGGAAGCCCAGCACAACCCAACGTCCACTTCCGAGGTCGGTTTGCCGCCGTTGGGTGGGTGCGCTATACTCGCTGCGCTTTCACAATCTTTGATTCTTCGCCCGGCTGATCCGTTCTGAGGCAGACCGCGGTGGGAGGTTTTTCCCTATGGATATGGGACTCAGCGAGATTCAGCAGATGCTGAAGAACTCAGCCCGCGAATTTCTAGCGCAGGAGTGTCCGCTCACGCTGGTGCGCGAGTTGGAAGAGGACGCGCAGGGTTACAGCGAGGACCTTTGGCGACAGGTGTCGAACCTGGGCTGGACCGGCATACCGTTCCCCGAGCAATATGGCGGCACCGGCGGGTCGTTCCTGGACCTGGCTGTGCTGGTGGAGGAGATGGGCCGGGCGTTGCTGCCGGCGCCGTTCTTCGCCACCGTCGTGCTGGGCGGGTTGACCGTGCTGGACGCTGGCAGCGACGAGCAGAAGCGCGACATTCTGACCGGCGTCTGCGCCGGCACGGTGCGCCTGACGCTGGCGCTCACCGAACCGTCGGCGACCACCGAGGCGTGGGGCGTTGAGACGCAGGCCAGCGCGTCGGGAGACGGCTACAGCATCAGCGGAACCAAGCTGTTCGTGCCCGATGCCCATGCGGCCGACACGATCATCGTGGCCGCACGCACCATGCCGGCAGGCGACGACCCCGAGCAGGGAATCACGCTGTTCCTGGTGCCGTCCAGCGCGTCGGGCGTTGCGATTGAGCAGGTGAACACCATCGGCAACGAGCGGCTGTGCGAGATCAGGCTGGAGAACGTTGCGGTGGGCGCGGACGCCGTGCTGGGCGAGGTCGGCGGAGGCTGGCCGGTCATCGAGCGGGCGTTGGCTCGTGCGACGACGGCCCACTGCGTGCAGATGGTGGGAGGCGCGGACGCGGTGGTGGACATGACGGTTGAGTACGTCAAACAGCGCACTCAGTTCGGCCGTCCGGTGGGCAGCTTCCAGGCGGTGCAGCATCACTGCGCCAACATGGCGACCGACGTTGAGGGCGCGCGGCAGGTGGCATACCAGGCGGCGTGGGCGATCTCGGAAGGCCAGCCGGCGCGCCGTGAGGTTGCGGTGGCCAAGGCTTGGTGCAGCGGGGCCTACCAGCGGGTGTGCTCGCTGGGGCATCAGTGCCACGGGGCGATTGGCTTCACCATGGAGCACAACCTGCAGCTGTACACGCGGCGCGCCAAGGTGCAGGAACTGTCCTACGGCAGCGTCCACGACCACAAGGAGATCGCGCTGCAGGAGATTGAGGCGGCTTAGCCGACCGGATGTACCGGGGGCGAATGATTATTCATCCCCACCGTGTTACGAGTAATCAGGAGTTTTACCGATGACCATGACCCCTGCCCGCAGTTCGCCGTTCGCCGCCATGGCCCGGGACCCGCTGCATCCGGACGTGATATTCAGGGATGAGCGATGTTTCGTGGTGCGCGACATCAACCCGAAGGCGCCGGTGCATTTGCTGATAATCCCCAACATGCCCATCAACGGACTGGATTACATCAGCCCGGCGATGGAGGCGATCATGGGCCACCTGTTCGTCGTCGCGGCGGAGATGGCCCGGCGCGAGGGCGTTACCATCAGCGGCTACCGTCTGGTGATGAACAACGGCGAGGACGCCGGCCAGACCATCGCGTGGCCTCACATGCACCTGCTGGGCGGCCGCGCCCTGGGGGATATGGGTTAGAGTTCTGTAACTGCAAGTGTAGCGCGGTAATCTCGACACCGAGTCGGGGAGGGAGACCAGTCCATGACTACCATTGAAATCCCCGGCCGAGTTTATGACCGCATCCACCGGCGGATGCGCCGCCTGCCCGCCGGGCTCTGTGAGCACTGTCAGAGGGTGGAGCAGATTGCCCGCGGGCTTTGCGAAAAGCATGGACAGGATCCCGACGCCGTGGGTCTGGCCGCGCTGGCGCATGACGCCACCAAGCACTTCTCCGGCGTGGAGAACCTGCTGCGGATGGAGGAGTACGACCTGCCGCCGGTGACGAACTACGAACGGCGGAACGCGAAGATTCTGCATGGAATGGTGGGCGCGGAGTTGCTGAAGCGGGAGGACGGGCTGAACCACCCGCAGCTCTACGATGCCATCTACTGGCATACTACTGGGAACCCCACGGGCGGCGACTCCATCGGCCACATCATCTTCCTGGCTGACAAGCTGGATCCCGTGAAACTCAAGCGGTACCCCTGGCAGCCCGAGATGGGAGAACTGGCGGAGACTGACCTGACGGCTGCGATGTTAATGTTCCTCACCAAAAACATCGCCCGCTTCCTGGACAATGGATCGTCGGTGCATCCGGCGTCCATTGAGGCTCGGAACGCGCTGTTGTTGGCTGCCGAATCTGGAGAGGCCGCATAGCCGTATAATTGTTTGACCAAGGAGGGGCGGTCATGGAGTACGACGTTGTAGTTTGGCGGGGTACCCTGTCGGACGGGTCGATCTGTTATGCGGCGATTTGCCCGGCAATATCCGATGCACATGGGCAAGGCGACACTGAAGAGGAACTCCTAGCCGACGTTGCAGATACCATGGCATTGTTTTTGGAGAAGATGCCCGGGAAAGTAAAGACGGGCCAGGCAGCACAGGACGCACTGGGCGAAGAGATGTCTGAGTTGAACGCAGACGGCGTCGAGTGTTGGGTACGCCAAGTGGAGCCGCGGAGATTCCCTATACCTGTGCAGTAATACCCAAGATTGCGAATGTAAGACCCCGGGACCTGATCAGATTGCTCCACAGAATGAGATTTGATAGAGAAGACCGCGATCACGCAAATTTTTACCACGAATGGTTGAACTTGTGGACGAAAATCTCTCACGGGGATAAAGAGATTGATGCCGATCTCATGGGCCGCATAGCAATCAGACAGCTCAAGATGAACAGCGCCGACGAATTTCGCGCGGCTTTGCGCGGTGATATTCCGCGCCGATATTTGGACCCTGAGGCTCCCTGGGATGGGCAACCGCTGGATTAGGAAAACCGGGCGAGCAAGGAGTTGGGTTATGGAATACGACGTTGTAGTTTGGCGGGGTACCCTGTCGGACGGGTCGATCTGCTATGCGGCGATTTGCCCTGCTGTGCGCCGATGCCACGGACAGGGGGACACAGAAGCAGAGGCTTTGGCAGATGTATCCGAAGCGATTGCCTGCTTCCTGGAGATGGAACCCGACCGGGTGAGCGTGGGCCAGGCGGCGAGGGTCGAATTGGACAAATTGGTTGAAGATCTGATCGCGGAAGGTGTTTCCCCCTGGGTGCGTCAGGTGGCTCACCCTTCGATCCCAGCACCAGCCTAGCGATGCCGAGAATCGCCAATGTCAGCACCCGGGAACTATTGCGTTTGCTCCGACGGATGAGATTCTTGCAAAATAACAGCCACCACTCATATTTCCACCACGAATGGTTGAGGATAACTACCCGTGTGTCCCACGGCGACAAGGAAATCAACGCCTTGCTGATGGGTAAAATTGCTATTGATGATCTAAAGATGAACAGTGCAGACGAGTTCCGCGCGGCTTTGCGTGGTGATATTCCGCGCCGGTATTTGGACCCTGAGGCTCCCTGGGATGGGCAACCACTGGATTAGAGGGCAATGATATGACCGCTCAGTTGGAAATAACGGCCGAGGCCGCCCAGTTCATCCGGAACAAGGGAGGGCGGGCCGTGATTGACCTGCTTTGCTGGAAGGGTTGAACCGGTGAGTCTGTTGAGGTATCGGTCGATACCAACGTGCGACGGCGGCGGAACCTGGAGGCCTATGAGAGCGCGGAGCAGGATGACATCGAACTGCTGCTGGCGCCGGGCATTGCCGACTACGCTGAGCGGGTGGATTTGTCGGTGAGCCGGTTCCTGCTGTTCCGCAATCTGAGGGCGACGATCGCGCTGCCCGACGGGATTACCTTGGGTCGCAGAGCGTCGCTGGTTTAGGCGTCGTTGGTTGAAGAGGCGATGGCCGGCAGGAGGTCGGCGAGAGGGCAGGTGAAGCCGGGGAGGTAGTCGGCGCCGGTTATGGTGTCGGCGTCGGTGAGAGTGAGAGGCGGCGCGTTGGGGGTGTGGACGGTGAGGGTGCGGGCGTCGATGTCGATGACCCAGACGGCCTTGCCGCCGGCGTTGAGGTACTCGGCGATTTTTTGCGCTATTTCCGCCGGCGTATTGCTGTCGGAGAGTATTTCCACGGCCAAGTCTGGGGCGCCGTTGTAGAGCATTCCCGCTAACTCGGGCTGGTCCAGGCGCTCGTTGGATACGAAGGAAACGTCGGGCATGCGGGAAGTGGCAGGGGAATTCGGGCCGGTGACGTAGCCGCGGTTGCTCAAGTAAACCCGGCCCAGACTGTTCATCAGCACGTGATTGCCGACCCTAATGACAACCAACGAGCCGGTATGTTCGTGCTCTTCTGAGGCTACCATCTGCTGGACCAGGACTCCTTTGACCAATTCATAGCGAGGATGCTGTGGCAACGCGGCGTATTCCTCCAGTGTGACTGGCGGCGCTGCGGTAGTTGATTGCGACGTCATGACAGACCTCCTCGAAAGAGAAGTTGCGCGGGAGTTAGCGGGCGTAGCGGTAGCCGCCGGCGGGGGTGCGGGCGCAGTTGAGGCGGCGGTTGAGGTGTAGGCCTTCGAGGACGAATTCGACAGCGGATGCCACTACCTCGGGCCGCTGGTCGTCGCCGGTGAGCCGAGAAACGATTGTTGAGAGGCCGTCCACGTTGGAGAGAGCCGACGCGTAGGACGCCGCAGGGACGTCGCTGCCGGTTTCCACGGCGTTACCGAGGTCGAAGGCCATCACGATGTCTTCCAAATCATCCACGTTGCAGTAGCGGGTGAAGATGGCCAGGGTGGCGCGCTTGGTGAGGTCTTCAACCAGGCGGTCCTCGCGGCCTTCGCCGAATGTTTCCATCTCGATCTTGCCGCCCAACGATGCGATGAGATACGGCAGGTCGCTGACGCGCGGACAGGCGATGGACTCGCCCAGGCGGATGCTGCGGCGCAGGGCGTTGCTGATGAGGGTCTCGTAGTTGGAGATGGACACGCGGACGCTGACGCCGGAGCGCTGGTTGATCTCGTTGCTGCCGCGGGCGCGGGCGGTGACCTCGGCCACGATCTCGGTCATGAAGGACGGGACGTAGACCTTGTCCTCATCTGGGAACAGGTTGCGCTCCTGTTCCATGATGTCGATTTCTTCCTCGATGGTGCGCGGGTAGTGGGTATGGATCTGGGCGCCGTAGCGGTCCTTCAGCGGAGTGACGATACGTCCGCGGTTGGTGTAGTCCTCGGGGTTAGCGGTGGCGACGACGAACACGTCCAGGGGCATGCGGATGCGGTAGCCCTTGATTTGGACGTCGCGCTCCTCCATGAGGTTGAACAGGCCGACCTGGATGCGCTCGGCGAGGTCGGGGAGTTCGTTGATGCAGAAGATGCCCCGGTTGGTACGAGGGACCAGGCCGTAATGGATGGCGGTCTCGTCGGACAGGTGGCGGCCCTCGGCGACCTTGATGGGGTCGATTTCTCCGATGAGGTCAGCAATTGATATGTCGGGTGTCGCGAGCTTTTCGGAGTAGCGGAGGTCGCGCTGTATCCAGGCGATGGGGGCAGCGTCGCCCATCTCGTCGACGATGCGCTGCGCGTCGGGGCTGATGGGGTTGTATGGGTCGTCGTTGAGTTCGCTGCCGGCGATGGTGGGGATTTGTTCGTCCAGCAGGTTGACCATTTCGCGGATGAGGCGGGTCTTGGCCTGCCCGCGCTCGCCGAGCAGAATGATGTCCTGGCCGGCCAGGATGGCGTTCTCCAGTTGGGGGATCACGGTCTGCTCGAAACCGATGATTCCGGGGAACACCGGTTCCTCGGCGCGGATCTTGGCGATCAGGTTGCGGCGGATTTCCTCGCGCACGGAGACGGTCTGGTAGCCGCTGTCGCGCAGTTCGCCGAGGGTTGCGGGCAGGGAGTTGGTCGTCATGAAGACACGTCCTTTGGTTCCGGCCGCTATTGCGCCCGGCTATGGTGTGCCGGCAGTATAGCAAACGGGGCGGGGATCAACCTTGGGCGTGTTGCGCCACAAACCGGCGGAGGATGGCGACGGCGGCGGCGGAGTCGATGTCGCCTCGGCTTGGTGGCGCGGTTGGGTCGGCCTGGCGTAGGGCGGTTTCAGCGGCGTGGGAGGTGTAGGACTCGTCGACCGTGAGGACCGGGATGTCGGTGGCGCGTTCAAGGGAGCGGACCAGCGACTGGATTTTTCGGGCCTGCTCGCCTGGTCGTCCGAGGGCGTCGTAGGGCATGCCGACGATTAGGGCGACGGCGTCGCGGGTGGTCGCGGCGTCCAGGATGGCGGTGATGTCGGCGCGGCGGTTGCGTCGCTGGATGTGTCCCGCCGGCAGGATCAGCGAGCCGGGCGGGATGCTTACAGCGAGGCCGATGCGGCGGTCGCCAACGTCGAGGGCGAGGAGACGACCGGTTTCAGGGAGGGCCGAGGGATCGGCGTCGTTCGCATCCGTCGGCTCAGAGGTCATCTTCTCGGGCCGGGAGGGGTGTACGTGGGCAACGGCTCCCCGGAGTCGGCGGTTATGAAGGCCATCATATTGCTCACCGTGGACCGGATCGATTCCAGGACCAGATATTCATCGGGCAGCGGTTCCTGGACACCCTCGTAAGGCGCGTCGATGGCGTATTCATCCAGGAACGCGAAGTCCGCATCTCCCAGGATGCGCTGGCCGTCGGGCAGGGTGCGGATGGCCGCCTGCAGCGCGGCGAGTGAATGGGTACGGCGCCAATCGTTACCGGCGCCTTCGTCATACTCAAGATAGGCCAAGAATCCCTTGTAGGCATTTTCCAGGCAGTGCTGGAGTTGCTGGCCGACTTCCTCGTAGCCCAAGCCCTGTTCAAGGAGAGACTCCGCGGCCAGGATCTGACGTTGGTAATTGGTAAAGCGTTGCTCGACGTCAGGCCGGTTGTTGGGTTCGACGTCTGGGTAGCGGTCGCTGCCGGCGGCCGGTTCGCAATTCATGGAGATCCCGTCTTTGAGGGCGTGGTAGGTCAGGTGAGTGCGGGCGGTACGGAAGCGTTCGAAATCCGCAAGGCTGTAGCGGACCAGGTCGATTTTGACCGGACGGCCGTAGAGTTCCAGCGCGCGGGCCTGGCCGACTTTGAGGGCGTGGCGATGTCGCTCCTTAGTGGCAGGTTCGGCGTCTGCGATGGTGAATATGTCGATGTCCGAAGTGTCATCCCAATCGCCGCGGGCGCGGGAGCCGAACAGGAAAATGTCGTCGGGCGTGGCAATCTCCTTGACCGCCCGAGCGACCAGGATGGCCTTGGCGTCGTATCTGATTGCGTTGTGCATAAAGCCGGGTTACCCGATAAAACCATGCCCTTTAACGCTATGTTGCCAAGCCGTCGCGGACGAGGTTGGTTACTGAGTCTAGGGCTGCGCCTAGGCGGTCGGGTTGGCGGCCGCCGGCCTGGGCGGTTTCGGGGCGTCCGCCACCACCGCCGCCCATGAGTTTCGCGGCGTCGCGGGCGATGTTGCCGGCGTGGAGGCCGCGATCGACGAGGTCGGGGGTGACCATGGTTACGATCATGGGGGAGCCTTCGATCACCGCGCCGAGGGCAACCACCACGCTGTCGAGCTTCTGCTTGAGGTAGTCGCCCATTTCGCGCATGGACTCGACGTTGCTGGCGGAGGTTACCGAGGCGACCAGTTTGACGCCTTCCACGTCGCGGACGCGGGCCAGCAGGGACTCGGCCTCGGCGCGCATGCCGACTCGTTCGGTTTCGGCGAGGCGACGGCGCAGGGCGTCGGTGTCGGCCATGTAGGCGTCCAGGCGAGCTTCCAGTTCCTGGACCGGCGCCTGGAGCTTCTGGGAAATGGCCTGGAGGGTGGCCGATTGTTGGACCACCAATTCCTCGGCGGCGCGGCCGGTGACGGCCTCGATGCGACGCATGCCGCCGCCGATGCTGGACTCGCCGAGGACGACGAGGGTGCCGACCTGGCCGGTGGCGTGGACGTGGGTGCCGCCGCAGACCTCGAAGCTGAACGGATCGGCGTGGTCGTGGCCGTCGGAGTCCGCGCTACCCATGCGGACGACGCGAACCACGTCGCCGTAGCGGTCGCCGAAGAAGGCCAGCGCGCCGTCGCGGACGGCGTCGGTGTAGGTGGTCTCGCGGGCGGTGACGGCCAGGTTTTCGCGGATCTTGCTATTGGCAAGGCTCTGCACCGAAAGCTGCTCGTCGGGGGTCATCGCGCCAACGTGGTTGAAGTCGAAGCGCAGGCGTCCGGTGTCGCACAGCGAGCCGGCCTGCCGCACGTGGGGTCCAAGGATGGAACGGAGCGCGGCGTGAAGCAGGTGGGTGCCGCTGTGGTTGCGGGATGCGTCGAGGCGGCGTTCAGATTCGACCTGCGCGGATATGGCGTCGCCCAGGGCGATGTCGCCCTCGGCCACGACGCCGCGATGGACGATGAGACCGGCGACGGGGCTCTGGGTGTCCTCGACGTTGACACGGCCGTTGGGGCCGGCGATGACGCCGCGGTCGCCGACCTGTCCGCCGCCCTCGGCGTAGAAGCAGGTTTCGGCGAGGACGATCTCGACCTGCTGGCCACGGGTGGCCTGTCCCACGGCCTCGCCGTCGCGCAGGATGCCGAGGATGCGGGACTCGATGGACGTCCGGTAGTAGCCGTCGAAGGCGGTATGGCCGGCGCCCAGGTTCTCGTAGGCGGTGACGATTTCCATGCTGCCGATGACCTGGTGGCCGGCGCGGTCGCGCTCGCGCTTGGCTTCCATCTCGACGTTGAAGCCGTCCATGTCGACAGCGAGGCCGTACTCTCGGCGACCGATCTCGTCCACCAACTCGGGCGGGAAGCCGTAGGTGTCGTAGAGGACGAAGGCCACCGCGCTGGGGATGGATTCGCTGGCACGGGCGGCTGCCAGTCCGTCGGCATCCACGCCGGCGGTTTCCAGCAGGGCCGGCGGGTTGGCGTCGGGGGTTTTGAGGTAGTGCAGGATGTCCTCGAGCAGGGGCATGCCGTGGCGGATGTTGTCCAGGAACTGAGTCTCCTCCAGGCCGACGACGCGCTGGATGAAATCGCGGTTTTCGGACAGCGCGGGGTAGGCGGCGGCGAAGCGGTCGATGACGGCGGCGGCCACGTCGGTCATGAAGGGGCGGTCCAAACCAAGCTGCCGGCCGTAGCGGATGGCGCGCCGGATGATGCGGCGCAGCACGTAGCCGCGCTCGCTGTTGGACGGCACCACACCGTCGCTGATGAGCACGGAGGCGGCGCGGGCGTGCTCGGCGACCACGCGGATGGCGTAGTCGGTTTCGGAGTCTGAACCGTACTCTCGCCCGGTGAGACGGCACACTGAATCTATGATTGGGCGGAACAGGTCGGTCTCGTAGACGTTGGGCTTGCCCTGCAGGACGGCGGCGGCGCGCTCGAGGCCCATGCCGGTGTCGACGCTGGGAGCGGGCAGGGGCGTGCGGACGCCGTCGAGATCCTGGTAGAACTGCATGAAGACGAGGTTCCAAAGCTCGACGAAACGCTCGCAGTCGCAGTTGGGATGGCATCCGCCCGGTTCGGCGGGTATGCCTTCGTCGGCCTCGCGGCGCAGCATGGCGGTGAGGTCGTCGGGGGTCATCATCTCGTCGGTTACGGGATGCTGGCCGATGCCCTTCTCGGCGCCGCCGTCGTAGTGGAGTTCGGAGCAGGGGCCGGTTGGTCCCTCGAGGCCGGCGGGTCCCCACCAGTTGTCGCTGTTGCCGTAGCGGTAGATGCGCTCGGGCGGGACGCCGATGTCGTTGTGCCAGATGTCGTAGGCTTCGTCGTCGTCCAGGTGGACGGTGACGTACATGCGCTCCGGCTCCAGGCCGAACAGGCCGGTGCAGAGGTCCCAGGCGAAAGCAACGGCGTCCGGCTTGAAGTAGTCGCCGATGCTGAAGTTGCCGAGCATCTCGAAGAAGGTGAGGTGCTTGTGGTCGCCGACCTCGTCGATGTCGGTGGTGCGGAAGGATTTCTGGCAGGAGGTGAGACGGCGACGGGGCGGGGTCTGCTCGCCCATGAAGAAGGGCTTGAAGGGGACCATGCCGGCGGAGGTGAAGAGGAGGGTCGGATCGCCGGCGGGAATCAAAGAAGCGGAAGGCATGTGCAGATGCTCCCGCTCCTCGAAAAATCGGATGAAAGAACTTCGGATGCTGTCGCCGTCCATTGGGTTACGACTCCCGCGCATAGGATTACGAAATAAGGATACCGGGCCAGTATAGGCGATTTTAGGGTAGGGGCGTGGGGAGCGTCAACGATGGGGGATGGGACGGGCTATTTTTGCATGGATGTACATGATGGGCAGGATGGGTGGATTATGGATTGATGATTCGGAGGTGGTCCACCAGGAGTTTGAAGTGGGGGCAGGCGTTGTAGACGGTGGTGGGGTTGAGCGTGTTCAGCAGATCTGGTGTGTGGTCAGTCTTATCGTAAGCGCCTTTGGCAGTACCACGAGTTGCATTGCGCAACCCTTGCTCAACTTCCTGCTTGGGAATTTGCTCCGATTGACGGTTGCCTGGCAGGCTGCGGGCGTTGAATCTCGATCCATAATACGCTGCCAGAACCGCACGGTCTGCCAAAAACCACGCTTCCATGAGTTGCACCATGAAAAACGTCCGGTCTAACGTACCGGGCAAACCGACGCGGGAAGCCACGGACTGTCGCAGACCGTTCAAATCATCTCCTTCGGAATCGACCAAAAGCAGGGAATCTGAAGGCGATGCTCTGGCGAACCGCGCCACCGCTCTTTCCCTGCTGCGACAAGCGACCACGTCGATGCTGATATGGCTACTACCTACGGCTCTGCGGAGGAAGTTTCGCATCGGGCGGCGCAGGTGGGCGCCGCCCTCCAGGTACACGTCCATCTATGGGTCAGTGTACTCCGCCCATAGCACCGGCCATCCAGACTTCGCCGAGCGTCTGGTCTTCCAACCAATCTTCCAGGTCCTCGCGGGTGAAGCGCTTGAACTGGGTTCCCTTGTCAGGGTGCCGGTCTCGTTCGCATACCACCACCTGTTCCGGCATGGCAGACAAACGATCGATCAGCCAAGGCGAGTGAGTGGTAACTATCAATTGCGTGCGCTCGGACGCCTGCTTCAGCAGTTGAACGACCAAATCCTGCGAGTCGGGGTGCATGGCGATTTCGGGTTCCTCTATGCAGATGAGGGGCGGCGGTTCCGGATGGCACAGGATGGCTAGGAGGGCTATGAAGCGGATGGTGCCGTCGGAGAGGCGGGAGGCGGGCAGGGGGCTGGACATGCCGACTTCGTTGACGATCAACTCGATGGTGTTGCCGAAGATGCGGGGATGGAGGCTTTCGTAGGACTCGTAGAACCGCTTGAGGTAATCGTTCAACGGTGGGTCTATCTTGCGACTGAGCAGGTCGTTGACCACTAGGGCGAGGTTGCTGAAGTCCTCTGCCAGAAAGTTGGGGTCGCCGTCGGTGCGCTGGGGGTGTCGGACGGGGCTGTCGCGGCCAACGTACCAGTTGCGGTAGATTTTTGTTGCGGAAAGTCGTCGGGCGGTATCCGTGACGATCGGGTAATTGAAAGAATCTCTGATTTCGTTCAACGTGGACCTACCGCGACTGGTGAAATCTGCCGTTGACAGGGTGCTGCCAGTCTCGGCAGACTCAAATAGCCCGCCGTTGGAAATCGTGGCTTCCTGGTAGTTCCTCGTTATAACCGCTGGCAGTCCTTTGGAAAATCCCAGCATGGTCAGGCTTTCTGATGTCACATCGAAGTGTCCGGTGTTTCTGATGACGGTCAGACCCAATTGGTATTCGAGAGGAGCCGGCAGGTTACCGGTGTCAAGCACAGCACCTATTTCCAATGCACTCAATTCTGCTTCTGCAGATGAGCCCTCGCCCTTCCACACCCATCCCCCGGTAGGGCCGTTGCGCCTCAGAAACGCAGGCAAGTCCCCCGGCACTGCTTGCAGCAAGGCTATGACGTCGATCAGGTTGGATTTGCCGGAGCCGTTGGGGCCGATGAGGACGTTGAGGGGCTGGAGGTCCAGCCTGGTGTCCCGGAACGAGAGGATGTTTTTGAGGTGCAGGGACTTGATGAACATGGCGGCCTCCGGTGTGAAGGCGCGGGCCTGATGGCTTAGGGTCAGTGAAGGTCAGTATTCGAAGTTGGTTTCCGCGGCCCAGGCCTGGACGCCGCGGCGGAAGGCCAGGGCGCCCATGGGGGCGATGACGGCCTGCATGGCTTCGAGGATCTCGCGGGGGGTTGCTCCCTCGGCGAGGGCGACGCGCATGTGGGCCTGGATCTGCTCCTGGTCGGCGCGCAGGGCGACCTCCACGACGATCTGCAGCAGTTCCTTGGTCTTGCGGTCCAGGAGACGCTGGCCGGTGTAGGTGGCCTCGATGAACTCGCCATATTTTTGAGTCCACTCGGGGTCGGCGAGAGCGTTGATGCGGTGCATCTCCAGGGTGTAGCCGCGGGTCTGGGCGGCTTCTTCGATGAGGCGCTGGGCGTCTTCGTTGGTGGACATGGTGCAAATCTCCTCAGGTTGCTGACATGCAAGGGCGAATGATTATTCGCCCCTACGGCGCGTATGGCGGGTTACAAATCGTAGTGGACGCGGGCGGCGGCCTGGCCAAGGATGTCCTGCTGGAACAGGTCGGGGTGAGCGCCGCGTGCCAGGGCCAGGTGGTAGGTGAATAGTTGCAGGGGAACGACGCTGGCGATGGGCGTCAAGTAGGACGGGGTAATCGGCAAGCGGAAGATGCGCGCGCCGGCCTCGGCCAGCCCGCCATCGGGACGGTTGCTGAGGGCCCACACCGGAGCGCCGAGGGCGGCGGCGGCATTGGTCAGGTCCAGGGCGCGGCCCCGGTCGTCGCCGGGCGTGGCGATGAAGGTCAGCAGGCAGTCGGGGTCCAGCGAGCAGAAGGGGCCGTGGAGCAGTTGCTCGATCTGGAATCCCTCGCAGTCGGCGCGGCTGGTTTCCTTGATCTTGAGGGCGACCTCGTAGGCGTTGGCGGTGTCGGCTCCCCAGCCTGCGGAGATGAACCGGCGCTTGTCCTGGTGATCGGCGACGACGGCTTTCACGTCGTCCTCACGGCTGAGGATGGCTGCGATGTTGCCGGGCAGTTCGGACAATCCGTTGTCGGAGTCGGTGAGGTGTCCCGCCATCGCCAGGTTGAGCATGGCCAGGACGGTGAGGGCGGTGGTGTAGCTGATGGTGAATGCGGCGGAGGTTTCCTGTTCGACGGTGCGGACGCCGGCGTCGGCCACCTGGATGCGAGGGCCCGGGTCGGTGGAGGTGATGGCGACGGTGTAGGCGCCTTTGGCCATCGCCACGTCGAGAGCGTCGTAGGACGAACGCTTGGTGCCTCGGTGGCTGATGACGATGACGCCGTCATCGGCGGTGACCGAAGGGGTCGCGGTGCAGAACTCAAAGGAGTTGTGGGCGAAGGCCTCGGGGCCATCGGTGAGTATGGATGCGCCCACGAGGGCGGCGTGCCAGGATGTGCCGATGCCGACGACGTGGATGCGTCGCTTGCCGGAGAGGGTCCGGCCGATCTCGGCGCATAGCTCGCGCTGGGACGCGATGACCGAGGCGATGGCGTCGGGCTGGGCGATGATGGCGTCGTACATCCGATAGGGATGCGCGGTGCGAGGGGCGGGGGTGGTCATGGAGGCTGCTCTCGTGGTTTAGTCGGGTTCGGTAGGCCGTTTTCGATGATAGCAGGTATGCTAGCATTGCGTCGCGAGGCGGCAAATAAGGTGGTTCGGGATATCGGGCCATGGCATAGACATAGAGAGGATGTCGCAATATGACTACGCAGATTGCAGTTTCTCCTCCAGAGGCGGCACAAACCCGCGAGCGCCGGCGCTTCAACGTGGCGGAGTACTACGCCATGGCTGACGCGGGGATACTAGGGTCCGACGAGCGGGTTGAATTGCTGGATGGGGAGATAGTGGTAAAGGCGCCGATAGGCAACCGGCATGCCCTTTGTGTTGATTGGCTCACCCGATTCTGGATTCTGGCCTTAGCCGAACGTGCGATAGTCAGGATTCAGAATCCGGTGCGGTTGAACAACAGCAGCGAACCCGAACCGGACATCACCCTGCTGTCCTGGAGAGACGACTTCTACGCATCGGCGCACCCTGGTCCTCAAGATGTTCTGCTGTTGATCGAAGTCGCCGACTCCACGGTTGATTTTGACCGAAACGAAAAGTAGCGGCTGTACGCGCGGAACGGCATCGTGGAAGTGTGGATCGTCAACCTGCAAGACCGACGGGTTGAGACGTACTCGGAGCCGGAGGGGGACGTGTACGGCAGCGTCCGGCATTACGGACCGGGAGAGAGTGTGGCAAGTCAACACTTCCCGGACATCGCGCTGGAAGTGGAGCGGATCATTCCGGCGTAAGGGCGTGCCAGCCCCTGTGTTATGATTCCGGCGTCGGTGAGCTTGCGGATTCCTCCGTGCCGCCGGCGCCCTTTTATTGAGCAAGAACCCGGCAACACTATCACCGAAAACAGGAGGCAGGGATATGCCATTCGGAGGCAATGACTGGCACGCGCTCCGGCAGGAAGATGCGCTGGAGCCCGAGATACCCATCTGCGACCCGCACCACCACTTCTGGGACTACCGCACCGAGCGGATTCCCTACCAGCGTTACCTGCTGCACGAGCTGGCCGCCGACATCAACAGCGGCCACAACGTGACCTCGACGGTGTTCGTGGAGGCGCGGTCGATGTACCGCACCACCGGGCCGGAGGAGATGCGGCCGGTGGGCGAGGTTGAATTCGTGCAGGGTCTGGCGGCGGCATCGGCCAGCGGGCTGTACGGCTCGGGCCGCGCGGCGGCGTCCATCGTGGGTCACGCCAACCTGAACCTGGGCGACGGTGTCAAGCCGGTGCTGGAGGCGCTGCAGGCGGCGAGTCCCAACCGGTTCCGCGGCATCCGGCACTCGGTGACGTGGGACCCGCACCCGGAGATTGAGAATACGGCAGCACACCAGGCCGGGCACCAGATGTCCAGCGACAATTTTCGCGCTGGCGCACGGGTGCTGGCGAGCATGGGGCTGACGCTGGAAGGCTGGATGTACTTCCCGCAGATGTTCGAGCTGGCGGAGTTTGCCAAGGCGGTGCCCGACCTGACGATCATCCTGAACCACATCGGCGGACTGCTGCGGGTGGGTCCCTACTCGAACAGCGATGAGACGCTGGCGACCTGGCGGCAGGGCATCGCGGCGGCGGCGGAGTGCCCCAACGTGGTGATCAAGCTGGGCGGTATCGGGATGCCGCGCACGGGGTTCGACTGGCACCTGCGGGACGTTCCGGCGAGTTCCGAGGAGTTGGCCAACGACATGGCGCCGCTGGTGAACTACTGCATCGAGCAGTTTGGTCCGGACCGGTGCATGTTCGAGAGCAACTTCCCGGTGGACAAGGTGTCCTACTCGTACAACGTGATGTACAACGCGTTCAAGCGGCTGTCCGTGGGCTACTCGGCCAGCGAGCGGGCGGCGATGTTCCACGACACGGCGGTGCGGGTGTACTCGGTGGACGAGAGCTAGGCGAGGGGGTCGGCTGAGATAACCCGGGCGGGAAGGCACGACAGATGCGGGCAAACCTCGCCGCTGTTTGGGTATGATGATGCTGTTGAAACCGCGCGCGTGTCGCACATCGTACATGACAACAGAAGTCTTATATTGAACCTGGCCTCGCCCCCCACTAATCTGGTCCGAAAACATAGCCTGAGTCGCTAGCGGCAGCAGTTCTGACCCTGACCGTCCTGGTGCTCGATTAACCGGGCGTGGAGCTAATCCATGTCCGGTTTCGGCGTTTTGCAGCCGCATCAGCCCAACACAATGACGTTATGGAGGTATATTGACTGATGAACAGAGGTGTGATCACCCTTCGCAAACATTGGCTGGTAGCATCGGCGGCAGTTGTCCTGTTGGCGGTCGCGCTGACGGCCGGTGCCCTGTTTGCCGCCAACGAGCGGCAGCAGCCCGAAGCGCAGCCGCTGCCTCAGCAGGCGGTCGCCGACGCTACGGACCCTGTCCTCGCTCTCGATCCACCGGAGGCCCCGCCTGCCCCGGAGCGCGTTTCCGCCCAGACGGACGACAACGGCGAAGAGGAAATTGACCTACCCCCGATTGTCAAGGTACCACCCAAGCATCCCAACCTTGACTCCAATTTGAACCATCTGGTTGAGGAGGCATCAACCGTTGACCAGCGGGACGCCGGGCAACAGCCCAACACCACAGACAGCACCGGTGGCGGGCCCGCGCCGGCGGGAGAACCCGTACTAGTGACTTTCTACATTGAGCCGGAACAGGTCGCCGCCGTTCAGCAATACCTGGAGGACAACGATGTGTATATCCGCCACGTAGGCGAAGACTGGATCGAAGCCCACGTCCTGCCTGCCTTGCTTCCTGCCGCCTCCGAGCGGCCCGGCGTCCGGCGAGTGGATACCGTCATAGCGCCCCAGCCGCAAAGCTTGGGCGACGTGGTCAGCCAGGGTGTGGAGTTACACCAAGCCGACGCCTGGCACCGGCAGGGCTTCCGGGGCCAAAGCGTCAAGGTCGGGGTCATCGACACCGGTTATGAGGGATTCAGCCAAATGCAAGGCGGGGAACTGCCCCGCAACGTGACGGCCCGGTGCTACTTCGCTGACGCCAGGGCTCCAAGCTCGCGGCTGGCTGATTGCGAGCAAGCGCCTTGCGCAGAAATAGTTTGCAACCACGGCACGGCGGTCGCCGAAACGCTGGTTGACGTCGCCCCGGAAGTCGAGCTGTACATAGCGAACCCTCGCTCCCCCGGTGACCTGCGGGATGCCGCCGACTGGATGGCGGAGCAGGGGGTGCAGGTCGTGAACATGTCCCTGGGCTGGATTGTCGACGGCCCGGGCGACGGTACGTCGCCTTTCGATGTCAGCCCTCTAAATACTATCGATGCCGCGATATCCAGTGGAATCACCTGGGTGAACGCCGGTGGCAATTCCGCCGAGAATACGTGGTATGGCACATTCTCGGATCCGGATGGTGACGGCTACCACAATTTTTCGTCCCGATATGAAGCGAACAATTTCTTTTTACCTTATGATCCAGACTCGCCTCGAAGATCCAGAGTGATCGCCTTTATGAGATGGGATGACAGTTGGGGTGGAGCCGATTGTGATTTAGATTTACATTTAGCGAGATATATACCAGGCCCGAATAACGATATAGTGGTTTTCAGTGCCGATGATATCCAGGATGGTGATGTCGATGATATTCCTTACGAAGGGTTAGGGGCTACGGCCACTAGGATTAGTCACGAAGGAACGTACTATTTGTTTATAACAAAGGACACCTGCCCCAATGCCCCGGCATGGATACAGTTGACCACCTGGATGGCTGATGATTTGCAGTACTATTCCCCGGGACACCACATCGGCAACCCGGCGGAGAGCCGTAACCCCGGTATGCTGGCGGTGGCCGCAACACACTGGTGGGACACCGAGTACATCGCGGACTACAGCTCCCACGGTCCTGCCCTCGACGGTCGAACCAAGCCCGACATTACGGGAGTTGCCTGTGGACGTTCATCAACGCTAGGCCGCTCCACCCCTGGCGGCTCGTGCTGGTTCGGAGGAACCAGCCAGGCTTCTCCCCATGTGGCCGGCCTGGCCGCCCTGGTAAAACAGCGGTTCCCCGACTATACCCCGGAGCAGGTGACCGACTACCTGCAGCAGAACGCGACCGAACGAGAGACGGCCGGCAAGGACAGTGTATGGGGGCACGGTTTCGCAATCCTACCCACGGCGGAGCTTACGCCCACCGCTAACATTGACGTACGCGCCGGCAACAACTCCGGCGAGTTCATCATATCTTGGGACTCCGTGCCGGGAGCGTCCCACTACCGCATCGGCTACGTCAACATGGAGGTCGATTACAACCTGGCCAAGGCCAGTTGCACGGGTGAATGGATTGAGGCATTCGTCTATATCGATGTGAACGCGCAGAACATTCCGGTCAGCGACGGGAGCGCTGAGTACACCCTCCGTCGTTTGGCACCAGGTGCTCAACACGCCTTCACCGTGCTGACCAGCAACGACTTCGTTGACAGTGGCGGCGGTGGAAGTGTCAGTAGCGAATTCTTCTGGCCCACCAACCCACGCTGGAAGTTTCTGGATGGGCGAAGGGACCTCCCGCCGGGCGTCACCATACCTTCGCTTGATTGCACTCCCTAATCGCCGCTGACCAAAACTTCGTCTGATATTTGGGCCGCTGCGTAGCACCACGGCGGCCCTTTCGTATTTCACTGTGAAGTGGGTACAATGATGGCGAACCTACGGGGAGTCGTCGTGACCACCAGAGAAATGAGCGCCGCCGAACACGCGCAAACCGCCCGGGACTTTCTGATGGCTCGGGCCGGGAGTTCGCGGCCGGAGACCACTTGCAGGGCTCCGAGAAGCTTTACGGAGCGGCAACGCAGGCGATCATCGCGCTGTGCCAGCAGCGAGGCTGGGGTTACAAGAGTTATTGAGCCATGTAGCAGGCCGTGCCTTCCTTGCGCGGGAGTACGACGATCCGACCCTCTTGAATGGCTCCCTCGCCGCCAACAAATTCCACGAGAACTTCTTTCACGACAATATGGAGGACTACGAGGTTGAGCAAAACCGGCCCGGAGTGCAGTACTTCGTTGGTCAACTGTTGACGCTCCTGGACGGTGAATAAAGTTCCACTCACCCCGACCCTATTTTGGGAGTGGGGAGGTGGTTTTCAGACACGCGCTTCGGCGTCCTGAGGAGGTGCGCAGATGGCTGCTCCGATCAATGACTGGCTGGCCAGGACGGTTGAACCGGCGTTGGAACCGGACCTGCCCATTTGCGACCCTCACCATCACCTGTGGGATGGCCGCACCGACCGGGTGGAACCGCGCTATTTCCTGGATGAGCTGGAGGCGGACACGGGCAGCGGGCACAATATCGTGTCCACGGTGTTCATCGAGGCGCGGGCGATGTATCGCTCGGACCCGCCCATGGAGATGCGTCCGGTGGGTGAGGTGGAGTTCGTGCAGGGCATCGCGGCGCAGTCTGCCAGCGGGATGTACAGCCAGACGAAAGCGGCCCACGGCATCGTGGGGCACGCGAACCTGCACCTGGGTACCGAGGTGCGGCGGGTGCTGGAGGCGTTGCAGGCGGCGAGTCCGAACCGGTTCAAGGGCATCCGGCACGGGGTGAGCTGGGACCCGCATCCGGAGATTCCCATCGTGGGCGCGTATCCGATGCCCGACCAGTTGATGAGCGATGACTACCGGGCCGGCGCGCGGGTGCTGGCCGAGATGGGTTTGTCCCTGGACGTGTCGTTGCTGCACCCGCAACTCCCGCAGTTGGTTGATTTCGCCAACGCCGTGCCGGACCTGACCATCGTGCTGAACCACGTGGGCGGGCTGATGCGCACGGGGCCGTACGCCGCCAATGCCGACGAGGTGATGGCGAACTGGCGCAGCGGCATCGCGGCGGCGGCGCAGTGTCCCAACGTGGTGATCAAGCTGGGCGGCGTCGGGATGCCGAGGCTGGGCTACGACTTCCACGAACGGGAGACGCCGGTGGGATCAGAGGAACTGGCGGCGGCGATTGATCCGGTGATGCGCCACTGCATCGAACAGTTCGGGCCGAGCCGGTGCATGTTCGAGAGCAACTTCCCGGTGGACAAGGAATCGTTCTCGTACTGCATCATGTGGAACGCGTTCAAGCGCATGTCGGCAGATTTCTCGGCCGACGAGCGGGCGGACATGTTCTACGGATGCGCGGCGCGGGCGTACCGGGTGGGTTAGGGTGCGGGTTCTTTACATGGATGCACGGGATAGACAGGATTGTTGATGTGACGGGGGCGGATGATGGTTCGCCCCCAAGTTACGTGATGTGATTGCGACCAGTGGAGGGCCAGGTTGGCCTGATCAGGAGGTTGGGTTTGACGATGGATCCGCAGCGTTTCCCGCCGGAGTTTTTCCAGCGGGATGACGACAGCAACGACGCCGAGTTTTACACGATGCCCCGCCTGGTGGTGCACATCGACGGTGGGGCGATCGTGGCCGTGGGCCGGCTGTTCCAGCAGTTGATTCCGGAGAACGCCGAGGTGCTGGACCTGATGAGCAGTTGGCGGACGCACTGGCCGGATGACCATCCCCGTCAGCGGATCGTTGGGCTGGGGATGAACGCGGCGGAGATGGCGGACAACCCACAGCTCAATGAGTACCTGTTGAAGGACATCAACGTCGACCCCGGCTTGCCGTTTGAGGACGAATCGTTCGACGCGGTGGTGATCACGGTGTCGGTGCAGTACCTGACGCGGCCGGTGGATGTGTTCTCGGAGGTGTCGCGGATTCTGCGGCCGGGCGGCGTGTTCATCGTGACGTTCTCGAACCGTTGCTTCCCGACCAAGGCGGTGCGGGTGTGGCGTTCGACGAATGACGAGGACCACGTTGAGCTGGTGGGGCAGTACATGCTCCACGCCGGCGGGTTCAACGGGGGGCGCGGCGGGCTGGCGAATCCGGACATGGCGCCGCCGGGGGACCCGCTGTTCGCGGTGTACGCCTACAAGGAGACGGGCGGCGAGGAGAACGCAAACGCCGAGTGATACACGGTTGCCAACAACTAGTATTCAGTCAAACTTGCATCGTCATAGATAAGAAAGAATCGGCCATGGTCGCTATCGTGAGTGGCAAACAGCGGTGCGGGAGGTGCGGCAACCATGGCTCAGGAGAAATTTGCGG
>JAPOQH010000117.1 GCA_026710825.1 Chloroflexota bacterium | reverse complement strand
GCTAATTTTCCCCTGCCGGAGCCCAACCTGGACAACCAGGAATTCTGGGACCAGTGCCGGCAGCACCGGCTGGTGCTGCGGCGTTGCCTGGACTGCCGTTCCTGCTTCCATCCGCCAAGACCCAACTGCCCGGAGTGCGCTTCGTCCAATCTGGAATGGGTGGAGTCGCCGGGGAAGGGTAAGGTCTACACTTACGTCATAACCCGCCAGCCGGTGAACCCGGCCTTCCGGGAGCGTCTCCCCTGGGGCGTGGTGGAAGTTGAGCTGGAGGAGGGAGTCCACCTCATCAGCAATCTGGTGGACTGTGACGCGGACGACATCGAGATCGGCATGGAAGTGGAGGTAGTGTTTGAGGCGGTCAACGACGAGATAACCCTGCCCAAGTTCAGGAGAGTCGGGCAGTAGCCATGTCCCCGTGGGGTTGCCCTGACTTTCTCTCCGTCACAGTGTCAGTTCGGCGGGAATCAGGCGGGGGTGTTGGCGTCGGCAGCCAGTGGTCCGAAATCTTTAACGACACAGCCAAGCCAGGGTGCGCTGCACCACCCACCGCCTGGGCAAGACTTCGAAGTGGTGGCTGTCCGGCTTGCGCCTGACTAAGGTCAGCATCCAGCCGCCGGTGACCCAGGCCCGCGCCACCAGTCGGCCAGCGTAGCCAGCATCGGCCCAGATCACCTGCAGTTGGGGGAACAGGCCCAACAGTTTGACCAACACCAGCTTGGCGCCGTCCCGATCCCCTTCGTTGGGAGTGTCCTAAAGATCGGGAGTCCGTGTTGTTTCTGCCTTTGCGAAACGCTCAGCGTCCGGCGGTAGTTTGAGGACTCACCCGTACCTGTGGCCTGCTTCCGTCGAGTGGCCAGCTTCTCGATTCTCCGATAATTGGCCACTGTGTTCGTCGAACAGACGACAAGCTGCGTGGGCCGGAGACGGCTAAGTTCAGGGAGTTGGAGAGCATCCTCCTCCTTCGGTACAGGACGCTCCATCATCATTGCATTTCGATGTAGCGGCCAGGAAGACGGTCACATCTCCGGCGGCGAGCGGTTCCACAGGCGCGCCAGATGCGGCCGACGATGTTGTGGATCAGGCCGCAGCATTGGGCCATGGGCCGAGTGTTCCAATGGGTGGCGTCCCGGGGCGTGATTTCCAGCGTCAACGTGATCACACGCTCCACTTCGTCATCGTTAACACCACGCGGTCGGCTGCGGCGAGGCTCATCCGACCGGCCGTCCAGTCTCCGTTCCAGGAACCGGGAACGCCACTTCCCACCGTTTCGTCGCACATGCCCAGGTCGGCAGCCACTCCGGTGTTGTGCGGCCTTCGGCACATTCCAAAACCATCCTGGACCGCAGCGCCAAGGCTTGCGCCGTCGTCCGGTGACGAACCCACCGCTCCAGCGTTTTCCGCTCCAAGTCATCCAAAATCAGCGGCGGCATTGGTCGTGCGATTGCATCGTCATCCTCCATGTAATCAACGACCACGGCCAGTTGCAATGCAGCCAGTGCCGGGCGATCACCGATCCGGAGGAATTGGCCTACGTGGACTCCCAACGCCGATGGGTCAGCTTCCGACAAAATGCTGCCACCGATGGTCCAACAGATACGCGATACTACATCTGCAGCTATCCGGTGGACGCAGCCACGCTGGTGGCATCGAGGCTGCGCCACTTGAGCATCGAGAACAGGCTGCACTGGGTGCTGGACGTGGCCTTCGACGAGGACCACAGCCGGGTGAGGACCGGCCACGCCGACCTGAACCGGGCGGTGATGAGGCTCTTGGCACTTAACCTGAACCAGCGGGAAGACAGAGCAAGAGTCAGCATCATAGCCAAACGCAAACGAGTCGGATGGGGCTTCGATTACCTGCTCAAAGCCTTGTCGCAATGAAATGCGATTGCCCGGTGGGGGCGACGGGCCAAGTGGACTTGGTCCCTGGTCTGGAATATGATTGGGCCTGTCAAACGCTTCGGCGCGGCTGCGGCCAATGGAGGTCCAGGGGAAATGGCGGAGAAGGGAATTCTCGACGGGGTTAGAGTCCTCACTCTGGAGCAGGTGCATGCGCTACCGTGGGGAACGGGATTCCTTGCGGATCTGGGCGCCGATGTCATCCGCGTCGAAAGCCCCGACCACCTGCAGGACCGCAAAGCCGGCCCGTTTCCGGAAGGAACTCCGGGGGAGGAGTGGTGGAACGAGGCCGGCAACATGGTCTATTACGGCGCCCGCAACAAGCGCAGCCTGTGCATGGCCGTGACCGACCCGCGAGGCAAGGAAGTCTTTCTCAAGCTGGTGGAGAAAGCTGACATCGTGACCGACAACTTCCGCCCCGGCACCATGCAGCGGTTCGGGTTCGACCACGACAGTCTCTCCGCAATCAACCCCCGCATCATCACTCTGAGCAGCACCGCTTATGGGTACACGGGACCCTGGCGGCGGGCAGGTTCACGGGCCCGCACCGTTGATGCGGCCTGTGGTTTGTCGTACCTGACCGGCTACGAGGGCGGCCCTTCCGTGCGGGCCAGCAACAACTACATGGACCATTCCGTAGGCAACAACGTGGCCTACGCCCTGCTGCTGGCCCTGTATCAGCGCAACAAGACTGGCAAGGGCATGCGGGTTGACCTTACCATGCTGGAGACCGGGGTATCGGCAGTGGGGCCAGCAATCCTGGAGGCGCAGCGGGGCATAACCCGCGACCGTTTGGGCTGCGCCCACTGGTGGAAAGCGCCGCACAACGTATATCCGGCCAGGGGCGACGACCGCTGGATAGTTATCGTCGTGTCATCCGACATGGAATGGGAATCGCTGAAGGGCGCGATGGGTGGGCCCGAGTGGGCTGAGGGAGCAAAATTCGCCACCGCTCTGGCCCGTTGGCACAACCGCCATGAACTGGACGAGTTGATCGGTAACTGGACCTCCCAGCACGACGACCTGGAGTTGGCGCAGACGCTGCAGGGACTGGGCATTGCCGCCGGCTCGGCGATGACCGCCCGGGACCTGGTGAACGACTCTCATCTGCGGGAACGCGGCTATATGTGGGAGTTCTCTAACCCACAGGCCCCTGCCGTTGGGTCCCGTGTTTTCGCCGGACGCCCCTATCGGGATCCCGGTAATCCCATGTCAATCGCGAAGGTCGCGGGATTGGGAGAGGACAACGAGACGATATTGGCGGAACTGGCCGGGTTGTCGCCGGCGGAAATAGGTGAACTGGGATCCGAGGGCGTGGTTTTTGGCGCGCCTAGGCCCGACGAACCGAGGCCGTGATCGATTGGTCGTGGCACGCGAAAGCCAGGGCACACGAACAATCGCGAAGAGCAGCGATACCAACGTTCGCGAATAAGCAACTGGTGGAGAGGCCATGCCTGGAATACTTGCAGATCTGCGCGTACTGGAACTGACCCACCGTCCCTCGGGCGCCTATTGCGCCAAGCTGCTGGCCGACCAGGGCGCGGACACCATCAAGGTCGAGCCGCCCGGCTGGGGCGACCGGGCGCGCCACGAGCCGCCCTTTATAGACGAGGTTCCCCATCCCGACCGGGGCACCTCCTACCTTGCCTTCAATACCAACAAACGCGGCATCACGCTGGATGTGGAGCAGGCAGAGGGTCGACAGCTTTTCGAGCGATTGGCTGCGACTGCGGATATTGTTGTTGAGAGCTATCCACAGGGGAGGCTGGCCGAATTAGGGCTGGGCTACGAGCAGCTTTCCCAATCCAACCCCGGCCTGATCCTGGTTTCCATCACCTATTTCGGTCAGGACGGGCCGTATGCCAGCTACCAGGGCGATGATATGGTGGCTCAGGCCATGGGGGGATACCTTTACGCGGTAACAGGCTCGGCCAGCCAACCGCCGATGGGCACGGCCCTGCAGCAGATGGAGATTACCGCTGCCCGCAACGGGGCGGTGGCGGTAATGGCGGCGCTGTTGCGGCGGGAGCAGTCGGGAAACGGCACCCACATCGATGTCTCGACCATGGAGGCCGCAGTCAGCACACCCTCCGGGCTGATTCACCCCTACACCTATACCGGACGCAACCCCCACCGGGGCGGCAGCGACGGCAACGTGATGGACGGGATGCACCTGTCCACCCTGGATGGCGAGGTAACACTCACCACGGCTGGCACCGGCGGCCGTCCCATGGAGGCGTGGGCCGAATTTCTGGAGGAGCCGGGGCTGCTGGACCCCAAGTTCGCGTCCCGCGGCGCCCGGATGGAACACTGGGAGGAGCTTCATGGACTGGTGGCTCCCAAGTTGGCCCAGTGGAAGAACCTGGACCTGATGCGAGAGACCATGGCCCGAGGCCTGGTGGTAGGGCTGGTTCAGACGCCGCAGCAGGTGGTGGAGTCGCCGCACCTGGAAGAGAGAGGGTTCTTCGTCGAGATGGACCACGCCAGCGCCGGTCCATTGAAATACCCGGGTTCGGGGTTCTTTATCGACGGAGAAAACGCCATGGCGTCTGCTCGACCGGCGCCCCGCCTGGGCGAGCACAACGTTGAAATTCTGTGTGGCGAGCTGAGCCTCACGGTGCGGGACCTGGGGCTGCTGCGGGCGGCGAGGGTTATCTGATCCGCTGTTG
>JAPOQH010000056.1 GCA_026710825.1 Chloroflexota bacterium | reverse complement strand
CTCCTCGCTCCGGTACTCCAGCAGGAAATAGAGTTCGCCCCGGATCTTGGCCAGGTTACCCCGGTTGATCTCGTCGATGACCAGGATGAACTTGCTCCCAGGGTTGGCCTCGGCCTGCTCGGCGATGCGGCGCAGGGGGCCGGGCGTCAATTCGTAGCCGGCCTGACCGGTCTCTGTGAGGGTGGGCCGGAAACCCTCCACGAAGTCCTCGTAGGTGTACGAGGGGTGGAACTGGACGATCCGATAATTGCCGCCCTGCTGCTGGTACCACTGGGCGATGCGCCGGGCCACGAAGGTCTTGCCGGTGCCCGGCGGGCCCTGGAAGATCACCTGTCCCTTGTCCTCGAGGCCGTGGATCACCATCCTGAGGCGCTCTGGCTCCCACATCAGCTCGGCGGCCAATTCTTCCGGGGAAACCGCGGTACGGACCTCGGTTTTTTCGTCGACAACGGGTGGAACCGAATCAGCGGTCTCCTCGCTCCGATCCATGCCGGGGATCTGCCGCACCACGGATTGGGCCTTCAACCGGTTTTCCAGCTCGACACCCCGCTCACCCGCTTCCTCAATGAAACGGTCCAGAAAACCCAGGGCGTGCTCGTAGACGTCCGCCTCGTCAGCGTTCGGGGCAGGCTTGCCACACCCGGTACGATCATAAGCCTGATTGAACACGCCCACCCGATAGGGCGGATATTCCCTGGCGTCCAGGCCCATGAGCAGCACCGAAATGACGTTGGTGCGGTTGCCCACCGCGCCTCGGAGCGCGTCGTCGGGCAGTCTGTTGATAAACGCACGGATCGGGTCCGCAACCGACGGGCTGCTTCCCTGCCACAACAACCGCAACGCTTGCAGCGCGTTTTCGGAATGATCTGAGCACCATTTGTTGAAATCGTCCAGGAGCCGGTAGTCAATGGGATGACCCGGTCTGCTCCGCAGCGCGCGCTTCAGCAGATCATGCCAGTTGGACTCCCCGGCAAGCACCGCAGCGCGCGCGGTTTCCAGGCCGGCGGCGATCTCCAGCTTGTGATTGAGTTCATCCTCCGCCAGTCTGCCGGAGTCGAGGTAGTGCCGGGCCTGGCGTACGAACTCGTCCCAGGGGTCCGCTTCCGGATCCCATCGCGCCCGGATGTTGGCGCCTTCCTCGCCCCGATCATAGAAGTCGAAGTCGCCGCCCAGTTCTTCTTCCAGACCGCGGCGGATCTGCGCCAGCCTGGCGTCCACGTCGGTTGCGGGTTCCGTGAGGAAGTGGGCGAAGGCGCTGGCGCCGGCGATAGTCTCCTTTTGCTGGACGGAAACCGTGCCCTCGAAGTGGTCGGGATGCACGAGGTGGAGCAGCGCTTCCCGTTGAGCGCCCGGGGTGTTGGGACGGTCCTGCAGGAGCTGGCCTCTGAATGGGAGGTTGGTGACAAACTCTTTGAACGCCCAGTGGTCCTGCAGGTATCGGTCGCGTTCGCTGGCTGACAGTTCCTTCCACTGTTCGACGAATTCGATGATGAACGCCACGTGGTAGGGCCGGTGCAGGGTGAACGTCATGCTCCGTGCAATCCCCGGCGCCAGGCCCCCAACCAGATGCTCCGGTATGGTTCGTACCGACGCTCCCCAGCCCAGCACCTGTTCTACCTGTTCCCGCTTGGCGGCGGCCCCCATACCGGTGTGCCAGACCACCAGGAACTGTGTGTAGAGCACCTCTGCCATCAGCTGGTATATCTCGGGCGGACGGTCTTCCAGCTGCTGCCGCAGCTTGTCATAGAAACCGCCACTCCCGTAATCCGGCCGGTCCAGGAATCGTTCCCGCAGTTCCTTCAACCCCGCGGCCGTCCAGATCGCCTTGCCCGGGTCGAAGAGCGAGTCATCCGCTTTCAGCGCGTGCTCAACCCAAGTGGACGCCGCTGCGTAGACCTTGTCGAAACCTTCCCCAGTTTTTCGGCTTCCCATTGCGCTCCTCGCGTTGACTGTTGCGGTATATCCCCGGGATTGTAGCAACGCCTCGTTACCTCTGGGGTCCAGGGAGTGGCGCCTGACCAACTCGTCGAGCGACCGTATCAAACAGGTCGGGTCAAGGTGGGTCGATCACCGGGTGAGCATACCGGACATGGTGTTTGGTGGCATCCCATGACTGCAACTGCAACTGCGCCGGCGCAGACCGTTCCCCGGGGAACAGCGGGGCAGGACTGGTCGAAATCGACCCCCAGCGCTGGCCCACGGCGACACTGCTGGCCGTTACTGGCCCAAAAGGTACAAGGTGCCCTTGGGAGATTGTCAGGGCCCTCCGTGGCTCTGACGCACGGCGATCCAGGAGATTTCACGCTAAAACCCCGCTTTCGGCGGGACCCGCGTCCGGTGAGGGTTCCGGAGCATTTGCAGGTTACGATTGCCACAGGACGAATATCGTGAGGGATCGCGTAATCTGTCGGTTGATTGTCTGGATATCGAAGAGGTGCAGTCTGGACTGCGCGTATGGCATGCCGAGAACATTTGTCGCAAGTTACGTGCCACGGACAGGATGACCGTCGCCCGGACGCGCCGCCTACTTGACGGGCTCAATCCAGTGGAACAGGTACTGGCCAGCGTAACCGGCGTAATTGCCGAAGTGGTTCCTGGCCCACTCGGCGACCTGGTACTGCTGAGGTTCGGTGAGTCTTCCGACCGCTGCCACCCGCTCGGCCAGGGTTCTCCTGTTCCTGGGCATCGAGGACAGATCGCACTGGGAGAGTGCGCGCTGTATCCACCGGTCCACGGGAAAAGCGTCCAATTTATCCAGACACATCAGGGCCACGCAGCTGGCGATCTTTGGGCCGATGCCCTTGCGGTGGTCGAGTTCGCGTACCGCGTCAACACCGGTCACGTCATCGCTGGCCAAGCGATCCAGAATACGTGGGTCGCGGTCGAACTCCCCGGCCAAAAGAAGTATGTTGTCTGCCCGGTTCAGGCCCAGGTTCAACTGGTCAATCGAGGTCCGACCCGCGGAGGCAATCTCATGTGCATTCGGGAAAACGTAACGCTTCTCATGGTCAAGCCTGACCACGCGGTGGCTCAGCCCAGCGATTTTCTCAACGCACTGCTGTATGCCGGGGATACTGTTGGTGCTGGAGCAGACGTACGAGACCAGGCATTCCCAACGGTCCTGTCGCAGCAGCCTAATCCCCGAATACTGGTTGATGGCGTTGGCGACCACCGGGTTTTGTCGGAGCTTCGAGTGGATGCGGTCAATGGGATCATCAAGACGGAAATATCTCGACAGAGTTTCGCTCAGGTCGACGTCTTCGCGTGCTCCGTCGGTCCCACCGACGCGGTACTCGATACGGTCGTCGACCTGCCTGATGTGAACCAGGTACTTGCTCAAAACCCCCGAGTATCAGCCGCCGCCCGTCTGCCAGAAGGCCGGGGGTTTACCCCAGTCGCTGTGGCGGGTAGCCTCCTCTCCCACCCTTCGCCACCGGAAGGCCTGCCCCATCTCGAGGCTCACCGCCAGGTCCAAGGGCTGTTTAATCGCAAAGCTGCGGGTCATGCTTATTCCCTTTTTTGCCGTCGTCAGGACGGTCTAAGTTGATTTTTCAGAGCGATGGCCTCCGGTACAGTTGACGAGGCTCAGGGTATCAGCTCAGACGGCGCGGCACTGTCCACGCCCGGAGCACTTGACCTCGACCGTTGCTGCCCTCAGCGTTTCATCTCAAACACCAGTACCGGCGCCAGGACCTCCCAGGCGTCGCTGCGCAGGCCCTGCCGATATTCGGGTTCCGAACTTTCCCAGTCCCAGGAGACGACGGCCAGAACGCTGGCGTGGACTCTGACCGCGCCGGATGGAGCGCTGAAACTCCGGGCGAGCTGGCCCACCATCATCCCGCTGCCGTCCAGAAGCTCCCAGCGGTCGCCGTCATTCCTCACCTGCAGACTGTCGCCCGGATTGAGCGCGGCGATGGCCTGGTGAACCGGATGGGCCGGGTCCCGGTATCCGGAGAAGCCCGGGAACACGTCCCGCATGCTGAGCCGCCGGTAGCGGCGGAAGACCCCGGGCGGAGGCGACGGCATATCCACCGGCGCGTCGCGCCGCAGCACCGCGGGAACATCCCGCGATGCATCCAGGAAGAGATTTGCGCCTGGCAGGCGCATCAGGGTCAGCGTCCGCCGGGCGCGGGTCATGGCCACGTAGTAGAGCCGGCGAGGGGCGTCGGCATCCTCGCCCTGGCCAACGCGGTTCCAGCCTCCGTCCAGCACGACGACGGGATCGAAATCCAGCCTTTTGGCGGGGAGCGCATCAGCGACACCTTCCTCATCGCATACAACTTCCGGTTCCACATCGACGCCCACAACCGCATCGTTGCCCAGGGCGTCGTCCACCCCGCCATCCAACGCCGCGACGATCACCACACCGATAAATCGGTCGTCCTCTCCTGGGCCAGCATCATCATCTCCCCAACCGAGCCCGCTACCGACCGCGCCCTCCGGACGTACATCAAGGTACATCACATGAACCGGCTACCAGGCGCCTGACTCCCTCCCGACTTCCAAACGCCACCGGCTCCGCCGGCCCTTAGCCGGTTCCCTTCACTGCGCCAACCCTTGTTCCTCAAGGGATTCCCATCTCTCCTCCTGACCCATCGAGACACGGTCTTCGACCAACTAAACATCTCTCATACCCCAAATCACTTACCCCTCGCCGGGTTAATCCCGCGGCACCCACTGTCCCGCGCACCAGGCATGACACCCTCGACACGCTGACCCTCCACGCCTTTTTTCCCCTCCGCATTTCACCCGACGACACGACCGCCGCAGGCGCTATTTTTCCCGATTTCTCGCGACACTTACCCCTGCAAATCTTATTTACAGCCCTTATACGGTAACAAACGTCATTTGCTTAACAACCCCCCTATTTCAAGAGAGAGGTAAAAACCGCAGTTTTTTTGATCGCAGCCGCTGTAAACGAGATTGCCTACAGAGCCGCACTCAATTTCGCTTCCCACCCCGGCAACGTTATTGCCATCCCCACGAGGAGGTTTTTCGCCTTATTGCAATTCCTTGCAGAATGGCTTTTACGTTTTTCCTGAATGGCTCCGCCAAGCCCTGCTCGCGAGCGTTTTTCTGCGTTTTTCCAGCCCAAAAATGCCTCCGCGACGGCGCCTGTCAGGACCGGATTCATCGCGCCCGGCACCTGATGGTCGGGATCCGAATCCGTGGCCCGCGCCTCATGACCAAGGCAGTTGGATGTACTCACTTTGTTGCTGAGCCAGGGCCCTATGAGACCGCTCCATTGCGAGCAGGCAATCAACGGCCGAAGAGCCTAACAACGAGCTTCGCCACTCCGATCACATCCTAAACCCAGTCTCCCCAGACCGCGCAAATGGCGAACCCAGACCATAGTCGCCAGTAGCCGGCCCGGTGCCCAACCGGACAGCCGGGCTGGGACCCGCATCGGCCAACAACCTCGGGCTGACCCCTTCCCAGGAGCATCGGCCCGGACCGTGCAGCCAGACCGCACAGCGGCGCTTGGAGCCGTGTCCGTCGGCGTTGACGCTGAGAATGTTGCGTGAGCGCGCCCAGATGACGACGGGAGGACACCCTGCGGCATGGCGCGGTCGATGTGGCATCGACCCGCATCCTCCTCTTGCCGAGGCCCTGATCAAGAAGTTCGGCCGCGGCCGCCGTTGGGTTGGGTTTGATGGTCAGGACGAGGCAGCGCCAGGCCGCCTGGTTCGACGTGGAGCTTGACCAAATTCCGGTGCAAACGCTGCGGGTGACCTCCATGCCGGCGGTTCGCTTCGCCGACACCGAGACCGATGCCCGCATGTGTGGCAGCCCCAGCGCATCCGCGCGACCCTGATACGAGAATCGCAGAGGTTCACCCGGCGCCTGGCCTACATCGCCGCGGGCGATCCGCCGATCAACCTTCCGTACACACGCCATGCCCTGGAGGAACGGGCTCGCCTCACCAACATAAGCGCGCCGCCCCGCAGCTGCCCTGACCCGATCCGCCTTGCGGCCGCTCGCGCCAGCCATCACAACATCGCCAACAACGTCAACAACATCAAGGAGAATTGCAAACATGAGCATCACGATCCATCCCAGCCCGCTGCCCGAAGAGCGGCGCAACGACCCCAGGCGCCGCGCCGAGATGTCGGTGCTGGACCACCTGGCCAACAGCCACCTGCAGGGCACCGCGATCTACGAATGGAAGGCCGGCGCCGACACGCAGGAGGTGGACATCCAGCTGTGGGTGGAAAACCTGGGCCGTTTTGCCATCCAGGTCAAGGGCGGCCGATACGTCATCCAGAACCACAACTGGCGCCTCGTCGCGCCGGACGGGTCCCTGGAAGAACGGCCCTCACCGGTGATCCAGACCTGGGACGGCGCCATGTCCGTCCACGATGTGCTGGGATCCGTGCTGGGTTTCTACATCTACACCATCCCGGTGCTGATCTTCCCCGACATGGACCGGGATCCCCAGATCGAAGCCCTGGCCAGGGTGAAGGGCGTGCACCTGGTGTGGCGCGGCGAGGACCTGAGCGTCCTGCTGGAACAGATAGCGGCAACCCACGTCGTCCGTCACCCGCCGACCAGGGCCCACATCGAGAACGAGGTCCACGCCATGCTGTACCGGGAGCCGCGGTCTCCGTATCCGTCCGCCCGGCGGGGATCTCCTGAGCCCGGGGCGCCCGGCGTTCCCACCCAGATGGAGATGGGCGCCGCCTCCGTGGTGATCCACAACTACGGTCCCCTGATCCTGAACTTCAACTCCACGGAGGACCTGCCGGCCATCATCGCGTCGCTGTCGCCGACGTCGCCCGCCAAACCGTGTCCAGGCTCGTCGGCCGAGACGATGCCGGCCAGGGAGCCCTCAGCGCCCTTTGGCGAAACGGGCGCGCCGCCCCAGCTTCCGCACCCGCCCACCGCAGAGCGGGACTGACGGCGGCCCGCCGCAAGCGCGATCGCGCCAACGGGCGCCCTTTGCTCGCTCGCCCAGGCAACACATCGTAGCATTCTGCAACATCCCGACCGCCGAAATGGAACCACAGCCAACGGTAAGACCCCTCATCAGACGCCTGCACCCCGAACTCGATCCACAACAGCTGGAGGTCATCGCCCACGGCGACGGGCCGTTGCAGGTGGTCGCCGGGCCCGGTTCCGGCAAGACCACCTGCATCGCCGACCGGGCCGCCAACCTGGTCCTCACGGACCGGGCCAAGCCTCACGAACTGGCGCTCTGCACCTTCACCAGGGAGGCGGCCGGGGAGATGCGCAACCGGTTCACCCGCACGCTGCGGGCCTCCGGACACTCCGGCGACCCGTCCCGGGTCATCGTGTCCACCATTCACAGCCTGTGCCACCGACTGCTCACCCAGTACGGAAACGCCATCGGGCTCAGGCCCGGTTACCGGCTCCTGAACACGGCCGACCAGCTGGACCTCATGGAGACCAACTACCAGCGCATCTTCGGGGCTGACCATGCCGTCCTCGCCCGGGGGAACGACCGGTGGACCGATCCGGAGCGCGCGGTGGTCGAGGCGCGCCGCTACTTTGACCGCATCTCCGACGACCTGATCGATCACCGCCGGCTGATCGCGTCGGGCCTGCCCTTCCCGGCCGCCCTGGGCCGGTGTCATCAACGCTACGGTCAGCTCCTCTGGGAACGACGCGCCGTGGACTTCGCGCACCTGCAGACCTGGGCGTTGGCTTTGCTGGAAAACCCACAGGTGCGCGCCGACGCCAGCGCCCGCATGCGTCACCTGCTGGTGGACGAGTACCAGGACACCAGCTTCGCCCAGGAGCGACTGCTCCGGCGCCTGGCGTCGACCCACGGCAACATCTGCGTGGTGGGCGACGACGACCAGGCCATCTACCGCTTCCGCGGCGCCAGGGTGGACAACATGACGCGGTTTCGGGCCCGCCTTCCCGGCTGCCGGCTGCTGTACCTCACCAACAACTACCGCTCCCACCGGGACATCGTGGCCGCGTTCAACAACTGGATGGCCTCGGGCGACTGGAGCAATCCAGCGGGTGTCGATCACCGCTTCGACAAGACCATCGCGCCCAGGGCATCCCATGCCAACGACGATCATCCCGCGGTGGTGTCCATTGTGGGGACCGACCGCAGGGATGAGGCCCACCAGCTGGCGGCCATGCTGGTGTCGCTCCGGGGGCGGGGGTTCATCACCGACTACAACCAGGCCGCGGTCCTGCTGCCCAGCGTGAAGCAGAGGCACTCCCAGCCCTACCTGGACGCCTTCCGCAGCGCCGGCATACCGGTGCACCTCGTCGCCGGCCGCGACGGACCGGATGCTGACGAAACGGTGTCCGGAAAGCAGCAGCCGCAGGACCATGTGCTGCTCACCACCATCCACCAGGCCAAGGGCCGGGAGTGGCCGGTGGTGGCGGTGGGTCTGCCGCGCCGGTTCCGGCAGTGGCCGGACCGCCTTGACCGGGACCTGGGGGAATTTCGCCCCGAACCCGATGGCGAACCTCCGGACCGGGTCGACGAGTTCGACCTCAGGCGCCAGTACTACGTGGCCTTCTCCCGGGCCAGGCGTCTCCTGGCGCTCACCGCCTCTCATCCCGACCCGGCGTTCCTGCCGGCGCTGGCCGGCGCGCCCGTCTGGACCGATGTAAGCCAGGACCGATTTCCTGGAAACGCCCCTCGTCCCCAGCCTGTTCCTGCCAGCGGCGGGCACAACACCGACATCACTCACCTAAGCCCATTGGGGCTGGCGGTTGCGGCCGGGGGCGGCGTCCGCATCATCCTCGGCGGCGACGTGTCGTGCGTTTGAGGCGCGGTGGTTATTTTTGATCCAGTCCGCAATCCGGTCCCAGGCCATTTCCGCAGCACCAGTGAGCGGCAGTGGTTGATGAACAACCCGGACGCCGTGGACGCCTCATCGGGCCCGAGGAGCGTGAAGGCCACCACCATTGGGTCCACCGCGGCACCGAGCCCAGAGCATCCCGGGACTGGTCCGTGCGGGCGGGAGAGTACGCCCACAACCTGCGCTCCGCCCTGGACCGCATGGTGTGGCAGATGGCCGCCGTCCGCGGGCAATGCGCAGGGAGGCGCGGCGGCGGCAGTGAATGTCCCGGGCGACACAACCGGTTTGCCATGGAGAAACCCACAGCGGGCCGGCGCCTGGCCAAGGTGATTGACCAGCATACCGTGACCTGATATTTCTCAAACTACCGCGCTTCCAGAGTGGACTAATGTCCGCGAAAATGCCGGCCTGATCACCGCGAAAATTGACGCGGTGGGTTGTCCCAGGGGAACCGGTCCGCAAGCGGCGCGTTCCTGGCGTGGGCCTGGGCCGCGCGTTCCGCCTTGGCCAGGTGAACGTATCGTTCTGTCTGTTCCCGGCGCTGGTGTCCCGTGAGGTACTGCTGGCCAGGGATGCAGGCCGACCGGATCAGCCTGGACACGATGCCCCGGGCCCCGCGGCGCGTGAGACCACCGCCGCGCATCGATGGCCAGACGACGTGGCCCTGGACCTGGACGCGTAGCAGTTCCTCGACGTGGCCACTGATCGGGACTTCCCGCCGGCCTCCTGCAGCAGCCGGTCGATCTCGTGGTCCCTCAGCCACCGGATCGGCGGCGCGTCCGGAGGGATCGCCCGGAGGCCGGCCGCGGCGTTGGCCACGTCGTAATCATCCATGCACCAGGCATGGAAGATCCGGAGCACCTTGCGCAGCTGGCGCTTCGACTCCGTCTGCAGGGGATCCCCGTTGGCCTTGGGCGTCTCGAACACCGGCGCCAGCTCGCGCCGCGTCTGGGGCAGCGTCGGGCAGTGCGCGATCAGCCGGTCCAGCGCCCAGCGGTAGTTTGACCTGGTGGACGTGGACAGGCCGGCGCAGTCGGCCAGGAACTCGTCGACCAGGAACTCGTCGACCAGCTCAGCGGTGTCCAGGGGATCAGCGTAAGGCTCAGGCTGCGCCATGGGGACTACCAGGGCGACGGCGCGCGCCGCGGGCGTTGTGGCCAGGTTGGTGTGCTATTGGGAAACGTGATACTGCGTGAACCGGGTAACGCGGGTTTGGCGATGCCGGTGGATCAAGATTTGCGATGGACGGGTCGTGCTCGGAAAGGACCTCCGCCGGCCAGGACCGGGTTGACCTGGACATGTCCACCCCAGACGAGGGGAAAAGGTGCGCCTCCGGCGATTTGATTTCAGGCCGCTGCGCGGGATTACCCCTGTTGTGGGATGCCCGGTCTGATGTCAGTCGACTCAAGGCGGCGGCGGCGGTATTTGGCCAGGTCGCGGCGGATGGTACTCTCGGTCACGCCGCATATGGCGGCGATCTCCGCGTGGCGGTAGCCGAGCCCTGCCATCGTGCCCACCGTCTCGGACCGGTTCAGGTAGTCGTACTCCCGCTGGCCATGCCACCGCTTGCTGATCCGGCCACGCTGGATCTCGCTTGTCCGCTCCTCGCTGAAATTACGCAGGGAGTATTTGGCGCAGCTCTTGGCGATGGACCGGCACTCGACGTCCGGCAGCGGGTCCTCGGCGAAATCCCGCAGGTTCAGCAGGCGCACGTGCTCCAGCCACCGGCCGGCGTGGCCCTCGGCGGCGATGATCCGAGCCCACCGCGGTTGATGGGCCAGCTTGACGCAGTGGCGGAACAAATCCTCGTTGCGACCGACACCGGTTTCCCTCACCGGTTTGGGGATCTCCAGGGGCAGCCACTCCCGGAGCTCGGTCAGGGTGTACGGATCCTGGCGGAACCACTGCGCGCTGCAGCCCGGGGGCGGATGGAGCGGGTTCTTGGTCATCAGCCCGCTGTAGCGGCAGTCCGCGCCGATCCGGACGGCCAGGCCGTCGTAGACGTCCCGGTAGAAGGCAAGCGGCCGCAACATCGCGGCGTTGTGCCTGGCCACGGGGATCTCGAGGGTGTAGGCGACGTGGTAGGTCGCCGGCGCCGGGTCTTTCCGGATCTACCAGTTGGGCAACGGACCGTCGACCTCGTGTTCCCATCGGTCGGGATCATCGATGTCAAAGAACATGCCGGCGTAGACGTGCGGCGGATTGCTCTCGACGTAGGGCCAATCGGCCCAAGCCTCAGACGCCGAACGCCGGCCGCGGATGATCTTGGTCTCATCCTGGACCAGGGGATTGTAATGCACGGCCTGGAGACCGTGATCAAAGAGAGGCAGAGGCAACTGCTCTGCCGGTATTGCCTTCGGGATACGGCCACGTTTCGGTCCGCGGCCCGTGGGGTCCGTCATGACCTGAGCCACTCCCCCTCAATAATTTCTGCTTGAGTTGCGTCGACGCTCTTTCTCCGCCGACCTTACTACCCAGCCGCCGACCCCCTTTATCGATAAGAAACGCCCCGGGTCCGTCATCCGGACCCGGGGCGCAAAACGGCCAAGTCGCCTTCCTTACGGCACGTTCTCCATGCCGTAATCACTCCCCACGATGGGCAGGTATATCCTCAACGTAACCTGCACGTTGGCGTGGCCCAGCCACGAGCTCACCACGTTCAGCGGCACCCGTCCTACCATCAGCCAGTGCCGGGCCGCGCTATGGCGCAGACTGTGGGCCCCAGGGAGCCTTTTCCCAGTCCCTGGCGATTCCTCAGCAAGGCCGCTGGCCACCACCGCGTCCGCGATGTGCCTCAGCACCGTCCGCATGGCCAGCGGCACCACCTTGTCCCGCGCCGTCCGGTTCGACGGCCAATTCGTGAACAGCTGCACTAGCTCCCCGTGCATCCGCACCGTACGCGGCTTCCGCGTCTTCGATCGACGGACGATCAGCGTCGCCGGCTCGCCGGAGTAGTCCAGATCCCTCCACTCCAGCTCCAGGACCTCGGAGACCCGCAGACCGGTGCGCCACATGATCAGCGCCGCGGTGCGCGCCTGATGACGGTTGTTGCTGGCCAGCGCATCCAGCAGACGCTGGACCTGGTCGGCCGTCCAGTAGTGCGGTACATCCATGCCGGCATAGTACACCGGACGAAGTCTGCCAGAAAGGGGCGCAGTGTCATCAATCGCCCCGAATGGAACCAACGGCCGCAGGGCCGAAAGTGGCAGAGTTGTGCGCAAACTCTGCCAACCACCCGACGAACGATCAACAGCTTGTGGACAAACGGCAACCCTGCTGATTAGCATTAACCAGGCCGACCATCCGAAACTGACTGAGAGGCATCCAATGGAACTACGCGACGAAATCAAGGATGTGATCCTGCTCGCGGCCCAGCGGATTCTCCGTAACACGATTGGAGACCTCTCCGAAGCCGACGAAGCGAGGTTGCGAGACAATCTGGAGGGCCGCATTCCCCGATACGCTGAACGCTATCCAATCCTGGGACTCCTGAACGAGCTCGAAGCTGTGGCAGACGCCGGACACGCTGCAACAGTCGCCACCAACACGGCCATAAAAGGGCAACGCGGGATACCCAATCTGGGTTGGGACGACGAAACGGGCAAATTCAGCACTCCCATCACCGACCAATGGACCGACGCAATTCGAGAAAGCGCAGCCGAAGCTACCGAGGCGTACTTCCATAAGGCCTCAACATATTTCGAGAACAACCAGCGCGAGCAAGCAACAGAATGCCTATGCAGCGCGATAATCTGCTCGATCGCCGCCACGGCCGCACTGTTGGGATGGCCGCACCGAGACCGTGACGACGACCTCAGAACCGTGGTGGCGCTCGCAACTGGTTCTTTGCCGGCCGAAGGCGAAAGCGTTTACAAGCTACTGCTATCAGCCTCTCAGCAGGGCCAGGACCTCAACAGCGCCTTCGCCGCCGCAATGGGCCAACCGGATGCCGGACAGACCGGAGCCTATCAAGACGCCGGCCGAACGAACGACGAGGCGTTCATGTTTGCCAGGACCGCCGTAACCCTGGCCGACCAGCTGGGCCGCAGAATACGATGACACCCCAAGACCGACTGGATACCAGCCTGGAGTTCGCTCAACGCTCCGACTGGTGAACGCCCGCATCCGCGCGGCGCCGCGCCACGAGATCGCCAGGGAGGGTTTGGAACGGGGTCTTCGCGGTCCGGAACCGCTGCGCATCAGCCGCCAGGTCATGCGCGAGTACCTGGCGGTCGTCACCCGTCTCCAGGTCTGGCCGGTGCCCGTCACTCGCGATGAAGCCCTCGACGACCTGGGCCGCCTGGGCCGGGCTTTCGAAGTGCTTGGGAATGGCCCGCGGGTGACCGATGCGCTGCTGGCACTGTGCCGTGATGTCCAGGTGGGAGGAAGGCAGGTTCACGACGCCAACATCGTGGCCACCATGCTGGCCCGCGGCGAGCGCCGGCTGCTCACCTTCAACACCGCGGACTTCCGGCGCTACGGCGGCCGACTTGAACTGGTAACCGGCTGACTCTCGCCCTGCCGAATGCGGATTTGTGCTCCCCACGCTCGTATGGAGCGGCTGCAGCCGGCGCTTCCGGCGCGCTGCCCCCTCGCATAATCACATTCGATGACCACGGAGGTCATGCCATGAAATGGAAGGAACTCATCGACCTGGCGCGGGAGATGGCGACAACTCCGCCGTCGGACCATCTCCACCAGACCAAACTGCGTCTCGCGGTCGGCACCGTCTATTACGCCGTGTATCACTCCCTGGCCCGCAGCAACGCGGACCTGCTGATCCGTCCGTCCGAAACGGAGGGCGAAACGCCGGAATGGAACCGCGTCCACATGGCCCTGGGCGGTGACTCGGCGCATGAGCTGATGCCGGCCGACTTCTCCCGCCATCCCGAGGCGATCCGGCGTTTCGTCGATGTCTTTCTCGCCGCGCATCACCAGAGGGTGCTGGCTGAGGAGGATCCGGCGACGACCTTTACGGCCAATCAGGCCCGGGACTGCATCGACCGGGCGGAAGTGGCCATCTCCGAGTTCCTGACCATAGAACCCGAACAGCGCAGGGCGTTCGCCGTCCATCTGCTGTTGTACCGGCCCTCGGAAGGAATGACCGGTACCGGCGAGGCCGCGGTCAGACCGTGAGGTCCGTGGACCCCCATCCGCCGTCCCGGTAACGCCACGCGTGGCGCGGCCCCTGCCCCAGGATGAGCACGTCGCCATCACCGCCGGCGTTCGCCATCCGCTGGGCCACGTCCAAGGGAATCTCCGTCACTGGTTTCACCACCGCATAGACCCCATCTCCGTTCAGCACGAGTCGGAAATCGGGCGTCCAGCCGTCGAACCGCGCCGGCTCATGCTCCCATGCGATGCTCCGCCGGTCGAAGTACGCCGCCCAGCGGGCCTCCAACTGGCTGCGGAAGACCGTGCCGCCGTACTCGGTGATCACGGGTGTCTGCTCGGGACCCAGCGTGCTGGGTGCCACGGCAGCCGCCCACTGGTGCACCAGCGTGGCCGTGTCCTTTTTCAGCAGCCGCTCCCGTTCCGAGCGCTGTCCGGACGAGCGGGCGATCTCCAGCAGCGCCTGGGTGTAGCGTGTGAAACGGCGCGGACATTGAGCCAGTGATCGCCAAGGACTATGTACCTCCCTGGGCGCGTGGCGATGTTGACAAATATCAGTTCGTAGTTTCGTGGTCAATCGCCTCCTTGGTTGCTGAGTAGAGCGCGGTGTGTCGATAGTCGTTCCCGGTAGCTGGCGCCTTCAATGACGATCTGGTTGCTGGCGTTGGCCAGCCGGGCCAAGACCTGCTGGAGCCGTGGGCCGACCGGATGTCCCAGTGACTCACCGGTGACCGACTGCTGATGACCGAGACCCACGAATTGCTGCTGGCCAGTGGATGTCCGGTATCTTATCCATCACTGCGTCGCTTCATAGTGAAGCGGTACTGGCGCGAGGCCAGCAGGACCATGGTGCGGATGGCGGACACTCCGCCCGGCGAGGTGGCCGAGGTTGGTTTCGGCCGGCAGGGGATGATCAGCGAAAACCACTTGGTCCGCACCCCGCCTTACCGGAAGTCCGCAGTAACCGAGCAGACGGTCTGTTCCCTGGTCCCGCAACGTGGACCCGTTCTATCATTACAGTTGATCAACGAGCAAAGCGCCATACCGCAGCGACCAAAACCCGTATCCCGCCGACATGGTGATCCGCAATCGTCCGCAACCCATCCGGGAGATTATGATGTCCGACCCAAGCGAGAAGCAACATGACCCTTTCCGCCCAATACAACGCCTGCTGGTCAACTCGTCCAACGCGCAAGCCCACCGGTTGACGTTTCTGGACGCTCTGGGCCAAGCCTCAGAGACCTGCCACACCGTCGCAGGATGGGCAGCCCCGCCTCAGGAATCCCGGGAACGGCCCAAGTTCGATGGCGACCAATTCATCGAACAACTCTCCAAAGTCCTGGAGATCCGCTTGCGCACCATGCGTCAGATGCTCGATGCGGCGCTGGAATGGCGGGAAAGGGGGTCTGACGGCGCCGAGTACGCCAGTATCGCCACGGGACTGGTCAACTGGGAGTACTTCCAATGGATCGTTGACTTCCAACAGATACCGCCCCGGTCGGTGAACGAAACCTGCTCGAACTGCGAACTCTTCAGACCGGAAGGCATCAGGACAAAATGCCGTTCCTGCGACGAGATCGAAAGCGCGTCAAAATGGACCGCGTGCCTGCTGGGGAAACCACTTGATCTATCGGATTTCCAGCCCATAGGCGGCCAACCCAGAGACGAGCACGCCAGTGACTGCGCCGTCAGAGCCTTGAACGAGGCCATCGGCGGCGACAGATACGGTGAAATCTGGGATGCAATCACCCAAAGCATCTGGGATCTTGGCCATGCGCTCGACGCCGATCAGGGCGCCAACTGGCTGGCTATCCATCTGATCTACGAGAGTTACGGGTTGCGCCTTATCTACGACGACGACAAGATCAGCCACCGTTTCCATCGCCGCCTGATTGACCTGAGAGAAGTCCCCAGCCTCCTGGGACCGCTTTTCACGCAACACCAAAGGCCGTTGACCTACACGGTCGCCACCGATGTCCATTACGTCACGGTATCCGACGGCGCTATCCATGACTCTTGGAATAGCGGACGAATGGGTGATAGCGACCAGTTGGGCAGGGCTGGCCGGGTCAAGTTCCTCTGGATCAGGTCCGACGATGACGAACTCACCGAAATGGCTCACTCCCGGTTCAACACCTACGCTCAAGTACGCGGCTACGATAGGGCCGGGTTGCCCTGGCGGTAACCGTGGATTGCTCGGAGGAGTTTCTGGACAGGCACGAGCACGTCCTGCCGGTAGGAATGGTTGGCATCGTCAAGAGATAGCCCAGACCTTGCGCTACTGGGCCGTCCGCGTCGGCCACGCTGTACGGTTCAGCCACGCCGCCGACTTCTTCAAGGTCATGGCTCAAGCCAGGACGGAAGGACGATTCGTAACCGCGCTGCCCAACGTAATGGAGGTTGAGCGAACCAATCTAGTATCGGTAACGCCAATGTAAACGATAGAACATCCACTGTCAGCGTTCTGGGCCGGCCCCAAACTGTGCCTGTACTTGGCGTTGTGTTGTAAGGCCCTGTCGATCATCGGCGGCAGTAGCCAAATGTAAACCTTGGAACCGGTGTCGTCAGACGTTTCTTCTACCAAGGACCTCATCAAAATCCTGCGGAGTCGGCGGGAATATGTGGAACCACCTGTAATTGAATACACGCTCACGTTCCTGGTCTGCGTCCTGTAGAGCGCCCGCCAAGCCTGCTCCTGGCTTTCCCGTTTCTTGGTTGACCACTAACACGGTCAGTGGCGGTAGGCTGTTGGCTTGGCAGTAAAGCATGACCGGGTCTAGGAGACCGGACATGAACTGGCCAGCTCCTTGGTACCCCAGTTTCTGGGCAAGAGCGTTGTAGGTCGTAGTTTGCCGATTGGCAGCCATCGCGATG
>JAPOQH010000084.1 GCA_026710825.1 Chloroflexota bacterium | reverse complement strand
GGGCCACGGAGAATACCGAGCATAAGAATATGCGTACCCCCGGCCGTACGCTGACAACGATGCCAAGGGAATCCTGCCTCCCGCCAACTCCCGCTCACAGCGAGCCCATCAAACCAAAACCCCAAAGGAGAAACCGCCAACCCAAACACCAAACCACCGATCAACCGTACGGGCTAATAATCATTCGCCCCTCATTTGTCAGACCAGAACCCTCGGCACCCCCGCCGCGCGTGCCAGTGGGCGCGGCCCCGCACGACTGCATCGACGTGCCCCGGGCGCTGCCTCAGTTCAGAACCAGCACCGCGCCGGCGACGACTACCCATGCAAATATCGCCGTCACCAGCGGAACGTCCCGCAGCATCAGCATCTCCGGCGATTCGGCGTCCCGGCTGTTGTTGAGCAGGTACAGATATCGAAACAGGCCGAAGATCACCAGCGGCACGGTCAGCAGCATCGTGTTGTTGTCGGGCAGATTGTCAGCCTCCACGGCGTACAGGGTGTAACTCACCAGCGCCGCCGTTGCTGACAGCACCAGCAACTGTCCTCCCACCGGCGGCCCGTATTGCTGCAGGGTCGCCCGTTGCGCGTCCGGGTCTGGCCCGGCCAGGCGCGCTTCCGCGTATCGCCGCCCGATTACTATGAACAACGCGCCGGCGGCCGTCACCGCATAGAGCCACGGCGACGGTGTCGCTCCAACTGCCACCGCCCCGGCCACCGCCCGCAGCACGTAGCCCGCAGCCACGATCATCACGTCCACCAACGCCACTGATTTCAACCTGAGTGAGTAACCAACGTTCAAAAGCAGATACACAACACCAATGATCGCCAACACCCGGTACGGGGCATCGGATACCGCGAAGAGACCCACCATGCCGGCCAGCGCAAGCGCGGCGCAGGCCGCCAGGGCCAGCGGCAGGGACACGTCGCCGGATGCGATGGGGCGGGGGCGCTTGGTGGGATGCTGACGGTCGGCGTGGCGGTCAGCGCAGTCGTTGAGGATGTACACCGCCGATGACAGCGCGCAGAATCCCCCGAACAGTATCCCCAACCGCGGAGCATAGGGCAGCAGCGTCCCCAGGTCCCCGGCCGACCAGACCAGGTCCACTGCGAACATCAGCGGCAGAAATACCAGCACGTTTTTGACCCACTGCCGAGGTCGTGCGGTCCTGATCAGTCCGGCGATGACGTTCATTGACGTTCGGCGTATATTTCCGCCGGCGCTCCAGCCTCCGGTCCGTCGACAGGCAGCCCTTCAATCGGCGCCTCTGCTACCGGCGCCCCAACTGCCGGTGCCCATTCCGTCGAGAGCCGGGCTGATTCGGTGCGGCTGAGCCACAGCCACGCCAGCAGTCCGATCAGCACCGCGAACCAGAGGGTCGCCAGGCGCGTCAGCAATGTGGCCAATGCCGCTTCCGGAGCCTCCAGCCCCGACTGTCGCAGCAGGGCGACCATGCTGCCTTCGAATCCGATCAAACCGCCGGGCAGTGCGGTGACCGCCCCCACCAGGGCCGCTACCGCCGAAATCGGAATCGCGATCAGCGTTGACAGGTCCTCTCCCATACCGGCGATGATGATCCACAGCGCCAGGCCTTCCGCAGCCCACGCCAGGCCCCCCAGGATCACCGCGGCGGCCAGCATCCGCGGAGTCATGAGGCGGCGAAGGCCGTCCCGGGACTCCGCCAGCGGTTCCTGCCATCGCCTGAGCACGGGCAGTCTCAGCGCTGCGCTGCCGAACCGCGAGGCCGCAAGTGCTCCGACGACTATCACTGCGGCGAGGATCCCCACGACCACCAAAGCAATCGTGGTCGGCAGCAGCAGCGCTCCCGTCAACCCCAGCAGGCAAACTGACACCAAGTCGGTCAACCGCTCCATGACCACGGCGGGCGCCGACGTTGCCACCGGAACGCCGGCGCGCCGGCTCAACCACACGCTCTTCAACAGTTCCCCGGCTTTTCCGGGGGTGATCGACAGCGCCAGACCGCCGACGAACACCCACAAGGTCACGGTCAAGGGTGCCCGGATGCCCAGCGCCCGCAGGTACATCAACCAACGAACGTAGCGCAGCGCATAGTTGATCACCGCAAGCCCTAAAGCCGCCGCAAACGCGGGATAGAGGGAGGGAGAATCCTCCACGAGGCCGCGAACTTCCCGCAGATCGCCGTAAAACAGGAGCCCGGCGAACGCGGCAACGGTCAGCAGCAGCAGGATCAGCCAGTTGCGTCCGCTCAATCCGCCCCCGCGTTGTCGGATCGTGAGCCGCCGGGATTGCCCATCGCGCAGATTTGTGCCGCCAGGTATCCGGCTCCGAATCCGTTGTCGATGTTCACCACGCCGACCCCTGGAGCGCACGCATTCAACATCCCAAGCAGGGCCGCGAGTCCGTCGAAGCTGGCCCCATACCCGACGCTGGTGGGCACCGCGATTACGGGTGCGGAAACCAGGCCCGACACCACGCTGCCGAGGGCGGCCTCCATTCCAGCCACTACCACGATCACCCGCGCATTTTGCAATTGTTCCAGCCGGTCCAGCAGCCGGTGCAGGCCCGCCACCCCCACGTCGTTGAGTCGCTCCGGGCAACAGCCCATCAACTCCGCCGTTACGGCTGCCTCTTCCGCAACCGCCAAATCGGCAGTGCCTGCTGTCACGATCAGCAGTCCGCCATATCGCGCGTCGACGGGTCGCTCGGTGGGCACCACGATGCAGCGCGCCAGTTGGTTGTATTCCGCCGATGGCACCACGGCGCGCACCAGTCGATAGGACTCCGGTGAAGCCCGGGTTACCAGGACCGGATGTCCCCGGCCAGCCAACTCCGGGACGATGCCAGCGACCTGCTCGGGGGTTTTCCCTTCGCCCAGCACAACCTCCGGCCACCCTGTGCGCAGTGGGCGGTGATGGTCCAGGCGGGCGTAACCGAGATCCTGGTACGGCAGATCGCGCAGGGATTCGGCCGCGTCAGCTACCGGAATCGTTCCGTCGCGGACCCCGGCCAGGAGGGCCATGAGCGAGGCCTGGTCCATGGATCAACCCGGCTCAGATACGGCAGTGCGCGCCGCAGTCTGTGATTTCATCAGGCGGTACAGGCCACCCAGCGTGCTCATGCCGGCCACGTATGCCGAGAAAACCGCTACCGCGATCCAGGTGAGGATAATGAGGCGCCCGGGAATTGGGGCGGCCAATGTAATGATGATGGCAATCAGCACCAGGATAACCGCTGAAGCCGCGCCAACGGCGGAGCCGAACAACGCCGCGGCCAATAACGGGCTGCGGTCTCCGATGTTGATTGAGCGGATCCCGAAATATGCTCCCAGGAATGGCCCAAACGGGGCCAGCAATACCTGGGCTATGGGAATGATCGTGCACACCAACATGACGGCAAGCGTTGTGACGATGCCCTTAAGCATGGCGGAACCGACCGGCAGAGATTGGCGTTTGCATCTGCAACATGGGAGAAATCAGTATAGCGGGCGCGATCCGGCCCCGCATTGAGGTTTCAGATTATAATTCCCGCGTAAACAGCGCGCCCACCTTGGGCTGAGAGGGACATATGACTCAACAGGGATCAACGCCGCCAACCGAACAGGACGGACCGTTCGCCGAAATGCTGGGAATCAGGCCCGGGGAATCTGCGGACGGCGTCGGCACCGCCTACATGACGGTTGAGGATCGCCACCGGCAGGGAGCCGGCGCGGTACAGGGCGGAATCCTGGTGGCGCTGGCCGACTATGCGTTTTTCCGTGCCTGCCGGTCGCTGTTCAAAGAGGGAGAGCATGCCGTCACCATCGAGTTGAAGCTGAATTTCATCGCCCCTGCCAGGGAAGGCGAACTCACAGCCCGCAGCACCATCAAGAGCCGAGGCGGCCGTATCATCGTGGGCGACATGGAAATCACCGGGCCCGACGACAGGCTCATCGCCACCGGGCTGGGCACCTACATCACGGTGTACGACCGCCGGGGGAATCCCAGAGCGGATGGGGCGTAATGCAGGGCGAACTGAATCTGCTTATGGGCACATGCGTCCACCCCGTCTGTTGGTCGCGCACGCCGCGCCATGGGAGTCTAATCTGCGAAAAGCGTCGTGGTGCGAAAACCGTCGTTGGATGGAAGCTCAAGTGTGATTTTCGCACCGGTTGGCATTCTTCGCGCCAATGGGTATAATCCTTCCCCAACGGAGGTGTAGGTTTGCGCATCCCGATGAGAGTTGATTACGGTGTCCGTGCGCTGGTGGAGCTCGCCATGCGCTATGGGGATGGGCCGGTGCAGACCTCCGTGATCTCGTACCGACAGGGCATCCCCGAATCCTATCTCGAGCGATTGATGTCCGCGCTCAACAAAAGCGGGTTCGTCCACAGTCGGCGTGGTCCACAGGGTGGGCACTCGCTGGCCAGGTCTCCCCAACACATCAATTTGCACGAGATCATGCAGGAGCTCGACGGGAATGCGTCTCCTTTGGACTGTCTGACGCTGCCCACGGACTGCATGTTTGCTGGCTCGTGCGCGCAAAAAGAGATCTGGCAGACGGTGGAAGAGTCCATCCAACAGGTGTTGGAAGGGACTACGTTGGCTCACCTGTCCGAACGCCAGAGCGCCCTGACAGATACCGCCGACCCCCCGATCGATCAATGGGTGCCGGTGGACGGTCCGATTCCGGCGTCAGTCTAGTTGACTTGTGCCCGCCGGCCGACCCCATGTACCTTGACAAAAAATCCGGCCCGGCGATAGACTCATCGCACATGCTGCGTACGCGATTTTTAGTCTCCACCTGCGCCTGTCCCAACACATAGGGGATGGGCCGACTGCAATAGCGCCGAGCCTGTGCCCGCAAAACCCTATCCGCGGATCGGGACGCGGGCTTTCTTATGCCACGCGATCATCGCTTGGATTGCTTGTCACATTACCCGAAACCAGATTTAGCCGACACGGAGGAATCCCAAATGGTGCAACCACTGCGGTTGACCCCCGACCAGGTCAAACGTTACAGCCGCCACATCATCATGCAGGATGTGGGCAGCGCGGGACAACGCAAAATGATGGAGTCCAGCGCGCTGATCATCGGCGCCGGCGGCTTGGGATCTCCGTCAGCGGTGTACTTGTCGCTGGCCGGAGTCGGCAAGCTGGGGATCGTCGATTTCGACGTGGTGGAATTGTCCAACCTGCAGCGTCAGATTCTCCACCACACCCCGGACGTAGGACGGCCGAAGGTCCAGTCCGCCAAGGACAACATCCAGTCCTACAATCCGGAAGTGGACGTGGTTCTCCACGAGACGTGGCTCACGTCCGAAAACGCGTTTGACATCATCGGCCAGTACGACATCGTGATCAACGGGGCGGATAACTTTGCCACCCGCTACCTGGTCAACGACGCTTGCTATCTCTTGAACAAGCCCCTGATCGACGGGAGCATCCTGATTTTCGACGGCCAGGCCACCGTGTTCCTGCCGGGGCAGGGATGCTACCGCTGCCTTTTCCCGGCTCCCCCGCCTCCAGGCATGGTTCCCAACTGCGCAGAGGCCGGAGTGCTGGGTGCTCTCACTGGGCTCGTCGGGTCCATCCAGGCCACCGAAGCGCTGAAACACATCCTGGGTATCGGAGAGAGCCTGTCGTCCCGACTGCTGGTCATTGACGCGCTCAGCATGCAGTTCCGGGAAGTTCGCCTGCGCCGCAACCCCGATTGCCCGCTATGCGGGGACACCCCGACCGTGAAGGAACTGATCGATTACGAAGTTTTCTGCGGAGTTGCCGAAGCACATGAACCGGTGGCCATCGCCGCCGGCGCCGTGTAGAACCTTGGTAGGTTGCCGAAGGTCAATTCGATCCGCTGACCTCCAACGTTGAGACGCCGCTAATGCTCACCAAGGCTACCCATAAAGGTCTGCTTTCCACCATAGGTAACACCCCATTGGTGGAACTGGAAAACCTGACCCCAAACCCCAATGTGCGGATTTTTGCCAAGCTGGAGGGACAAAACCCCACCGGCAGTGTGAAGGACCGCATCGCCCTGAGAATGATTGAACGGGCGGAAGCGGACGGAGAAATTTCAGCGAACCGGACCATCCTCGAACCGACGTCCGGCAACACCGGCATATCCCTGGCCATGATCGGCAGGCTGAAAGGCTACAGGGTCTCGGTCGTGATGCCCGAGAACGTCTCCGTGGAACGCACCCAGTTGCTGGAGGCTTACGGCGCCAAGATCATTTACTCCGATGGGTCCCTTGGAACCAACGGAAGCGTTGTGGTCGCGCAGGAAATCGTCGAGAAAAACCCCCACGATTACCTGATGCTGTACCAGTATGGTAACGAAGGAAACCCGGAAGCCCACTACGAGGGCACGGGTCAGGAGATCGTTGAAGCGCTTCCCGACGTTGACGTGTTCGTCGCAGGCCTGGGAACGGGCGGCACGCTGATGGGAAACGCGCGCCGACTCAAGGAGCACCGCAGCGACATCAAGATCATTGCGGTGGCGCCCGAGCCTGACGATTTTATTTCCGGTCTGCGCCGGCTTGAGGACGGGTTCATCCCGCCCATCCTCGATATCAACATGCTGGACAACCGTCTGTTGGTGAACAGTTTCGACTCTTTCTACATGACGAAAGACCTGATGGACAAAGAGGGGATTTTCGCGGGCATCTCCTCAGGATCGGTCGTTGCCGGAGCGCTGAAGTACGCCGAGCGCATGGAGAGCGGCAACGTGGTCTGTCTGCTGGCCGATGGCGGATGGAAATACCTCAGCAGCCAGCTGTGGACCCGAGATTATGAAACGCTGGCCAAGGAGGCGCAGGGCAAGATCTGGTGGTAATTGCTCGACTGGTCCTGCCTTTTGATCGAGCCCGCCACATTCGGCGGGCTCTCGTTTGCCATAATCGCCTTGCCCGCTCGCGCCAACAATGCTATAATTCGGCCACACAAACGCCCTGTTGTGGGAAACGATGACTTGGTGTCATAGACCTGCAACGAGAGGTTCAAGGATAGTTCAGGCGGGGCGTAGACCCGCCTTATTTCTATCAATTTGGACGGGGCATCGTTGAAAATTTGATCGTTCGGCTAGCGGAGGACAACCATGAAAAGCGATTTCATGATGGCGTTGAATCAGTTATCCGCCGAACGCGGGCTACGAAAGGAATTGGTGCTCAATAAGGTTGAGGTCGCATTGGCTACCGCGTTCCGCCGGGACAGCGTTGCCGGGGCCAAAAACCTGTCGGTGAAGCTCAATCCGAACACCGGCGACATCAGCATCTTCCCGTTGAGGATGGTCGTCGAAGAGGTGGAAGATCCCGAAACCGAGATTTTATTGGCCGAGGCATTGAGACTTTCCCCGACGGCGCAGGTCGATACAGAAATCCCGGAGTCCGAAGAGGTTTCGTATGACACCAGCCGGATCTCCGCCCAAACCGCTCGCCAGGTTTTGATGCAGGGATTGCGAGAGGCGGAAAGGGAGAAGACGTTCGAAGAATACTCGGGGTACCAGGGCGAAATAATCAGCGGCAGCGTTGAGAGCATTGAGAAGGGCCCGACGGTTTTCATCAATCTGAATCCCCACCAGGCTCAGAATCAAAATCGAGCGCGCGGTATCATGCGTCCCGATAACCAGGTATCCAACGAACGGTATCGCAAGGGACAGAACCTCAAGGTGTTGTTGGTTGAAGTCCAACAAACCACCCGCGGCCCGGAGGTCGTGGTCAGTCGGTCCCACCGTGACCTGTTGCGCAGGCTGATGGAAGCCGAAGTACCCGAAATCAGCAATGGCACGGTGGAAATCCGCGCCATCGCCAGGGATCCCGGAGTGCGCAGCAAAGTGGCGGTGGCGTCGCATCAGGAGGGTGTAGACCCGGTCGGTTCATGCATCGGCCTGCGGGGCAACCGCATCCAGAGCATCGTCAACGAATTACAGGGCGAAAAGATAGACGTCATCGAATGGGACCAAAATCCGCAGGTGCTAATTTCTCGCGCTCTCAGTCCCGCCGACGTGGGAGCAGTGGAATTGGAAGAGGATGACCGCACCGCATACGTGGTGGTGCCCGAAAGTCAGATGTCGCTGGCCATTGGTAGGGACGGACAAAACGCCAAGTTGGCGGCCAGGCTTACCGGATGGCGGTTGGACATAAAGAACGTCGAGCAATGGGAAGCCTTGCGCGCTGTCCGTGCTGCGGAAGCCGCGCGCATCGCAGCCGAACGTGCCGCCGCTGCTACCGCGCTCGCTGCGGCTGAAGCTGCCGCAGCCGCGCAGGCTGAAGCCGAGGCACAACTGGCGGCCCCGGAGGTGGAACCGGAAGTTGAAACATTGCCGGTGGTTGCAGCTGCGGAGGCCGCTATCGCGGAAACCGGCTTGGCCGTCCAGTCTCCCGAGGAAGTCATTGCAAGCGAAGAGCCTGAGCAGATTGAAGTGGCCGTAGTGGCTGAAGCGCCAGCCGTCGTCGGCGAGAGCGAAATCATCGTCGCCGATCCCGTGTCGGTAGAGGCCGATGTTGAGCCCGCAGTGGATTACGACGAAGAAGCGCTCCTTGCCGAATTGATGGCCGAAGAACAAGCTGCCGCTGCCCAGGCTGAAATGCAGGCGGAAACGGAAACTGAACCGGCAGGTCTCAGCGTGGATGCGCTGGATGACCTGACTTTGGTTGACGTTGTCGAGGCCGACGAAGAGGAAGAGGATGACGAGGAGGAGGAAGGTGAAATCCTCGACGAAGAAATGAACGACCTGTTGGCCGGCTTGCCGAACTTGGCGCCCGATGCCGGCAAGATCCGATTCGCCGAAGATATCGTCGGCGACCTCAGGGGCAACACTGGGCGCCGTCGCCGAGGCGGTGGGAATCGCCGTGGCGGCAACGTCCCCGGTGCGCGAGGACCCGGTCCGCGCCGGCGATAAAGCTATCCAAACTCGCCGGAGTAACTCGGACGCAGGAATCAGGTAACCGGAATTCCGAAAAAGCCACACATACCGGAAAGAAGCTGTATAGCCTGCGGCCAGAAAGGGCCGAAAGGCGCTCTGGTGCGAATCGTTCGAACACCGGACGGTTTGGTGGTGCCAGATCCTACTGGACGAGCCAACGGCAGGGGCGCATACCTTTGTAGCAGGGTGTCGTGCTGGGAGAGTGGTTTGGCGAAACGAGCCTTGGCCCGCAGTCTGCGGATCCAGGTCTCCGACGCTGATTTGGAGGCGCTCCAAAATTACTATATTGAGATTATCCAATCCGGCGGGGCAAACCTCGGGACTGGAAGGGTCGCCCGTGAATCGACGGGTGCGCCCGGCTGACCTGTCGTACTCGGCAAGCTCAGGTGGATTGACCGGAATGAGGAGGTGTTACTTATGACTACTCAACAACGCGCCACGGGACCCAGGCGGGCCCGTCGCGGAGAACCCCGTCGTAGCAGTCCTCGAGCCTTGGTACTGCCGGAATCCCTGACGGTAAAAGAGCTGTCCGAGCTTCTGGACCAGTCTCCGGTGGATGTCATCAAACAGTTGATGCGGCACGGCATAATGGTCGCGGTAAACCAGGCCATTGACCATCAGGTGGCGACCGTTGCCGCGGCCGCCTATGGTGTGAGAACCAGGCTCGCCGAGTCTGCGGAGGACACTGCGGCAATTAACGCTGGCGACGTGAACGAAGAAGACGAAAGCTTGATGGAGAGCCGGCCGGCGGTTATAACGATACTGGGCCACGTTGACCACGGGAAAACCAGCCTTTTGGACTACATTCGGGAAACGTCGGTGGTTGATAAGGAAGCCGGAGGCATAACTCAGCACATCGGCGCTTATCAGGTCGCCCGGGATGGCCAACCGATGACCTTCCTGGACACACCCGGCCACGCCGCGTTTACGTCAATACGTTCACGCGGGGCGAGAGTCACCGACATCGCCGTGCTGGTCGTGGCGGCCGATGATGGGATCATGCCTCAAACCGATGAGGCCATCAATCATGCTCGCGCAGCAGAGGTGCCCATCGTCGTGGCCATCAACAAGATGGACCTGCCGGGGGCACAACCCGATGTGGTAAAGCGCCAACTCAGCGAGCGCAACCTGTTGGTGGAAGAATGGGGTGGCGACGTCATTGCGGTGCCCGTCTCAGCTCAAACCGGCGAAGGCATCGGAGACCTGCTCGAAAACCTGACGGTACTTTCCGAGATCATGGAATTGAAGGCGAATCCCAATCGTGATGCCGCCGGCGTGATCGTCGAAGCAACACTGGATCGTCGTCGGGGACCGACCGCCACTGTGCTGGTGCAGGCTGGAACCCTGAAGGTAGGGGATCAGATTGTTGCTGGTGGCGCCTGGGGCCGAGTACGCGCTATCACCAATGAGCGCGGAGAATCGATGGACACCGTCACACCGGGTTCGCCGTGTGTGGTTATCGGATTGAACGCGACCCCCGAGGCGGGAGATATCCTGACGGTAGTGCGGGATGAAAGGACGGCCCGCCAAACCGCCACCCGACACGGTCAGCGCGCCACCACCGGCAACATGGACACCGTGCTGACTCTGGACAGTGTGGTGAAGCAGATTGACGCCGGGGATGTGAAAGAACTGGTGCTGGTCCTCAAAGCAGATGTTCAAGGTAGTGTGGAAGCCGTAGCGCAGTCCGTGGAAAAATTGTCTGACGGCGACGTCAAGGCACGGATTATCCACTCGGGATCCGGATCGGTCAGCGACTCTGACGTACAACTGGCTGCGGCTTCCGGAGGAATCATTTTGGCGTTCAACGTCGGGTTTGAAATCGGCGCAGAGCGCACTGCCGAGCGGTTGCGCGTCGAGGTCCGGGAATACCAGATCATCTACCGACTTCTCGAGGATGTTGAGCAAGCCCTCCACGGAATGTTGGAGCCTGAGTTCCAGGAGGTCGTGGTCGGACGGGCCGAAGTCCGGGAGATTTTCGAAGGCCGGCGCGGTTTGCGAATCGCTGGTTGTCGTGTGCTGGATGGTCGCATCACGCGTCAAGGTACGGTGCGTATCATGCGTGACGATGACGTCGTGGGCGAAACCAATATGGGGAGCCTGCGACACTTCAGTGATGAGATCAACCAGGCCACGGTAGGCACCGAGTGCGGTATCGTTTTGGATTCGTTCAACGATTACGCGGAAGGCGATCTCATCGTGGCGTACCGCATGGAACGGGTTAACTAATCCCCGGCGCGACCCTCCAGACGTACCCGGTGGGCTGATGTACGCTTTGCGGCCTCTATTCCACCGGGCAGCGTCCTATCCCCAGCTTAGACCGAGGCGGAAATGGCCGACCGGCGTCGCATTGAAAGAGTAAACGGAGTGCTCCGTGAGGAGATCTCCAGCCTGATGTCTTCTCAGGTCAATGATCCGCGACTGAAGGGTCTCATTACCATTACCCAGGTTCGCACCGCGTCGGACTTGAGGACCGCGCGAGTTTACGTGAGCGTCATGGGCAACGAGTCTGTACGCCAGGAAGCGCTGGCCGGGATTCAGTCTTCGGCTACATTCTTGCGTCGCGAACTGCGCGGGCGAGTTTCGCTGCGTTACATCCCGTTCCTGAAGTTCGTGCTCGATGATGCCATGATGGAAGCGGATCGCTTGATGCGAATCATGGACGACCTGCCGCTGCCAGACGCCTCGGAAAGCGGTGGCCTCGCTGCATCTGCCGGTCAGAGTTAGGCCATGACAGCCCGCGCGCCGGCTGGGCAGATCCACGGCTTTTTGAACCTGTACAAACCGGTGGGGATGTCCTCCATGGAGGCGCTACGCAGGGTCAAGCGGATCACCGGTCAGCGAAAAAAAGTGGGGCACGCCGGGACCCTCGATCCGTTGGCTGAGGGTGTTTTGCCCATCTGCTTCGGCCAAGCCACGCGCCTCATGGAGCAGGTGGTTTCCGGTAGCAAGCGATATCGCATGACGGTACGCCTCGGTGCAAAGAGCAACACCTACGACGCGGAAGGTGATATCGAGGAGATCGCTAGCCCTGCCTCGCTCACTCGTAGTGAAATAGCATCGACGTTGGTCCAATTCGTCGGAGCTATCCAACAGGTGCCACCGATGTACAGCGCCATCAAGAAGGATGGTCGCCGATTGTACGAACTGGCTCGCGCCGGAAAAGTGATAGAGAGGGCGCCACGCCCAGTAATGATAAGCGCGATCCAGATAGATCGGATCGACCTGCCGTTTTTGCAGATTACCGTCGATTGCGGCCGGGGCACTTACCTGCGGTCGATAGCCCACGACCTTGGCGAGGGATTGGGAGTTGGCGCGTACGTAACGGAACTGACAAGGTTGTCCTGCGGCCAATTTAACGCCGAAAACGGCGTGACTCTGGATGACCTGGAGGAAGCGGCTGAGAGGGGAGATTGGAATGAACATCTCCAACCAGTGGATTGGGCTTTGAGATGTTGGCAGGCGTTGCGAGTTACGCGAGAACAGGCGATGGCCATAAAAAACGGGCAGGCCATCCGCATCGGGAACAGGTGCCTGGCGCAGGACGAGGAGTGGCGGAGGGCGTATAGCCCGGATGGTGTTTTCCTGGCGATGTTGCAGTTCCAACGGGACGTGGAATGCTGGCAACCCAAAAAAGTATTCAATAGCTGCGGGGCTTCTCCCTACGCGCCGCATGCCTCGGCATGTGAGGCTCCGGGCGCTCGGGAATACGGGGAATGAGTCCTACGGATGCTTCGTGCCGGAGATGTGGTCAATCTCTGGGCGGTGCGAGTTACACGTTTCGGTCCACCGAGGCGGCCACCAGCATCACGAAGTGTTTGAGGTGCGCCCTGCGACATTGGCCCATGTTGCGACGCTCCCTGATCGCCAGTGCGGTGGTTGGTACTGCGCTCACCGCGTTGAATCAGGGCGACGCCATATTGACGGGGCAGATATCAGCGGCGCTGGCCTGGAAAATTCCGTTGACCTACTGCGTCCCCTTCCTAGTTGCTACATACGGGGCCCTGTCGAATAGCCGCAATTGATCGGAGCGCATGAAAAAAGGGGCACGCCGGTTGACCCGATACGCGCCCCGAAACCCAGATTTTACGCACCTCAGAACTGGCGCAACACCTCTACGACCCGACCACGAACCTCGACGTTAGCGGCGGTTGCGTAGATGGGTTCCATAGTGCTGTTGGCAGGCTGCAGGCGAACACGGCTGCCTTCGCGGTAAAACTTCTTGAGTGTGGCTTCCTCCTCCTCTTTGAGCCATGCGACCACCATGTCGCCGTTTTGGGCGGTGCTGGTCGGCGTGATCACCACGACGTCGCCATCATCGATCAGGGCATCGATCATGGATGTGCCTTTGACGGAGAGGGCAAACAGGGTGCCATGCTTCTTTTTCAGCTCTGGTCGAACCTCAACGATGTCGAATTCGGCGGCAGCGGCGGCTCCTTCGGACGAGAAGGCGGGGATGGGTTCACCTGCGGCGATGCTGCCAACAATTTGCACGCGAGTTGACCCTGCGTTGACGGGCAAACCGGTTTCGTCCAGGAGTTCAATCCCACGGGCGATTTCCGACCGTCGCTTGAGATAGCCGTAGCGTTCGAGCAGGCGAAGGTTGTAATCCACCACTGAGGTACTGCTGATTTCACAACCGCGCTGAATGTCGCGAACAGTCGGCGGCATGCCGTTCTCTTCGAGGAATTGTTCGATGTATGCGAGGATGAGTTGTTGGCGTGGGCGCAGTTCTCGTTTCGTTGTCATAGGCTGATACCTCCTGGGCAGAAATAGCCGTGCGGGTGTGCGGAAATTTTGTTCGTTGCGAACATAATACCCAAGAGTGGTCTACCTGTCAACGCGAATCATGGCACGGTGGACGCTGTCGTGGCCTGAAAACGAAACGACCGGCGTGTTCGACACGCCGGCCCGTGGGGACAACCTTTTTGTCACCGAACCGATGGAAGCGACAACTACTCTGTTGAAATGCGGTTCAATGCAGCTGCCAAGCGAGCTTTGCGCCGGGATGCATTGTTCTTGTGGAGTACCCCTTTGCGGGCGGCGATATCCAATTGCCGCATGGCTCTTCGTACTTCGTCTTCGCTTTCGGGGGTTCTCGCGGCAATCGCTCGGCGCGCTCGGCCGATGGCGCTGCGTGTTGCGCGGCGCACGCTCAAGTTGCGCGCGTAACGTTTCACTGATTGGCGGTGGGCCTTCTGTGCAGGCAAGGGTGCGCTCCTGTAGACTAGTCTGAGCATAGGATGTTATCAGAGCGTGACCGAATTGTCATCCGTCGGTTGACAATGCTCCGTACGTTGCGGACAATTAGAGAGCACAACGTGGCACGATTCGATCACTTATCCACGGAAAATATCGTCACTTTCTGGCGAATCATGCATATCAATCTGCCCTGACCGGAGGATTCCCACAATGCCTGAAAAGCAGCTAATTTTCGATGAGGATGCCCGCCAAAGTTTGATGAGCGGGGTGGACCAATTGGGGCGTGTGGTTGCCCTGACGTTGGGTCCCAGCGGTAGGAATGTGATATTGGGCCGTGTGTGGACGCTGCCGGTCGTCTGCAGCGACGGCGTGACCATCGCCAAGGAAGTGGAGCTTCCGGACCCTTATGAAAACATGGGTGCACAGGTGGTCAAGGAGGCGGCTGCAAAGACTAACGATGTCGTTGGCGATGGTACCACCACCTCCGTAGTGTTAGCGCGCTCTATCATCCAGGGCGGCTTCATGAACGTGGCTGCCGGAGCCAATCCGCTGGCCCTGAAATCCGGTATTGACCAGGCGGTCAGCGCGGTGAGCAACCACATCAGCTCTCAGGCAGTAGCCGTTGATAGTCGGGAGCAGGTCGCGCGTGTCGCAGCTTTGTCTGCTCACGAGGAAGCCATTGCCGAACTGATCGCAGATGCGATGGACAAGGTGGGACGCGAGGGAATTATCACCGTGGAGGAAAGCCGCGGTCTGACCGATGAGCTTGATGTGGTTGAGGGCATGCGGCTCGACCGGGGCTATCTCTCGCCCCATTTCGTCACCGACACGGACCGGATGGAGGTTGCACTGGACGAACCTCTCTTTCTGTTGACCGACCAAAAACTGTCATCCGCGGCTGATGTAGTGCCTACCCTCGAGGCGGTCGCACAGGGAGGACGCCGCCCCCTGGTGATAATCGCAGAGGATGTGGAGGGCGAAGCCCTGGCTACCCTGGTGGTAAACAGGCTGAGGGGCACCGTAAGCAGCCTCGCCGTCAAAGCCCCTGGATTCGGCGAACGCCGCAAGGCGCTGTTGGAGGACCTCGCGATCGTCACCGGCGGCACCGTTATCACCACCGACGCCGGCATGCGCCTCGATGACATTTCGATTGAGCAGCTTGGTTCCGCTCGCCGAGTATTGGCGACCAAGGATGATACAACCATAGTGGAAGGCCGCGGGCACGAGGACGACATCGCCGGCCGAGTAGCCGAGCTTCGTGTGCAGATCGAGGAAACGACATCGGACTACGATCGGGAAAAACTGCAGGAACGTCTGGCGAACCTCGCGGGCGGGGTCGCCGTGATCAAAGTCGGGGCCGCTACTGAGCCGGAACTCAATGAGCGCAAAAGCCGCACTGAGGATGCGTTGGCGTCCACGCGGGCCGCGGTTGAAGAGGGGGTTATCCCCGGCGGCGGCGTAACCCTTCTGCGGGCCCAGGCCGCCCTGGATAGCATGATCGGCAGCGCCGCTGGCGACGAGGCAGTTGGGATACGGCTGGGCCGGGAAGCCCTTGAAGCTCCGCTCACAACCATCGCTCAAAACGCAGGCTACAAGGGCCAAGTAGTCGTCGAAAATGTTCGCAATGGCGAGGGCGACTACGGATTCGACGCCGACCGCGGCGATTACACCGCGTTGGTGGCACGGGGCATCATCGACCCGGCCAAAGTCACACGATCGGCGCTGCGAAACGCCGGTTCGGTTGCTGGCATGTTGCTGACCACGCAGGCTGTGATCACCGAAATTCCCAAGTACGAACCGCTGCCCGCTGACATACAGGACTTCATGCACGACTGATCCGAAGTACAGGCATCGATTGGCCCGCCGTTGACCCGATTTATCCGGCACGGCGGGCATTTCATTTTTGGAATGATATTGTAGTGGAATCCCTGAATCGCACTGGCATTCTCAGCCGTGCGACTATTGCCGGCCTCGTGGCCGGCGACCCTCCGTTGGTGGAGCAGTACCAAGACCTGGAACGCCAGCTTCAACCCAATGGTTTTGATATAACTGTTCGGTCCATCTCCACCTACCCTCGGAGTTCTGGCCCCGGGAGCATCGGACTGTCCGACGATGATCGGGCGCTGCCCGAAAGTGCCGAAATCCCGTTTGGTCCAGATCGTTGGATGCATCTCAAACCAGGTGCATATTTGATCACATTCAACGAAACAGTACACTTGCCACGCCACATCATGGCGCTGGCCCGACCTCGTTCCAGCCTCCTGCGAGCGGGCGTGTCCATCCACACCGCGGTTTGGGACGCCGGGTATTCGGGTCGCTCACAAGCGTTGATGACCGTTCATCATCCGCAGGGCTTCAGGATCCAACAGGACGCCCGGATTGCCCAATTGGTTTTCATGTATCTTGATGCGGAAGATCTGGAAGGTTATCGCGGGCGTTATCAGAACGAAAACCAGTGAGCGCATCTGAGATCTACGGCATCAACTCAGAGTCGCCCCGTCAGGTGATCGACCGTCTGGCGCTTGAGGCAGGGTTCGACTTGGTCGCGGTCACCGATGCGTCCGCGTTCGATGTCGACCGGGAAATTGCCTTCCGACGGATCGACGATGGATTGATGGACGGGTTGCCATGGTTCACCAAACTCCGCGTCCAACACGGGACAGATCCGGAACATCTGCTACCGGGCGCTCGTTCAATAATTTCACTCGGTCTCAACTATTACCCGGGGCAGAGCGACGAGGAGGAATCCCATTCTGGTCGGGTAGCCAGATATGCGCAGGGACGCGACTATCATCGCCTGATGAAGCGCCGGATGCGTAAACTCGTCATAGACCTGTCCGAGCATCCCGCTTTACAACGGTCCGATGGGGATCTTGGCGCACGCTGGTTCGTGGACGACGGTCCCATGCTGGATAGGGCGGCGGCGGTTCGATCGGGGCTGGGATGGTTTGGCAAGAATGGCAATGTGCTGAGCCCTGTCCTTGGTTCTTGGCTGCTGCTGGGTCAGATTGTGACTAACCTGGAGTTGGAACCCGACCGGTCACTGTCCAAGACATGCGGACAATGTTCGCTTTGCATACCGTCGTGTCCCACCAACGCGATCGTTGCTCCTTACGTGGTGGATAATCGGCGGTGCATCAGTTATCTGACCATCGAGCACAAGGGAGCCATACCGCGAGAGCTTCGCGCAGCCATGGGTACTTGGGTTTTCGGATGCGACATCTGCCAGGAGGTATGTCCCGTCAACCGCAAGGCTAAGGCAACGTCGGATCCAAACTTCGGCAGGCAGGACTTGACGGGATTGGATCTGATTGAATTGTTGAGCATGACCGAAGGCGAATTTCGGCAGCGGTTCTCCGGCACGCCCATGATGCGTGCCAAGTGGCAGGGGATGCAACGCAACGCCTGCGTCGCACTCGGTAACCTCCGCGACAAGTCCGCAACGCCTGCGCTGATCTGGGCGCTGGAAACGGCTTCATCACTGACCAGGCAACATGCTGCCTGGGCGTTGGGTCGGATCGGCGGCGCCGATGCTCAAAGGGCGCTCGAGGCCGCTTCCCTTTCAACGGACGACCCGGCAGTTTCCGAGGAGATCCGACTGGCGTTAGGCGAAATTGGCGAGCGCTAGTCGTTGTCGAACTTGGTCGGATTTTCGGGCCGGGGTCGGTTGCGGCCTTTCCCATGGGATCGGCGACTGCGACTGCTCGATCGTTCTCGTCCTGCTGCCGGCGGCGGTTGAGGTTCAATAACCTGGTCAGGGGCTTCGGATGCGACCGGCAGAACTTCCTGGGGTCGGTCTGTCCCACCGAGCGGGTTGGCGTTGCGCGCCCTGGAAGATCTTGCCGGCTCTCTCTCCGCGTTGCGGCGGCGGCGTTCTCGTTGAGAATTTGTCCGTTCTGCTTCGACAGCCAACTCGGTGTCAACCCTGCGTAGCGCCGCATCGCGCCCATCCCGCAGTTTCAGCATCTCCGTCTCGAGGAGGAAGAAGTCTCCCTTGGAAAGCAGATGCAGGTTCCCCTGGAATGCCAGGTGCCAGTCTTCCGGAGGCCACTTCCGTAGGTATTCCAGGCGATAGGCGATGAGCCCGGCGTCGATGTATTGCTCGTCGGAGAGAATCACGTCAGGTTTGATCTCAATCCGGTAGGGCCAGGGCGTCTTTCCTTCCTTGACCCATGGAGTGGACCGAACTTCTTCGTATGACTTGGTCACGGTGGCCGTGGCGGTGAACACGCGATCTCCGCTCACGTAAAAAATGATGCGGTCCCCTGGTTCAACTCGTTGCACTTTGCGCCGATATTCAGCCTTCAGCCCCTGTTGGGTGAAGCCCAAATGCTCAGTGATTTTGAAATTCTGCTTGTTGCAATTAATCATCCAAAAGTTATGCGGCATACCCATACCCGAGTTAATGGATCCAGCATCCGGAATTAAGCGCATTTTAGCACACGGTCGTCGTGCCTCTCCGTTTCGCGGCAAGTGGGTAGCCACGCTTGAGGGGATCGCATAGCGCTATGGGCATCTGGCAAGTTGACCGGACTGAGCCAGCGGCGGCGCGATATTTGTCGGGCGACGAGTAATGTTGTACCATCCTTGGGCCGATAAACTAACGAATCGACCACTGGAGTGAACCTATGGCCAGTACCGCAAACCGCGAACGCGACATCGCAATTGTTGGCGTCGCAGAATCCGACGTCATGGGCACGGTGCCCGACAAATCCTCGCTCCAGCACCACGCGGAAGCCGCGCACAACGCGTTGGAGGATGCCGGTCTGTCTATGTCGGATGTCAATGGCCTGATGACTGCAGGTTTCAGCACTCTGGTTACCGCTGAATATTTCGGTTTGCAGCCATCGTTCACTGACAACACGTCAGTGGGCGGATCGTCCTTCGTCATTCACGTCGCACATGCGGCGGCAGCGATTCGCGCTGGATATTGCGACACGGTCCTTATCACCCACGGTCAAGCCGGACGGTCCACCCGCGTGCCAGTCCCGGCGGACCGGAACCTCCCGGTGGCCCAATACGAAACTCCCTACGGCATGATCGGCCAGCCCATCAACTACGCCATGGCTTGCACCCGCTATATGCACGAATACGGAGAGGAGCGAACTCGGCAAGCATTGGCCGAAATCGCGGTTTCCACGCGCAAGTGGGCTAACCTCAATCCCATGGCTTACATGCATGAAACGCCAATGTCGTTTGACGACTACCACAATTCCAGGTGGGTCGCTTGGCCTTTCCACCTGTTTGATTGCTGCTTGGTGACCGACTCGGGCGCAGCCATTATCGTGACCACGGCGGAAAAGGCGCAGAACTGCCGCAAGGAGCCGGTTTGGGTCCTGGGGGCGGCCGAAGGCCACGACCACAACCTGATCAGTTTCATGCCCAATCACACATCCACCTGGTCGCGTGAGACGGGCCCTCGCGCGTTGGACCGGGCCGGCCTGACCCATGCCGACATCGACCACACGATGATCTACGATTCCTTCACCTACACCACTCTGGTTACCATAGAGGGGTTGGGATTCTGCGGCCCCGGCGAAGGTCCTGACTTCGTCGCGAACCAAAGGACTGCTCCGGGCGGCGAGTTTGCGCTCAACACCAATGGTGGCGGCCTGTCCTATTCGCACCCCGGCATGTATGGAAGCTTCCTACTGGTCGAGGCGGTACGCCAACTCCGTGGCGAATGTGGCGACCGTCAGGTTCATCGCAAGGGTGCCGCTGACCAACCGGCCGCAACCAGCATCGTAAACGGTACTGGAGGGTCGCTGTCTTCGACCGGGACCGTCGTGTTGGCAACCGGCTAAACGATAGCGATTTAGCGTTGTTGGTCCGGTTTCAATTGCCCCGTCGCCGCTGGTCGGTACCGGGGCATCCCATTTGTGCGGAAACCACTCCCTAATCCTGGAGCTACAAACAGCAAAATATGGACACGGTAATCATCGGTCTGCCCCAGTCCGGTAAGACCACGTTATTCAACGCCCTGACTCTGGGAAAATCCGACGCGAGCGGAACGTCAGGATCGGCTACTGAAATGCACATGGGAGTGGTCAAGGTGCCAGACCCGCGCTTGGACAGCCTTGCGGAGGTGTACAACCCCAGGAAAGTCGTTCCGGCCGAGATTCGCTACATCGACTTGCCCGGCCCTGAGTCCATGGCGAAGTCTCAGGGAATCAGCGGCAAGTACCGCAACATATTGCAGTCGGCCACCGCCTTCTTGGTCGCGGTCAGGGCCTTTTCGAACGAGGCAGTTCCACATCCCATTGGGGACGTGGACCCGGCCCGGGACTTGGAGACAATGCTCAATGAGTTGTCTTTCGCCGACCTGGAAGTCTTGGAACGCGCCTCGACTCGGCTGGGCGATCAGATGCATAAGACCAAACCAGCCGACCGGCCGGCCGCAGTGCGGCACAAGGATGCGGTCGAAAAGGCGCGGGCCGGGCTTGAGGACGGTGTTCCTGTGCGGTTGCAGTCGTTTACCGACTCCGAACGCGCAATCTTGGTCAACTATCAACTGCTGACCGACAAGAACGTCATCGCCGTATTCAACACTGACGAAGACGCGGACGACATCCGCATTGCCGACCTTGGCCTTGATCACAATTTGGTTCAGGGGGTCGGCGAGGTCAACATCAGCGCCAGAATTGAGGCGGAGTTGGCTATGATGGATGCGGACGAGGCCGCCGAATTTCGGGCGGATCTGGAATTGGGGGACTCCGCGACACGCCAGGTGATCAACGAGAGTTACCATACGCTTGGGTTGGTATCGTTTCTGACCGTTGGCGACGACGAGGTGCGTGCATGGAGCGTGCCTGGCGGGATGCCGGCCGTGGACGCGGCTGGCGTCATCCATACTGATTTCACCCGGGGGTTCATACGGGCTGAAGGTATCGCGTACGACGACTTTTCGGTATGCGGAAGCATGGCCCAGGGGCGCAAAGAAGGAAGGCTGCGGTCGGAGGGCAAGACATACCCGGTCCGAGACGGTGACATCATCAACTTTCTGGTCAATACATGATGATCGATATTCGCCTATACCGTTCCAGAGACTATGAGGCCGTCCGTGAGGTGTTCAGCCACGAACAGGACGACTTTGCCCAGAGCTACCTGCACACCGACGAGGACAGGCAGGACTTCAACGATTACGTCGAAGGCGCTTTGACTCGCGACCTGGCCGACATTCAGCGCAGCTACCTGGAGCACCCGGGCAGCAACTTCTGGGTAGCGGAACGGGACGGTGAAACGGTGGGATGTATTGGGGCGTACCAACGTACCGGGGAAGACGCCGAGATCCGTCGGTTGGCGGTTCGCCGCGACGCCCGGCGCCTGGGCATAGCCTCTCAACTGCTGGACCATGCAGAGGCATTCTGCCGCGAATATGGGTACACGCGGACCGTAGCGTGGACTTACAACCACATGCCCGGGGCCATAGCTTTCCTGCGTAGCCGGGGCTATCACGAAGTCGAGGACCACGCCTTCCCGCACACCAGCCTGACACTGTACCTGTACGCATGCGAACTATAGCCCGTTGAGCACGAAAATGGTCCGGCAGACGGCCCGACAATCGTAACCAACTTGACAAAATCGGGCGTTCAAAGTAGTATTGGTAACGATTAACAACCGGATACGCTGCTGGAACCCTTATACAGACAGGCGGAGGGAACGGCCCTGTGAAGCCTGGCAACCAATCTCGCTAACCCAGTGAGATCAGGTGCTAAATCCGGCGTCCCGCGACGAAATATTGTGCGAAGGCACAGCGTCGGCGGTATGACGAAAGATGAGGGGAGTACTGTTTTGATGGGCTCTCCCGCTGTGGGTGAGCCTTTATTTTGTGTTTGCGGAAAGCACCAACTCCGCCGATTCTTTGACGCTATTTGGCGCGCAGCGTTATCCCCGACACACCGGGTAACTGGTGCTATGAGTGAAATTAGACCCATCAACTGGACTGGAAACAGTATCCAGTTGCTCGACCAGACGCTTTTGCCTCACGAGCAAACGACGGTCACCATCACAGACTACCGTACCGCCGCCTCGGCCATCACCGACATGCGAGTCCGGGGCGCCCCGGCAATCGGAGTAACCGCCGCCTACGCGGTCGTGCTCGCGGCGGCCGAACTGCAGTCGCGGGAACGGGATCATTTCATCGGCGCGCTCCGACAGGCCGGGGCGCACATCGCCGCAGCCCGTCCCACCGCGGTGAATTTGGGGTGGGCGGTAAAGCGGATGCTACGTGTTGCGGATGCAGAGCCGGATCCCGGTAGTATCCTGCCCCGCCTGGAGGCAGAGGCGCGGCTGATACAGGCAGAGGACGAGAACATCAATCGCCGGATCGGTGAGCACGGCAAGTCGCTGATGCCGCCGGACGGACAGGGCGTGTTGACCCACTGCAATACGGGAGCCCTGGCCACGTCGGCATATGGGACGGCGTTGGGCGTGATTCGGGCTGGTTGGGAGGACGGATCCCGCTTCCGGGTGTTCAACACGGAGACCAGGCCTTGGCTGCAGGGCGCGCGCCTCACATCGTGGGAGTTCCAGCAGCTTGGCATCCCGGCCACGTTGGTCGCCGACTCGGCCGCCGGAATCCTGATGCAGCGCGGCGAAGTATCCTGTGTAATCACGGGTGCGGATCGGATTGCCGCTAACGGGGACACAGCCAACAAGATCGGTACCTACTCACTGGCTGTTTTGGCACACGAGAACGGAATCCCCTTTTACATCGCCGCGCCCACCAGCACCGTGGACCTGGCAATCGCGCACGGCGACAGTATCGCCATCGAGGAGCGACCGGAGCACGAAGTAACGGGTTATGGTCGGACGCCCATCGCTCCGGAAGGCACGCAGGCGTACAACCCTGCATTCGACGTCACGCCGCACCGTTATATCGCAGGCATCGTGACCGAAACCATGGTGTGCCGTCCGCCCTACACCGAATCACTGAAAATGGCGGTCGACGCCGCCTGAGACGACATGACAACACCTGAAATCCAACCTCAAACTCGCCGCCGCATCGCCCGCACCGGGCTGACGGCCCACGACCCGTCCAAAGCCAGCCCCGGCTACACGTTGTACGCGCCACTGTCGGGGAACGGCGAGGTTTACCTGCTGGACGCCAACGGAGAGGTGGCCCATCAGTGGCGGATGCCCTACCCGCCGGGCCTTTACGGCTACCTGCTGCCCAACGGCAACCTGTTCTACGGCGGCAAGGTCCGCGACGATGGCGGCTGGGACTTATTCGAGGCGATGAAGCGGTTCAAGGGCGGCATTATGGTGGAGGCCGACTGGGACGGCAACATCGTGTGGGAGCACCGGGACCCGCACCATCACCATGACGCGCGTCGCACCGAATCGGGCGGATGCCTGTATATGACGGTCGAGCGGATGGAAGATGCGCAGGCGGCAACGATCCGGGGCGGTCAGCCCGGCACCGATGTTGGCGGGATGTATGCGGACGTGCTGGTGGAAGTGGACGCCAACGGGAACCGCATCTGGGAATGGCACGCGGCCGAACACCTGGACCCCGACCGCCACGCTATCACGTTCAACGATCTGCGCGACGAGTGGAGCCACGGCAACACGGTGGTTCCGCTGCCCAATAACCGGGTGATGTTCAGCTTCCGGAACATATCCACCGTCGGCATCATCGACAAGGCCAGCGGCAACATTGAGTGGCAACTGGGCGACGACGTATTGGCACAGCAGCACGACCCGTCCTTGCTGGACAACGGTAACGTGCTGGTCTACGACAACGGTTCCCACAGCCGTCATAGTCCCCTGCCTGCGTCCAGGGTCATTGAAGTGGATACGTCAACCAACGAAATCGTGTGGGAATACCGGGACAATCCGCCCTTCAACTTTTTCAGCGCTTACATCTCCGGAGCGCGGCGATTGCCCAACGGCAACACTCTCATCACCGAAGGCCACTTCGGCCGGATCTTCCAAGTTACCCCAGAAGGTGAGGTGGTTTGGGAATACATCAACCCTCACTTCGCACCCAACGAGCAGGGTTATGTGGTCAACAGTGTATTCCGGTCCACGCACTATCTGCGGGAACAGATTCCAGCGTTGAGGTAACGCGCCAAGGCGCGTCCACCATAGTATTTGTTCACCGTCAATCGATGGTGGTCTGGTAAATCAAGCAAAGGAAATCGACGTAATGCCCAACCATCCCCAAGCGGAAATCGCCATCATCGGCGGCAGCGGACTCTACGAAATCCAGGGTTTCGCGGAGACCGCCGTGGTGGATGTCGATACTCCGTACGGCAAGCCCAGCGACGCCATCACTATCGGCGAGTTGCTGGAGGTTCCGGTAGCCTTCCTGCCCAGGCATGGACGAGGCCACAGGGTCAGTCCCACGGAACTGCCTTTCCGCGCCAACATCTATGCGTTGAAAACCCTGGGCGTCAAGCAGATCGTGTCCGTAAGCGCTGTGGGCAGCCTGCAGGCGCGCCTGGAGCCCCAGCACATGGTGGTGCCGGACCAACTGATCGACCGGACCCGCTCGTCGCGCCCGAGCACGTTTTTCGAGGACGGCGTGGTGGCTCATATATCGTTCGCAGAGCCGTTCTGTCCCGGGATGAGCAAGGTTCTGGCCGAAGGCGCAAAGGGCCAGGGCATCCCAACTCACCAGGGCGCGACCATGGTGGTGATGGAAGGGCCTGCCTTCTCCACCAAGGCGGAATCCGAAATGTACCGCTCTTGGGGCGGTGATCTTATCGGCATGACGGCCTTGCCCGAGGCCAAGCTCGCGAGAGAAGCCGAGATCTGCTACGCCACTATGGCGTGGGTGACCGACTACGACTGCTGGCATCCCGACCACGACGCCGTTACGGTCGATATGGTGGTTGAGAACCTGATCGCCAACGTAGCCAACAGCCGAATAATCCTGCGACACATAATGCCGGCGCTGGCAGAACTGGGTCCGTGCGAATGCCAGACCGCCATCACCAACGCCATCATCACCGAGCGCAGCATGATCCCGGAAGAAGTACGACGCCGGTTGCGGCCCATTGCGGGCACGCGCCTGGACCCGCCGCAGACTGCAAGTTCCTGACCCCTCACGCATTTTCGATCTAGCTGAAACCCAGCGCGAAGTTACACAGGAGGTAACCCATGCCACGACAAAATCCGGGGGAACCCTACTACAGGGTTGACTCTCCCGAAGCGCTCCAGATCCTCAACGCCGACCCTGACAGCACAGTGGTCGTCGACGTTCGTCGGGATGACGAATGGGTGACCGGCCATGCCTCCGGGGCGATCCACATCAACGTCGATGAGTTCATGGATCGCGTCGACGAGCTGCCCGAGGGCAAGAAGCTGCTGTTCATATGCGCCGCCGGCGTACGCAGCGGGGTGGCCTGCGAGTATGCCGCAGCCCTGGGCATAGACTCGGAGCTGCTCTACAACATTGATGACGGCACGCCGTCATGGATCGCCGCCGGCAATCCCACTTCCTACGGAAACGATCCGTAACTTACCCAGTATCCGAAACACTACAACTCCGCCATCTTCACGGACCAGGACAACCAGGGCTCTTTCGTCGAGCGATTGCTCGAGATCCTGGCCTTCTCCCGAGTGGCGCACTGAGAAATCCAAAAACGAGAGGTACAAAGATTTGACTGTTCAAAACACCAAAGGCGACGTGAAGGACCTTTCCCTGGCAGCGGCCGGCGTTGATCGCATCCGCTGGGCCGCCCGCGAAATGCCCGTCGTCAACATGATCACGGAGCGGTTTAGCAAGGAGCAGCCCTTGGCCGGCATCAAAATGGCTGCTTGTCTACACGTAACCACCGAGACCGCCAACTTGGCGATCGCACTGAAGGCTGGGGGCGCCGATTTGGTTGTCTGCGCTAGCAACCCGCTCAGTACACAGGACGAAACCGCCGCCGCGCTGGTGCAGGAATATGGGATTCCAACCTACGCCATCAAGGGCGAGAACAACGAGACCTACTACCAGCACATCAACGCCGTGTTGGACCACGCCCCGAACGTGACGATGGACGACGGCGCTGACCTGGTAGGCATCCTGCACAAGGAGCGCAGCGACCTGTTGTCCAACGTCATCGCCGGCACCGAGGAGACCACCACTGGTGTGGTTCGCCTCACCGCCATGGCTGCCGATGGGCAGCTCAAGTACCCGATCATTGCCGTCAACGAAGCGGAGACCAAGCATTTCTTCGACAACCGCTACGGTACCGGTCAGAGCACGCTGGACGGGATAACCCGCGCCACCAACATCCTCTGGGCCGGCCGCCGAGTCGTGGTCGGGGGGTACGGCTGGTGCGGTCGCGGCGTTGCGTCCCGTGCTCGCGGCATGGGCGCGCACGTTATCGTCACCGAGATTAATCCCGTCCGCGCGCTGGAAGCCGTGATGGATGGGTTCCAGGTCATGACCGGTATGGAGGCGGCCAAAGTGGGCGAGGTGTTCATCACCGTGTCCGGCGGTTGGCACGTCATCGGCAAGCAGCACCTTGAGGTCATGGCCAACGGCGCGATCATCTCCAACAGTGGCCACTTCAACGTGGAAATCGACATACCGGCGCTGGAAGCCATGTCGGTCAGCCACCGCGAAGTCCGCCCCTTCGTCGAGGAATATGAGACCACGGACGGACGCCACCTCTACCTGCTCGGCGAGGGTCGTCTCATCAACCTGGCCGCGGCCGAGGGCCATCCCTCCGCCGTTATGGACATGAGCTTCGCCAACCAGGCTCTCAGCGCTGAATACCTGGTCCAGAGGCACAAGGAACTGTCCAATGGCGTCCATGTGGTGCCGCGCGAAATCGATGCTGAGGTTGGTCGCCTCAAGCTCGAAACCATGGGCATCAGTATCGATACCCTCACCGCCGAACAGACCGCTTACAACGAGAGTTGGGAAGAAGGCACCTAGTCTGCCGCAGTGCGAAAACCGCAGGGGCGAACACGATTCGCCCCTATGCTGCCCCCAACGATGCCAAACCAGGAGGAAACCAACCAATGCCAATCCGATTTATGACCTCGCCCAAGTACTTGCTCACCTCCGAGTCGGTCACTGAAGGGCACCCGGACAAAGTATGCGACCAGATTTCCGATGCCGTGCTGGACGCTGCATTCAGCGTTGATCCCATGAGCCGCGTCGCCTGCGAAACCGTGGCCGGCAAGAACCTCATTATGGTCACCGGCGAAATCACCACCAAGGCTGACTTGGACTTCGACGCGATCACTCGCAAGACTCTGTTGGAGATCGGCTATACCGACGTCAAGTACGGAATCGACGGGAATTCCTGCGGCGTCATCCGCAACGCCAGCCAGCAGTCCCCCGACATCAACGCCGGCGTCAGCACCGCGCTGGAAGCTCGCAGCAACGGCGCCACCGCCTCCGACGCCCGCAGGGCCACCGGCGCCGGCGACCAGGGCATGATGGTCGGCTTCGCCTGCAACGAGACCGACGGCCTGATGCCCATTACCGTTGACCTGTCGCACCGTCTCGTGGAGCGGCTGGCCAAGGTTCGCAAGGACGGCACCCTCCCTTATCTCGGCCCTGACGGCAAATCGCAGGTCACGGTGGAGTACCAGTACGGTGAGCCCCACCGCGTGGACGCTGTTGTTATCAGCAGCCAGCACGAGGACACCGAGGATCGCGAGGCGTTCACCGCCAAGATCCGCGCCGATATCATCGAGCATGTGATCAAGCCCATCGTTCCGGCCCATCTGCTGGACGCCGACACCAAGTACTACGTGAACCCCAGCGGCTGGTTCGTTGTGGGCGGCCCGCAGGGAGACACTGGCCTCACCGGACGCAAGATTTTGGTCGACACCTACGGCGGAATCGCGCGACACGGCGGAGGAGCGTTCTCGGGCAAGGATCCGACCAAGGTTGACCGCTCCGGCGCTTACGCCGCCCGCTACGTCGCCAAGAACATCGTGGCCGCCGGTTTGGCCGACCGCTGCGAGGTCATCGTATCCTACGCCATCGGCGTTTCCGATCCCATCTCCGTGGCGGTGGAAACGTTCGACACCAACAAGGTGGACAACGATACCATCGAAGCGTTGGTGAACGAGCACTTCGACCTGCGCCCCGGCGCCATCATCGAAGACCTCGAGCTTCGCCGGCCGATCTATCGCAAGACGGCCGCTTACGGGCACTTCGGGCGCACCGATATAGATCTCCCCTGGGAGCGCACTGACAAGGCCGACGTCCTGCGGAAGGCCGCCGGCACTCTGGCTGGTGCTGCCAGCGATTAAGTCCTCCGACTGCATCGCACTACCTCGTACGCGCCTCTTGCCGGAAACGGCAAGGGGCGCGATTCTGTGTGTACTCGGCGGACGAATAGGCCCGCGCTTTCCCGTATGCCCGGTACGCATCATGCCCAGCGGGTGTCATGATTCGCCCAATGTTGCACAACAATGCACGGTGTACTTGCCAGGCCCGTCAGTACAATTTCAGAAATCTTCATAGTAGGGATACTCATCCCGCCTCGGACAAACGATGGACAGTGTTCTTCCGTTGCGCAGGTTCGCCTCGTGGGTGATTGATAGGCTGGCGTTCTTGGGCGTTGGCGCTGCTATTCTTTACTTGGTCCAGGAACTCGACAGCCGGCTTGGTATCAGGGGTCCCGATTCGGTGAACTTCGACGTGTACGATTTGCTCACGATTCAGGTGCCGTTGGCTTTGGTAATCACCTACGTCCTCTGGATCTTCGTTATCATCAGGATCGGGCAGCCCGGCCGCCGTTTAACCCGTACGGAGATACGCCGCTATCGGGGCGGTGGCGCAGGCCTCCCCAGAAAGCTCGTCCGAGCCGTGGTAAAAATAGCCCTTCATCTCACCTTGATCGGATTGGTCATCGATGCGGTTTTCATTCTGCGGGACCAGCGGGAGCGACGTTCCATACCGGACCTGATGGCTGGTACCATGATTTCGACCCGTCGCGGCTGAACTCCTCGTCGTTCCGGATGTAAACCCCGCTTGAGACACTGGCGTCATGGGGCGTTGTTATGCAATGTTGGGTGCGTAGCCGGTGGGATGGCGCGTCGCCTGCCCTATGCTAGAATCGAGTTATGGCCGCTCCAATCAAATTCGGCACCGACGGGTGGCGTGGAATCATCGCCGATGATTTCACCTTTGCCAACGTGGCTCGCTGTTCCCAGGGATTGGCCGACTACCTTCGCGCCACCGGATCCGGGCACCAGGGATTGGTAATAGGATACGACACGCGGTTCGCGTCGCGTGAATTCGCCGAAACCGTTGCGTCCGTGGTGTCCGCCAATGAAGTCCCGGTGTACCTTTGCAATCAGCCGGTGCCAACCCCCGTGGTCAGCCACCATGTGGTACATCGCGCCGCCGCCGGTGGCGTGGTGATCACATCTAGCCACAACCCCGCGGCTTGGAGCGGATTCAAGCTCAAACCCGCCGAAGGCGGCAGCGCCAGCCAGGCTGTCACCGACGTTCTCGAGTTGTGCATCGAGTCCGCTGGAGATCCCAAAAGGCTTCCCATCGATGAAGCTCGGAAACTTGGTCTCGTGCTGGATGCCGATCCAAAGCCCGCGTACCGCGAATCCATAGCCGGTCTGGTGAATTTGGACGTCATCCGAAACTTCGGCCTCAACGTGTTGGCCGACGCCATGCACGGAGCGGGCGCCGGTTACTTCGGAGATTTTTTGGAAGGCGGCCGGACATCGGTGGAGGAGCTCCGGTCCGAACCGAACCCGGCGTTTCCTGGCATGGCTCAACCCGAGCCCATAGCGCACAACTTGGCTGAACTATGCGCTCGCGTGCCTGCCTGTGGCGCATCCGTCGGGTTGGCGCTGGATGGGGACGCCGATCGCATCGGGTTGGTGGACGAAAACGGCCGGTTTGTCAGCACCCTGGAAGTATTCTCCCTGTTGGCCCTGTACCTCTTGGAACGCGGGGACCGCGGCCCACTGGTGAAAGGCGTCACGGCGTCTCTGATGCTGAACAAGTTAGCGCAGAAATACGCCGTTGGAATTTTTGAGATGCCGGTGGGATTCAAGAATATCGGTCCGCGTTTCGTCTCGGATGATGCCATCCTTGGCGGTGAGGAGAGCGGCGGATATGCATTCCGAGGCCACATACCCGAACGAGACGGAATTTTGAGCGGTCTGTACCTCCTGGAATACATGGCCACGAGCGGCCTTTCGGTGGCCGGTATGGTCCGCTACCTCTTCGACACCGTGGGCGAGCACCACTATCAGCGACGCGACGTGCACTTCGCCCCCGCCGCTCGTTCGGCCATCATGGACCGACTGCTGAATTCCTCTCTGACCGAACTGGCCGGGATGCAGGTGCTCTCCACGGATGAAATCGATGGCCGGCGATGGCTGGTCGATGCCGGATGGGTTGCGGCCCGATTCTCCGGAACCGAACCGTTGCTCCGCATCTATTGCGAGGCGAACTCGGTCCCCAACGTCGAAGAACTTTTGGACGGCGTTCAGGCTCATCTGGGCGTCTGAAAAGAACCGCCACCGCCTATCCGACGTATATCAAAGTGAGGCGTCAACGTGGATACAGCCAGCCCAATACGTCGGTTGTTCGCTCACATCCTTGATTGGATACTGTTCTTTCTTACCCTCATCGTCGGCTATATCATCTGGTGGCTGATTGTCTTGGGCCGAGGACAAACCCCGGGCAAGCAGCTATTGGGAATCTACGCCATCACACGAGATGGGGACCGGGCTGGCTGGGGCACGATGTTCGTGCGAGAGGTCGTCAAGATTGTCGCTCACAGTTTCGTAATCGGATTTTTCGCAGATGCAATCCTGATGTTGCTGGACGACGAGGATAATCGTTCGTTGTCCGACCGGGTGGCTGGCACGATAATAGTGCGCTGAGTGGCGGGTCGCCGGATTCGGTTGGTCGGCCAGGACGTTGGATATTCTTGGACCCGCGGTTAATTACCGCGACCTCTTCAGGAGGAAAAAATGGCAGTTCCCGCGGATTCCACCCGTGAGGCCCCATCAATCATCGATCGCATATTGGCGCGCCGCGGTATTTTGATCGCAGTAGGCATTGCCGCGGTGGCTTACGCCATCGCTTTCATCGGGGCTCTTTTTGTTCGGGACGCGTCGGGCATCGACGGCGTCAATCGATTTGTCGAGCTGTTGTCGGGATCCTCCGGCTCCGGCATCAGCAATTTGGGGATCAAGCTGGGGTTCGCGTACGCGGTTGGCGCCGCGTCCGCGGTGAACCCATGCGGATTCGCCATGCTCCCTGCCTATCTGGGCTTGTACGTCAGCGGAGGCAACCAGGACGAAGACCGGAGACAACCTGTACGCTTGGTAAGCAGGGCGGTCATGGTGGGCCTGTCAGTCTCCGTGGGCTTCGTCGCGCTATTCGGAGCGGTCGGTCTCATATTGGGGTTCGGATCGCAAGCAGTCGTGGTGTCAGCATTGCCGTACATAGGGCTGGCGGTGGGCGTCCTGCTGATCGGGGCCGGCGCATACATGGCCACCGGCGGAAAGATATACACCAGCCTGGCGCAGCGTGCCGCTTCCCGAATCGGCGACCCGAGTCAACTCAACATATCCGGTTACGTGCTGTTCGGCGTGAGCTATGGTCTGGCTTCGCTGAGTTGTACTCTCCCGCTGTTCCTGGCGGTGCTGGGGGTTGGCGCCGGGCTGTCGTCCGGATTCCTGGAAACACTCAGCCAGTTCTTGTTGTACGCGGCCGGCATGGGCAGCGTCATCATGGTGCTGACCTTGGGGATGGCCGTCGCCCGGACGGTATTGATACGTTGGATGCGTACGGCGTTGCCCTATGTGGGTGTGGTCGGCGCCTGGCTGATGGTCGTGGCTGGCACCTACATCGTGTTCTACTGGCTGACGTTGGGAGACCTGTTATAGAGAAAGGGGCGACCAAATAATCGCCCCTTCGCATTGCCACTGCAATGTTTGAGCTTTAGCGCTTGGTGTACTGTGGAGCACGCCGAGCGCGTTTGAGACCGTACTTCTTACTTTCCTTGACTCTGGCGTCCCTGGTTATGAAACCGGCGCGACGTAGTCCAGATTTGAGGTTGGGGTCGGAAACCACCAACGCGCGCGCAATGCCATGACGGATGGCTTCCGCCTGGGCGTTGACTCCACCGCCTTTGACTTGGGCTTGGACTCGGAACCGTCCTATGGTTCCGGAAACAGTGAAAGCCTCGCGAATGGTCGACTGCCATGGCAGCCAGTTGAAATACTCTTCCATCGGCTTGTCGTTGACGATGATCGCCGTGCCGTCGTCGGGATAGAGCCTCACTTTCGCGATTGCCGACTTGCGCCGGCCCGTCCCATAAAAATATTGTTGCGTTTCGGTCTGCAACACCATTCATTACCTGCCTTTGATTGGAGAAATGGCCTGGGATGTCAGGAGCTTACTCGGCGCTGCCCACCTGGGCTTCGTGGGGATGCTGATCTCCGGCATAGACCCTCAGACGCCTTAGCATCTGGCGTCCCTGTTTGGTGGACGGCAGCATGCCCTTCACGGCCAGCTGGACCACCCGTTCCGGTCGCTCCTCCATCATGTCTCTCATCAGGAACGACTTGAGATTCCCCACGTAGCCGCTGTGCCTGTAGTACATTTTCTGCATCAACTTGCGTCCCGTAATCCGCACTTTGTCAGCGTTGATGACCACTACGTGGCAACCGGTGATTACATGTGGGGTATAGGTCGGCAGGTCTTTGCCCTGTAGCGCGATGGCTACTTGCCGAGCCACGCGGCCGAGGCTAACGCCAGTGGCGTCGATGACTCGCCAATTGTCGGGAACGTCTTCGGCTTTTGCGAAATATGTGCTATTGCGTTTCATGTTTTTCTTTGACCTTCGGACCAAAAAGATGATCGTAATTGGGGTAATGGACTGACTTCAAACACAGCCCTTTGGCCGGTAGAGTTCGGATTGGCTGTTGGTTTGGTATTCGCCCGGATAGTGTTTCAGCCATAGCATGTACAGGAAGTTTCCCTTTGCCGATCTCCAGCAGGATAGCATTCGCTCGGCGTATCTGGTGCCGTAGGAAACCGCTGGCGGCGCAGTCAATCGTAATCACTTCGGGAATGCTCGGATGCCGGTTGATCTCCCATCTTAGAACGTGCCGCACCGCACTCCGATCAACTGGATGCCCTGTCGATATACGTCGGAAGTCCCTGATGCCCAGAAGACTGGTTGCAGCGTGTTCAATTCGTTTCAGATCGAGAGCCGCGTTTTCCAGATGGTGTGTCCGACGCAAGAACGGCGAGGCGATCTCTCTGTTCAAGATGCTGTACCGGTATTCCCGAAATGCAGCATCGAACCTGGAGTGGAATTCGAACGGTACATCGAAAGCACGGATTACGCGGATCGATTCAGGGAGGTAATAGTTAAGGGCTGCAACAAGGGTTACGGTGCTCAGTTCGCTGCCAGTGGAGAAGTCCACCACCTGACCGGACGCGTGAGCGCCAGCATCGGTGCGGCTCGCTCCCCGGATCCTGCTTCGAACACCAGTCGCTTTGCCCACGGCTCTTTCCAGGTCGTTTTGTATGGTCGGCGAACCCACCTGAAACTGAAATCCGGCGTAATCCGTCCCGTCATATACAACCACTAGGGCAACCCGTCGATCCGTTGCATTTGCGGCATTCTCAAATGTCAAACGAGCGTTCAGCGATGGCAATCCCTCACGTTGATGAGAATCGGGGACAGTAGGTGATCGCGGCAATCGGTGGCCAATGGACAGGTGATCAGACCAATTCGATTACGGCCATGGATGCCCCGTCTCCCTGGCGCGGCCCCAACTTGACAATCCGAGTGTATCCGCCGGGTCGTTCAGCGTAACGAGGTCCAAGTTCGTCGAATACCTTGGCGACGGCTCTTTTGTTGGGCACCTGGCTCAGAGCGGTCCGCCGGTTGTGCAGGGTCCCTTTCTTACCGTGGGTGATCAGCTTCTCTGCCATCACCCGGGTTTCCTTGGCCTTGGCCAATGTGGTGGTGATACGCTCGTGCTGTATCAGATCCGCAGTCAGGCCTCGCAGGAGTGCCTTTCGCTGGTCTTTGTACCGGCTGAGCTTGCGGCCGGCAATGCGGTGAGAGGCCATCGTTACTCTCCGTCTTCGTCATAATCGAGGTCATCATCGTCGGGATCGAATACCAGTGATCCTCCGGTGATGGTTCTGACTTCTTCGGCGAATCCTGGCTCGGTTGATAGATCCTCTCCGGGACCGGAGGAGCTCACACCGAGTTCGGCCAGTTTCGCTTGCAATTCTTCCAACGATTTCTGCCCGAAGTTGCGAATATTAAGCAGGTCTTCGGTGCTGAGATCCAGTACCTGTCCAACGCGATCCAACTTTGCCCGTTTCAGGCAGTTCAGCGTGCGCGACGACAAATCAAGTCGCTCGATGGGCATCAGATACACCTCTGATGCCACCGAAAGGTTGGCAGTATCCAGCGCAACATCGCCGGGGCGGCTGAGCTGGTTGAACATGAAGAAATGTTGGACCAAGTTCTCCGAGGCTTCCTGGATTGCAGCGAGTGGTGTTATCGCTCCATCCGTCCATACCTGGAGAATCAGGCGTTCCCAGTCGGTCTGTTGTCCCACCATCATACGCTCTACAGAGTATTCAACTCTGCGGACCGGATTGTAGATGGCATCGACCGGCAGCACTCCAACCGGCAGCCCGGATGCGCTATCTCCCTGGGTTACCTGTTGATAACCCTTCCCTGATTCGACGTTGAATTCGATGGATAGAGAGACGTCCGGACTGTCCAACGTTGCGAGGTGCAATTCAGGATTGACTATTTGGAAGTCGCTGGCCGTTGATATGTCCCCGGCGCACACTCTGCCTTCCCCGGAGACGTCCAACCGCATTTTACCCGGGCGCTTCGCCAGGGCGTGGATCCTGATGCGCTTGATGCTCAACAGGAGATCCATCACCTCTTCTTTGACGCCGGGTATTACCGTGTACTCGTGGGGTATGTCTTCAATTTTGACCCACGTCACTGCGGTGCCCTGGATGGAACTCAGGAGCAACCGGCGCAACGGGTTCCCCACCGTTGTAGCGAACCCGCGTTCCAACGGCTCCAACGCGACGCAAGCGTAGGTGTCGTTGCTTTCAATTACCCTGATTGAAGGGGTTGGGATTTCGGGTTCCGATTCCCGCATCGGCGGGAGAATTTGGGGATTTAACATTCAGTGGCTACCTCGAGTAGAACTCGACGATGAGGCGGGAATTGATAGTGTCAGGCAGTTCGTTGTCTGGCGGCATTGATACGACCTCACCTTCCATTTTGGCGAGATCTAGGGTTAGCCAGGTTGGCAACGTGCGTCGTGGCAATCCGTCCGTGCGGTCAGAGAAAAATTCACGGTTTTTCGAACTCTCCGTCCATGAGATGGTCTGCCCAGGCTTGACCAGGAACGACGGTATGTCGGTTTTCCGGCCGTTTACCGCGAAATGACCATGTTGCACCATCTGGCGCGCTTGCTTCCGTGAATCCGCGAACCCAAAGTGGTATATGACGTTGTCCAGACGACGCTCCAACGTGCGGAGCAGGTTGTTTCCGGAGATGCCAGGCGTGTTGAAAGCATCGTTCATGTATTTCCGGAATTGGCTTTCCATGACACCGTACATCTGACGGGCCTTCTGCTTTTCGCGCAAGTGTACCCCGTAGTCGGAGACTCTCCGGCGCCGGTTGCCACCGCCTCCTGGCGGGATGTGGCGTCGTTCAATAGCGCATCGTGGCGAAAAACAGCGATCTCCCTTGAGGAAAAGTTTTTCGCCGGCACGGCGACAGAGCCGGCATGATGGTCCTGTATATCTTCCCATTACACTCTTTCCGTTGGTGGTTCGAATTCAAACTCCGGCGAGAGCCGGAGTGCGCGGTTCGGCGACTCGTCAGACTCTGCGACGTTTAGGTGGTCGGACTCCATTGTGAGGAATGGGAGTGACGTCCCTGATACTGGTAACGTACAGCCCGGCACCCTGCAACGCACGGATTGCCGGCTCCCGCCCCGATCCTGGTCCTTTGATGTATACGTCGATGTTCCGCATGCCCATATCGACGCCACGCCTGGCTGCTTGCTCTGCGGCACGCTGCGCTGCGAAAGCGGTGCCCTTTCTGGATCCACGGAAACCGACGGTCCCGGAGCTGGTAGACGCGACCACATTCCCGTCGGGGTCAGTCAAGCTGACCAACGTGTTGTTGAACGTGGAGTAGATATAAGCGCGGCCCTGGGGTATGGACCGACGTTCTCGCCTGCGGGCGCGTGGTCGTGGCATCTAGGGTTACCTCTCGGATGCGTTTTCTGTTGAGTTGTTCGGTATGGTTGACCGCTATGGGTCTACTTCTTACCACCCGTGCGGCGGCCGCGCCCAGCAACCGTCCGTCGGGCTCCCTTGCGTGAGCGGGCATTGGTCCGGGTGCGTTGGCCGTGTACGGGGAGGTTGCGACGATGCCGCAAACCGCGGTAGCTGCCGATGTCAATGAGCCGACGGATATTTTCGTTGTGTTCCCGTCGTAGGTCACCCTCGGTAATGTAGTCTTGGTCAACGATGACCCGGATCCTGTCGAGTTGATCCTCGGAGAGGTCGCTCATGCGCGGAGGCATGTCGACGTCCAAGTTGGCTTTGCCAACGATTTCGATGGCCTTGGTTGGCCCTATGCCGTAGATGCTGCGGAGCGCAATGTGAGCGCGCTTGCGGTCCGGTACGTCAACTCCCGCGATACGAACCATGATTCCTCTCCTGGGTGGTCTGAGATTGGATATTTCCGGCGAACCAAAACCGGTTACGGCTCTGGACCATGTTGCTAGGTATCTCAGCCTTGGCGCTGGGCATGTTTGGTGTTAACGCAGATGATGCGGACCCTGCCCTTGCGGCGGATAATCCGACAACGATCGCAGCGCGGTTTCACTGATGCCGACACTTTCATTTCAGAATGTCCTTCACGATTACTTGAACCGATAGGTGATCCGGCCCCGACTCAGGTCATACGGTGATAGTTCCACCAAGACACGGTCTCCCGGCAATACCCGAATGAAGTGCATGCGGATTTTTCCCGAGATGTGAGCCAGGACCTGGTGATCGTTGGGCAATTCCACTCGGAACATCCCGTTGGGCAGGGCTTCGGTTACCTGTGCCTCAACCTCGATCGCTTCTTTTTTTGCCATAAATAAGCCTACTTTTGTTGTTGCGGTCTCTCGGGATTGAATACAGCCGATGTGGGAATCAGTCGTGCAAAGTCAAAATTTTTGGTCCGTCCTTGGTGATCGCCAGCGTGTGCTCAAAGTGAGCGGACATCGCTCCATCGGCAGTAACGACCGTCCAATCGTCATCCAGAATCTTTGTGTCTTCTGTGCCCATGTTCAACATGGGCTCGATGCAGATGCACATTCCAGGCCTGAGTAGGACGCCCTTGCCCGCCTCCCCGTAATTGGGAACCTGCGGGTCCTCGTGAAGGAAGCGACCGATACCGTGCCCGACGAATTGGCGAACCACACCGTAGCCGCGTTCTGAGGCGTAGCCTTCCACCGCCGCGCCAATGTCGCCGATCCTGTTACCGGGTTGGGCCGCCGCGATGCCTTCGTAGAGGCTCGCCCTGGTGTCGTCCAGAAGGCGTTGTGTCGCTTCATCGATTTCCCCGACCGGCACTGAAATCGCTGCGTCGCCGATGAATCCATCGATGGTAGCGCCGCAATCCATTTTTATAATGTCGCCCTCTTTGAGGACGCGCTTACCGGGGATGCCATGAACGATTTCCTCGTTCACGGACGCACAGATCGTGCCGGGGAAACCCTGGTAACCCAAGAAAGCGGGGACGGCTCCCATGCTCCTGATATTTTTTTCGGCGATCCGGTTCAGGTCGGCGGTGGTCATGCCGGGTTCGACCGAGCGCTTGAGGAGAGCAAGGGTGGATCCAACGATGGCGCCGGCGCGCTCCATGGCTTCCATTTCACGTCGGGACTTGATAGTAATTCCGCCCGTGTACGAAGACGGTGAATTGGAAGCTGTTTTCCGTTTTGTCTGGTTTTCCACCATTATGATTATACCTCAACCGTCAAGCCCAATGCGGCGAGCACCGACTTGTTGACCGTTTCGACAGTTCCTTCCCCTGGTATGGTGGCCAACAGCCCCGCGTCGCGATAGAAGTCGAGCACCGGAGCCGTTTCCTGATGGTACACGATCAAACGGTTAGCCACCGCATACGGGGTATCGTCATCACGCTGATAGATTTCCCCGCCGTCCGCACATTCGTTGCAACTTTTGGGCGGCTCGCCAGACGCAGGCGTGCGGGTAAAGGGTTTCTGGCATTTTCGACAGATGTAGCGGTTACTGAGCCGGCGAATCAGTTCATCGTCAGGTACGCTGATATGCACCGCGCGGTCGATTTTCTGGCCTCGTTGCTCCAGCGCGCCATCCAGCGCCTCGGCTTGGTTGGTGTTGCGAGGAAATCCGTCCAGCATGAATCCTTGCCCGGTGGGCATAGACCGAACGCGGCCCAACACCATGCCGATTGTTACCTCGTCAGGCACTAAGGCTCCTTGGTTCATGTACCCACGAGCTATTTCACCGAGTTCGGTGCCGTTGGATAGATGATGGCGAAAGAGGTCGCCTGAGCTGACATGCTCGATTTCCAGTTGTTCCTTGAGCAACAGGGCCTGAGTTCCCTTGCCGGCTCCCGGTGGGCCCAAGAGAATCAACCGCAAGTTGGTCGCAACGCCGATGCGGGTCATCGCAGGAATCCCTCGTAGTTGCGCATCATCAGTTGGGCCTCCAACTGCCGCAGCGTGTCGAGTCCGACGCCGACCATGATGAGCAGACTGGTGCTACTGAGGGCTATCGCTTCGACGTTGGTCACCAGGGATGCGAGGTAAGGAACTATGGCAATGAATCCAAGGAATAACGCTCCGCCCAAGGTGAGGCGAACTATAACCCGGTTCAAGTAGTCCTGGGTGGGACGCCCGGGCCGAATCCCTAGGACAAAGCCTCCATTTCGTTGCAGATTTTCCGCTATGTTCTGCTGCTGGAACACAACCAGGGTGTAGAAGAAGGTGAACGCAACGACCAGGACAAATGCCAGCACCCAGTAGATGGGGCCGGTCGGACTCAAAGCAGTCTGCATGTTACCGGCGACGTTACCCAGGAACCCGCCAGCGGAGCTCAGGTACTGTGCCACGGTACCGGGCAAGATCACGATTGAGAAAGCGAAAATCAGAGGTATCATCCCGGCGGAGTTGATGCGCAACGGTATATATGTTGAGCCAGATTGCCGATACATTTGACCGCCTCGAAAGATGCTGCGGCCATATTGAACCGGAATACGTCGGTGAGCCTCGTTGAACACAACGATCAAAGCGATGATTACGAGGCCGATCAATGCAAAGAAGAAGATACCGATGATGTTGTCGCGATCTAGGAAGCTGGTCGCTAGCAGTCCCGGGAAACCGACGACTATACCCGCGAATATGATGAGCGAGATGCCGTTGCCGATGCCGCGTTCCGTGATCAGTTCGCCGAGCCATACCAGGAACATGGTCCCTGCAGTCATAGACAGTACAGCCGCCACCGTGGGCAGGAACGCATCACCGGTGAACCCAACGTTGGTCAGCACGTTAGCTTGTTGCAACAGGACAAGCTGCGCGAATGCCTGAGCAACGGCGATGGGCACGGTACCCCAATGAGTGATCCGGTTCATCTTGATGCGACCGGATTCACCTTCTCGGGACATATTCTGCAGCGCCGGTATGACAGGCGTCAGCAACTGCATGATGATCGAGGCGGTGATATATGGGAACACGCCCAGCGCCACGATGCTCATGCGCCGCAGAGCGCCACCGGAAAACAGGTCCAGGAACCCCAACAGCTGGTTGTTACTGAACAGGTTGTCCAACGCGCCCGCGTCGAGCCCTGGAATCGGGATATGGGCGACCAGCCTGTATAACGCCAGCATGCCCAGGGTAAAGAGGATCTTTGCCCTGAGGTCAGGCACGCTGAACGCGTCAATAGCAGCCTGAACTAACCGCGGCCACCGTCCGCCGCCCTGCACTTCTGACTGGATCATGCCTTAGCTAACTCGCGCCGATTCCGCAAAACGAATCGTTTAGATCTCTTCTGCCACGCCGCCGGCCGCCTCAATCTTGGCGCGAGCCGAGGCGGTGAATTTATGAGCAACCACGGTGAGAGGGTGTCCGAGTTCCCCGTCCCCGACCACTTTAATGGGCAGGTTGGTCCTGCGCACGATGTTCAACCCGTGCAACAGCTCTGGAGTAACCCGATCGCCGGACTCGAAGCGCTCCTCCAGTGTGTTCAGATTCACCAAGGCGTAGTAGGTTTTGTAGCGGTTGTTGAAGCCGCGCTTCATCGGCAGACCCTTGATCAGGGGCAGTTGACCGCCTTCAAATCCTGGCCGGAGTCCTTTTCCTGACCGGGATTTCTGTCCCTTCAAACCGCGGCCAGCATAGCTGCCACCGCCAGCGGCATCACCGCGCCCAACCCGCTTCCGGTTCCGGCGTGACCCTTTTGGCGGTGATATGTCGTGCTCCATCATGGTAGGTAATTTGCTCCAATACTGGCGGGAGGTTGCATCGGGAGGATTTCGCTCATTCAGCCGGTTCCACCACTACGAGGTGCTGGACCTTCTTCACCATGCCCATGATGGTTGGGCTGTCATGATGCACGACTGAGTGGTTGAGCCTTTTCAAACCCAAAGATTCTACGATACGTCGCTGATAGGAAGGCCTACCAATGCAACTTTTTTTCCAGGTAATTTTAATCTGTGCCATATCAGTGCTCGATCGCTGCTCTAGGCAGATGGGTTGGCGTCGGTTTCAGACGTTGGTTCCGTTGGTTGAGCGATGTCACCATCTGAAGGATTGGCCACCGCCGGAGCCTCGCTTGGTGTGCTGGCCTCTGTCGGCGCTGCCGATTCGGCGACGGGAGGTTCCGGTTCCGCCGTCGGGGCGGGTGCTTCAGCGACCGGTGCCTCTGTAGCGCTGGGAGCCTCATCGGAGGTTTCAGCTTGAGCGGAGCCAACCGCGCCGTTGGTTTCGGGTCGGTTGAGCCCCAGCCGATTGGCGCGTTCGGTTTCGGGATCCCTCAGCAAACTGAGGGCTTCCAAAGTGGCCTGGACGATGTTGATAGGATTACGTGAACCGAGGGACTTTCCCACCACGTCCTGCACGCCGCCCAACTCGAGCATGGCGCGCATCGCACCGGCGGCAATGACCCCGGTACCTAGCGGAGCCGGTTTGATGATCACGATCGATGCGCCCTTGCGGACGGAAATTTCGTGAGGAATAGTGCTGCCTTTGATGGGGATGGTAACGGTGCTGCGGCGAGCAACCGCGGTCCCTTTTCGCACCGCGTCAGGGATCGCCAAAGCCTTTCCCATTCCTGCGCCGACTCGGCCCTGTCCGTCGCCGATGACCACCAACGCGTTGAATCGGAGCCTGCGGCCGCCTTTGACTACCTTGGCGATGCGACGGGTGTGGACAACCCGCTCGCTGAAACCACCACTATCATCTTCACGTTGCCGCTGATCTCGATCGCGGCCACGCCCACCACGTCCGCCTCGGCGCTCACCGCCGCCACGGTCGCTGCGTTCACCTCTGCGGGTTGCTGGAGATACCATCAGAACTTAAGCCCTCCTTCCCGGGCTGCATCAGCCAATGCTTTCACGCGGCCATGGAATTGGTAACCGCCGCGGTCGAAAACTACTGCGGAAATCCCTGCGGCGATCGCTCGTTCTGCGACCAACTTCCCCACTGCGACTGAGGCCGAAGTTTTCGACGTGTCGTCTGCGGGTGTCAATTCGCGGCTGGACGCGTGGGCGAGTGTATGCCCCTGCGCATCGTCAATGACCTGGGCGTAGATGCCTTTCAGGCTGCGAAATACGCAAAGTCGTGGCCGTTCAGCCGTCCCAATTACTTTGTTCCTAACCCGGCGGTGTCGTACGACTCGCAGTTTCCGGGCATCCTTGTCTTTCGGCATAGTCTTGGTGCTCTCAAATTCGATCGTTCATTGAGTACGCTACACGGCGCGCCGAGCTGCGGCCTTCCCAGGCTTCAGGCGCAGGACTTCGTTCTGGTAACGAATCCCTTTTTCCTTGTAGGCGTTTGGGGGCCGCACCTTGCGGACTTTGGCAGCCAGTTGGCCCACTTTCTGCTTGTCGACACCGGAAACGTGAACGCGGTTATTCCCTTCTACTTCCATGATCAGGCCGTCTTCGGGGAAGATGTCGACGGTGTGGCTGTATCCTACGCTCAGGGTGATACCGGCACCGTTTTGTTGTACGCGGTATCCGACCCCCATCAATTCCAATGTACGGTTGTAACCCTCGGTAACTCCGACCACCGCATTTGCAATCAGGGAACGAGTCAAGCCGTGCAACGAGTGGTGGAACTTCCGATCGGTCAAGCGCTCCACGATGATCTCATCGCCGTCGGCCCTGACATTGACCTCGGGGTGGTACTTCTGCGTAACTGTTCCCCGAGGACCAGTGATGATGACGCCCCCGTAGATCACTTCAACAGTTACGCCCTGGGGGATCGGTATGGGCTGCCGACCAACGCGGGAAAGCGGGCGCTCTTCGGGGGCCACGCGCTCCGCGACGCCGGAACTGATCATAATTTCATTACCAGACATAGCAGACCAATTCTCCTCCGATGCCCTTGCGCCAGGCTTCGTACCCGGTCATCATCCCTTGGGAGGTTGATACGATTGCGATGCCCAATCCGCCGTAGACCCGGGGGATTTCTCCGCGACCTACGTGCACACGAAGGCCTGGCTTGCTGACGCGTTTTAATCCCCTGATGGCGTTTTGTTCGTCATCCTTGTACAAAAGTTGGATGCGCATGGTCGGGAATTTCTGGTTCCTGGCTGAATCCCAATCGCGGATGTAACCTTGAGACTTCAAGATATCGGCGATGGCGGTTTTCATTTTGGACTGGGGTACCAATACTGATTGGTGCCGCGCGTGGATGGCATTGCGTATGCGCGTCAGCATATCTGCAACTGGGTCGTTTACGGGCATCGCGTCAGAGCTCCATTACTGTTGTTACTTGTTGTCATCACGTAGCCTGTCAACGGCCCCGATGCATTCGAACTCGATACTGTCACAAGCTGGCCTTACGAACGCCTGGCAACAATCCATCGAGAGCCATTTCGCGGAACGAAATTCGGGACAGGCCAAAATGGCGGATGTACCCGCGAGGCCTCCCGGTCGCGCCGTCTCGATTGCGGATCCGATTGGGGTTAGCATCGGGTGGCAAAAGGGCGAGTTGTTGCCTTGCTTCGAATCGTTCGCGCATGGGCCGGGATATGTCGCGAGCTTGGGCTAGCAACGCGGCCCTTTGCGCTGAGTACTTAGCAACTGTCCGTTTCCGACGCTCGTTTTTTACTATGGATGATTTTTTTGCCAAAATACGTTCTCCCGTGCTCTGACGGTGTCGAATGTCTCGTTCTGGTCGGACCGCATCGATTTGGCGACAAACGCCTCTGATCTTGAGGCTTACTGCCGGATGAAGGGCATTCCGAAATGTTCCAGCAACCGGGTTGCCTCCGCGTCATTATTCGCGGTCGTAGTAATCGTTACCTGCAATCCGCGGAGGCGGTCGATGCTGTTGTAGTCGATCTCGGGGAATACGATCTGTTCACGCAAACCCAGGGAAAAATTGCCGCGGCCGTCGAAGCCTCCCCGGGATATACCGCGGAAGTCTCGGATGCGCGGTAGAGCGGTGATGATCAACCGCTCCAGGAAGTAATACATGCGATCGCCGCGGAGTGTTACCGCCGTGCCAATTGGGTTCCCCTGCCGTACCTTGAAGCCGGCGATCGAGCGCCTGGCGCGGGTGATGATCGGCTTTTGGCCCGAAATGGTTGTCAGATCGCGTACCGCACTTTCCATGGCCCTGCCATTGGTTAAAGCCTCGCCCAAACCGATGTTCAGATTAATCTTGCTGAGTCTGGGCACCTGCATCGGGCTCGAATAATCGAACTCCGAGACCATGGCTGGGACGATTTCATCCCTGAATTGGATTTTGAAACTCGGTGGAGGGAGCGCAGTTCCGTTGGAGCCATTACTTTCCGCGGAATCCTGCTGACGCCGACGCCGTCCGCCTCCCTGGTTCTCGACTTCTTGATCTGGTTGGGTTTGTTGTTCAGTCGTCATCGTAATCACTCGTCCCGGTTTCGGAACTGGGTACCGGGCTCGGTATAGTTACTTTGGATCAGCTTGATGTTGGAGATGTGAATGGACGCTTCCTGCTGCACTCTCCCGCCCTGTCTGATACCTGGGCGTGGCTTGTAGTGCTTCGTGACTATGTTCACGCCTTCCACGATCACGCGATTTTTCTCCGGCACCATCTGGAGCACTCGACCGGCTTTCCCTTTGTCCTTGCCGGCAATCACGACCACGTCGTCTCCACGGTGAATCTTGCTCCGCGCCATTACACAACCTCCGGAGCCAGGGACACTATCCGCATGAAACCCTTGTCGCGAAGTTCGCGGGCGACCGGTCCAAATATTCGGGTTCCACGAGGCAGCTGGTTGTCGTTGATGAGCACGGCCGCGTTGTCATCAAATCTGATGTAGGTTCCGTCCGGCCTCAACAACGGTGCGGCCTGTCGCACGATCACCGCTTTTACCACGGAACCTTTGCGCACCGGAGAGTTCGGTACGGCTTCTCTGACCGTACACACGATGATATCACCCACCGACGCATACTTGCGCCGGCTGGAACCCGGGATGTTAATCAGTCGGATGCGGCGCGCTCCACTGTTGTCTGCCACGTGGAGCCTTGTATAACTCTGGATCATTTACGCATCCTCGCCATCGGCGTCATCGTTCTGATCGACCTGTGCAATCTCGCTTGCAGCCGGTTCGATCACAACGTCGGTTTCGAGTTCAATCGGGCGGACATCGGCCACTTCTCGCCGTGCAGTGATCTCCAGGAGGCGCCAGTGCTTGGTGCGGGAGATCGGGCGCGTTTCCTGGATCCTTACTGTGTCCCCAATTTTGCATTGGCTCTCAGGGTCATGGACGTAGAACCGAGCGACGCGACGCATCTGCTTGCGGTAAACCCGGTGCCGTTGTTTCCACACGAACTCCACTACCGCCGTTTTGTCCATACGGGTGCTCACTACAGAGCCTACCCGAATTTTCCGCATCGCTTTCGCCATTGTGAGTTATTCCTTGCAGCTTCGTTTCGACCGTGGTGCTGTGTTCCTATTCGAGCCCTCGCTCGCGCAGGCAGGTCAGCATCCGGGCGATATCTTTTCGAGTTTTGCGCGGCTGGTTAGTGTCGGTCAACTGGTTGGTGGCGTCGCGGAACCGCAGATTCATGAGTTCCTGATAGGACTTATCAATCTCGTCGCGAATTTGGTCGTCGCTCAGCGCGCGTATTTCGTACATCTTCATCAGACTTCAGGCTCCGGAGCCGGACAGCAGAGAGTTGACGCGGTCTCTGTATACGATCTTCGTAGGGATAGGTAATTTGTGGGCAGCGCGTAGGAGAGCTTCCTCCGCCTGGGGGATTGGAACTCCGCCGACCTCGAACATGATCCGACCCGGTTTCACGACAGCGACCCAATGGTCGTTGGCTGCCTTGCCGCCCCCCATGCGCACTTCGGCCGGTTTTTTGGAAACCGGCTTATCGGGGAAGATCCGGATCCAGGTCTGTCCACCACGTTGCAGATGGCGGGTGATGGCGACACGTGCGGACTCGATCTGGCGTGCGGTGATCCAATCGGGGCTCATGGCCTTCAACCCGATCTGTCCGAATTCAACCGTACTTCCGGTGGTTGCGGCACCCCGGCGTTTTCCCCGGCCCATTTTCCGGAATTTGGTCCTCTTGGGTTGCAACATGATCAGCGTCTCCGTATTGATGGCAATTGTAGTGCCGGGCAAATGGTCATACGTGTTCGGTAGTATCCAACGCTGTTGGCATCAGATTTCCAGATCGGGCACCACATCCGCGTCTGCGCTGGAGACCCGGAACTCAATGCTATCCAATTCTCCGTCGTCTTCAGTCGGCGCCGGCATAATCTGTCCCTTATAGACCCAAACCTTGATCCCGATCCGTCCCATCGCGGTATGCGCCTCAGCGAGCGCGTAGTCGATGTTGGCTCGCAACGTATGAAGAGGCACTTGTCCCATCATCAGCTTTTCGGTGCGGGCGATTTCGGCTCCGGAAATGCGGCCTTTGGTGATGATCTTGACTCCTTCGGCTCCGGCTTGCATGGTGCGCAAGGCGGCCTGCCGCATAGCCCGCCTGTATGCTACACGCCGACTGAGTTGGTCAGCGATATTCCTGCCCACCAAGAACGGGTCCAGTTCCGGCTGTTCTATCTCGACGATGTTCAGGCGCAGTTGACCGCTGTTCATCGTCTCCAGGCGGGATCGCAGACCCTTGACACGATCACCGTCGCGCCCGATCAGGATGCCGGGACGCGCCGAATGAATGTTTATTATCGTTTCTTGGGCTGTTCGGTCGATCTCGATGCGAGCGATTCCGGCATCAGCGAATGCTGCGTACTCGTTGTGAATCGCGCGGCGCAGCCCCAGATCCTGTTGGACCCCATCTCGATATTGGGTGCCATTGTTGGCATACCAGTGGGTCTTCCAGTCTTTTATAATCCCCAAGCGGAATCCCAGGGGGTGGGTTTTGTGGCCCATCAGTTAGCCCTCCTGAATCTCGTCAACTTCAATGATGATGTGACTGGAGCGCCGCGTAACACGACCGATCCGGCCCCTGGCTCGCGCACGAAACCTCTTCAGAGGCCGCGCTTGATCTGCAGAGATGCGAGTAATACGCAACTCGTTGCGATTCATGAACATGTTGTTTTCGGCGTTTGAGGCTGCTGATTGAACCACCTTGGCCACAGAACGGGCCCAAGGAGAAGTCATCAAGCTGAGGTGATCCAACGCATCGTTGACCGTCTTGCCTCGGACTGCGTCCATGATGGGCTTCAAACGTTTGGGAGAGGCGCCCACCTGTTTCGCCATTGCGCGTACCGCTGGCATCGCGTCACCTCACCCTGCTGGATCGTTCAGACCGGGCGACGTGGCCGCGGTATGTACGCGTAGGGGCGAACTCGCCCAGGCGATGCCCAACCATGTTCTCGGTGATAAATACCGGCACATGTCTGCGACCGTCGTGGACCCCGAAATTCAGGCCGACCATTTCGGGCATGATCATCGAGTCTCTCGACCAGGTACGAATCACGGTCGCTTCGCCGGATTCGCGGACCTGGTTGACTTTTTTCAACAACTTCGGGTGGACGTAAGGTCCCTTTTTGATAGAACGCGACATAGTGCAGTATTGTGTCCCAACGCCACGCAAACGGCAGCGGGTGATGCGGATGTTTAGCGACGCCACCTTCGTCCGCGGACGATGAATCGGCTCGACGTCTTTTTCTTGTTGCGTGTCTTGTGTCCCAACGTGGGTTTTCCCCAGGGAGATTTGGGTCCCGGCATGCCAATCGGAGAGCGCCCTTCACCACCACCATGTGGGTGGTCGACGGGATTCTTGGCAACACCGCGAACGTGCGGCCGTCGCCCCAAATGCCTCTTCGCTCCGGCTTTGCCCAAGCTTTCGTTCTTGTGGTCTGGGTTTGACAACTGGCCTACGCTGGCCCTGCAGTTCAGCAAAATGCGGCGCATTTCGCCAGAAGGGAGCCTGATGAGCACATACTCTCCCTCGCGTGAAAGCACTTGGGCGCCGGTTCCGGCCCCGCGCACCAACTGCCCGCCTCGGCCCGGGGTCAATTCCAGATTGTGCACCACTGTACCGGTAGGTATGTTCCTTAGAGGCAGTGTGTTCCCGGGACTGATCTCAGCGCTGGGTCCGGATTCAACACGGTCTCCGACATTGAGGTTCACCGGTGCCAGGATGTAGGACTTCTCTCCGTCTACATAATGCAGCAAGGCAATTCGGGTGGTGCGGTTGGGATCGTATTCAATGGTCTTAACCGTGGCGGGCACCCCGTCCTTGCGACGCTTGAAATCGATGCGACGGTACATCCGACGCGATCCACCACCGCGGTGGTATGCCGTGATACGACCACGATTGTTCCTGCCTCCACGCTTTTGCAATGGCTCCAGCAGGGATTTTTCCGGTTTGGTCGTGGTTATTTCCTCAAACGAAGGACGGACCGCGTTACGTGTACCGGGTGTGTTGGGTCGAATATTTTTCAGTGGCATCGTTCGTTCTCTCGTAGTTCGGTTCCCGGAGGGAGTTCAACACGGTGGGTCTCACGACGGTTTGGCCGTGAAGTGCCACAACCATTATCGATCATTTGACCACCCGAGCGTTGAAGGTGTTACAACCCCTCGATGAGGTCAATGCGATCTCCTGCCCTCAGGGTGACGACCGCTTTTTTCACATCCGGCTGCTTCTTGAATCGGGGACCGTAGCGCTTGCGTTTGCCCCTGTTGACGGTGATGTTCACGCCAATCACCTTGACGCCAAAATGCTGCTCCACTGCTTGTTTGACCAGGGTCTTGTTGGCTTTGGGAGCGATTTGGAAAGTGTACTGGCCTTCCTCTTGCAATAGGGTGCTCTTTTCCGTGATGGTTGGCCGTAGGAGGACTTCACTAACGTTCATCCTTGCGCCTCCTCACCGTTCGCCACGTCGGCCGATTTCCTGGCCCGGAATCTGGGTGCGACGCAGAGTTCAGCTATGCGTCGTACCGCGCCCACCGTGGCAAGCACCGTTTCTCTTTTCAAAATGTCATTTGCGTTGACCAGATCGGACGGGAGCGACCAGACCTGTTTCAGGTTGCTGCCAGCCCGTACCACGTTTTGGTCCGCGGCATCCGTGATGACCAGGACCGATCCCGCAATACCCAAGTTCTCCAACAAGCGCTTCATGGACTTGGTGCGTCCATCCAATTCGCCGAGGGAGTCGATGCACACCAAGCGTCCCCGGCGTATCTTTTCGGATAACACACACTGAAGGGCTTTACGGCGCATTGCTCTGGGCAGGGTTTTGCGATAATCGCGCGGTTTCGGGCCGAATACAATCCCGCCGTGTCGCCATTGTGGCGAGCGGATGCTGCCCTGCCGCGCTCGTCCTGTGTGCTTCTGGATCCAGGGCTTTCTACCACCGCCAGATACCTCGGCACGGGTCAGAGTCGAATGAGTGCCCTGCCGCTGATTTAACTGGTAAATCACCATGGCCTGGTGCACCAGAGTTGGATTCATGGGCACATCCAAGACACCATCATCAATGCTGATGGTGTCGATGGCTTGGCCATTGCCGTTTACTACGGGCAGTTCCATTATGCTTGCGCCTTGCTCTTGCCTGTTTTCTTGATGGTTACCGGACTGTTCGGCCCTCCGGGTATTCCACCCTTCACCATCAACAAATTTCTTTCCGGGTCAACCTTTACGACCTCAAGTCCTTTGCTGGTCACCCTTCGATTTCCCATGTGTCCAGCCATTTTCAGGCCTTTGAACACCTTGCCCGGCGTAGTGCCTCCACCGATGGAACCGGGCGCACGCTGGCGGTCCGACTGTCCGTGGGTGCGAGGTCCACCGCCAAACCCGTGGCGTTTCATAGTTCCCGCGAAACCGCGCCCTTTAGACTTCCCGCTCACGTCCACTATTTCGCCCGGCTCAAATATGTCCACGGAAACCAATTGGCCTACTTCATACCCAGACACATCGTCGGCGTTGACTTCCTGGAGTCTGCGTCCGATCTGGCTTCCTCTGAGGTGGCCGGATTCGGGCTTGTTCGGGCGCCGCACTCGGCCGAAACCCAGTTGCACGGACTCATAGCCGTCCTTGTCCAAAGTTCGAATCTGAGTGACTGCGCACGGTCCGGCTTCAATCACCGTAACCGGAACGACTTGCCCAGCATCGTCAAATAGCTGAGCCATGCCTATTTTTTTGCCGAGAAACGCTTTGAGCATTGTCTTTAGCCTGTTCTTGGTGGGTCCCGTAAGTCCCTCCAGTCGTCCGACCGACTGTGGAGGGAAAGAGCCGGTCTCTGCTGTCGGAAGCCACAAACGGAACAACGATTTTACGATGGAGCTAGTATTTATACAAGCCCGAACCGCAGGGAAAGCGCCCGCTTCTAGTGTCGAGTCAACTCCAACCCTAGAGTTTGATGGAGATATCTACCCCTGCTGGCATGTTGAGCCTGGTCAGCGCGTCTATGGTTTTGCTGGTTGGCTCCATGATGTCGAGCAGGCGCTTGTGCGTACGTATCTCGAAGTGCTCCCGGGAATCCTTGTCGACGTGCGGCCCTCGGATAACACAAAACCTGCGGATTTGCGTGGGCAACGGTACAGGACCGGCCACCCGAGCGCCGGTGAGTTCGGCGGTTTCAACTATTTGCGCGCTCGATTGGTCCAGCATTTTGTGGTCAAAAGCTTTGAGGATTATGCGCATTTGCTGCCTGGCAACCATGATTCCCTTTCTTCAACTCTCCAAATGTCATGCGTCCGCAGGTGCGGACGCCTTTACCTTAAATGTTTGCAACCGTTCGGAGCAGATTCTCCGGTACCGGTTCGTAGTGTCTAAACTCCATGGTGTAGGAAGCCCGGCCACGAGTGAGGGACCGAAGAGCGGTGGTGTACGCAAATGTTTCACCAAGAGGGATCATGGCGCACACGGTCTGGAGATCGTCTTGGCCTTCTATGCTACGGATCTGAGCGCGTCGACCTCCAAGGTCGCTGAGCACTTCACTAAGAAATTCCCCGGGCGTGACGATCTCGATCTCGAATACCGGTTCTTGTAGGACTGGCTGCGCTTTGCGGGTGCCGTCCCGTATCGCCATCATCGCCGCGGACCGGAAAGCCATCTCCGACGAGTCCACCGTGTGAAAACTCCCGTCGACTAACGTGACCTTCAGATCAACCAGGGGATAACCGGCTAGAGGTCCGTTGTCCAAAGCCTGCTTCACACCTGCCTCCACCGCGGGAATATACTGGCGGGGTATGGTTCCCCCTGTGATCCCATTCACGAAGGCGTTCCCCTCACCTCGTTCCACGGGTTGGATCTCCAGCCAAACGTGTCCGAACTGGCCGTGACCTCCAGTCTGTCGCACGAACCGCCCTTCTATCCTCACCGGTTTGGTAATGGTTTCGCGATAGGCGACGCGCGGCAACCCAACTCTGGCTTCGACATCGAATTCCCGCTTCATGCGATCGACCAGGACTTCGAGGTGCAACTCACCCATGCCCGAGATGATCGTCTGCCCGGTCTCATCGTTGAAGCGCACGACGAATGTCGGGTCTTCCTCGGAAAGCTTGCGGAGGGCTTCGCCCAATTTGTCCTGGTCCGCTCGTGTGGCCGGCTCTATGGCTACGGATACCACGGGTTCGGGGAATTGAGGGGGCTCCAGTATTACCGGCTTGTGATCGCTGCAGATCGTGTCGCCAGTAAAGGTGTCTTTCAGCCCCACCGCGGCACAGATATTGCCGGCCGTGATCTGTTCCAATTCTTCGCGGTGGTTGGCGTGCATTCTCAGCAGCCGGCCCATGCGTTCCCGATTGCCGCGGGTGACGTTTCGTACGGCTGCTCCGGCTTCTACTGTTCCGGAGTAAATCCGGAGGAACACTAACCGGCCCACATATGGATCCACCACCACCTTGAATGCCAGCGCGGACAGAGGCTCGCTGTCGATGGGCTCACGCATCTCGACAGTCTCGGTACCCGGTACGATTCCTTCCACCGCGGGTACGTCCAGCGGCGAAGGCAAGTAATTGATGATGGCATCCAGGAGCGGGTCGATCCCCTTCCCTCGCATGGCGCTGCCACACAAAATCGGCACCAACTGACGATTGATCGTAGCATTGCGAAGGGCGGATCGCAGGTCATCTGCGCAGATGTCTTCGCCTTCCAGGTATTTGATCAGAAGAGCTTCGTCCGTTTCGACGATCTTCTCAATCATTTCCTGTCGATAATCGTTGTATGCCTTGGTGTACTCGGGGGGCACCGGCATGACTTCCGGAGGCTCCGCGACATCGTCCCGTCCGTCGGAGTACATAATGGCTTGACCTTCAATAAGGTCTACTACACCGCGAAATTCGTCCTCGGCGCCGACCGGGATCTGCACCGCCACTGGATTTCCTTTCAGACGGCGACGCACCGATTCAATAGTCCGTTCGTAAGAAGCACCGACCCGGTCCATCTTGTTGACGAAACAGATGCGCGGCACGCTGTAGGTATCAGCTTGACGCCAGACCGTCTCGGATTGTGGTTGTACTCCCGCCACTGCGTCGAGTACAACAATTCCCCCGTCCAGAACACGCAGGCTCCGTTCAACCTCCGCCGTAAAGTCCACGTGGCCCGGCGTGTCGATAATGTTGACCTGGTGATCGTGCCAATAGGCGGTAGTCGCTGCGGCTGTGATAGTGATGCCCCGCTCTTTTTCTTGAGGCATCCAGTCCATCGCTGTTGTGCCTTCGTCAACGCCGCCCACTTTGCGAATGCGGCCGGTTAGATAAAGCACACGCTCGGTGACCGTAGTCTTGCCGGCGTCAATGTGGGCTATGAATCCGATATTCCGGATCCTGCGGGCGTCTGTTTGTTCAGCAATCATACCTGTCCCTGGTGGCTAATGACCTGGGCGTGTGGGGTGAGACCGTTTGGTTGGTTCGACGAGTCTACGGGACTATCGGCGATAATGGACGAAAGCACGGTTGGCCTCGGCCATGCGGTGCAACTCATCCTTGCGGCGCACCGCGGATCCTTCGCCGCGCGCTGCATCCATGAATTCGTTGGCGAGTCCACGGGCCATTCTCATGCCGTTCCGCCCACGCGCTCCTCGAATGATCCAGCGCATCGCCAGGGCCTCGCTGCGAGTCGTCCTCAACTCAACTGGCACCTGGTACGTTGCGCCTCCGACTCGACGAGGACGCACCTCTACGAGGGGGGTTGCGTTTCGCATGGCGCTGGAGAAAACAACCATCGGATCCTGGTTGCTGTCTTGCCTGACCAACTCCAGAGCGTCATATACGACACGCTGTGCCGTGGACTTCTTGCCCTTGAGCATCACGCGATTGATGAACTTCGCAAGTTCCAGGTTGTTGAATCGCGGATCTGGTTTGATTATGCGGGGTTCCGCTCGGCGTCGTCGCGACATGTTCGTTTCTGCCTTTGGTCGTACATTAAGCCACCCCCCAAGCAAGGGGGGTGACGGAGAGTTGCTATTTCCGGCGCCAGTTTAGCCCTTACGGGTTCCGTATTTGCTTCGCCCTTGGCGGCGACCACCAACGCCTTCGGTGTCCAGGTTGCTACGCACTACGTGGTAACGCACGCCGGGCAGGTCCTTGACACGGCCTCCCCGAATCAAAACTACCGAGTGCTCCTGCAGGTTGTGGCCTTCGCCGCCGATGTAAGCGGTTACTTCCACTCCGTTGGTCAACCTGACTCGACAAATCTTGCGCAGCGCAGAGTTCGGTTTTTTCGGCGTCATTGTCCGCACCTGGATGCAGACCCCCCGCCGTTGCGGACAACCTGGACCCCAGCGGGTCCGGTTGCGCAAAGAATTTTGTACCCAGTGCAAAGCCGGAGCTTTGGTGCCCTTGCGCACCGGCTTGCGCCCTTTACGTACTAGTTGATTCACAGTAGGCATGGTTTTTCCTTGGCGTGCGTACGGGTCAAAATCGTTCGCAACGTCGAAAAATGGTATCTCTACTCAGCGTTGATGTCAACCGAGGAGCGTATCGACTACAGTCCCTTTCGACTATTTGCATGCTGCCGACCCAGTCCGCTCATGGTGCGGAACGTCCACCGGCGGCGGGAGCAGCCGCCAGTCCGCCTCTGGCGGATCGAACCACCAGCGGGCCGGGTCGGTAGAGCCGCGCTGGGCTCCAAACATTTTCTTGGTCTGGCGACCATCGAAAGACCAGGTGACAATTCTCCCTTGTCCCTGACATCCCCATATCCTTACCATCTAACTGTCCAACCGCCCAACTCAAATGCGGCATCTACAATCCTGAAAATCCTCTGACCTCGGTAATCCCGATTCTGACCATTACGAACCATCCCAACCCTGCTCCGCCAAATCCTCTCACCGGCCCGTCAAAACCATCAATATCTCCCCCAAAACCTCACTCGCCGCCCTCATTCCACCCCCGCCACCCGTTCCTCGCCCTGCTCAAATGAGCGGAAATG
>JAPOQH010000112.1 GCA_026710825.1 Chloroflexota bacterium | reverse complement strand
GGAGAAGATCGGCGCCGAGGGCTGGCTGGGCGCGGCCATCCGCGACCTGGACGCCCGGGGCGAGAACGTCCTCACCGGCGTCAACTTCGGACGCGGCCTCCCCCGTGCCATGGTATGCAAGGGCGTGCCCGTCGCCTCCGTCGCCAACCTGGAGACCTACGGCCTGATGCCCGACATCCAGGACGAGAAGTCACGCCAGTACGCGCTGGAAGCCTTCAGCCGCATCTATGGGCCCACCGAGACCAAGGACATCGTCGCGCAGGTGCTGTCCGAGACCGGCTCCAACGCGCTCAAGGGCGCCGACCGCCTGCGCTCCGCCCCGGACCTGTACTCCTCATCCGTCGAGCACGCCGACACGCCCATCAGCCAGTCCCTGCGCAACATGGCGCAGGTGATGTCCGCCGGCCTGGGCACCCGCATCTACTACACCATGCACGGCAGCTTCGACACCCACAGCAACGAGCTTCCCGCCCACGCCAAGCTCTGGACCGACGTGTCCACCGCCATCGCCGACTTCACCGGCGACCTGGAAGAGCACGGCATGCTGGACGACACCCTGATCCTGGTGTTCTCCGAGTTCGGCCGCCGCATCCGGGACAACGGCACCGGCACCGACCACGGCTCCGGCGGCGCGGCCTTCGTCATCGGCGGTTCCATCAACGGCGGCCTCTACGGCGAGTACCCGTCCCTGCGCCCCGAGGACCACTCCGAGGGCGACATGCACTTCACCACCGACTTCCGCTCCACCTACGCCACCATCCTCAACCGCTGGCTCGACCTCGACCCCAACCCCATCGTGCGCGGCGACTACGAACAGTTGGCGTTCCTTTAATACGCGTCCCTTAATATGGGAAGGGCGTCGATACTCGACCTGTAGGGGCGCGGCATGCCGCGCCCCACGTATTTAACGGATACGCCCGCTCGTATCGCCATCGGCGTACGGGCGAATAATCATTCGCCCGCCCCCACGCACGTAAACTCACCCTTGCCCCATTTTGAAAATTGTCCAAAATGATATGTCGTCCGTAATACTCGCGTAATATTGACCCTGCTATAATCGCAAGGCAATTCTTGAAATCTATCTGCCGTCGCGCACGGCCGGCCGTACGCCGGCCCCGGTGACGGCCTCATCGCAAGGAGGTGAGAACACCAGAAGATATGTCTAAAGTCGCCCCCTGCCCGCCCGCGGGCAACCAACACCGTCATTCCTGCGGAAGCAGGAATCCAGCGTAGGGTACAGGCCCCGGAACCAACGGGCCGAGGGCGCGCCAAACAACACCCAACACACAAATGACGATCTCACAAGGAGATTTTGTCAAATGAGTAGAAAAACAAGAAAATTGATGTGGTCAGTGCCACTGATTGCGGCGGTAGCCGTGATCGGCGCGCTGGCTGCCTTCATGACGCTGCAGCCCAACGACGCGGCAGCGCAAGCAGAAGAAGTTCCGGGCATGCCGATGAACCTAACCGGCAATGCCTTGGGCCCCGACAGCATCGAGCTGACGTGGGACGCCCCCACTGCCGACACTGGCGGGCTTCCCGACGGCTACCGTATCGACTACTCCGACGACGGGATGGTCTGGTACTCCCTGGAGCCCAACCATAACTCCACCGTGTTCACCGACGACACGGGTCTGTCGGCGGTGCAGACGCGGCACTACCGGGTCTTCGCCTTCAACTCCGGCGGCAGCAGCACCGTGCTCAACGGCAAGTCCGCCGTAACCGACAAGTCCACTAAGACGGACGCTCCCACCTCGTTGCTGGCGGCAGACGGCACGACACCACAGACGCAGATAAATCTGACCTGGACTGCCCCGTCCAACCCGCCGGGCGCGCCGGTCACGAAGTATCTGATTGAAGTCTCAAAGGACGGCCGCGCGTTCACCAAGTTGGCGGAGAGAAGCGCTAAAGACGCCAACTGTACCGGAACCGATACCGACTGTGCATACACGCACTCCGGATTACTGGAGAGCCAAGAGCGGTGGTATCGCGTTACCGCGTATAACCATCCCAATGGGAAGCACGCCGCTGCCGTCGCCAGCAATGCTTCCAACACGGACTCCCATAAGACCGCTGTTGGGGCTATCCCGGCGGCGATCGCAGACGGGGGTGTTAGAGTTGGTCTGAATCCAGCAGGTAGGATGACGCTGTATTGGGACGAGCCTAACACTGGCGACGGTGGCACTGCGCTGCCAGGCGCTCCCATCATTGGATACTACGTCTATGGTGGGAACACAGCTACGGCCACTACCGAAGTGAAAAAGTTGCACTTCGTCGAAGCCAACACCAGTCTGTCTATCACCAGCAGCATTCAGAGCAAATTCGACGCACCTAGTTCCACCGAACCTTGGAACTTCCAGGTCATGGCCGTCAACTCCGTAGTCCGGCGCAACGTGGCCGACGGTGTGGTCACTCCCGGGGCCACTGACGATGGGCAGTGGTCTACGAATGTAGCGGTGACAGACACTGAACGAGCAAAGAACGTGACTGAATCTCCAGACGACGTTACTAACGACCTGCTCAACCGGCCTCGCTTCACGAAGAAGGTACGCGTCAATAACGTCAACGCCGGTCGGACGAATATCGAGCTGGCATGGGTGGTTGAAAAAGTACAAGGTACCACCACTTACCGGCTGGAACGGTCAGAGGACCGAATCGATTGGGAAAACGTCGCTTTGACCACCGACACAGCCGCGACCTTCATCGATACCGGTAGGATTGCTGGGACGACTTACTGGTACCGTGTTCTTGCCGATCACAACAGGACTATCGCCTCCAGCAACGTTTTTACCGAGGCTTCTACACCGGTTAGTGTGACCACCGCGCCGGCCGGCCACTCGCTCCCACTCTGGACAGCGTTGTGAGTTCCTCGGAAACGCAAATTGACGTAGCCTGGACCCCGCCGGACGATGACCCCGATGCCGAACCCGCGGCAGGCGCGTCAGGCTCGCCAGCGGTGGGCCACGGCAGGATCACCGGCTACGAGGTTGACGTCTCCGATGACGGCAAGACCTGGTCGCTGCTGGCCACCGTCGCCGGCAAGTTGGACGAGGAGTACACCTACGACGAAAAGACCAAGAAGGTCACGGTCAATAAGGTTGTTGAAGACACCGACGTGGAGTTCTTCCACAAGGGACTGGTGCAGGGTCAGACCAAGTACTACCGGGTTTCCACCATCAACAACGCGCCGTCCAGTTCCAAGCGGAGCGTCACATCGGACGTGATGAATGACATGACGCTCCTTTCCCTGGTCTCGGACAGTCCGGGCGGCTTGGTGGTCAAGGCCATAGGCTACGACACCATCGAGTTGTTGTGGAACGCCCGGGCCGACGACATTACCGCGGCGAACATCATTGGCTACAAGATCGAGTCCTCGCCGTTGAACGCGGCCGGCGACGATTGCGCGGAGAACTGGTCGACGCTGGTGGAAGACACCATGAGCACGACCACGTCGTACACGCACACTGGCCTGATGCCCGAGACCGGGTACTGCTACCGCGTGTTCGGCATCAACGTGGTTGCCACCAGCAGCGGCTATGTCGGCTACGGCGATGACTACGTCACCACCAACGACAATGACGCCATCGCGACCACCGACCCGGCCATGGCTCCGGGCATGCCCACCGCAGTTACCGCCATGACCGTCAGCGACACGCAGATTGACGTGTCCTGGACTGCCCCCGCCTATAACGGCGGCGCGGAAGTCAGCGGTTACGTTCTCGAGCGCAAGAGTGGCGACGGCGAGTTCATGATCATCGCAGCCACCGACGTTGCCACGTGGTGGAACTCGTTGGACTGCCCGATGATGAACGACGCAGTACCGGCAGATGCGGATCCGGCCCCAGGCTCAGACGATGAGACTGCCGACCCACGTTCGCCATACTGCTACATGTACGCCGGTCTGTCCCCCGAAGCGAAGATAGTGGTTGACGCCGCCTTCGCAAACTACGCCATTACGGGTACCAGCTACTCCGACATGGGCCTGATGGAAGCGACCAAGTACTACTACCGCGTCAGCGCGCAGAACAGCGCGGGCATCGGAATGCCGTCCGACGGCATGGCCTACGCGATGACCCACTCATCCAACACGCCTCCCACGACCGTTGGCATGATTGCTGACGTAACGGTGACGGTAGACATGACGTCCGCCCCCATGGACGTGTCGGGCTACTTCAGTGACCCTGGCGACACGCTGACCTACACAGCGGAGTCCAGCGACGACATGATCGCAACCGCCATGGTTACCGAGGACGATTCCGATCCAGGCGCGATCACCTATGATCTGACCATCACCGGTGTGTCCGCCGGACCGGCCACCATCACGGTGACCGCCACCGACAGCATGGGAGAGACTGCCACGCAGCCCATCTCGGTAACCGTGGAAGCGGCGGCGGTTGAACTGACTGCGCCTAGCATCATCAGCACCAACCCGGTGGGCAGCGGCCTGGTGACCGTCACCTGGAGCGCTGTTGACGGCGCCAGCGGTTACACCATCATCGCAAACTCGCTTACCGACCCGACTCAACAGTCGTTCGAGATCGTGAACAATCCTGAACTGACAACCGGCCAGGTTGGCGGTCTGACCGCCGGTGGGGAATACCTCATCTTCGTGGCGTCGTTCGACCCCATGGGCTTCGAGCTCTCAGATTTTGTCAGGATAACGGCGGAATAACCGTCGCCAACCGACAGGATGAACGTCCCTGCCTGGGCCGAACGGTCAACGCCGCCGGCCTGGGCGGGACAGAGCAAGAAGTCAATCTCAAAGGAGATTACAGCAAATGACTAGCAAAACCAGAAAGCACATCTGGCCGGTGGTTCTGATGTCGCTGGCCGTGTTTGGGTTGCTGGCTGCGGCGGTCGCGTGGTATGCGCTGCCAACGCAGACGGCCCAGGCGCACGGGTGCGATGAAGGAACCGCACAGGCCCAAGCCACGTGCATCACGGAACACGTGATGGACGGCCTGGATCACACAGATGACACCCACTCGCACGGCCCGCCGCCGGTCACCGAGCCGATGCCTGGCGACATGATCGTCAGCAGCAGCACGACCGGCGGGGCCGGCGTTAAGCTGACGCTGACCATCGAGTCGCCGGGCGATTTGGAGGCGGGCAGTTCCGTGGTGCTCTACCTGGAGGACGACTTCCAGGTCCCCGATGACATCGACCCGAGGGACGTCTACTTCGTGGGCACCGGCACTGGCCGCGTCTACGTGGTCGACGAAATCGAGATCGAGGACGACGACCACTTCGACGGCGACGACGACTGGGACATCCAGGTGTTCCTGCCGGACCGGCGTCCCGACAACGACGAGGGATATAACAACTGGGACGCCATGTACAGTGCGGATCTAGAACTGATCTTCACCAAGGCTGCCGGCATCAAGAATCCCACCGAGCAGGGCTCCCACAGCGCCCACTACGCCGTGTTGGAGCCGGGCGCCAGTGTCCCGACCCTCGATAACCCCGGGGCGGATGCCAGAAATCTGGATGACCTCCCGACCTGGGCCAAGATCAGCCTCAGCGATGAGGACAACGGTCGTGGAGCGGAGATCACGGTAACCGGAACCGGATTCAACAACGGGACGGGCGCCGAGGTGTTCGTGCTGGTGAGCGACACCGAGCCGGCAAGCTGCGAAGCCCTGGTTGCGGATACCGATAAGGATTCGCTGGGAACCGCGGAAGTGGGCAGCGACGACAAGTTCGTGGTGACCTTTACGGTGCACCAGGACGAGTTTAAGCCGGGCGCAGTCAACCACATTTGCGCGGTGGACTCCGAGGCGGGAAGCCCGCGCTTCTCCAGCGACGTAGACACCTTCACGTTGGAGGCGTCGGCCACGGTGGATCCGGCCACGGCGAGCTACGGCGAAGAGATCACCATCAAGGCGCGCGACTTCGCCTACGACGTGAGCGAGATCAACTTTGGGACCAGCCACAAGTGGCTGCGCTCTGAGATGGACGACTGCGGAACAGGGTCCAGCGACATGTATCGCCCCGGCGAAATGCGCGATCCCCCTACTGATACCTCCATCATCGTCTGCGTGAACGAGATCGACGGGAAGGACTTCATATTCAACGTTCCCGGAGACCTCGGCGAGTCGACCCAGATCGCGGTCAAAGACGGCGACCAGACGAAGCGGATATACCTGGGCGTGGTGCCTTCGAGCTTGGAGTTGAGCCAGACTGAAGTTGCGCCCAACCAGAGCATCATCATTTCCGGCAGCGGCTTCACCGAAGACGCTCGCATCTACACCGACATGATCACCATTGACGGTGTGGCAATTGACGTGAGCGATGCCGGGACGCAGACGGACGACGGCCGCAAGTACGTCCAGGTCACCAGCAACGGTGAATTCACCGCGACGGTGCGCATCTGGACCGCCGACGCCAGCGACAGCAACCCGGCCCTGGACGACGACGAGTACACCATCAAGGCGGTGGACACGCACGCGTTCGAGGGCGAGACCACGGTCACGATCAAGGAGCCCACGATTGAGGTGTCTCCGGCGACGGCGAGCCCGCGGGACTTCATCGTGATCAGCGGTATGAACTGGCCCATCAGCACGGCCGATGATGACAACTACGTCACCATCGAGGTTGACGGCCGCACCCGCAATGCCGACGTTGACGGCAACGGGCGGTTCCGCTACGAGTACCAGCTCCGCAGCACAATCAGCATCGGCGACGAGCATGATGTCACGGTGACCTACGACGGCGGCGCCGGCGGGGACATCGAGGAAGACACCACGTTCGAGACCGTCGAGGCCGAGTTGGGCCTGGATCCCGGCGCAGCTGCGCCTGGCCAGACCATCACGGTTTCGGTCGAAGGAATGCCTCCGTACTCGCTGGTTGAGCACGTGAAGATAGACGGCGCCAACAGGCTCGGTGGCCGGAACATCAACACCAACCGCGAAGGTGACGCGACAGTCACTGACATCCTGATCCCGTTCCTGGATCCGGGCTTCTACCCGGTCGAGGTGAAGGTTGGCAACGAGACCCGCGTGGCACAGCTTGAAGTGCTGGCCGAGGCCACGGTGACCGGCGTAGCCGCCGAGTTGCCGGCAGCGGTGTCCGATCTGGGCGACAACCTGGACGCCATCTTCCACTTCAACAACCAGTCCAAGGAATGGACGTTCTACGACCCGCGCCCTGAGTTCTCCGACCTCAACACGTTGACCGAACTCCACGGCGGACAGCCGTACTGGGTCCTGGTCAAGGACAGCCAGGAGGACGTGGACTGGAACGGCCGCTTGGTCAGCTTCACCTGCGCCGGCGGCGACTGCTGGAACCTGGAAATCTGGTAAGCGTCAACCAGCGTATATCGGATAGAAAGAAGCAGTCACAGGGAAAAGTACCCTCGCTCCGGAACCGCAAGGCAAAGGGGCGAGGGGCAACCCAAAAGCAGGAGTGAAGTGATATGAAAAGATTAGGAGCATTGGCGGCCGCTGGGCTCATCGCCCTGCTGCTGGCGTTGCCACTGGGGCTGGTCTCAGCCCAGGGCGGCGCGTCCGGCGCCAACCTGCCGCCAGCATTCCTCTTCGGCACCGCAATGGCCGATGGCCTGCCGGT
>JAPOQH010000111.1 GCA_026710825.1 Chloroflexota bacterium | reverse complement strand
CGGTAAGCCGAAGAAGGTGGCGCTCGTCGCGTGCATGCGCAAACTGCTGGTCATACTCAACTCCATGCTCAAACACGGCTCCCCGTGGTTCGATATGACACAGCCAGAAGTCGCTCATTCCTATTGACATTAAAGACAGTTGCTACCGGAATCGACCCGACCGATGGCAAGTCACGGCGTCAAGCCGAGGCCATCATCGGCGACGCGGTGGCCAGCGTGGTGCGTTACGCCCGTGAGGTGGGCAAGCCCATCGTCATCGAGCAGCTGGATTTCCGGCAGAAGAAGGCGGCCCTGGAGGGCGAGTCCCGCAAGTACAGCCGGATGCTGTCCAGTTTCAGTTACGGCAAGGTCAAGGCTTGCTTCCTATCTCGCGGCTACCGTCATGGAGCGGAGGTACATTAGGCGAACCCGGCGTTCAGTTCGGTCATCGGCCGGGTGAAGTTCATGGAGCGTTACGGGCTCAGCGTTCACCGGGCCGCGGCCCTGGTGCTGGCCCGACATTTGCTCGGCTGTTCGGAGCGCATCCCGCGTCGCTGGGTAGCACCCATCGGCAATGGCGGCCACGTCGCCTTCACCGTACCTGCAAGGACGCGAGTGAAGCACGTGTGGACGTACTGGGGCGCGATCTCGGGACAGCCGAGACCAGCGTTTGCAGCGCAGCATCGGCTGGGGAAGCAGAATAACCGACCCAATCCGGTTCAGGCTGCCGTGCGGGCACAGGCTCGCGGGGCGGCTTGAGCGGGGATTAGTTCGGTGTTCTTGAGTAAGATTCCCAAGCAGAGCCGTCTTGCACTGTTGGGGCGGCGGTCCCCCTATGGCGGATCTTCAGGAATGGACGACGACGTTCTTGTAACTATACTCAACCATTTTTACAACGGTTGAGTATGGGGAGTCCGGCTTATTCGTTTAGGTTCAACGTAACATGCCCCAAAGGTTAACCAGGGCGGGTTTGAATTTTCGAGATATCCGCACGATAGAAAGTATCTCCACGAATTGGAATCACTGATAGATCGAATGCAGGACAGGATCAGCCGCGGTTGTCTGTGACAGTTAGATACTGCCAGGTCGGGTTGTATGGCCAAGTGAACCGGCTATGACGCGCGTTGCTGGTCAGCACCGAACAAGCGTGATAGGCCCCCTCCTGCAAGCCGTGCAGCGTATATGAGGGCCGATCCGCGTCCAGATTCCGAGCCTCCACGACGATATACGCTATCGCTTCACGCCAGTCGCCGGTGGCGGTAGCCTTGGCACGAGGGTAATCCCGATCCATATTGACGCAGCCAATGCGGTAGTGTGTTGCCTCGGCGACAGCATTCCAGCTCAGGATAACCTCACCTGGATTATGCCCGTTGAGCACTTGTATGTCGGTGGCCGGCATGGTGAAACGCTGTTCGTCGTCTAGAACGACTCCGTGGGTAAATGCGACGAATATTATGATGATGGACAGTGTGACCAGTAGTTTTGTTGGCTTCAAGTTTCTTGCTCTTATTAGACCGACAGCGGCTTCTACAACCACGCCATTGTAGCCGCCTGCCGCAAGCTGAGTGTCCGCTTCTCCATCACCGTCCGCCAGCACGCCAGTTTGCGGAATATCATCGGGCCATACCCGAGGAAGAGTGGACGCCCATACCCTACTGGATGGAGGGCGCCGCCGACGTGTCCGAGACGGAATACACGCCTTTCGAGAGCAAGCCCGACGCGGTGTCGGTACGTCTCATCGTCCGGAGGGTCAAGCCCACCCCCGGCTCCCAGTTGGCGCTCTTTACCACCTACAGCTATCACGCCTTCATCACCGACCGCGAGGGCGACACCCTGGACCTGGAGGCCGACCATCGCCGCCACGCCGAGATCGAGAACACCATCCGCGACCTGAAATACGGCGTGGGTCTCAACCACCTCCCCTCGGGACGCTTCCCCGCCAACGCCGTCTGGCTGGCCGTACAAGTAATGGCCTACAATTTGGCCCGCTGGACGACGCGCATCGGTCTGGGCGAGGCGGCGGCAACCACCAAGACCTTCAGACGACGCTTCTTCTCTCTGGCCGGACGCATCACCCGCAAGGCACGCCGCCTCACTTTGCATCTGCCACAAGGCTGGCCCTGGCAAAACCAGTTCGGCCGCGCTCTCGCCAAACTGCGCGCCCTACCCCTACCTTCCTGACCGCGCCCACGGCGTCTGCCAGCGGACTACCCAATCGCCTGCCGGATCTGCGCCAGGCCGGTTCCCGCGTATCTCCTGCTGTAATCTGGCCGATGATCGCGCCTGTCGGCGCTGCAGCGACCCATCAAAAATCCCCTTCGCGTCGCTGACAAACTCAGCACACGTCCCGATCTATGGGCACCAGCGCCCTGCAATGTCATTTCCATGCCGCTCGTCCCTGGTCCAACTTGCACCGCCGTATCTCTTCGGTGGATTCGGGCTTAGTATGCTGACATGTGGTTGCCAATTCCCACACCAACTTCGGCATTCAATAGAATGGTCCCCGCCGATCCATGACCAGCGGGGACTACTTGGGCTGTGTGGCGCTGGCTTACGCTCAGCGGGCCCTATGCTCCGGCGGGTTGCCGCCGTGCCATCACCACTGCCACCACTGCGATTACCGCAGCTACGATGGCGATGATGAGGGAGATGATGCCCAGGGAGCCTGCGCCGCCGGCGGGTCCAACCGAACCCGACGGGCCTGCCGCACCCGGAGGCCCAGGGGGCCCCTGGATGCCCTGCTCACCCTGCGCGCCAGTCGCTCCCTGCGCCCCGGCGGGACCCGGAGGTCCTGCAGGGCCGGCGGCTCCGGCCGCGCCGTCTTTACCGGCGGGTCCGGGGACGCCCGGAGGGCCCGGAGGACCCTGATCACCGTCTTCCGGCTCGGGGATCATCATCATCAGGTTGGCGTCCATCATGACGATCTCACGACCGCCGGACATCCAGTCGTACTGGTAGTCCGTCATGCGGTCGCCGACCATGAAGGTTACGGTCATCTCGCCGCTGGTGGGCTGCATGAGCTCCAGCGGTCCGAATTTGCCGTTCGACATCACCATGGTGGAGCCGATCTTCTGGTCGCCGGCCATGGCGACGATCATAGTGCCTTCGCCGACCGGCAGGCCATCGGCCATTGCGGTGCCGAAGAGGAATGCTGGCGGCAGGTTGGCGCCGGACGCGCCGCCCTGGGCTGAGACCAGCCCCAGTGGCAACGCCAGCAGCAGGGCGATGAGCCCAGCGGCCGCCAATGCTCCT
>JAPOQH010000060.1 GCA_026710825.1 Chloroflexota bacterium | reverse complement strand
TAGATACTGTATCGACTTGGAGGGGTGGGTGAGTGGTTAAAGCCACCAGACTGTAAATCTGGCGCCCTGACGGGCTTCGCAGGTTCGAATCCTGCCCCCTCCACCACTGTTAAACAAAAACCTGAGGCCCTGACCGGAATCCGGGTATCCCGCAACAACCGCCGACATATCAAACCACGCCCAAGTAGCTCAGAGGTAGAGCACGTTCTTGGTAAGAACGGGGTCGGCGGTTCGATTCCGCCCTTGGGCTCCACCAGCGCGAATTCCCCGCCGGGGCAAACCCACAAACCCGCGGGTAGGCAAAACTGACAAGGAGCAAGGAGTAACTCCCAACCATGGCTAAGCAAGTCTTTGACCGTTCCAAGCCGCACGTGAACGTGGGTACCATTGGTCACGTTGACCACGGCAAGACCACCCTCACCGCTGCCATCACCAACGTGCTGTCCCAAGAAGGTAACGCCAGTTTCCGCGATTTCGGCAGCATCGACAACGCTCCCGAAGAGCGCGCCCGCGGCATCACCATCGCCATCGCGCACGTCGAGTACGAGACCGAGCAGCGGCACTACGCCCACGTTGACTGCCCCGGCCACGCCGACTACATCAAGAACATGATCACCGGAGCCGCCCAGATGGACGGCGCGGTCCTCGTGGTCTCTGCCCCCGACGGCCCCATGCCCCAGACCCGGGAGCACATCCTCCTGGCCCGCCAGGTGGAGGTCCCCTCCATCGTCGTCGCCCTGAACAAGGTCGATATGATGGACGATGAAGAGTTGCTGGAACTGGTGGAAATGGAAGTCCGCGAACTCCTCGACACCTATGACTTCCCCGGCGACGACACTCCCATCGTCCGCGTCAGCGGCCTCAAGGCCCTGGAAGGCGACGCCGATGCCATGGAAGGCGTCCGGGAACTCGTCAAGACCATGGACGACTACATTCCCCAGCCGTCCCGCGTAACCGACCAGCCCTTCCTCATGCCCATCGAAGACGTTTTCGGCATCAAGGGCCGCGGTACCGTCGTAACCGGCCGTGTCGAACGCGGTCAGCTCAACGTCGGTGAGGAAGTTGAAATCATCCGCTCCGGCGACGTGCGCCGCACCGTCGCCACCGGCCTGGAGATGTTCCACAAGTTGCTCGACACTACCGAGGCCGGCGACGCTGTTGGCGTTCTGCTCCGCGGTGTGGACCGAGACGAGGTCGAACGTGGACAGGTCCTGGTGGCCCCCGGTTCCATGAGGCCTTATCGCAAGGCCGAAGCCGAGGTGTACGTGCTGAGCCAGGCCGAAGGCGGCCGCCACACGCCGTTCTTCACCGGCTACAAGCCCCAGTTCTACATCCGCACCAGCGACATCACCGGTGAAATCGCCCTGCCCGACGGCGTGGAGATGGTGATGCCTGGCGACAACATCACCATGACTGTTAGCCTCATCACGCCTATCGCCGTTGAGGAAGGCCTGCGTTTCGCGATCCGCGAAGGCGGCCGAACCGTCGGCGCCGGCGTGTTCACCAAACTGCTGGAGTGACCTTATGGCGCGCAAGTCCACCGACGCACGGCAGATCATCACGCTGCAATGCACCGACTGCCGGGAGCGTAACTACTCCACCATCAAAAATCGGCGCAGCCACACCAGCCGTATGGAACTGCGCAAATACTGCAGCCGTTGCCGCAATCACATCGTGCACCGTGAAGTGAGGTAACTGGCCGTGGCCAGAGCATCAGCAAGACGACCTACCCCGATCTCTCCCCGCTCCGTGGGGAGGGTCGGGCCCGTCGGGTTCCTTCGGGAAACCATCTCTGAACTGCGTAAATCGGTATGGCCGAGCAAGGAAGAGACGGCCCGTCTTACCGTGATCGTGCTGGTGCTCGCCATCATTATGGGCTTCTTCCTGGGGTTGCTGGACCGGGTTTTCGCTGAGCTATTCACCCGGGTGATCCTCAACCCCACCGTTTTCTAGCGCAGCTTTCTACGCCGGTAAATTCCGTCGGTCGGCGTGCGAAAAGCGCCGGACCTTAATGGCGGACTGGCGTAGGTTGCCCGGCCAACGGTGGCAGGCGCACTACCTACCTTCTGATCGACTCGACAAATTCACAGGCCCGTTATGACCACAATGCAACCATTTGCCGACCTGCGCTGGTATATCGTCCACACCTATACCGGCCAGGAGGATATGGTCAAGCGTAATTTGGATCTGCGCCGCCATAGCTTCGGAATGTTGGACCGGATCGCGCGAGTCGAGGTCCCATCCGAGGACGAGATTATCCGTAACAAGGGTGAGCGCACCTCCCAGCGTCGCAAATTGTTCCCCGGTTACATCCTGGTCCAGATGATCATGGACGATGAGGCCTGGTTCCTGGTCAGGAATACCACCGGAGTCACCGGGTTCATATCCGCTGAGGAAGAAGGGGGCGACCGCCCGAGGCCGGTGCCTCTCGACGACCGCGAGGTGGATGAGATACTGGAGCGCGTCGCTTCCGGAGAACCCAGGGCCGTCATTGGCATGAATCAGGGCGACACCGTGCGGATCTCCGAAGGACCATTCGCGGACATGCTGGGCAAAGTCGAAGAAGTCGATGAACACCGTGGGCAGGTCAAGGTAATGATATCGGTGTTCGGAAGAGAAACACCGGTCGAACTGGACTTCATGCAGGTGGAGAAAGTCTAATCCCCTGCGTCCTAATTTGGCTCCTGACCTTGGTTGGGAAACGTGACATTGGAGGCCTTTAGTGGCTAAGAAAGTAATGGCAGTGATCAAGCTGCAATTGGAGGCGGGCAAGGCCACGCCCGCGCCGCCGGTGGGCCCTGCATTGGGTCAACACGGCGTCAACATCATGGCCTTCGTCAAGGAGTACAACGAACGTACCGGCAGCCAGTCCGGCACCATCGTCCCGGTACATCTGACCGTTTACCAGGACCGCTCCTTTACCTTCGTAACTCGCACGCCCCCGGCTTCAGACCTCCTTCGCCGCGCCGCCGGCGTCGAAAGAGGCCAGGGCGACGCCCGTGAACCCCTCGGTGTCACCATCGACAGCGAAGTGCTGCGTGGCATCGCCGAGGAAAAGATGAAGGACCTGAACGCCAACTCGGTCGAGCAGGCCATGAACATCATCGCCGGCACCGCCCGCAGCATGGGGATCACCGTCGAAGACGACTGACATCGACGCGCAAACTGCCAAGGGAGACCAGCGCCATGCCGAAACATAGCCGCCGTTACAACACCGTCGCCGAGCGCGTGCCGGAAGACGCCGTATATCAGCCCCGCGAGGCTATCGACCTGATCAAGGAACTGTCCACGGCCAAGTTCGACGAGACCGTGGAAGTACACCTCCGTACCAACGCGGACGTCCGCCACGCCGAACAGCAAGTGCGCGGAGTGACTGTTCTGCCCCACGGCCTTGGCAAGGAAACGCGCGTCCTGGTGTTCGCCACCGGCGAAGCTGTGGACATCGCGCGACAAGCCGGCGCCGACTACGTGGGCGACGACGACCTGATCGCCCAGATCGAGGGCGGATGGCTGGAATTCGACGTGGGATTGGCTATCCCCGAGGTGATGTCCAAGATCGGCCGTTTGGGCCGCATACTGGGACGGCGCGGGTTGATGCCCAACCCCCGAACCGGCACTCTGGTCCCGGCTCGCGACCTCCACCGCGTTATCCAGGAATCCAAGGCTGGGCGCCTCGAGTTCCGGACCGACCGCACAGCCATTATCCATGGCCAGTTCGGCAAGTCCTCCTTCGAAACAGATTCGCTGATGGACAACCTGACGGTCTTCATGGATTCCGTGATGCGGGAAAGGCCCGACGCAGTGAAAGGCGCGTTTATCAAGTCAGCCTATATCACGTCGTCCATGGGCCCCGGCATCTCTGTGGACGTTGCCACGCTGCAGACCATGAAACCGGATTAACCTACTGTTGCGTTCCCGGAACGCGGATGATAGGCTACTCTCAAATCTGAATACAACATACAACGCTTGAGACAGCGGGTCCCTAACACAGGGATAATGGCTTGAAATCGCCGCCCGCCGAGGCGAGAGGTACAGTGATACGTCCCCATTGGGGATGTTCAGCCCCGCGTCTACGTCTCAAAGCGCGGGGCTTTCGCTTTTACCCATCGCGAACATCCCGACCGAAGTCTGAATACGAGGAGGAAAACATTGCCAACCCAGGCAAAAGTCGACCGCGTAGCCGAACTGCGTGAGAAACTGGAGAACTGCTCCATCGTTATCTCCACCGGCTGCTCGGGTATAGGCGTTAACCAGATGGTGAGCCTGCGCCGGCGCATGCGCGAAGGCGGCGTCGAGTTCATCGTCATCAAGAACAATTTGCTTAACCTGGCGGCCGACGGCGCGAACGTCCCCCAGCTCAAGGAGGTGGTCGCCGGCCAGACGGCCATCGCCCTCGGCTACGATGACGCCGTCACTATCGCCAAGGCGGTCTCCGATGCTGCCAATGCAGACGGCACCCTCCAGATCCACGGCGCTGTGATCGGTGATGGACCGGCGATGGCTCCCGCCGAGGTATCTCGGCTGGCATCGTTGCCGCCCCAACCTGTATTGCTCGCCCAATTGTTGGGCAACATGCAGGGGCCATTGTACGGTCTGGCCACCGCGCTAAACGCCACCATCGCGAGCCTTGCCTATGTACTGCAGGCTCGCATGGATCAAATGCAACCCGAGGATGCTCAGCCCGAGGAAGTACAAGCTGAGGACGCACAACCCGAGGATGCTCAGCCCGAGGAAGTACAAGCTGAGGACGCGCAGCCCGAGGATGCTCAGCCCGAGGAAGTGCAAGCTGAGGAAGTGCAGCCCGAGGCTGTTGCGGCCGACGAATAACCGATTATCTCCCGCACAACAAACGCTACCAAACACAGGAGGCAAAACCATGGCAGTGAATCAGGAAGTATTGGAAGCCATCAAGAACATGAGCGTTATGGACCTGGCCGACCTGGTCAAGGCCATCGAGGATGAGTTCGGCGTGTCCGCCGCCGCGCCTGTGGCAGTAGCCGCCGCACCCGCAGCGGTGACCGACGACGCTCCGTCCGCGGCCGCCGACGATCAGACCGAATTCACCATCACGCTGGCCGACTTCGGCGCCAACAAGATCAACGTCATCAAGGCCGTGCGCGAAGTCACCGACCTCGGTCTCCGCGAGGCCAAGGAACTGGTTGAGTCCGCGCCTACCCGGGTCAAGGAAGGGGTCAACAAGGAAGAGGCTGACTCCATTAAGGGCAAGCTGGAAGAGGCCGGAGCCACTGTCCAGGTCGGCTAAGTTTCCCAGCGCAATACAATCCGCTCGTGGGGGCAGGTTTCAGACCTGCCCCCATTGCGTGGGCTGGTGTACAATGCCGCCAAAGTAGCCGGGAGGCTTTCCGCTCATGGATTTGGAACTCAACGGTAAATCAGCGATCGTCACCGGCGGCAGCCGCGGAATCGGCAAAGCCGTCGCCCGCGTACTGGCCACTGACGGTTGCCGTGTGGTTATCACAGGACGTTACGCCGACACGCTCTCGGCCGCTGCCGAAGAAGTGGCAGCCGACACCGGAGGCTCCGTTACCCCCATCGTCGCCGATATGACCAGCACTGAGCAGGTCAACGCGATGGTCACCACCGCCGCTGATGCCCTCGGTGGACGCATCGACATCCTGGTCAACAACGCCGCCGCGCCTGGCGGCCTGGCCCGCGGCTCTCTCAGCGAAATCCTGGACGAGGACGTGATGCTGGACCTGGACACCAAGGTCATGGGTTACCTGCGTTGTGCCCGCGCCGTCGCCCCCTACATGCAACAACAGGGTTGGGGTCGCATCGTCAACGTCGGCGGGCTCTCCGCTCGCCGTGGCGCCGGCAACCTCAGCGCCGGCGTACGCAACGCCGGCCTGTCCAACCTCACCAAATACCTGGCTGAGGAGTTGGGCGGCTCCGGCGTCTGCGTCAACCTGGTGCATCCTGGAACCACCCGCACCGAACGCAGCGGCCCCATGTACGCCGAGCAGGCCGAGCGAGAAGGCACCACCGTGGAAGAAATCGAACGCCGCGCCGCCGAGGGCAACTCCACGCGCCGCATAGTGGACGCCGAGGAGTTGGCGTGGGTCGTGGCATTTTTCGCGTCGCCCCGCAGCATCGCCATCAGCGGAGAAACCATCGCGGCGGGCGGCGGCGCCGGCCTCAACGTCTATCATTAATTGCAGCTGACCCTTCGCCCGTTCCACCCGTAGGGGCGAATGATCCTTCGCCCCTGCATCCCAGGAGGTACACCCATGATCAAGGTAACCGTTTTCTATGGCAACGAGGAAGGCAAGTCCTTCAACATGGACTACTACGTCAACACCCACATGCCCCTGGTGCAGGAGCGCCTGACGCCCTTTGGCATGCGCTACTACAACGTGGAAAAGGGCATTTCCGACACTGATCCCAACGCGCCGCCCATGTATGTGGCCGTGGGGTATCTGCTATTCAACGATGTTGATGGCGTGCACGAGGGTTTCAAGACCCACGGTCGCGAACTGGTCGGCGACGTCAAGAACTTCACCGAAATTGAGCCCAAGTTCCTGATCAGCGAACTCGTAGCGTAGTTTTTCCGGCATCAACTGGATGGGGGCAGGTTTGAAACCTGCCCCTACCTATATACGCTGCCAATGGAGTCAGCCACCATGAGCACCGCAGTTGATACGTTGGCCGAACGGGCCATCCGCGAACACTGGGATTTCCTGCCCACCGCCGGCAGCCGGATCGGCAGGCACGAGTACGACGGACGCTTGCCAGAATTCTCCACCGGCCGGGTTCGCCGTCGCGTGGAGCAACTCCACCAGACCCTTGCTCAGCTATCTGCCCTGCCTGCGGGCTCCGGAGACCGTGGCTCATCCGACCGCGACGACCGCATGGATCGACTCTCCAGCCGGCTGCTGGAATTGTTCCTGCGCCGGGAGTTGTTCAACCTCGAGGAGATGCGCACTCTGGAAAACAACCCGCAGCGCCAGGTGGGATACATCGGTGTGGGCAGCTACGTGCAGCGTGATTATGCTCCCCTGCCCGACCGCCTGAGATCCGCCACCTCGGTTCTGCTACAAGTTCCTGATTTCCTCGCCACGTTGGACTCGTTGACCGACCGGGAGTTGGGCGAGCCGGTACTGGACGCGGCGGTACGGGCCTACCGGGGAATGGCATCGTTTTACCGCACTGGACTGTCGGACGCCGCCGCGGAGTGCGCCGTCATCGCTCCGGATGTGGCCCAAGAGTTCAACCGGGCCCGAGAAACTGCCGCTCAAGCGGTGGATGGATTCGCGGATCGGCTTCGGGCACGCGCAGCACGCCCGGAGTTCGCCATCGGATCCCAGCTTTACCAGAGGATGCTGTCGGTGGGAGAGGCGGTGAGCACGCCCCTATCTGATGTGTTGTCCATCGGGCAGGCCAACCTCGAACAAAATCTCCGCAGGTTGGACGAGGCGGCCGCGATGGTCGCGCCGGGCAAGTCGGTTCGTGAGGCCGTCGCGTTGGTCAGCGCTACCCATCCCACCGCCGAGGGACTGATTCCCGAAACACAGGACATGCTGGAGGATATCCGACAGGCATTGATCGACCACGACATCATCAGCCTACCCTCTCAAGAGCGCTGCCAGGTAACCGAAACCCCGTCGTACATGCGCTATGCCTTCGCTGCCATGGACTCTCCCGGCGGCTTGGAGGAAGTGGCTACTGAGGCGTTTTACTACGTTACGCCGGTGGAGCCGGACTGGACGCCACGTCAGCAGGAAGAATGGCTCAGCAACTTCAACTACCACACGCTGAAAGTCATCAGCATCCACGAGGTATATCCCGGGCACTACGTCCACAACCTGCACAACAGGCACGGGCACGCCCAGCGCGGCGGCGACCTGCCCTTGATCAACCGGGTTGCCACATCCTACGCCTTCACCGAGGGCTGGGCCCATTACACCGAAGAAATGATGCTGGAAACGGAGTACGGGCGCGACAATCCGGCGCTGTGGCTGACGCAACTGCTGGAAGCCCTGGTCCGCAACTGCCGATACCTGTGCTCCCTTGGCATGCACACTCAGGGTATGACTCCCGACGAGGCGACCCGGTTCTTCCAGGACCACGCCTACATGGAAGAACACCCCGCTCGGCAGGAGGCGCTGCGCGGGACGTTTGACCCTGGATACCTCAACTACACGCTGGGCAAGTTAATGCTGCTGAAACTCCGGCAGGACTGGCGGCGGCAGGAGGGCAGCGCGTACACCCTGCGACGTTTCCACGACGCGGCTCTGGGCTGGGGCGCCCCGCCGGTTCCGATGCTGCGGGCTGCCATGCTGGACGATGACGACGGGACGATTCTGTGATCGCGGGGCGACGGGACGACGTTGTTCAGCGCGGGAAGCCCCACGCCGAGCGTGGCCAGTAAATCGCCCAGACCTTGCCAATGATGTGATCGGTTGGCAACGGTCCCCAATGGCGGGAATCCTGACTACCGGTCCGGTTGTCACCCATCACGAAATACTCGCCGTCCCCCAACCGGACCGGGTGCATGCTGGTGCGGGAGATGCTCCGCAGATAGTCTTCTTCCAACTGCACTCCGTCCACGCTGACCTGCCCGCCTTCGATCTGCACCCGCTGTCCCGGTTCGGCGATGATGCGTTTCACGAACTGCCGCTGCGGATCCTCCGGATAATCGAACACGACCACATCACCGCGCCGCGGTGAACGTCCCAGGTAGATTCTACCGGGCTCCTCGGGCTGCCAGAACGGGATAATCATTCCGAGCCGTTCGGTATCCAGCGGGAAATAGACCAACTTGTTCACCATCAGGTAATGGCCCGGCAGCAAAGTCGGCCGCATGCTAGATCCTTCAACACGGAAGTTGACCACCGCAAGCTGTATAGCGATAAAGACGACCGCGCCGATGTACGCGGCCTCCACCAATTCCTTGATCCAGTTGGAGTCCTTCAAAGTTGATCCATTCGTCAGGTTCCGGGTTCAATTCTATCAAACGAAGCGTCGCCCCATTCACCGGGACCGGATAGGCGCTGAGCGAATACGTCCGACACCGCACGACAGGTTTCCCTCCTCGCCCCGGACGTAGGCAGGCGTCGGTCCCCGCTCCGGGCCGTTGACTACCAACGTCAGCCCAATTACCATTGTTGGCCCGTCCCCTCCGCCGATTTGGCCGGCTTACCGCCGGTCGCCTCTCCCGTCGCAGTTGCGCGAAAGGTGCTGTAATGTCCGTGCTTGATGCCAATGAACTCAAGGTGTTTTCCGGCAACGCCCACCCTAAACTCGCCCAGGACGTTTGCGATTACCTGGGAATCCCATTGGGTGAAAGCGAGGCCTTCAAATTCGCCAACGACAACACCTTCGTCCGCATACGGGAAAACATTCGCGAAAGGGACGTGTTCATAGTCCAGCCGACCGTGGCGCCGACCAACGATAACCTGATGGAGTTGCTGATCATGATCGACGCCTGCAAACGGGCGTCGGCCGGACGAATCACCGCCGTGATCTCCTACTATGGTTACGGGCGAACTGACAAGAAAGACCAGCCGCGAGTGCCGATCACGGCGAGGCTGGTGGCGGACCTGATTTCCACGGCCGGAGCGGACCGGGTCTTGACGTTGGACCTGCACGCCGGTCAGATCCAGGGATTTTTCAACATACCCGTCGACGAGTTGACCGCCGAGCCGATCCTTTCAAACTACTTCTTCGAGAAGGGACTGGAAGACCTGGTGCTGGTCGCCGTTGACTTCGGCATCAGCAAACGGGCCCGGGATATGGCCGAGCGCCTGGGAGTGCCGGTAGCAGTTATTGAGAAACGTCGCACGGGAAACGACGACCGTTCCGAGACGCTGAACGTGATCGGCGACGTGCGGGGAAAGCGCGCCCTGACCTTCGATGACGAGATTCTGACGGGCGGCACCATCGTCAACGCCGCCAACGCGCTGCTGGACGCAGGCGTAACAGAGGTCTACTGCTGCGCGACTCATCCCGTCTTTGCGCCGGCGGCGCCCAAGCTACTGGGTGAAAGCGCGTTCACGGAAGTGGTGGTCACGGACTCCGTGCCGCTGACCAAGGAGCAGAAGGTTGGGAACCTCACGGTACTGTCCATCGCGCCGCTGATGGGAGAAGCCATCAAACGGATCCACGAGGGCCGGTCCGTAGGGGAACTCTTCCAGTAAAAGAATCACCGGTAGGCAAACCTGTGTTTGCCCACGCCGTGGAGTCTGGACATCACGGCGGCGTATCGGTATCATCATCTGATAGGTTGGAATGCAGCGCCGCGCCCGGGGTGAGGGGCGGGCTGACGGAGGAGGCCGCCTATGGTAGAAGTCGCCAGTGACTCCACGGATCTTATTTCACGCGTATGCGAGTACGTGGAGGAGACCGCCCAGGTTGACGCAATTCGGGCGGCCTACGACTTCGCCGCCAAATGCCATGATGGCCAGAAGCGCCTTTCGGGCGATCCCTACATTGTTCATCCGCTGGCGGCAGCCACAATTCTGGCCGACCTTTACCTTGACCCTGACACCATCAAGGCCGCCCTGTTGCACGATGTTGTCGAGGACTGTTCCGTAGACATCGCGGAGCTGGATTCGCGTTTTGGCCCGGACGTCGCCCGGCTGGTGGACGGGGTAACCAAGCTGGAGCGGGTTGACTACCGCCCGCCGGGATCCAACGGAGTGAATCCGGCGGACGCGGAAAGCCTGTACGCAGAGAGTCTCCGCAAAATGCTGGTAGCCATGGCGGAGGACATCCGAGTGGTCCTCATTAAACTGGCGGACCGGCTGCACAACATGCGGACGCTGGACCCATTGCCCGAAGCGAAACGCCGGCGCATTGCGCAGGAGACGCTGGACGTCTATTCCCCATTGGCGCACCGCCTGGGCATCTGGGAGCTCAAGTGGCAGCTGGACGACCTGGCTTTCCGGCACCTGAATGAAGCCAAGTACCGGGAGATTTCCCGGATGCTGCAGGCGCGGAGGTCCCAGCGGGAGGCCTACGTTGCGGAGGTATCCGACCGGCTGCGAGACGAACTGTTTGTCAACCAACTGAACGCCGATGTCAGCGGCCGGCCCAAGGGCATCTACTCCATCCACCGCAAGATGCAGAAGTACGAAGCTGAGGGGAAGGAACTGAGCGACATCTATGACCTGTATGCGATGCGGGTGATCGTGGACGATGTCGCCGGTTGCTATGCCGCCCTGGGCGTGACCCATCGCATGTGGAGTCCGATTCCCGGCCAGTTCGACGACTACATCGCGACTCCGAAGCAGAACATGTACCAGGCCCTGCACACCACGGTTCACTGCGAAGGTGGGCACCCGCTGGAAGTGCAGATCAAGACCCGAGACATGCACCAGGTGGCCGAGTACGGCGTCGCCGCACACTGGAGATACAAAGAACGCGCCGGCTCAGCAGCCGGCGGTCGTTTTGAAGAGCGCATGACGTGGCTGCGGCAGTTGCTGGAATGGCAGCGCGAAACGCCGGACACCAACGAGTTCCTGGAGTCGGTGCGGGAGGACCTGTTCCACGATCAGGTTTTCGTCTATACGCCGAAGGGCGACATCGTAGAACTGGCCTCCGGAGCGACGCCCATTGATTTCGCTTACAAGATCCACACCGACCTGGGACATCGGATCTCGGGCGCGAAGTTGAACGGCAGGCTGGTGTCGCTGGACACCCCGCTGGAGAACGGAGACACCGTAGAGGTGGTCGCTGGCAAGACGGGGCGCGGGCCGTCGCCAGACTGGCTGAATCCGGCGCGTGGATACGTGGCCACCAACAGCGCGCGCCAGAAGATCCGCTCGTGGTTCAACCGGCAGGCCCGCAGCGCGAACATCACGCGGGGCAAGGACCTGCTGAGGCGGGAACTGCACCGCATGGGCGTAAAGCTTTCGGACCGTGAAGTCCTGGAACTGTGCCGCTTCGAGACCATGGAAGACCTGCTGGCCGCACTGGGGTCGGGCGAGTTGAGCGACGCCGCGCTGGGCGACCGCCTTGCGGAGCACCGGGGCAAGGAGGACGAGGCCGCCGCGTGGATGCCCCCCATCAAGGGGTCGCTCAGGTTGGACAGTCCCACCTCCGGAATATCGGTGTTGGGGGTTGGCGACCTGCTGACGCGAATTGCCACCTGTTGCAGCCCGATTCAGGGCGATGCGATCATCGGGTTTGTCACCCGGTCCCGTGGCGTCAGCGTTCACAAGGTTGAGTGCATCAACGTGCTCAACGAGGACGAGAAGGAACGGTTGGTTCCCGTGTCCTGGGGGCAGAAGCAGGAGCTTTACCCGGTGCGGGTGCGCATCGAGGCCATTGACCGGGTGGGCCTGCTGCGCGACGTATCCACCAAGCTGTCCGAGGACAAGATCAACATCGCTTGGGTGGTCACCCGCGAGAACGACAACGCGACGGTTAGCATGGAGTTGACCATCCACATAGCGGGGTTGCAACAGCTCAACCGGGTCTTCTCCCGCATCGAAAGCGTGCGCGGCGTGACGTCGGTGAACCGGGTTACGAGCAGCCCACTGAGGCAGACCGAGCGGTGAAATCCGGCTCCGCGCCGGAATCGACCCCCGTATTCCGGGCGCTGCTGACTCCGACGGCCGCCAAGCTGGCGGTCGCCTTGGCGGTATTCTTAGCAATACTGCTGATGCCCACGCCAGAGGGGTTGACCCTGCAAGGGCAACGCGCCCTGGCCGTGATGACCTTTGTGGTCATCCTCTGGGCCACCGAGGTCGTTCACTCCAGCGTTGCCGGGATCATCGGCGTAGTGCTGCTGGTGCTCTTCGGAGCCGTCTCAGGCATCGGCGAGGCGGTGTACGGGTTCTCGCAGCCGGTGTGCTACTTCCTGATCGGCATCCTGACTCTGGGACTGGCGGTGCATCACTCGGGGTTGGCCGAGCGCATGGCCGTATTCCTCATGCGCGGGGCCGTGGGCAGCCCGTACCTGCTCTACATGCAGATGCTTTTCTCGTTCGCCGCCCTGACCTTCGCCCTCCCGTCCGCCAGCACCAGGGGCGCGATCATGGTCCACGTATACGAGCAGGTGCTGGAGCAGTGGAACGTCCCGCAGGGCCATCCCTTCTACAAGGCCACCATGATGGCCATGGGCGCCCTGAACCGGTTAGGATCCACCGCGCTGCTGGCCGGCGGCATCACCCCGGTGGTGGCATCGGGTCTGCTGGGAGATTTCTCGTGGACCCAGTGGTTCGTCATCATGAGCGTGCCGTTCTACGCCAACCTCATCGTCGGCGGCACGATGCTGTTCCTGTTCTACCGCTCCGGTTTTCGCCCCGAGAACATCGGCAACGCCACACCGCCGGCGCCGGGTCCCATCAAGTCCGCAGAACTCAAGGCGGGAGGCATCGTAATACTCACCGCGTTGATGTGGTTCACGGACTTCGCCCACGGGCTGCATCCGTCGGTGCCGGCCCTCATTGCGCTTTGTCTGATCCTGCTGCCCAGGGTGGGAATCCTCAGCTGGAGTGAGTTTGAGCGCAACGTAGGCTGGACCAACTTCTTCGTTATCGCCACGTCGCTTTCGCTTGCCCACGCCCTGGTATCCAGCGGGGCCGCGGCCTGGTTCTCCGAAACACTGGTCGGCGGCGTATCCCATCTGGCAACACAACCCTGGTTGGCGCTCCTTGCCCTCGCAGTGTGCTTCGCAGTGGTGAGGATGCTGATGCCCAACATCGCGGGCTACCTGGCGCTGGTGATACCGGTGGCGATGGCGACGGGCGAGTCGTTGGGGTTGAACCCGCTGGTATGCGGCATGGCCGCAGTGGTCGTGGGCGACTCGGCGGTATATTACGGGGCCGGCGGGACTTCAGCGGTGTTCGTATTCCAGCGCGCCAACATCGGGAACGCCGAGATATTCCGGTTCGGCATTGCGATGACGGTGGCGGTGATCGCAATTCTGTTGCTGATGGTGGTGCCCTATTGGGGTTTGGTGGGGTATCCGCTGGCGCCGTGAGGGCTAGGGCCAGCCTAGCCAATTGCGGGTTAGGAGGACGGCGGCCAGGATGATTAGCACGATTGCGGCGATGAGCAGGCGGGTGAATAACCGACGACGCCAGCGGCGGCGGTCGCGGGCACGGCGGATGTCGGCGCGGTGATCCCAGGGGCGGCGGGCGCGACGGCCGTCTTTCCATACGCCGCGCCTTTTTGACTGCGCCTCGGCCTCCGCTTCCGGGAAACCGAGGTCGCGGCCTCCGTAGCGGCGGTACCAGTAGGCCATGCCGGAGCGAACCATGGCGACGTTGATGGGCTCGCGGCCACGCTGCCTGGGGTACAGCAGGCCGACGGTGCGGCCGTAGCGGTCGGTGGCTCTCACATCCATGCGGATACCGCCGCGGCGGACGAGGGACGCCAGTTGGTCGCGAGATTCGCGTCCGTAGGGTTGGGCGAGTTCCGGGGCGTCGATCCCGTAGAGGCGGACGGGGAAGGGACGGCGGAGGAAACTGAACAGCCCGGCGTATTTGACCTCCAGCGAGTCGCCGTCGATTACGCGCCGTATGCGAATCTTGGGGGGCATGGTTCAGAGGCCATAGTTGCCGAGTTACGGAGGCGTTGGTACTGAGTCGTCCTTCGACAGGCTCAAGATGAGTGGATGAGGTGGCGACGGGTTTTGCGGGTATGACGTGGCGAGCAAGTCGAACCGCAGTCGTGGCGTGTGGTGGGGGCGAATGATTATTCGCCCCTCCGACCGGTGGTGGTTGGTGAGTTAGACGGTTAGGGGGGTGTCGTCGCGGTTGGCCCATTCGCCCATGGAGGCGTCGTAGTTCTTGGCGTTCTGGAAGCCGACGAGTCGGAGTACGAAGTTTCCGTGCGCCGCACGGATGCCGGCCTGTCAATAGGAGTATGCGGTTTTGTCGGGGGTGATGCCGTGCTCGGTGAGGATCTGGCGGATCTCGGCGGCGGGCTTGAACTCGTGGGTGTTGCGGTCCATGAGGTGGAACCACTCCAGGTGCACGGCGCCGGGGACGTGCCCCTGCCGCGCGTTGCTATAGTTGGGAGCCGACCCGTCCCACTCACCGTCGCTGCGAACGTCCCAGACGACGACGTCGTCCCGTGCCCCGTCCAATGAACAGGCCTCCTTGAGTTCGTCGCCGGTGGCGATGAGGGAATCGTCGGCGCGGGGGGTGAAGGTCACCGAGGCAGGGGCTTTGGGACGCCCGAAATCGACAGGCTGTCCGGCGTTGACCCAGGCGCGCCAACCGCCGTTGAGCACCTTGACGTCGGTGTGGCCGTAGTAGTTGAACACCCACCAGATGCGGGCGGCGGTGAGGCCCTGGGCGTGGTCGTAGGTGACGACGGTGGTGTCGTCGCCGATGCCGTAGCCCTCGGCCATGGCCTTGAACTGGTCGGGCGTCATGACGTGCTGGCGCTGGGTGTCGGGGTTCTTGGCCCAGTTGTCGGCGACGTGGGCGGCGCCGGGGATGTGTCCGCGCTGCCAGGCGTCAGCGGTATTCGCGCAGTCCAGGATGACGACGTTGGGATCGTCCAGGTGCGCGGCGACCCACGCGGCGTCGGTCAGGTATTCAGGGTGAGCGTAGCCTTCGGAGGCGGTGGTCATGGGATGGCTCCTGCGGGGACGGATTGGGATGGCGACGATTGTAGGGTGCGGCGGCCCGGCGGGTCAACGGCGGAGCGACAGCAGCGCAATTGACCGCTGCCGGGATAGCGGATAGCCTTCGGGTGCTATCCTGTTTGAGTCAGGAGATGAACGCCATGGTCAGGGTACAAGTCGAAATGTCCGAGGAAGACCGCGAAAGGTTCTCCGAGCAGGCCAAACGCGAGGGCAAGACGCTGGACGCCTGGCTGGTTTCGGTGGGACGGCAGAGCGTTGACGAGCCGGCGCCGGTGGACAAGGAGTCTCAACTCGAATCAACCAACGGAGAAACCAACGTCGGCGTCGGCCAATCTATCCTGGATATATTCGACGAACTTCACGGCTCAATGCCGGAGGGAGCGCTCGACGGACTGCCTGCCGACGGGTCGAGAAACTACAAGCACTATCTGTATGGCTTTCCCAAAGTAGAGGATGAACGGTGACGGAGGTAAGGGAAATTGACTCAACAGAGGTGTTTGCCGATACCGGCTACTGGATAGCCCTGCACAATCCCGGAGATGAATGGCACGGGAGCGCGCGAGACGCCGCAGTGTCCTTGGTGGACAGGCGAATAGTCACCAGTGACATGGTACTGGTTGAGTTCCTGAACTTTTGCAGCAGAGGCGGAGCAACCAGTCGACGGCAAGCCGCCGCTGCGGTAGAAAGACTTTGGAGCAACCCCAATGTGGAGGTTATTCCTCAAGAGCGCGGTCAACTGAATGCCGCGCTGCGGCGTTACTCCTACCGCCTCGACCAGCGGTGGAGCGTTACGGATTGCGCAAGTTTTCTGATTATGGAAGAACGGGGCATCATGGAAGCGCTGGCCTATGACGTAGATTTTGTGCAGGCCGGTTTCCGAGCTCTGCTCCGCGAGGCCTGACCACCGCCATGCCCACCTACCCCCACATTGAGCGATACCATGCGGATTTGCAGCGGCTGGTGGAGTTTGGCGGCTCGGACAACGAGCAGAGCATCCGGCGGGCGTTTGCGGTGTGCCTGGACTCTTACTGCCGGGACCACCGGGACAAGCTGGCGCTGATCGATGAGCTGAGCGTCGGCGCTCCGTTGACTGAATCGGGAATACGGCCGGACGGGACGGTGAAGGACGCGCTGCGGATGGCGCGGGGGTACTGGGAGGCGAAGGACACGCACGACGACCTGGACGCGGAGATCCAGGCCAAGTTCAACCGGGGGTATCCCAGGGACAACATCGTCTTTGAGGACTCGGAGACGGCGGTGCTGTTCCAGAACGGCGCCGAGTCGATGCGGGTGGACATGTCGCGGCCGGGCGAGTTGCACCGCCTGATTTCGCGGTTCCTGGACCATGAGTTGCCGGAGATCGAGGAGTTCCGGCAGGCGCGGCAGCAGTTCAAGACGGACCTGCCGGCGGTGCTGGAGAACCTGCGGGAGACGGTGGCGGAGGCCGAGGCCAGCAATTCAGAGTATCGGGTTGCCGCCGACGGGTTCCTGGAGCTATGCCGGCGGAGCATCAGCCCGGACGTGTCGGACGCGGACGTGCGGGAGATGCTGCTGCAGCACATCCTCACCGAGGACATCTTCCTGAGCATCTTCTCCAACGTGCAGTTTCACCGGGAAAACAACGTGGCTCGGCAGTTGGACGGGCTGGCGCGGACGTTTTTCACGGGGTCGGTGCGGCAGGAGGCGATGGACCGGCTGCGGATTTACTACGGGGCGATCGGGCGGGCGGCGCACGAGATTGCCGACTACGCCGAGAAGCAGCAGTTCCTGAAGGCGATCTACGAGGACTTTTACCAGGCCTACAACCCGGCGGCGGCGGACCGGCTGGGGGTGGTGTACACGCCCAACGAGGTGGTGGACTTCATCATCCGGGGGACGGACTGGCTGTTGCAGAAGCACTTCGGGAAGACTCTGGCGGACGACAACGTGAACATCCTGGACCCGGCGACGGGGACGGGGACGTTCATCACGAACCTGATCAACCACCTGCCGGTGGAGAGGCTGGAGCACAAGTACCGGAACGAGATCTACGCCAACGAGGTGGCGATCCTGCCGTACTACATCGCGAACCTGAACATTGAGTACACGTACCGGGAGCGGACGGGGCGATACCTGGAGTTCCCGAACCTGAGCTTCGTGGACACGCTGGACAACATGGACTGGCGCGGCTCTGCTGGCAGCACATTCACATTCCAAATTGGACTGAACCTCGGCGGCCTATCGGAAGAAAATTTACTGCGTGTGCGAGACCAGAATAAGCAGGCGATCAGCGTTATCATCGGCAACCCACCTTACAACGCGAATCAACAGAATTGGAACGATTTTAATCCCAACATCGTCTACCCCGATGTTGATCAGCGCATCCGCGATACATATGTTGCGAACAGTGTAGCGACCAAAACCAAACAGTACGATATGTACAAACGGTTCATCCGTTGGGCATCGGATAGGCTGGAGGACAGCGGTGTAATCGCTTTTGTCACTAACCGGGCCTATCTGGATGCTTTGCAGGACGACGGTTTCCGAAAAGAACTTTTACGAGAGTTCAGTAACCTGTACATCATTGATCTAGGCGGCAATTTCCAGAGGAGCGGACGCGGCAGCAATATTTTCGGCATTCGAATAGGGGTGGCGGTCGGCTTCTTCGTCAAAGGTGCTGTCGAACAAAGCAGCGACCATATCCACTACCGATGCATCCCTGATCGACAAACCGGACGCGAAAAATTATCGGAACTGAAGACGCTGGATATAAGCACAATACAGTTCGAAGAAATCGAACCTGATGCCAAAGGAAATTGGTTCAATAAACCTGATGCGGAGTTTATGGGACTCATCCCAATAGTCGCTCGACAAGGCAAGGATTCTAGGGACCACGCTGATCAGCACGGGCTGTTCCATCTGTACGCGTTAGGCACTTCCACGAATCGAGACGAGTGGGTGTACGACTTCGAGATCAATAATCTGAGAGACAAGGCTTTGTATTTCTCGGACGTATATAACGATTTGGTAGAAAAAAATGACCGATCGTACCCAACCGTCATCAAATGGAGTCGCGACCTGCGCAACAAATTCCAACGAGGAGTTCGGATCGCCTACAATGACGCGAATCGGATAAAGTGTTTGTACCGTCCATTTATCGTGAAGCAATACTTCGCTGATACCACAATGAATGATGTGTTGACCAGAAATCACTATTCGATGTTTGGGTCTGATCTGCGACAGCCTAACACGGTGGCCTGTATGACCGGACCTGGATCGAATAATTTCGCGGTACTGGGTTCCGACAAGCTGGTGGAGAAGAAATATTGCGACACTAACAATTCAGCAACGTTCTGCGTGCCGCTGTACCGCTATACGGCGGACGGGGAGCGGGTTAGCAACATCACGGAGTGGGGGTTGCGGCAGTTTCGGGAGCATTACGGAGACGATGGGATCGGCGCGGAGGACGTGTTTGCGTACGTGTACGCGATGCTGCACGACCCGGCGTACCGGGAGCGGTATGAGGTTGACCTGCGGCGGGAGTTTCCGCGGGTGTTTTTCCAGGATGATTTTGAGTGGTGGGCCGGCAAGGGTCGGGAGTTGTTGGATCTGCACATCGGGTTTGAGTCGGTGGAGCCGTGGGGGTTGGAGCGGGTTGAGGCGGGGGCAGGTGCGGGCGCGTCGACAGGATCGGGACGAGCGGCAAGGGTGATTTTACGGGCCGACCGGGATGTTGGGGTGATACGGCTGGATGGTGAGACGTCGCTGCGCGGGGTGCCGGCGGAGGCGTGGGAGTACCGGCTGGGGAGCAGATCGGCGCTGGAGTGGGTGCTGGACCAGTACAAGGAGAAGAAGCCGAGGGATCCGACGATTCGGGAGCGGTTCAACACGTACCGGTTCGCGGAGCACAAGGAGCGGGTGGTGGAGTTGCTGGACCGGGTGTGCGCGGTGAGCGTGGCGACGGTGGGGATCGTTGGGGAGTTGGAGGAGCGGTCGGGGGTGGAGCGGTCGGGGTAGGGGGGTGGGTTCAGGATGAGCGGATGATAAACTGGCAGCAGCCAGCAGAACCGAGAGGGATAACGATGACCACGGAAACCACACGCACGCCGAAGACGGCAGGCGAGTTGACGCTGGCGGAGTTGCTGACGCTGCTCCGGGAAACCGTCACCGAATCCCTGGCCGAGATAGTGGGCTACCCGGATGAGGAGCAGGAGCCGTGCCAGGGCGCAACGGCGGATAACGAAAAAGACCCGGGGACCGGGGCGGGCGAATCCAAACCCGCCTATCCCGCGACGAGTTCGCGTATTCAGATCGTGACCGATGAGGCCGCCCTGTCGGCAAAACTGGCGCGGAAAGTGGGCGACATGGCGGTAGCCGACTTTCGGTTCTGGATCCGCCAGATCGTCGGGGAAGTGGGGGAAGACCTGATCGGCGACCCGGACGAGGGACGGGAGTTCACGGAGGAATTCGCGGCATCGATTCTCGAGGCGTCAGCGGAGGTGGCCGCCGGGAACACCATACCCGCGGAGGAAGTGTACCGCCGTCTGGGATTGGACTAGTGCCGTACTCAGTAGAATTTGAGGAACGCGCCAATAGAGATTTGACCCGGTTAGACGCGCAGGTATCCCGTAGGATACGAAACAGGCTTGACGATCTGGCATCTCAAGCCGAGACGGTTTCGCACAGAGCGCTGACCGGGCCGTTGCGGGGCCTGTTCCGATTGCGGGCAGGCGACTATCGCATCATATATGAACTCGACCGGGGAAGGCGGTTGATTATGGTTCTCCGAGTGGAGCACCGCAGCGAAGCGTATCGTAGGTAGCGGACAGGGCAAGCTCCGAGCCCCAAACACCCACCCGCCAATACCGCTACAATAGGCGCACTTCACGCGATTTTTGCGAGGTGCGCTTTTATGGTTCAGCAGGGACAGATTGACCATCTTCTGCAGGAGGCCGGCGAGATTCCGCCGCCACCCCACGTTTCCGGCCAGGCAACCATGTCCGACTACGACGGGGTGTATGCGCGGTCGGTGGAGGACCCCGAGGGGTTTTGGGCCGAGGCGGCCGAGGAACTGCACTGGTTCCGCAAGTGGGACGACGTTTTCCAGTGGGAGTATCCGAACTTCCGGTGGTTCGTGGGCGGGCAGACCAACATCGCCTACAACGCGCTGGACCGGCACCTGACGACCGAGCGCCGCAACAAGGCCGCGCTGATCTGGCTGGGCGAGGACGGCACCGAGCAGGTGTACACCTACGCGCGGCTGGCGCAGCAGGTGAACCGATTCGCCAACGGGTTGAAGTCGCAGGGCGTGGGCAAGGGCGACCGGGTGGTGATCTACATGCCGCTGACGCCGGAGGGGGCGATCAGCATGCTGGCGTGCGCGCGCATCGGGGCGATTCACAGCGTGGTGTACGCCGGTTTCAGCGTGGGGTCGCTGCGGGACCGCATCCAGGACGCCGAGGCGAAGGCGCTGATCACCGGCGACGTGGGGTATCGCAGGGGGAACAAGGTTGACCTGAAGGGAATCGCCGACGAGGCGGTGGAAGGCTGCGACAGCCTGACCAGCGTGATCGTGTTCCGGCGCGAGTTAGCACGCGAGGACCTGCGCGACGGCGAGGTGGACTTCGACGAACTGATCGCCAACAGCGGCATCGACTGCCCCGCCGAGGTGATGGACGCGGAGGACCCGCTGTACATCCTGTACACCAGCGGTACCACGGGCCGGCCCAAGGGCGTGGTGCACGTCCACGGCGGGTACATGGTGGGGACGCACTACCACTTCAAGAACTTCTGGGACGTGAAGGACAACGACGTGTTCTGGTGCATGTCCGACATCGGCTGGGTCGTGGGCCACAGCTACATCGTGTACGCGCCGCTGGTGGCGGGAGCGACGACGGTGTTCCGCGAGGGCGCGCCCGACTTCCCGCACAACGCCGTGTTCTACGAGGTCATCGAGAAGTACGGCGTCAACGTGATATTCACGGCGCCGACGGCGGTGCGGATGCTGATGCGCTACGGCGAGGAGCCGGCCAGCCGCTACAACCTGCGGTCGCTGCGGTTCCTGACCTGCGCCGGCGAGCCGCTGAATCCAGAGGCACTGCGGTGGGCGTACGAGCACATCTGCGGCAGCGGCGAGTGGGCGCACATGGTGGACAACTGGTGGCAGACGGAGACGGGCGGCCCGTGCCTGGGCACGACGGCGACGATGACGACGCGGCCGGGCCGGGTCGGCAAGCCGCTGCCGGGCGCGGTGATGGACATCGTGGACCGGGAGGGCCAGCCCATCGAGGAGCCGGACAAGGGCGGCTTCCTGGTGATCCGGCGGCCGTTCCCGCATTTTTCGCGCACCGTGTGGGGCGACCACGGGCGATATGCCGACACCTGGGAGCAGATTCCGGGCGTGTACTCCTCGGGCGACGTGGCGTTGCGGGACGCGGACGGCTACTACATGGTGGTGGGCCGGGCCGACGACGTGCTGAACGTGGCGGGGCACCGCATCGGGTCGGCCGAGGGGGAGTCCGCGCTGGTGTCGCATCCGGAGGTCGCGGAGGCCGCGGTGATCGGCAAGCCGGATGAGCTGCGCGGCGAGACCATCAAGGGGTTTGTGACCCTGCGGATGGGCAGCGAGGGCTCCGACCGCATGATCAACGACCTGCAGCTCCACGTCCGCCGCGAGCTTGGCCCCATCGCCGTCCCGTCGGAGATCGAGTTCACGCCGACGCTGCCGAAGACGCGGTCGGGCAAGATCATGCGGCGGCTGCTGAAGGCGCAGGAGCTTGGGCTGGACCCGGGGGACATAACGACGCTGGAGGATTAGGGAGACAATAACGATACGACATGAACGACGCGCCTCATGAGTGCGGGGAATGTTCGATTTAGATGAACGGGAGGGAGTTCGTGAGGCGCGCCCGGCGCTACGCCCGGGCCAACGGCCTGGAATGGCGTTTCGAGCCTTCGCGTGGCAAAGGTAGCCACGGCAGGTTTTGGGTTGAGGAACGCTATACTACTGTCCAATATGGCGAGATTTCGCGGCCGATGCTGTTCGCGATGCTGCGGCAAATAGGCATCAACAACCGGGAGTTCTGATGATGAAGTATCTCTATCCTTGCGACATCAAGGGCACTGAGGAAAATGGGGAAGGCTTCGTCGTTACTTTTCCAGACATAAATGAGGCCATTACGGGCGGTTTCACCTTCCGGGATTCCCTCATCCTGGCCGAAGACTGCCTGGTGGTTGCACTGGAAGGCTACATTGTTTTGGAACGAGAGTTGCCTATCCCCAGCCCCTACCAGAAGGGGCAGGAACTGCTGACGGTGCAGCCCGTCATCGCCGCGCAGCTTGACCTGTACACCGCCATGCGGGAGCAGAGCATCACGGTACCTGAGCTTGCAAAGCGGTTGGGGATCGGTGAGGCGGATGCGGCCAAGCTGGTGAGCCTGGACTACTGCACGCCGATCGGCGAGGTCGCCAAAGCCCTCAAAGCCGTGGGTTGCGACCTTGCAGTGGCAGAACGGCCCGCCTGATGAACTGTGCCAACTGCTGGAGGGTTTGAGATGCGCGATGACCTGGTTAGCGCAATCGAGACACTGCAAGATCGAATACGGGTCCACAATATCACACTGCGGAAGAACGAAACGCAGACGCGGGTGGCATTGATTGACCCGTTGCTGCGGGCGTTGGGGTGGGATGTGTCCGATCCGGCGCTGGTGACGCCGGAGTATCCCATTGACGCCGGTCGCGCCGATTACGTCTTGCTGGACGCCAACAGACGGGCGTTTGGGTTAGTGGAGGCCAAGCAACTGGGCGGATCTTTAAAAAACGCTCGGAAACAGATGCTGGACAATGCCATTAAGTCTGGTGTGTCCTTCGCCGGCGTGACCGACGGCAACCACTGGGAACTTTACAAAGTGTCTGCCCAGGAGCGTATTTGCTTGTTGCAGGTGTCCATCGCCAAAATGCTGGCCCACGAGTGCGCCCTGAAACTGTGGCTGCACTGGCCGCGCGATCCGGTGCCGGCACCAGTGATCCCGCCGCCCTGCAGCAAAGGCTGGATCACTTTGTCATGCTATAACTATGATGCAAAGGCAGAGCGACCTATTGCTATTCGTTTTCCAGGCGGCGTCAATCGACAAGTACCGACGTGGCCGCATCTTGCAACGCGTGCCGCCGCTTGGTTATGGTCAACGAGGCGACTTACGCGGGACAATGTTCCGGTGGCGGCATCCAGACCCGCGCGTTACATAATCAACTATAATCCGGTTCACCAACGCGAACGCCAGTTCACTGTCCCTATGCCAGTCGCCAGAACCCCGTTTTTTTATGAAGCAGCTTATGATGAACAAGGTAGTATTTTGCCGCCACAAGTAGTAGATGACACCAAAAAACTGTTAGAACACTGCGACGTCAACCTTGCTGATGTGTATGTTCACAAGTGACAAGACCCGAAATTATTGTGGAGATTCCCAAATGGCTACCGCACTGAAACCGGAGATGGAGGCGCGCATCGCCGACTTGGCGAATCGGCTGGGCTTTGACGGCCCGGATGCGGCGGAGCGCGTGCTCGCGATGGCCCTGGACGACTTGGACGCTAAAACGCCAACGCCGCGCCGCAAGATCACGCCCGAGGAAATTGAGGCGGAGTACATGGCATTGAGCGCGGCCGGCCGCCGCTGGCGCGAGGAACATCCCGACGAATTTGACGAAACTTATCCGCCGTCCCTTGCTTGGCAGGACGAACTTTATGATGAGCGCGGCCTGCCGAAATGATGGTAGCTGATACGTCAGCGATAATGGCAATCCTGATGGACGAAGACGAAGGCCCGGCATTTTACGCCGCCATGTGGAACGACGGCGAGGTGCTGGTATCTACCGCCACTGCCGTTGAGTTGATGATTGTCGCCATGGGAAAACAGGAACCCATTTATCAAGCCGCCGTCCGGTTCCTGGAACGCCCCTTTATCCGTTCGGTCCCGTTTGACGTGGAACAACTATGGTTGGCGACCGCCGCGCACCGTCGTTATGGCAAAGGAAGAGACCGGGCCGGCCTCAACTTCGGCGATACTTTCGCCTACGCGCTGGCTTCCGCGCGTGGTCTGCCATTGTTGTACAAAGGCGGCGATTTCGCCCGTACCGACATCACGGCAGCGGTATAGCGCACCGCACCCCGCTATTACAGAAGAGATAGCAAAGCCCAAACAAACCCCCATGCTATAATCCGGCCGTTCGCTCCCCGATGCACTTCCTGAGTAGGTTCGTCCCATGAAAGCTTTGCGCGTTGCCATGCTGCATTTGTCTCCGGTGGTTGCTGATGTGGAGCACAACCGGGCGTTGGCGGAGCAGGGGTTGGCGCGGGCCGCCGAGATGGGCGCGCAGTGGGTGATTACGCCCGAGCTTTTCATCACGGGGTACAAGTTCGCCGAGGTGATCGGGACGGACTGGATTCTGCCGCAGCCCGATGACTGGATGCAGAAATTCTGCGGGCAGGTGGCCGACCTTGGCGTTACGGTGTTCCTGTCGCATCCGGAGCGAGACCCGGACGAAGGGCTGATGTACAACACGGTGTTCGTGATCGGGCCGGACGGCAAGATCATTGGGCGGCACCGCAAGGTGAAGGCGCTGCGGGGGCCGGAGGCCTGGTCATCGCCGGGCGAAGAGATTGCGCCGATTCCCGTACCCATTGGCGCCGTGGAAGGCCAGGTGCCGGTGGGGGTGATCATCTGCGCGGACGCCTACCGCAACGACGTGGCAGGCATTTTGCAGGAACAGGGCGCAGAGCTGCTGGTGTCCCCGGCGTCGTGGGGTCCCGGCGACTGCGGGCCAATCGGGGAATGGGAGCAGCGGACGCTGGATACCGGGCTGCCCATCATGGTGTGCAACCGCGCGGGTTGGGAGGCCGACGACCTGGACTTCAACGAGGCGGTGAGCGTGGTGGCGCGGGACGGGAAACGGGTGCTGGAGGCGTTCTGCGGCGAAGAGTCGGCGGTGCTGGCGTTCGACTGGGATTTGGACACAATGCAGTCGCTTTCGACCGAATACGAGGTGGAGTGGCTGTAATGCGGCGGTACCACGACCGAAACCGTCTTGCCTCGACGTTTCACGATGCTTTTGATACCTGTGACATGGGCGGCGCGGCGGCCAAAGAGGGCTGTGACGGGTTGCCCGGATTGTTGACACGCCAAATTGAATGTGATAATTTTCACCAGCCCAAAACGGGGGTTGATTTTTACCGCTCGTAAAAATCAATGGACCGTGGGGAACGCGACCAGCGACACTCATAAACAAGCGCAGGTTAAGCGACCAAATGCCGCCGACTGATCCCAACACGATGAACGTGGTGCTCTGGCACAACGTCCACCTGTGGCTGACGTACCTGTGGATCTATTTCCCGCTGATCATCATATTCGCGTTCAGCATGCTGATCGCCCACGGGATGATACCTTCCGGCGTGCAGACCGGCACATACCCAGCGGTAATGAGCCGTTTGCGTCTTCCCATCACTGTCATCGGGCTCGCCGCATTGGGTGGCGCGGTCGCGATGATGGCGTTGACCGTCATGCAATCTCCCGTAACGCTGCAGGGCGTCTGGCACCGGCTGTTCGTATAACGCCCGCCTGACACCTTAGGCCAAACGCCGGTTCGCCGGCGCAGCGATTCAAACATCACTCGAACCACTACGATCATCAACCAATGCCGCCTCTGCCGCCAACCCGACAACTCATCCCTATGGCCCTGGCAGGGCTGCTGGTAACGGCAATCGTCGCCTTCATAGTGGTGGTGCTGTTCATTTCCTGGTTCTCCAACCCGCCATTCGGATGGGGCAACGCGCCCGACCAGCCGATAGCGTTCCCGCACACCGTACACGCCGGGGCGGTTGAGGACGGAGGCCACGCGATTCAGTGCGAATTCTGCCACCGCAACGCGACCACCGGGGCTGCGGCGACCGTGCCGGCCGTGGAGGTCTGCGTGATCTGCCACAAGCAGATCAACGGCGCCAACGCCAAGGCCGACGTGGCGGAACCCGAAACTTTGATCAACATACAGAGGGTGATCGACAAGCACGTGGACGGACGCCCCATTGACTGGGAGCGGGTGCACCGCCTGCCGGATCACGTTCGGTTCGTGCACGAGGCGCACCTTCGATTCCTGACACAAGGCGAAGAGCGCGAGGTGACCCTGCCGATCGGCAACCAGGAAGCGATGCAACTGCCGGTGCCGGTGCAGGAAGCCTGTACCGTCTGCCACGGCGACGTGGCCCTCATGGAAGAAGTGCAGCCGCAGCAGGGCCAGTCTCTGAAGATGGGAACCTGCCTGGACTGCCACAAAGAAAACAGTGTAAGCACCGACTGTACCGTGTGTCACAAGTAGGCCGCACCTTGGCAACGGAACGCTCTGATCAATGAAACTTAGCCGCCGAAATTTCCTCGCCTGGGCCGGTATCGCCGCTACCGGAGCGATCGCCTGCGACCTGTTCGACGATGAACTGAGGGTGCAGAGCCCCGCGCTCATACCCGAGGACCTGGTCAGCGGGCGCGACAACTGGTACGCAACGTACGATACCTCCACACCCGGCGGTGAGGGCATCCTGGTACGGGTGATGGAAGGGCGCGCCAAGAAGGTGCGAGGCAATCCCCGGTTCCCGACCAACCAGGGCAAGCAGGCCCCGGCGGCGGATGCGCTGCTGCAATCGGCCTACCACCCCGACCGGATCGCCGGGCCCATGCTGCGAAACGGGCCGCGCGGTTCCGGGAGATACCGGCCGATCACATGGGAAGAAGCGCTGAACCGGTTCAACGCGGCGGTGGATGCCAACGGAAACCGGATGGTCTTGATCACCGAGGCCCGCAAGTGCAGCTTCGCAAAGATATGCGGCGGGTTTGCTGAGGCGTTCGGCGGCCGGCACGTTGCCTTCGCCGGAGCGGCCGATGATGCGGCGTATCGGGCGGCGGTCCGCGACGTACTGGGCAGCGACAGTCTGCCCTTCCATGACATCGCCCGTTCCGAAACGCTGGTGAGCTTCGGCTCCGACTTCCTGTCGACATGGGGCAGCCCGACGACCTACGCTGTGGCGTACGGCAAGTTCCGCTCGGGGGCTCACGGCCACCGGGGGACGCACATCCACTTTGGGGCGCGGTACTCGATGACGGCGGCCAACGCGGACAAGTGGGTGCCCATCGCGCCGGGTGCCGAGGGGTATGCCGCGATGGCGCTGGCTTGGGCGATTGCGGAGTCGCATCCCGAATCATCCTATGTGCAAGCGATAACGGGCGAGGCTGGCCCTGGCGCGCTCAGAAGCTTTGCGCCCGACGCCAATGCCGGCATCCTGCAGATTCCGGACGCCGTGCTGGACGGCAAATCTCTCAACGACTTTTTCTACGGCATGGCGCGCGACTATGCGGCTCAAGGCGGCCTCGCCATAGGCGGCGGCGGAGAGGCCGCGGCCTACAGCAATGGCAAGTTCAACGCCGCCGCCGCGCTGATTGCCAATCTGATCATGGGCAACGTGGGACACGAGGGCGGCCTGCTGCCGGATCCCGGCAGTCCCATCTCCGAAGTCCCCACCAGCGCTCCCTTACTCTCGCTGGACGAGTGGCGGTTGGTTGCAGCAGACATCAGCAACGGCGCGACGGGCCTGGTGATTGTGCATAACGCCGACCCGGTGCACGGACTTCCGGCCGGGGTGGGCATGGCCGACGCCCTGGGCAACGAAGGTGTCGCCATAGTCAGCGCGAGTCCATTCATCGATGACACAAGCGTGATGGCTGATCTGCTGATACCGGACCGGACCGCGCTGGAGGACTGGGGCGACGACCTGCCCGACCCGATGCCCGGTTACCATGTGTATGCGGTGCAGCAACCGGTGATCAATCCGCTGCCGGATCTGGACCCCCGCAGTTTCCCGGACGTTCTGATCAACGCCGCCACCGATCTGGGACGCCCCGATGCCATGCCGGCTGCGAGTTACGAGGATATGATCCGCGCCAACGTGGAAGAAACGCTGGGCGCGGACTTCAACGAGACCCTGAAAAACGGCGGTTGGTGGGATGAGAGTACCGGCGGACACGGTCCCGGCCCATCCAGCAACCTGCTCAACGATGTTGTGGGCATGGCTGCGCCGGCCCAGATGCATGGCTCGGGCGATTTCCAGTTGCTGCCGTTCTCGCACAACACGGTGCTGGATGGACGGAACGCGCACCTGCCGTGGGCGCAGAACGCGCCGGACCCCGTGACCACGATGGCCTGGCAGACGTGGGTCGAGATAAACGAACAGCAGGCCAAGGGCATGGGCATCCGCGAAGGAGACGTGGTCAATATCAGCACGTCATCCGGAACGATACAGGCCCTGGCTTATCTGAACCCCGGGATGCCGCCGGGCATTGCCGCGGTACCGATGGGCGGCGGGCGAACCTCCGGTTCGGAGTTCGCGACGGGTCGCGACTCTCGCGAGAGCAGCAACGTGGTATCGATCCTGGCGGTGGCCGCGAACGACAGCGGCGGCGTGACCTGGAGCGGGAACCGTTGCAACATCACGCCGACGGGCGACAGCATGGCCGTTTCCAAGATGGAGGGTGGCTACACCACACGCGAAATCGGTGAGCACCCCGCCGAGCGGGTATTCAAGACCGTCAGTGAGGAGGGAGGTCATTAGCCGACGGCGGTGAACGAACCGGCCCGGCTGATGATTACATGGGGAAATGCCTAACGCCCAATTCGAACACAAGTGGGGAATGGTCGCTGACCTGGACAAGTGCACAGGCTGCCAGGCCTGCGTGATTGCCTGCCAGGCTGAGAACAACATCCCCATCAACACCAAGGACTATTTCCTGCAGCGGCGGGCCTACGAGTGGATCCGCATCGAGCGCTACTGGGAGGGTGAGTACCCGAACGTCAAGGCGCGGTTCATGCCGGTGCTGTGCCAGCATTGCGAAAACGCGCCGTGCGAGCCGGTATGCCCGGTATTCGCGACCTACCACAACGAGGAAGGGTTGAACGTCCAGGTGTACAACCGCTGCGTCGGCACCCGGTATTGCATCAACAACTGCCCTTACCAGGTGAGGATGTTCAACTTCTGGCATCCCAACTGGCCGGCGCGGATGGAGAACCAACTGAATCCGGACGTGACGGTTCGCTCGCGGGGAATCACCGAGAAGTGCACCTTCTGCGTCCAGCGCATCCGCCGGGGCGAGTTGCAGGTGGAGGCCAGGGACGGCAACCGGCTGAATGACGAGACCATCTCAGGCGGAAACTACGATCCCGCGTGCGTGCAGGCCTGCCCAACGAACGCCCTGATGTTCGGCGACCTGCAGGACTCCAACGCGGCCATCAAGCCGTATTTCGACGATGTCAACGCGCACCCGGGCCACGGCGAGCACGACCGCGAAACGCGTGGCTACCGGTTGCTGGAAGAAATGAACACCCGGCCCAGCGTGATATACCTGAAGAAGATCGACAAGTACCCGCTTGAGGCTGGACACTGATGGCTAGCGAAACTCAGGCGCATCCGCCAGCGGACCACGGGCACGACGCCCACGGCCACGATGCCCATGAGCATGGGCACTTCGGGCCGGAGATGTGGGTGATCCCCGAGGCGTCGGGGCTGGTTGCCGAGGTCAACGAGAAGCAGCGAACCACCCCGGGTATATTCCGGATGGTGCTGTACGCTGGGGCGGCGCTCACCATCCTGGGGATCGTGGGATTCGTCCTGAAGGCGATGACCGCCGGGTTCTCGGACCACCGGGCGTGGGGATTCTACGTTGCCACGTTCGCGTTTGTATTCACGCTGACGGCTTCGGCGCCGCTGGCAGCCTGCGCCTTCCGGTTCACCAAGAGCCACTGGCGGCGGCCTCTGTCGCGGATCGCCGAGATATTCTCGCTGGTCAGTATCGTCAACATCCTGCTGTTCATACCGGCGCTGATCGCGCTGCCCGATATCGGTGTGATGACCGAGGGCGGCGAGCAGATGGTGCGCCGGTCCATCTGGTTCCAGGAACTCGTCAACCCGTCAGGCTGGCTGCTGGCCGGGATGGTCGGGTTGTCATTCTGCTCGGTGGCGATCCTGTGGCTGGCTGCGTTGCCGGACATGGCGCAGAGCCGGCACCTGGTGACCGGTTTCCGAGCGTCGCTGTACGGCAAGTTGGCCGGCGGCTGGTACGGCACCAAGAAGCAATGGCAGGTGCAAAAGGGCGGCTTGGCCATCCTGGGCGCGCTGTACTTCATGATGGTGGTGTTCGTCCAGTTCCTGGTGGTCAGCGACTTCGCGATGGCGATGATACCGGGCTGGAAGGACTCGATCCTGCCGCCGTTCTACACGGTGATCAGCTTCCAGGGCGGCTTGGCTGCGATTCTGCTGGTGGCCTATGCGATGCGTCGCTGGGGAGGCTACCGCGATATGATCGGGCAGGCTCCGTTCTGGGCGGCAAGCAAGGTGCTGCTGGGGCTGACGCTGCTGCACACCTACCACCTGTTCGCGTTCTTCATCACCTATTGGTATGGCCGGCTGGAAGTGGAGCAGGCGATCCTGAACTACCTGATGTTCGATTCGTACATCGGTATCTTCTGGGCGCAGCTTTTCTTCACGTTCTTCATCCCGTTCCCGATCCTGGTTTCCAACCACGCCCGGCGCGAGGGATGGGGCGCACCGCTGGCAGCGATTTTCATCGTGATTGGTCTCATGCTGTGGCACATCCGCATATTTGCGGCTGCGTTCGCCGCGGCTCCGGCGGAACTGGGCGGACTGTATTACCTGCCGTCCAACGCCTTCTCGTTCCCGGCGATGCTGTTGCCGGTACCGGGCGCGACCTTCCCTGACCTCTGGGACATCTTCATGATCTTGGGCGGCGTGGGCATCGTGCTGCTGGTTTTCCGCATCGGCATGATGTTGCTGCCTCCGTTGTCCCTATGGGAGATGAAAGAAGGCTCGATGTACCAGCGGGTTGACACCCTGATTCGCGGGCGATACCTGGTGCTGACCAAACCCGAATAGATCACGTACCGCAGACCCACCCAACTTGATACCTACAACTACAACCCTGGCTACCGTCCAGACACAAACCAGAGCGTTACAGGCAGAGTAAGTCAAAATGCAGGAAGGCAAAGTCCTACCCGCAGCACAGATCAACAGGGACCTGCTGCGGTCCATACTGGAAACGCCGCGCTGGTTCTGGCCGGTGGTGTCGATACTGGGCTTGGTGGTGCTGGCAGCGACCATCACCATCGGCATCATGATCAACACCGGACTGGGCATCACCGGGTTGAACTACAAGGTGGTGTGGGGCTTCTTCATCACCAACTTCGTGTTCTGGATCGGTATCAGCCACGCCGGCGTGATGCTTTCCGCCATACTACGTCTCGCCAAGGCGGAGTGGCGCAGGCCTGCGACGCGCGCTGCCGAAGTGCTCACCATCTTCTCGCTGATGACGGCTATGATCATGCCGATCATCCACACTGGACGGCCCTGGCGCATCCTGTACTGGGCGTTCCCCTACGACTTCGCTCGCGGCATCTGGCCCAACATCCGCCCCCCGCTGGTGTGGGACCCGTCCGCGATTCTGACCTACCTCACCTCGTCAACGCTGTTTGTGCTGATCGCGCTGGTGCCTGACTTCGCTGTGCTGCGCGACCGGACGACGGGCTGGCCGAAGATCGTGTACACCATGCTGGCCATGGGCTGGGAAGGGAATCCGCGGCAGTGGAAACTCCAGATCATCGCCGGTGTTCTGCTCTCAGCGCTGATCCTGCCGGTGTTCGTGTCCGTGCACTCCATAGTGTCCTGGGACTTCGGAATGGCGGTGGCCATCAAGTCGTGGCACAGCACGGTATTCGCGCCCTACTTCGTGGTCGGCGCAGTCCACTCCGGCGTGTCGGCCGTGGTGTTCGCCATGATCCTGCTGCGTTGGGCGTACGGGTGGCAGGACTACATCCGGCACGAACACATCGACGCCCTGGGCCGACTGCTGATCGTGGTCGCCACCGGTTGGTTCTACTTCCTGGTCATGGAGATCATCTTCGGAATCTACGGCCTGGAAGGCGACGAGCTGGCGGTGCGCGCGCTGCAGTTCCTGCCCGGCGAATACGGCGTCGCGTACAACGTCTGGATGATCGTGTTCGTGGGCATCACCTACTTCCTGCCGGTGATCCTGTGGCTGCCCAAGGCATGGCGGCGGAACCTGTGGATCATGTCGGCCGCCTGTATCTCGGTAAACGTGGGCATGTGGCTCGAGCGCTACCTGCTGTTCGTTCCCGGACAGGCCAACAAGCAGTTCCTGACGTTCACCTGGAACGACTACCTGCCGAGGTGGCCCGAGGCGCTCATCGTCGCCGCGACCTTCGCCTTCGTGTCCATGCTGATGCTGCTGTTCAGCCGGGTATTCCCGCTGGTGCCGCTGTACGACATCAAGGAAGGGGACATACTCAGGACCGAGATGCAGATAGGCCGTCGCAAGTTGACCGCCACATTCAGAGAGGACTAGAGAGTAACCGTCATGGCGATGCCAGCAATTTTGCAGCGGATGCGGGATGCAATATCCCCGCCCAGTACCAAGCAGGCCATACTGGGCCTGTTCCAGGACGCTGAGTCCGCCGCCAACGCCGGCGACGCACTCAAGGGTGCCGGGGTCCCCGACACCGACTACGACTTCCTCACTGACTCACCGTACCCTGAGGGGTCGCTGGGTGAACGCGAAGAGAAGCACCGTTTGTATCTATACCCGTTTATTGGCGCGCTGCTGGGCCTGTCGTCAGGGATCATGATCACAGCGATGAGCCAGGTGGCGTACCCGCTGGTGACGGGCGGCAAACCCGTACTGTCGCTGCCGCCAATGGCCATAGTGTGCTACGAAGGCACGATGCTCGGGGCGATCCTGTTTACGGTGATTGGAATCGTGTTCGAATCGCGCTTGCCCAAGTTCCAACTTGGCATATATGACAACCGTATCACCCAGGGTTTCCTGGGTCTGCGAGTGAAAGCAGAACCCGAGCAACGCTACGAGGTGATCGAGATAATGAACTCCGCTGGCGCGGTAGAAGTCAAAACGGACGAGTAACGCAAAGAGCGGACCGATCGCATGGCAAGGCAAGCAATCCTGGGACTGTTCGACGACGCATCGGCTGCGGCTGACGCTGGTGATGCGCTGAAGTCGGCCGGCATACCGGAATCCGATTACAATTTTCTTACCGACGTGCCCTACCCTGAAGGCGCGCTCGGCGAGGGCATGGAACGGCACCGGCTATGGGTTTGGCCCTTGCTGGGCGGACTGGTGGGCCTGATCGTGTCGCTGCTGATTGGCAGCATGAGTCCGTTGGCGGTCCCGATGACCATTGCGGACAAGCCAATCCTGGAGATGCCGCCACTGTCAGTAATCTGCTACACCGGCGCGTTGCTGGGAGCCATCCTGTTCACCGTGGTGGGCCTGGTCCTGGCGCTCCGACCCAACATAAGCAATCGCCTGTCGGATGACCGGATCAGCCAGGGTATGATCGGACTGCTGGTCAACGCGGGAGCCGAGCAGGGTTCAAACGTAACGAATATTCTGAACGAAGCGGGCGCGGTGGACGTCACCAACGCCTAGATCCAAGAATCCGGCGGACCAAACGACCAACAACATCGAAACCTGGAATGAGAACTTTGATGACACGGATTAAACTGATGCGCGGGCGACTGCTGCCGTTGGTCGGGTTGGCCATCGTGGCCGGTCTGCTGGCCGTCGGGTGTTCCCAAGGTTCGTATCCGCTGGACATCTTCTACGAAATGCACTACCAGCCGTCGTACAAGGCGCACGAACCGCCGCGGCTGAGCCCGCCGGCGTCTGCGGTGCCGTGGTATGGGTCTACGCCGCCACAACCGACATCCTTTGCAGGATCTGGCAAGCACATATTCGAAACCAACTGCGTCATGTGCCACGGCGTGACCGGGCAGGGCGACGGGCAGGTGCTGGGTCGCATGATCGTTGACTACGGCTACCAGACGACCGATGCGCCGCTGCTGAATCCGAACCTGACTTCGGAGGCCGCCAAGGGTCTGGACCGGGATGGCCTGCGTGGAGCGGTGACCGGCGGGGTCAACGTGATGCCTCCGTTTGCCAAGCTGCTGACCGAGGACCAGATCGAATTGGTGCTGGACTACGTAGAGGGCTGCATACAGGACGGCAACCAAGCGGCGTGCCAGTAACGCAGTAGCCGGCACATCTCCCTAGCATGGGGCCTATTGGAGTGTTACCGTTCTGGTGGCACTCATTTTTGTGGGAGGCGCAGCAATGACGGATGCCATCACGGTAACGGTTGATCCCGATAAAGCCGAGAGATACCACATCGTAACCGGCGATGACGACCTGCTGGTGATGAACCCGCGCCGGCGTTCCGGCGCCGTGGCATGAGGTATCCCACTAATGAACCCCTCGTTGCACTGGTTTCGTTGGGTCGGTCCGGCTACGGTGATCGCAATTGTGGCCGTTGGTTGTTCGATGAACGTGGGCGATTCATCCAGGGGGGCCGGCGGATCCGATCCCGCGCCGGCAGACCGGGGCGCCGTTGTTTATCGAGAGCATTGCGCTTCCTGCCACGGGTTTAACCTGGAAGGACAACCTGGCTGGCAGATGCGGAACGCGGACGGAACCCTGCCCGCTCCTCCGCACGACGCGTCCGGTCACACCTGGCACCATAGCGATCAATTGCTGTTCGATCTTACCAAGTTGGGACCCAGCGAGGTTATCGGCAACGACTATCAAAGCACTATGCCCGGCTTTTCGGACGTTCTGCACGATGATGACATTTGGGCAGTGCTGGCGTACATTGAGAGTCAGTGGCCCGAAGAAATTCGCGCGGCGCGCAACGCTCGCTAGCCAACGGAGCCTGGCGGATTACGCGACTTTGGAATCTTGGCTAACGGTGACATCGGTGATAAAAGGTACTGTCCGCGGGTTATATGCGCCCATTCTGGTGATTGTTGTCGCCGTCATCGGGTTGGCCCCAGGCATATTGCTCTCCGGCGCGGCCCACGCCCAATCCGGGGGAAACGCCGGCGCGTATGACGAGGCGGAGGCACAGGGCATTGACCGGATGCTGATGTGTCCGGTGTGTCCGGCCCAAACCATTGACCAGACTGAGGTGCCTTTGGCCAAGCAGATGCGGGCACAGGTGCGCGAGTTGCTGTCGGAGGGCAGGACCAGGAAGGAAGTGCTGGCCTGGTTCTCCGCGCCCGAGCGTTACGGGCCCGGGGTGCTTGCGGAGCCACCGCGCTCAGGAGTCTACCTGATCGCGTGGATCGTGCCGGGCGTGGTGGTCGTGGCCGCCCTGGCCGGCGGCGTGTTGACCCTGCGGGCGATGCGCGGGAGGGGTAGCGACGTCGCGCACGTTGAGACGAGCCAGGAGGCTGACGAGTTGCAGCCTTACCTGGCGGCAGTGGACAAGGACCTGGCCCTGAACACGGACGAGGAGCGGACTGATGGCTGACCTGGGAGCCGCGTGTCTCTGGATGGCGCTGGCTTTGGCCGTCTACTCCACCCTGGCATCAGCCGTGGGACAGGTGCGGGGTTCGGCGGCGTTGCTGGACAGTGCACGCAAGGCTACATACGTCTTGGTGGTGGTGCTGCTGGTTTCCACGCTATCGCTGGTGCAGTCGTTCATCACGCGCGATTTCTCGCTGGCGTACGTGGCGGCGCACAGCAGCATCGCCATGCCCAACATCTATACGTGGGTGGCCTTTTACGCCGGCAACGAGGGATCGCTGCTGTACATCGCGTTCGCGCTATCGGTGATGGCGGCGCTGGCAATCTGGCTGGCGCCGGCGTCCACGCGGCCGACTTTGCCGTGGACAGTGGCCATCCTGATGCTGATCGAGGTGTTCTTCCTGGCGGTGATGGCGTTCATGGCCAATCCATTCCAGAAGCTGCCCTTCCCGGTGCCGGACGGCCAGGGCATCAACCCGCTGCTGACGCACTTCGGTATGTTCTTCCACCCGCCCGCGCTGATGGCGGGGCTGATCGGCATCAGCATACCCTTCGCGTTCGCGCTGGGCGGTCTGATCGGCGGGCGGGCCGAGGACGAGTGGATAGACGCCGGACGAGCGTGGGGCGTTGGAATCTGGGTGTTGCTGGCATCCGGGTTGCTGCTGGGATCCTGGTGGGCCTACACCATACTGGGCTGGGGTGGATTCTGGTTCTGGGACCCGGTGGAGAACGCGGCGTTCATGCCCTGGATTGTGCTGACCGCGTTCATCCATTCCATCATGGTGCAGAAACGGCGCGGCATGTTCCGGATGTGGAACATCGTGCTGATCAACATCGCATTCGGGTTCGCGCTGTACGGGATGTTCATGAACCGCGGTGGGCCGGTGCCGTCGGTGCATTCATTCGGCGCATCAACGCTAGGGTGGGTCTTTCTGCTATTCCTGGCGTTCGGCGTCATAGTGCCGATGGCGATATTCTTCTGGCGGTATGACCTGGTACGCAGTGCGCAGCGCCTGGACTCGATGCTGTCCCGCGAGGCAGCGTTCCTGATCAACAACCTGCTGCTGCTGGGCATCGCGCTTGCCACGCTCTGGGGCACGGTGTATCCGTTGCTGTCGCGCCTGTTTGCCGAGCAGGAGATCACGGTGGCCCGCCCATTCTACGACCAGGTCAACGGCCCGCTGATGCTGGCGCTGTTGCTGCTCATGGGAGTGGGTCCGCTGTTGCCCTGGCGTCGGGCGAACCTGCAGTCTCTGCGGCGGGCGTTGCTGCTGCCGGGGGGCGTGGCTCTGGCAACGGCGGCCGTGCTGCTGGTGGTGGGGATTCGCCAGCCCTATGCCGTAGTGGGGTTCGGTTTATGCGCCCTGGTGACAACCAGCATCCTGGTTGAATGGACGCGGGGGACCATGGCGCGGCGGCGCAGCGTGGGGGACAATCCGGCTTTGGGATTCGTCCGCCTGATCATGGCGAACCGGCCGCGCTACGGCGGCTACGTGGTGCACCTGGCCGTGGTGATGGTTGCGCTGGGCGTGGTGGGCCAGTCATTCTACGGCGTGCAGCGAGACGTGGTGATGTTTCCCGGGGATGAGGTTACCGTCGGCGATTACCGCATGACGTACGTGGACACGACCACGCTGGCCTTTGCCGACCGCACCGAATATCGGACCACGGTCGAGGTGTATCGGGACGGTGAATTTCTGGACGTGATGCACCCGCGACGGACGTTCCATCCCGACCACAACATGGCATCCACGCTGGCGGCCATACGCTCGACGCCGGTGGAGGACTTCTACGTGGTGCCGAGCGAGAATCGGGAGGACGGGGCCGTTGGGTTCCGCATCCTGGTGAACCCGCTGGTGTGGTGGATGTGGGTCGCCGGGCCGGTGGTGATACTGGGAACGGTGATCGCCCTGTGGCCGTCACGGGCGCCGGCGCGTCGGCCGGTGGTGGTAGCGACCGCTGCCGGCTCCGCCGATTAGCCTTGCAGCCATGCAACTTGGGCTGGCGATTGCCATAGCGCTGCTGATAATTGCCGTGGTGGCATGGCCCCTGGCGATGCGGCGGCGGAGCGCGTCTCCTGAATCCGATACGGAATCATCGGCGTTTGAGGCGGATAGCGGCCCCGCGCTGAATGACGTGTACGACGCCATCCGCACGCTGCAAACGGAGTATCGCCTGGGACGTGTCGCTGACGACGATTACCAGGAACAATTGGATGAATACCGGCGGCAGGCCGCGCGCATCCTGCGGGATATGGACCGGGAGACGAGAGAGACGCAGGATGATTGACTCCACCATGCTCGCGCCCGCAGCGGAACCGTCGAGCGTCGCAGACGTGGTGGAAGTGGCGTGGTTGCCGGCGGCGCCTGCGCTGGTCACGGCGGCGGCAACGTGGATCGTCTGGTACTATACCCATACGGTTTGCACGTTCGAAGTCTCTGCGTTAACCGGTCGCAACGCGGGTTCAGTTGCCAAGTTCATCAACGTTGACGTATTCGGCAGGATGTTGACCTACGGCGGACTGGTCGGCGGGATCGGAGGATTTTGGCGGTACGACATGATCAAAAAAGAGCGGGCCGCGCGGATCGCGACGCAGATGCAAGCGGCTGAACTGCAAAAACAGTTGGAGGAATTGCGGGCGAAGAACGCCGCTGCCCGTGAAGAGGAACGTAAGCGCGCTGCTCAACAAGCAGCGGAAGACCGGCAGGCGTTTTTGTCTGCGCTATCCGAACTGACCGCAGAGATTGCCCACCTGCGCGAGCAGCGCAACGGCGACACGCATAACGGCCAGTAATATCGCCTTGTTGCTCCGATGGGTCATACCGGCCGCCGTGCTGGCGATCGCGCTGATGGTGGTGATACCGTTCGATTCACACGCGCAGTCGCCTGGGATACCGACTGTGTCCGGCGTGCTGGTCAATGGGACACAGGGTGGTGAGGTTCCTGCCAACGTAACCGTCCTGCTGCACCAGTTTGGCGTCGACTCGGGCTCGGTGGACACCTTTGAGACGGTTACCGATTCGCAAGGGGCTTTCCGGTTCGGGGACACGCCGCCTATCCCCGGGAGCGGCAGCGCGGCGGTCGTCGCAATCTACGGCGGCACGCGGTACAGCCAGGTGATCTCGCCGTCTGATCCCACGGAGTCCCTGACGCTCACCGTGTACGAATTGACACGCGACGTCGGGGTGGTCGCAACCACCGAGCAGTCGATCATAGTGGCCGGGATTGACACGGCTACGCGTCGCATGGCGGCGGTGCAACTGTTCACGCTGGAGAACCGCAGCGATACCACGCTGGTGCCGGACCTGACTGCTCCGCCCATCATCGGGCAGTTCAGCTTTCTGCGTTTTTCACTGCCGTCCGAGGCCTCCAACCTGGATGTGTCCACAGACTTGGTGGGCGGCGAGGTGATTCCGGTGGGAACCGGCTTCGCCATCACCGCACCGGTCCAACCGGGCCGGCACCAGGTGAGTTTCACCTTTACCGTGCCATACGCGGGCGACACGCTGGCCTGGCGGGACAACACGCTGCAGGGCGCGGAGTTGCTGCGGCTGCTGATTCCGGATGAGTTTGGCGACATTGGCGTGGGAGGGTTGGCCGCGCAGGAACCGCTGACGCTGGGGGAGATAACGTACCGGGTCTGGGGCACCGAAGACCTTGCTCCGGGCGCCGGCGTTGACCTGCGCCTCAGCGAGCTTCCGGAACCGTCGTGGATTACCAAGCTGGGCAATCCGTTGTCGGAGGCGCGGTTCTGGTATGGGGCCATACCGGTACTTGTGGCGGTGACGCTGGCGGGGTTGTTGGTTTGGGGCGTGTGGCGACGTCCTGTGAAAACCGTCGCCTGATGTCGCGCCGAAACTGGATCATTTTGGGAACGGCGGCGGCGCTGATTCCATTGTTCGCGCTGCTGGCCTGGGCAGCGACGCAGCAGCGGGGGCAACCGGCCGGCGCGGGCATCAATCAGCAATTCGGCGAGATCAGCATTGACCAGTCGCAAGCGGCGGACTTCGAGCTGGCGCTGTTGAACGGGGAAACAGTGCGATTGTCCGACCTGCGCGGGAAGGTAGTCATGGTTGATTTCTGGGCGTCCTGGTGCACCCCCTGCCGGCAGGAATCGTCGGCGCTGAACCGCGCCTACACCGCCTATGCTGACCGGCCTGTGGAGTTCGTAGGCGTCAACGTATGGGACACGGAGAACGGCGCCGAACTGTTCCTGGTGGAGTTTGGCGTGGAATATCCGGCCGGTGTGGACGCTGAGGGGGCAATTGCTCTCAACTATGGCGTGCGCGGCATCCCGGAGAAGTTCTTTCTGGATGCTGATGGGGTGATACGGCACAAATACGTGGGGCCGATGCCGGAGGAAGTGCTGCGGGAAGCCTTGGACAGCCTGCTGGCCGAGGTCGAACCCGGCGGAGGTTAGGTCCGATGGCCGGTGATACAATCCGCCCATTGATCTCACCTCAAGACGTTGGAGACGCAACACTGCGATGACGACCTCCGGTTCTAATCCTGATTTCGCCGAATCCCAGGTCGCGCTGGCCATGGACTGGGGCGGCACGTGGGCGCGCGCCGCGGTCATTGACCGGCAGGGGCAACTGCTCTGGCAAGGGCGCGTCGCCAACGAGCCGGGCGCATTGCAGGATGAACTGGTGGAGGCCGCCGGGTCGCTGCTTCTGGAAGCCAGGGACAACGCCGGCGAACGGTCCATCGCGGGCGCTGGCATCGCGCTGGCCGGCTCCATCGATGCCTCCACCGACATGCTGCTGTCCTCGCCAAACCTGCCGGCGCTGAACGGAGTCACTCTGCCGGACGTCTGGCAGCCCATGCTGGGCATGCCGGTGTGGGTGGGCAACGACGCCAACCTGGCGGCGCTGGGCGAGTGTTATTACGGAGCGGGGAGGCCCGACCTGCCTGAAAATCCAGCGGCCCGCACCCTGGTGTTCGTTACTTTCAGCACGGGCGTGGGAGCCGGAGTGGTCGATGGGGGCGAGGTGTTCATCGGAGCGGCGGGGGCCGCCGCCGAGGTGGGCCATATGACCATTGATTACCGGGCCGACGCGCCGCCATGCGCCTGCGGCAACAGCGGATGCCTGGAGGCGTTGGCTTCCGGGACGGCGATCGGGCGGGCAGCGCAGGCTCGGCTGGCCCATGCGACGCCGGGAGCGCCGCTGCAACTGGCCTACGAGGCCAATGCCACCATCACGGGCCAGGATGTGTTCGATGCCGCGGAACGGGGAGACTCGGTTGCCGTTGAGGTGGTCAATGACGCGGTGACGGCGATCATCGTGGGCATGGGCAACGTGCTGAACCTGTTCAACCCGGACGTGGTGGTGCTGGGCGGCGGCGTAACCCAGGGCCTGCTGCAACTGGGCCTACTGGGCCGCATCGAGGACGGAATGCGGCGGCGAGCCATGAGCTCAGGGCACCGCCGGTTCCGGCTGGTGCCGGCCACGCTGGGCGACAGCCAGGGATTGGTCGGCGGGGCCAGCCTGGTGTGGGCGAAAACCGAGCAACAGGCCGCGCTCGGTTAGCCGGAATACCTAGACGATATAGCGGCCGCCCACGACGTTCATGCGGTCGCCGGTGATGTAGGACGACTCGTCGCTGGCGTAGAACAGGCAGGCGTTGGCGATGTCCTGCACCGTGCCCTGACGCCTCATGGGAATGGACCGCAGGTGCTCCGAGGAATCTCGGTCCACTTCCTGGAACTCCGGATACCATTCCGGGTGTGCGCGGAAGGTGTCGGTGGAGCCCGGGTTGACCAGGTTGGCCCGCACGCCCTGCCCCGCGTATTCGGCGGCGACGGCCCGGATGAGTCCGAGCAATCCTGTCTTGGCGGTGGTGACCACGGCCGTTTCCGGCCGGCCGGTGATGGCGGCCTGTCCGCCCAAAGCGATGATGCTGCCGGAACCTTGCTCGAGCATACCGGGCAGCACTGCGCGCATCAGGTAGAACGAAGCGTGCAGGTTGGTGGCGATGACGTCCTGCCACTCCTCGACCGACACTTCCAGCAGCGGCTTGTGGGGGCGCACGGCCACGTTGCTGACCAACACGTCCACGGTTCCCAGGGTGTTGATGCCTTCGGCCACCATCTCGGAGACCCGGTCGGGGTCGGACACGTCGCCAATAACGGTGTGAGTTTGGACGCCAAGTTCACGACACTCGGCGGCCACTGATTCTAGTTCCTGGGCCGATTGCCGGGTGTTGAGGATCAAGTCGGCGCCTTCACGGGCGAAGGTGCGGGCGATTTCGGCGCCGATGTTGCGGCTGGCGCCAGTGACCAGGGCTGTTTTTCCTTCCAAGCGCATAGGGTTCCTCGTATCAGATTCAGGTAAGTTCGTGGTTCAACGTCAATCTTTGCCAACGATTTGGGGGCGACAATTGGTCGCCCCCATCATGGCAATTGCCTGTAGCGGGTGTCAGTACGCTCCGTATCCCGGGACGTTGATGCACGCGGCGATGTGGTCGGGCATGACCTCGCGCGCTTCCGGGTTCACGCGAGTGCAGTCGTCGGTGGCCAGCGGGCAGCGCGGGTGGAATACGCAACCACTGGGCGGATTCAACGGGCTGGGCACCTCACCCGACAAGATGATACGCTCGCGCTGTGCGTCGAGGATGGGGTCGGGAATCGGCACTGCGGAAAGCAGCGCGCGGGTGTAGGGGTGCTGGGGGTTCTCGTAGATGGCGTTGCGGTCGGCGACTTCGACAATCTTGCCGAGGTACATGACGGCGACGCGGTCGCTGATGTGGCGCACCACCGACAGGTCGTGGGCGATGAACAGGTAGGTGAGGTCGTAGCGTTCCTGCAGGTCCTCCAGCAGGTTGATTATCTGCGCCTGAATGGACACGTCCAAAGCCGATACCGGCTCGTCGCAGACGATGAATGACGGGTCTACGGACAGGGCCCGGGCGACTCCGATGCGCTGTCGCTGTCCGCCGCTGAACTCGTGGGGGAAGCGGTCGGCCATGTATGGGTTCAGGCCGACGTTGTTGAGCAGCTCGGCCACGCGCTCGCGGTACTCTCGCTTGTTGTTGACTAGACCGTGCACCGCCAGGGGTTCGCCGATGATGTTGCCGGCGGTCATGCGAGGGTTCAGGGAGCTGTATGGGTCCTGGAATATGATCTGCATCTGGCGGCGCATGGCGCGCATCTGGCCGGTCTTGGCGTTGGCGATTTCCGTGCCGTCAAACCAGATCTCGCCGTCAGTGGGACGGTAGAGTCGTAGAATGCAACGACCGGTGGTGGTTTTGCCGCAACCGGACTCGCCCACCAGCCCGAGGGTTTCACCGCGTCTGACCGTAAAATTAACGTCGTCCACGGCCTTGATGTAGGCCACGGCGCGCTGGAACAGGATCCCCGACGTAACGGGGAAGTACATTTTCAGGCCTTTGACATCCAGGAGGACGTCGCCGTGTCCCGGCTGCGTCTCGGAGGTCTGCGGCATTTCAGCAGTGGTCATTGTGAAACTCCTCCTGGAGTGATAGAGACGCTAGGCGGTTCCCATGGCGTAGCTCAATGCCTGCACGCCGAGTTCCTCAGAGCGCCAGCAGGCGGACACGTGCGGTTCCTCTCCGTCGCTGCTCTCCACCTGCATGAGCGGCGGCGCCTCAGTGGCGCACTTATCGACGGCCCAACGACAGCGGGCGCGGAACGAGCAGCCCTGGGGGAGGTTCACCAGGTCAGGCGGCTGCCCTTCGATGGGCACCAGCTTCGCAGCGTTGCCCTCGGTGTCAGTGAGCCGCTGGTCCAAGCGCGGCACGGAGTCCAACAATCCCACGGTGTAGGGATGCCTGGGGTTCGTGTAGATCTCCAGCGCGGAGCCGCGTTCGATGATCTTTCCGGCGTACATCACGTTGACCCGGTCGGCGTAGCGGGCCACGACGCCCAGGTTATGGGTGATGATGATCAGCGCGACGCCCAGGGTATCGGTGAGCGACTTCATCAACTCCAGGATCTGGGCCTGAATCGTGACGTCCAGCGCGGTGGTGGGTTCGTCGGCGATGATGAGCTTGGGATTGCAGCTCAACGCCATGGCGATCATGACGCGCTGACGCATGCCACCGCTGAACTGGTGCGGGTACTGGCGGATACGTCTTTCGGGGTCGGGGATGCCGACCCGCGCCAGCAGATCCACCGCGTCCTGGCGGGCTTCATCGCGGGATTTGCCCATGTGGAGCTGGATGGTTTCGGTGAGTTGGCGGTCGAGCGTCAGTACCGGGTTCAAGGATGTCATGGGTTCCTGGAACACCATGGCCATTTTTGCTCCCCGGATCCGGCGCATGTCATCCATATCGACCTGGAGGATGTCTTCTCCGTCGAACATGACCTCGCCGCCCACGGTTTTGCCTGGCGGGTCGGGGATCAAGCGCATCAGCGACAGAGCGCTGACGCTCTTTCCGCAACCGCTCTCGCCCACAAGGCCGAGGGTTTCGCCGGGCATTACTTCATAGGTGACGTCGTCAACTGCTTTGACGACTCCTTCATAGGTGAAGAAGTAGGTTTGAAGGTTTTTGACTTCTAGCAGCGGGTCCACGGCAGCGCTCCTTCCTCTGGTTTAGGCGTGCAGATATACGCCTGCCGTACGATAGCGGCGCGAATTTTTGTGGAATCAAATTACCATACGGTGCATGGTACGGCAAGACAGGGGGCAATTTGACCATCGCGCGCGGTGCTAGGACCAGCCAGCCACCGTAAAACTCGGGCATCACCGGTACGGTTGCACCAGTTCCAGCTTATCAGCGAGGCGGTCCTCGGCGGTTTCTAGGTCGTACTGGTTCTGCAGGCCGATCCAGAAAGCGGCGCTATTCCCGAAGAATCGCGCCAGCAGCAGCGCGGTTTCAGCGGTGATGGCCCGCTCTCCATGCACGATGGCGTGAATGCGCCGCGGGTCCACGTTGATGGACTTCGCCAGCCGGTATTGGCTGATGTTCAGCAGAACGAGGAACTCTTCGTTCAGAATTTCGCCCGGATGGATGGGCGGCAGTTTCTCCACCGGGGTCGACGGGCTCAGACTCATAATTGTTGCTCCGATGATTGCCGTTCAGTGATAGTCGGTTAGCTCTACGTTCCAGGCGTCGCCGGATATCCATGAAAAACATATGCGCCACTGGTCGTTGACTCGGATGCTGTGCTGCCCCTGCCGATCTCCCACGAGCCTTTCAAGACGGTTGCCGGGCGGCGCCCGAAGGTCATTCAAATCAATCGCGCTGTTCAGGATGCCCAGTTTCCTTTGTGCTTGGCGTTGAAGTTCGTTGGAAAACTTGCCGACCCGGCGACGTTGAAATACCGATTCCGTATCTGAATCCCTGAAACTATGGATCATTGAGTCTTCGCGCGCTCAACCCTATTCACAGAACCCAGAGGGCGTTGGCGGGACCTCGTTCGCAGCCTTGCCGGTGCAACGCAAGGCGTATAGCACTGCCATATATATAATAGCGTTGCGCGCTAATAGCGTCAAATACTAATACGGAAACATCTGCGGCGGTTGGTATTGGCGGAGGCTGCGCCGTTCGACAATCGAAAGGGGACAGCCGAGCGGGCTGCCCCCTTCATATAGCCGAGTCAGCGAGCCGCTGTCTTAGCCCACATCCTCGACGGGCACGGTGGCGATGCCGTAGGTGCCGTAGAAGAAGTTGGCATAGTGGGTGGAACCGCCGGTAACCCAGAGCAGGTACTGGTCCGGATCCTCCAGCGCCGGGATGGTGGCGTTGGGATCATCGGCCAGGTGCTGCAGTTCAGGGTGGGCCAGCCACTTGCCGTTCTCGTCCGATGGCACGCCGTTGCGGATGGCGTCCTGCAACGCAACCTTGCAATGCTCGTGCAGCCATTCCTGGGCGTCGCGCTTGCTGAACCCCGCGTTCGCCAGGATCACAGCGCGGGACGGGCTGAGCATGATGGGATGATAAGGACCCTGGAACGGGACCCGCTCGTTGGTGTGGCCGACCTGCGCGGACTGGCGACCCTTGATCCAGCTTCCGCCGCCGGCGTGGCGGTAGAACATCATGGACGCGATGTTGTTCAGGGTGTCCAGGTGGTTCTTGGACGCGTTGTCCAGGACGTCGGTGGGACCGGTTACGGTCACCACGGTTACGGCGCTCTCGTCAGGGCGGAAGCCCTTGTCCACGTGGTAGGGCTGCCAGGGGCTGACCTCTTCGTTCTCGGCGATGCACATGCCGAACTTGGTGGGCAGGCCGATGAAGTTGGGGTCGCCGGCGCCGGCCTTGCAGTAGCCGATGTTGATGAGGCAGAGGCGAAGGGCGCGGCCGATGGCGGTGTTGGCCTTGTTGACCACGCCCGGACCGATGGCCGAGGTGCCATAGTTGATGCCGGCGCGATCGGCGATGGGGCCGTTGACCAGGATCAACGGGGCCTCGGTGTGCCCGGACACCTGCATGTCCCGGTGGTTGCTCTCCGGCTGGGCGATGCACTCGATGGCGGCCAGCAGGATCGGGAACTGCTCGGGTCGGCAGCCGGCCATGACGGCGTTGATGGCGATCTTTTCCACGGTGGCCAGGCCGAATCCCGGCTCCATGACCATCACCACGTCCTGGGGCGCGCGGCGGGTGCCCTTCAGCATGGACTCCACCAACTCCGGCGTGGGCGGGACGACGGGCATGCCGTCGCTCCAGTCGCGCTCCTCCATGAAGCGGTTGACAGAATCGATGCCAAACGGCGAGTCGTCGAGCGTGACGGTGAATACGTCGGTCTCGCTGTGGCCGTTGGTCATGCCGGACAGGTCGGCGGTCGCCGACATGCGGGTGAGGCCGAGGATGATGTTGTCAATCTGCTCGTCGACCATTCCGTGGATGTAGTCGGACTGCTGGCCGGTGCAGGCGTGGGGGATGGTGACGAACGCGGTGGCCGGCTGGCCCCAGCCGTCCACGCAGGACTGCCAGGCGCGGGCGAAACTGCGGGCGGCGATGCCGACGGCGGGGATGCCGGCCCTCTCCATTGCTACCATGTCGTGGGCAAGCCACGACGTGCAGCCCCCTCAATGGGCGGCGGCGCCCACCATGGCGTCAACCTCGTTGGCTATGATCGCGGCCTCGGCTTCGTCGATGTGCACGCCGCGGCTGAGCGAAGGGCGGCCATCGCGTCGGGGGCCGCCGTAACTCTCGAACTTGACGTTGGAGTAGCGGCGGGGGATGTGCTCGGCCACGCGGTCAACGGCCACGCCGGCGCCGCCGGTCATGTTGTCGTACAGGCCGATGGTCTTGCCCTCCAGCGTGTCCAAACGGGGAGCCGGCGGGACCTTGAAATCCACCCGCGCGGCGGCGGGCGACATTATTCGCAACTGCATGGTGATCTCTTCCTTAAGATGGGTTTCGGGGTGATTTTACGGGATTCTGGCACGTATTTTCGCGCTTGGCAACATTGGGTGCCTGGACGTTTGACGGACGAGTTTCAAACCCGCCCCTACCGATGCTCAGTGGCCCATGGGCTGTGCTACCATTCCGGCCATGCGCGCGCTGGTGGTGTCCGACATTCATTCGAACCTGGAGGCGTTCGACGCTGTGCTGGCGGACGCAGAGGAGCATGGCGGTTACGACATCGTGTGGTTCCTGGGGGACCTGGTGGGCTACGGCGCTGATCCCGGGCGGTGTATCGAGCGGCTACAGGAACTCCCGAACGTTGCCGTAGCCGGAAACCACGACCACGCGGTGACCGGCAAGTTGAACCCCGACCTGTTCAACGGGGCGGCGCGGGCAGCCGCTCTGTGGACTGCGGATGTCCTGACGTACGATGAGTTGGCGTACCTGGCGGGGCTGCCGGAGGTACGCACCGAGGGCGACTTCACGCACGTACACGGGAGCCTGCGCGATCCGGTGATGGAGTACCTGCTGAGCGAGCCGGCCGCGCTGGCGACGTTTGCCCTGATGGGAACGCCGTTTTGCCTGGTGGGGCACTCGCACTTCCCGATCGTTTGGACGGAGAATGAGCACGGCGCGGACGTGGCGCTGCTGGATCCGACGGAACCGTTGGGGATGCACCAGGACCGGCGGGTGATTGCCAACCCGGGGAGCGTGGGGCAGCCGAGGGACGGAGACTGGCGGGCGTCGTATCTGCTTTATGACAGCGAGGCGGAGGATGCCGGCGTGTTGGAGCACCGTCGGGTTGAGTACGACATCGCGACGGCGCAGCGCAAGATTCGAGAGGCGGGTTTGCCGGAGGTTTTGGCGGACCGGTTGGCCCGGGGCCACTGACATTTTCCCCTTGTCCCCACCCTCCGCCCATCCATACCATAATTAACCGATACTCCAAATTCCAACCCGCCACTCAGGCCACGAGCCATCCAATGCCCGCTTCCAAACACTGTAAACATTGCTCCCCCAAACCCGCCCATCTGTCCACCAAAAACACTGATAACGCCCCCAAAACGTCTCGGGCGGCCCCCATTCAGCCCCACGACCTCACTCCCCGCCCTACTCAAATGAGTAGAAATGAGCGGAAATGAACGGGAATCCGCCAAAATCGCCATCATTCCAATCCCGTCCACAACATCTGCTGGATTCCGGCGCAGGCAGGAATGCCGGTTTAGACCGATAATCGAGAGACCTTGGAGCGCCGACCTATGGGGTTGCTGCTGCTGCGGTGGACAATTAGAATCCGGTCAGCGAGGCTGCTTTACCAGCAAGACAACACCGGCGGCGAGGTATCGGCAACATGAGCCAGAACAATGACCAGGAGAGGATTTACCAGGAGTTGCGCCGGCGGGCGGTGGTGGAGTTTGGCGAGGATCGGGCGGCGGAACTGGAATCGTACCTTAGGACGGCGGCGCAACAGATTTTCGATGTCGAGGGCGCGGCCGACGTGAACCCGGACCTGGAGCCGTTGTTCCAGGAGTAAGTGGGCGCCGGAGACCACACACACGATACACATTGCAATGCCGGTCAAGTCGCAGTTTTTGGGCTCCTGCTTCCGCAGGAGCGACGAGTCTATGATAGAAACCGTGCAACGGCCTGGTCAGTGAGGTTGGATGATGCCAGAACTCCATGAGCTTTCGGTGGTCGAAGCCGCCGCGCAGATTCGCGAGGGAACCGTTTCGCCCGTGGCGCTGGCAGAGGCGTTGCTCGGGCAGATAGATGCGCTGGACGGCGACCTGCAGGCGTGGGTGACCATCGACCGCGACGCGGTGTTGTCCGCGGCGCGGGAGCGGGAGGCAGAGGCGCAACGGGGTGAGGTGCGCGGCCCCATTCACGGTGTACCGGTGGGCTTGAAGGACATCTTCTATACCGAAGGGATGCTGACCGCGTGCGGCTCGAAGGTGTATTCCGACTTCGTACCGGACTTTGATGCGACATCGGTGGCGAAGATCAAGGAGGCCGGCGGGATAGTTCTGGGGAAGGCCGTTACCACGGAGTTCGCGACATCCGACCCATCGCCGACGCGGAATCCCTGGAACCTGGAGCACACTCCCGGCGGTTCCAGCAGCGGGTCGTCGGCCGCGGTGGCGGCGCGGATGGTCCCGGCGGCGCTGGGTTCGCAGACCGGCGGGTCCACCTGCCGGCCGGCGGCGTACAACGGGATAGTCGGGTTGAAACCCACCTACGGGCGGATCAGCCGGTACGGTGTCGCGCCGGTGAGTTGGTCGCTGGACCACGTGGGCATCCTCACCCGCACCGTGGCGGACGCCGCGCTGATGCTGATGGTGTTGAGCGGCGCGGACGACAATGATCCCGGCAGTCTGCGGGAGCCCGTGCCGGACTTCGCAGCCCAGATGGCCGAGCATGACCGGCCGCCACGCATCGGGCTGGTGCGGCAGTTCTTTCAGGATTACGCGACGCCGGAGATGTGGGCGCACACCGAGGCGGTTGCCAACCAGTTGGCGGAGGCGGGCGCGGAGGTCGAGGAGATACCGCTACCCGACAGTTTCGCGGCGGTGCACAGCTTCCAGCGGATCGTGATGAACGTGGAGTGCGCGGCGTTCCACCAGGCCAACCACCGGACGCGCGCCGCCGACTACGGGCCGCGCATACGGGGCGGCATGGAGATGGGGATGATCATTCCGACGTCCACGTACCTGAAGGCACAGCGGCTGCGGCGACAGTTCCGCGCCGACATGAGCGAGATGGCAGCCAAAGTGGACGTGGTGATGACGCCGGCGATACCGGCTCCGGCGCCGAGGGACCTGAACACGACGGGCGACGCGGGGTTCCAGCAGCCGTGGACGGCGGCCGGATTGCCGACGGTGGTGGTGTCGACGGGGTTGAGCGAGCTTGGGATGCCGATGGCGGTGCAGTTCGGCGGGCCGTGGGGTCAGGAGGGCCAGGTGTTGGGCGCGGCCCAGTGGTGCGAGCGAATCGCCGGCCTGAACCAGGCGCCGCCGATTTCTTGACGTTCCCGATTGAACATTTACCGGCGGGCCGATTACCAATTGACCCGCCCACGTATACGTTAGTTATCGGGCGTCTGTCCCTCAATTGAAAAGGCAATAGACGTTGGGCATCCTGAGTAGCAGGAACAACTCGACATAGAATCAGCTTCCGTCGCATACAGGAATGATAGCCATGCCTGATAACCAAGAATTGCTGAAGCGCATCACGGCTCGCTCCGATGTTTTCGGAGGGAAACCCATTATCCGTGACATGCGAATATCCGTGGAACTAATCCTGAGCCTGCTGAGCCAGGGAGCCACGGCGGAGGAACTGCTGGATGACTACCCCGGGTTGGAACCGGAAGACATACGCGCCTGTGTCGCCTATGCTCACGCGGTCATAGCCAGGGATACCCTGGGCACGGTTTCCATTGCTGAGAGATGAGGTTTCTGATCGATAGATGCGCAGGACGGAGTTTGGCAGAGTGGCTTCGCAACAATGGCCATGACGCGCTTGAAGCCCAAGCCATTGGTCCGGATCCCGGCGATCGGGCTCTGCTGGAGTTGGCGCAATCGGAGAACCGGATCCTCGTCACGATAGATAAAGATTTCGGTGAACTGATTTACCTACACGGTGTTCCCCACGCGGGACTCATACGGCTGCCCGATGTTCGCAGGTCACGGCGTATCGAAATCATTGCGGAGATAATCGAACGCTACGCGCCCGAACTGGAAGAACGCGCGATGATAACCGTACAGGGCAGGCACGTTCGCGTTTCGCGTCCCCCAACGAACTGAACGACAAACGTAGAACTCCTCCCGTTTCTTGACACCCCATAGCGTTGTTGATAGCCTAACTTTTGCGCCTTGTGCGCTGCTTTGTGGCCCGCTAGCTCAACTGGCAGAGCAGCTGACTCTTAATCAGCAGGTTCTCGGTTCGACCCCGAGGCGGGTCACCATCTCCCGAATTGTCAGGCCGGTCAGGCGGATGGTGATCGGCGACAGGTTACGGGGAAGTGTCGGAATTGGCAGACGAGCATGACTTAGGATCATGTGCCCTTGGGCGTGCGGGTTCGAGTCCCGCCTTCCCCACCAGCTATCGAAAAGCCACGCTTAAAACCGCCCCGTACCGGAGCAGTTTTGCTGATGATTCAGCCCAGCCTGTCATACATTAGAACTTCCACTACAAAAGGATCATTTTTGAAAACGATCGCCTTCGTATCACTAATTCTCGTCGCCATCTCGCTCGCTTGCACTGCGCCGGCCGAGATTCTGGAGGTGCCTGTCACCGTCGAAATCGAGGTCACACGAATAGTTGAGCAAACAATAGAAGTTCCTGTCACCCAGATAGTAGAGGTTCCAGTTACTCAAATCGTCGAAGTTCCTACCACTCAGATCATCGAGGTGGAAGTGACGCGCGAAACGGTTCGCAACGTTGAGGTGGAAGTAACCCGGGAAGTTCCGATTACGGTCGTGATAAATCCGACACCGATACCACATACTCCCACGCCGACCCGACCTGCGACGGACTTGGCATCCACTTCCAAGGCTAACGCTTGGGTCTATGTTTCCAACAATGAGTATGGGTGGCTTGACGTGATAGGAGATCCTGCATTCGATGTGCAAGAACGTGATTTAGATGTGTTCATAGACGGTGATGATTGCACCAACTCATCCAGGATCTATGGAGACGACGGCGGAATCGGGTTAGTTTGCGGCGTGATTGAAAAACGCCATACGGCGGTGAGCCGAGTATCGATTCAAACTTCGCTGGGCGATCTCCGTTGCGCGCGCAACAATGCGTCAGATTCTTATGAATCCGTGTTCGCATGCGCTTGGCGTTAGACCCGGAGTGCTAAACTGCCGCAACCTCTACTCTCCACGATTTGATTGCACGCGACAGCGGGTGGTATTCGTGGAACTCCAGCCCCCCGCACCGATTCTGATAGCATACGCCGAGGCCGGTCCGATACGGTCCGAGGCGGCACACCCTGATAACTGACGGGGGTTCTCGATATGGGTATATTTGCTAATCCGTGGCGCCGAATTGGCACCCGTTTGTATCTGGCGCTGGGGTTTGCGGTGGTGTTGACGCTGGTTTCCAGCGCGGTTGGCGTGTACTACTTTGAGCGAAGCGGCGATCTGAGCCATCGCGTGAAGGTGGAGTCGGTGCCCGTGCTGGAAGCGTCCTGGGCGGCGGCTCGCGAGGTTGATGGGCTGCGTTACCTCGGGACCGCCCTGCTGTCGCGCTCAACGGAGGGTTCCCCCGAAGTGAGCGCGGTACAAGTTGACGACACGCTTTCGCGTCTCGAGGCTGCGTTGGCGCAGGTCAACAGCGTGCCGTCCCTGGAATCCCATTCGGAGGCAGTCTACGACGGCGCATACGACCTGGCGGACATCATGAGCGGCCTTTCGGTGAACCGGACGGCCTCAATGCAAGCCGACGACGACGCGGCACAGGTGAGAGCGCGACTGGACGCGGTGGTGGCGTCCGACCAACCGTCGGCATCGGCGGCCGAGGTGTTGAGACAGGCGTTGCAGTCGGACGATGAGGCTGAGCTGGAACGGCTGTGGAGCGATCTGGAAGCGCTGGTTGGATCAGGAGCCTCCCCTTCGGTGCTCGAACTTGCTGAGGATGACGGGGTCTTCTTCGTGAGGCGGCAACAGCTTGCGTTGCGCGACCAGGCGGACGAGTTGGCCCGGTCGTTTGAGCAATCCAGCGGGGCGCTGCAGGCTACGGTGTCCACGCTGCTGGACGAGGCACGGTCGGAATCGTCGAGCACGTCGGATGCGGCTTTGCAGAGCTTTGACCAGGGGCGCGTGTTGCTGGCGATAATCAGCGTGGCGAGCGTGGTGGCGGCGACGATGGCGGCATGGCTGTGGGTGGGCAACGGGCTGGTTCGGCGGCTGTCGCGCCTGTCGGACCGGATGCGCGGCATGGCCACCGGCGACTTGGAGACACCGGTGCCGGAGGTGGGTCGCGACGAGATTGGCGAATTGGCCGATGCCCTGGAGGTGTTTCGACAGCAGGCGCTGGAAGTCCAACGCCTGAACCTGGTGGAGCAGCTTTACGGCCAACTTCGGGAGGCGAACGCTGAGCTGCAGCGGATGCAGGATCGGCTGGTGGCGCAGGAGAAACTGGCGGCGCTGGGCGAGCTGGTGTCCGGCGTGGCCCACGAAATCAGCAATCCGTTGAACTTCGTGAAGAACTTCTCTGAGGGTTCCCAAGAGCTGTACGGTGAGCTGTCGGATATGCTGAGAACGTACCGGGACGAGATGAGCTCGGAGGACGCCGCGTTGCTGGACGACATCACGGAGGAGTTGACGACCAGCCTCAATCGAGTGCGGGACAACGGCGGGCGGGCGCTGGCAATCGTGGAGCGGATGCGTGGCCTGGGAGTGGTCGGCGGCGAGCCGATGCCGACCGACGTGAACCCGCTGGTACGGCGGGCGGTGCAGTTGGGCTGCGACACGTTCCGGGCGGAATGGCAGGATTTCGAGGTGGAACCGGTCTACGAACTGGACAACTCGTTTGGGCCTGTGCCCATGGTGGGACAGGATTTCAGCGAAGCACTGGTCAACCTGGTGTCGAACGCATGCTACGCGATGCGGACCAAGCGCGAATCGGCGGGCGCCGACGGCTATGAACCGCAACTGAGAGTGTCGAGCCAACTGGTGGGCAGGACGGTTGAGGTACGGGTGCGAGACAACGGCACGGGCATACCCGACGACGTGGTGGGGCATATATTCAATCCGTTCTTCACCACGCGAGAGGGGGCCATGGGGGCGGGACTGGGCTTGTCCATCGCGGCCGACGTGGCGCGTCGGGCCGGTGGCGACCTCACGGTGGATACCGAAGACGGCGAGTACACCGAGTTCACGCTGAGCGTGCCGGCGGAGGAAGTGGCACTGGCTGCGGTGTGACAAGGTGGCGTGGATGCAAGACCATCGAATAGGGCGGTCAGGGCCGCGCTATTTTTCCGACGCCGATCGACCCCATGGTTAGCGTTCGGGCTATCGCCGCCGCCAGATTAGGTAGGCAAACACCGCAACGACGATCAGACCCACGACGATCAGGATGATGATCAGTGTGTTGCGTTGGCGTGGGGTGGTTACCACGTTGATGAGGGTGTCGCGCACCCGCGGCACGGCATTGCCGATGATCGGGATGTTTGGACCCCCAAGATCTCCCTAATCTCCCGCCGTGGCGGGGTCCAGTGTAGGCGTGAGTATAAGCGTGGGTGTCGGAGTGGGGGTAGCGGTAGGGATAGGAGTGGAGGTTGGGGTCGGTGTGGGGGTAGGCGTTGGGGTCGAGGTTGACGTGGTGTTTCCTGTTCCCCCGGACGCGCCAGCGTCGCTTCGAAGGTCACCAGTCTGAGGCGTGGGAGTGGGTGTCGGGGTGGGACTGCCATCCCTGCCTTCGGATTGGCTGCCGGTGGCACCCTGGCCGCCGGCTCCGGTGAGGCTCCATGAATTGGCCACCGTGCCAGAATGCGCAGCAAACAGGATCTTACTTTCTCCGACGTTGAGTGGGGATTTCCCGATGGAGAGACTGACGGAGCATTCCTGAGGTACAGGAGTTGCGGTAGGAGTAGCAGTCGGCGTTGGAGTGGGTGTGGCGTGCTGGTAGCTTCCTGGTTGTCGCCGTTGCTCTCGCAAATGTCCCCTGAGGGTCTGGGCGGAGGTTCGCCTCTTCTTGGATCATTCGGATGCGAATGGTTATCCTTGTGTATCCCATCTTTGCTGTAATCAAAATGGTGCGAATCAGTGACGTCTCCCGTCCAGTAGTAGGCGTTCTCTATCCCGTTGCTGCAAATTCCGCACGGAGTGAAGCATCCGGTGGATCCCCAAAACCTCCACGATCCGGGGGAGGGTTACTGCGCCGACCGCGAGCAGAGTCACCGTGTCTATGCCCGGCCCATTTGCCTGAGCCGCAGGGCGAGAAACCCTGCGCCTGCACTCGCTCATGTGGGTTACCAGCCGGCCCTACTACCACATGCGGATGGTCGTGATGAAAGGGCTTAGCGGCCGACGTATCTTGAAGAGCCAGGAAAGCCGCCATCGTGGCAGCCGCTGCCAGAGCGACGAAAGTCAGCCTTATCCGACCGATGCTCGCGGATGAATGCATCCTGGTTGCTCTTATGGCAAAAGCGCCGTTCAAACTCGGCACGCGATCTACATATCATCACTTACGATATGTTATGCAGACGCAAACGATTCCCACAGAATGGTCCGGGTTAAGGACATACAGCCGGAGTGAAATCGGCTGGCGAACGGTAGGAGCTACCGACTCAAAAAGAAGCGGCCTCTCGATGAGAGGCCGCTCGTTGGCGTTGAGTTTTGCTCGTGGTTACGAGTCGCCGCCATCGCCCACAGCGCCGGCGGGGACCGGGGACGGGGGATCGGCCACGTAGGGTTGGCCGGTGGCGGGATCGACCTCGAAAGGGCCGGGGAGGTCGAGTTCGGCGGCGATTTCGCGGACGGCGGGAATGACTTCCTGTCCCATGAGGCGGAGGCTACGCATGGCGTCATCGTGGGTCATGGCGCCGTCGCCGTCCCAGAAGAAGATGCTGCCGGGCCGGATGGTCTCCAACACGTGGCGGATCTTGGGAATGACGGTCTTGGGGGTGCCGCAGATGATGGTGTAGTCCTCTATCTGCTGCTCGTAGGGGCGGGAGAGGACTCCGCCGGGACCCGCGCTGCCGCCGCGAGCGGCGGTGGCCACGGATTGAGTGGGCAGGACGCGCCGGCGCGAGGTCAGGCCGGGCAGTTGGAGCAGCGCCTGGTTGGTGGTGCCTTCGTTCCCGGCGAGGAAGGGATTGCTGGGGCCCTGGACGTACTTGCGGCCGGCCTGCTCGGCGAGTTCTTCGGTTTCGTCGACGTGGACTTTCCAGAGGTAGCCGATGTTCTGGGGGCCGGACTCGTATCCGAGGTCGGCAGCGGTGTCGTGGTAAAGCTGGAAGGCCTGCTTGGTAGGTTCCATCTCGGTGGCGAGCATAATGTAGGGGATGCGCTGCTCGGCGGCCCACATCAGGGAATCGCGGCTGACGACGCCGGGGAGCCAGATTGGAGGATGAGGCTTCTGGTAGGGGCGGACCCAGGGATTGACGTGGCGGAAATGGTAGTGCTTGCCTTCCCAGCGGAATGGGCCGGGAGTGGTCCACGCCTTGACGATGAGTTCGTGGGCCTCTTTGAAGCGTTCCCAGTTGTAGTGAGGCTCGACGTTGTGGGCGACGCTCTCGCGCCCGGTGCCGCGCACCCAGCCGGAGACGAGTCGGCCGCGCGAGATCATGTCGATCATGGCGAGCTGTTCGACGAGCCAGAGAGGATCGTCCCAGATGGGGATGATGTTGCCGAGGAGGACGATCTTGGCGCGCTGGGTGATGCGGGCCAGGATGGATGCCTCGACGTTCATCGCGCCGCCCATGCAGAAGGGGGTGCTGTGGTGCTCGTTGAGCATGAGGCCGTCGAACCCCATCTCCTCGGCGTAGATTTTTTCGTCGAGGTAGCGGTTGTAGAGGTTGGCGCCAAGCTGAGCGTCATAGATGTCGTTGCTGACGTCCAGGTCCATGATGGGCTTGCCGGTGGCCCCGAAGTATCCGGACTTGGGGTCCTGGTACGGCCTTTCGGTGAAGTATCCGATGAACATATTGAGTCTCCTTTGGGCCTTGGCGGGGGCGGGTTCCGGCTATTCGTGGGATTCTAGCACAGGGGTGTGGACTGCTCAGGACGAGAGGAAGGTTTTGACGGTGGTGAGGAACTCGTCGGTCTTTTCGATGTGGGGGTTGTGGCCGCAGTTGTCGAATATGGTGAGGCGGGAGCCAGGGATGGAGTCATTGAAGACCTGGCTGGCGCTGACGGGAACGATCTCGTCGTTCCGGCCCCAGATGATCTGGGTGGGCAGGCGCTTGAGGCGGTGGAGGAGGTTGGGGAGGGCGAGATAGTGCATGTAGGGTCGCCAACTGAGGCGGCAGGCCTCCTCGCGGGCGATGTCCCACGCCTCGGCCAGTTCGGGGGAGACTTCGTCGGGACAGACATCCAGAAATTCGGGAGCGCTGGCGGTGTCGTAGAAGCCGGCGGTCAGGAATTCCTTGGCGACGGCGAGGAACATATCGTAGATCTCGCCTTCCGGCGGCCTGATGCCGGCGGGACTGACCAGCACGAGCTTGTTGAACGTGTCGGGCGACATGGTGGCCATTTCAGCGGCGAGCCATCCGCCCAGGGAGAAACCCATGATGTTGGCGCCCTGGAGGCCGAGGTCGTCGATGGCTTCCAGGTACCAGCCGGCGAGATCGCGCATGTTCATGATCCATTCCTGGCGTTCGGTCGCGCCGAAGCCGGGATGGGACGGAATGTGGAGGGTGTAGTCCTGCGCCAGGGAATCGTGGCAACGGAGCCAGCCCTGATGTCCCAACTCGCCGTGCAGCACGAGCAGGGGCGCGCCACTACCACCTTTGACCATCTGGAGGCTGACGCCGGCTGCCTCTACGAATTCTTCCGTCCATGCTTGCGCGCCTGTCGCCATTTGCCGCGACCTCCTCGTTGTTTCTGGTTGAAATGGGGCGTGTACGAAACTGCCGGGCCATCATAACACGGTCAGAATGGAAGCCATGTGGACGACCGCGCGGCCAGTTGAGGGGGACGTTTTGACCTGACGGGGGTGTCCGGTCGGGATGTAAAATGCCCGCCAAGCATCGTGCGCTCGCTGCGAAGAGATTGAGCGCACCCTGGAACAACCGATTGTTGAACCTGCCATTCGCTGAAAGGAGATCAAACCACCATGCCAAACCCCACCGTCCACATCATTGCCACCGGCGGGAGCATCGCCGGCGTTGGCCCCGACCGGATGGACTATATCCGCTATCCCGAGATCGGCGACCACTTGACCATCGACCAGAACCTGGCCCGCGTGCCGGAGATCGCCGAGAACTTCAACGTGATCGCCGAGGACATGGTGAGCGTGGGGAGCACAGCCATCGGGCCGGCCAACTGGATCGCCCTGGCCGAGCGGATCCACGCCATCGACCGGGATGAGCCCGACACTGCCGGCATCGTGATCACCCATGGCACCGCGACGCTGGAGGAGACGGCTTATTTCCTGCACCTGACCGTCAAGACGCAGCGGCCCGTGGTGATCACCGGCGCAATGCGTCCGCCAACGTCGATCAGCACCGACGCCGACCTGAACCTGCTGGACGCCTGCCGCATCGCCGCGACGCCGGAGTCCGCCGGCATGGGTGTGCTGACCGTGCTGAACAACCAGATCCAATGCGCCCGGGACGTGTACAAATCCAACACCCTGCGCGTGGAGACCTTCAAGCCCAATGAACTGGGGTTCCTGGGGTACGCAGATTCCGACCACCGCGTCGTTTTCTACCACAGGCCCTACCGCAAGCATACCGTGGACACACCCTTCCGCGTGGATGGGATGACCGACTTGCCGAGGGTGGATATCGTGCACGCCTACGCAGGGGCGGACGGCATGCTGATCGACGCGGTGCGGGCGCACGGTTCGGCGGGTCTGGTGGTCGCTGGATTTGGGGCCGGAACGTTTCCGCCGACATTCATCGCGGCAGCCGAAGCCGCAGTGGCGGGCGGGATGCCCGTGGTGCTCGCCAGCCGATCGAGCGCAGGGCGGGTGGTGATGACGCCCCGCAAGGATGAGCAGGGGTTCATCGTCTCCGACAACCTGATGCCGCAGAAGGCGCGCCTCCTGCTGATGCTGGGTTTGACCGTGAGCAGCGATCGGGACACGCTGCAGCAAATGTTTTACGAATACTGATACCCCATTGCATTTATCGGCGTGTATAATGCGGCGCATTAAGCTCAGGTAGCGCACAAGGAGCATAGCGATGGCCGCAGCCGGCGTCAGTCCTTCCCAGCCTCACGCACAGGATGTGGAGCCGCGCACCAAGGGTTCCGTGATGGCGACGACCCTGATCGGCGCTCACGCCTTTGAGCATCTCTACGCCCACAGCATCCCATTGCTGGCGACGGTGATTGCCATCGACCTGGGCCTGGGCGCGCTACAGGTGGGCATGATCGTCGTGGTGCGGTCGGTATTTGGCGGGCTGACCAGCGTATCGGGCGGAGTCCTGGTTGACCTGTTCCACCACCGGGTGGCCTGGGTGCTTTCGATCAGCACCTTTATGATTGGCCTGGGCTACCTGCTGATGTCGCTGGCGCCCACGTTCGGGTTGATAATCTGCGCCCTGGCCCTGGGTTCAATGGGCAGCGCGTTGTGGCATCCGCCGGCGCTGGGCCTGCTGGCACGGCGATTCCCGCAGCGGCGGGGGCTGTTCATATCGATGCATCGCTCCACGGGCAGCATCGGAGATGTGCTGGGGCCGATGGTGGCGGGCGCGCTGGTGCTGGGGGCATTGGCGTGGAGCGCTGGCGAGGCGGAGGACATCGTGACCGCCGGTTGCGGGGCATTGCCCTTCTGCTGGCAGTTGCCCTGGCCGGCCATCAGCTGGCGGTGGGTGCTCGGGGTCAGCACGCCGATAATGTTCATCTCCACGGTGCTGATATTCATCCTGCTGCGCAACGCCGGCGGCGAACGTCCGGTCGAGGTGGACGTAGGTGCGCGCATCCGCACCAACTGGGCGGGGATGAAGGAGGCGTTCCGCGGCACCGGAATGTGGGCGATATTCACCGTGTCGGCAGTGCGTGGAATGGCCGACCGGTCGCTGGTCTTCCTGATCCCGTTGTACCTCACCCAAGCGCTGGGGGCGAACACCTTCCTGGCGTCGGCCCACGTTGCCCTGATGGTGGGCCCGGGGATACTGGCGGGACCGATGATCGGCGCACTGTCCGACAAGATCGGCCGACGCCCGTTGATCATCTTCATCATGGCGGCCACCACGCTGCTGACGCTGGGGATCATCTGGGCAGGTCAGTCGCACCAGGTGTACACCTTCTGGATCACGCTGTTTGTCGCCGTCTACGGCCTGTTGAACTTCTCGGTGAACAACCTGACCCAGGCTGCCGCCGCCGATATTGCCGCCAAGGGCGGTTTGGAGTCCAGCTTCCTGGGCCTGATGTGGGGCAACAACACGCTGTTCGGCGCGATTGCGGCCGTGATGATCTTCGGGCCGGTGGAATGGTTCGACTGGCAGTACGGGTTCTACATTGCGGCCGGCATCTACTTCGTGGGACTGCTGGTATCGCTGCTGATCCCCGGGAAGCCCCGCGAGCCCGAGGCCGTGGTGGCCCCCGCCTGATCGCCTGAACACGGCATGTCGCAAGCGTCCACGGGGGCGGGTTTGAAACCCGCCCCCATACCGTCCGCAGCGTTCCACTGATGGCGCACGCAGCAACTCCACCACAGCGGGCGTCTGAGGCTCCGCGGGCGCCGGACCGTCGCACCGGCAACCGGGTGATGGCCTCCACCATCATCGGCGCCCACGCGTTCGAGCATTTCTTCTCCAACGCGATCCCGCTGCTGACCACGTTCATCGCCGCCGACATGGGGTTGAGCGCAATACAGGTGGGCATCATCGTGGCGGTGCGGTCTGCCTGCGGCGGCCTGACCAGCGTAACCGGGGGTTTCCTGTCGGACCTGTTCCACCACCGGGTGGCGTGGGTGTTGTCCATGAGCGCGTTCATGTCGGGCATCGGGTTGCTCCTGATGGCGGTGTCTCCGTCGTTTGGGCTGCTGCTGTTTGCGCTGGCGTGCGCATCCTCGGGCGCGGCGCTGTGGCATCCGCCGGCTCTGGGACTGCTGGCGCAGCGGTTCCCCACCCGGCGAGGGCTGTTCATATCGATGCACCGGTCCACGGGCAGCATCGGCGACGTGCTGGGACCAATGGCCGCCGGTATCCTGCTGCTGGGCGCGTTGCAGTGGGAGGCAACCGACGGGCTGATGGTGGGCTGGGAACTGGGCTGGGAGCCGATTGGCTGGCGGGTGTGGCTGGCGGTCAGCGCGCCGGTGATGATCGTGTCGGCGTTCATCATCTATGGGCTGCTGAGGCACGCCGGCAACGCGCCAACGCTGAACATCAACATCGTTGACAGGATGCGCCACCAGTGGGACAGCACGCGGGTGGCGTTTCGCGGGACGGGCCTGTGGGCCATATTCGCGGTGTCGGCGGTGCGCGGGATGGCGGACGGATCGCTGCTGTTCCTGGTGCCGCTCTACATGACGCAGGCGCTGGGGGTGAACTCGTTCCAGGCGGCAGCGCACCTGGCATTGATGGTGGGGCCGGCCATGGTTACCGCGCCGCTGATCGGGGCGCTGTCGGACAAGGTGGGCAGGAAATCGTTGATCGTGTTCCTGATGGCGTTCACCACGGTGCTCACCGTGGCGATCCCGTTGGGAGGTCAGCAATATTCGCCGTGGATCACGGTATGCGTGGCGCTGTACGGGTTGCAGCACTTCACCGTGATCAACCTGACCTCAGCGGCGGCGGCGGACGTAGCGGCACGGTACCGGCTGGAATCGAGTTTCCTGGGCCTGATGTGGGGCAACAACGTGCTGTTCGGAGCGGTGGCCGCCGTCTTCATCTTCGGGCCGATTGAATGGCTGGACTGGGAGTACGGCTTCTTCATCGCGGCCGGGATCTACTTCGTGGGGTTGTTGGCGTCGCTGATGATTCCGAAGGACCGTGGAGGGACAGAACCGGCGGCGGCCACGGCGTAGGCGGGGTTTTGCGACCGTTATAATGGTTGCAGATTCGGTGGGGTACGGAGGCCCGCAGATGCTGACGCCGGAGCAGGTACAGGAAGTCCGCAACAAGGTATGGCTGGCCGACCAAGCGTTGGCGCAGCGGGACCATGAGTTGTTCTGCAAGAGGATCTGGGAAGCGACGGCCCACGCCATCAAATGCGTCGCCAAGGAGAGGGGTTGGCCGTGCCATTCTGAAGACGAGATTTACGACGCCGGTCGACGGATTGCCAAAGAACACCCTAACAAACGTGGGTTCATGTCAGCGTTGGGTTGTGCCGATTTGGCTCGCACCAATGGGATGGGCCTCGCAATACCGGCTCAGGACGTTGAAGAGGACTGGGACATCTCTACCGGGTTCATAGACCGGATGCTGGGCTTCTCAGTACGCGACGTGTCATGACGTCGACAGAACGGCTTCGAATATCCACCGAAATGTCCCTGCTCGCAGAACATCATTTGGTCAACGGCGACGACATGGCAGGAGCTGAATTGCTGTGGGGCGCTCTGTCTCAAGTTATTATCGCGATAGCTATCAACCGCGGACAACGGTATCAAGAACATCAGCATCGTCGCCATGTGATGCGGCAGATTATTACCGAACTCGACGACCCCGCAATCGTCGAAGATTACAAAGACGCGAACCGACTGCACGTTCATTTTTACCTAAATAATTTGACCGCCATGCGAGTTCGAGACGCAGCGGACACCACGCACGCTCTCATCGGTCGGCTGCTGCCGTTGTCCGCATGAGAGTTTCGTCGACACGGGCCGCAGGGTTGCTGCTGTTGCTGACCGCCGTGGCCACGGCGGTGTCGGTGATGACGCGGCTGGCGGGCAGCGATGAGCCGCTGGAAGGCGCGGCGATACAGTTGCCTGTGATCCTGGACACTGGACAATACGTGATCTCCGGAGCGGCGCGCACAATCTCGGGGTTTGCGCTGGTTGCGGCGGCGGCGTTCCTGAGGGTCGCGATTCGACCGGGCCAACCGATGCTGGCCGGCACGGCTGCGACCCTGCTGGAGCTTTCGGGGGCGGCGACGGCGATTTCCGGCGCGTCGATGCTGGCATTGGCCGGCTTCCTGCCACAATCGACGGAGGGAGTCGCCTCCCTGGTAGCCTGGGACGCTCCCGGATGGATAGGGGCAGTCGACGGGGCACGCTCGATCACGGGCAAGTTGGGGTTCATGCTGGCGGGCCTGGGGCTGATGGTGCTGGGCCCGGTGCAGTGGCGCATGGGCGGCCTGCTCCGGGTATTCGCGGTTGCCGACGTGGTGATCGGCGTCGCAATGGTGTTGATCTGGGTGGACGCCGCCACAGTGATGCACCGGGTATCCGGCATCGCGTTCCTGATCTGGCTGATCGTCAGCGGAGTCTGGTTGACGGTGGGCCTGCTGCGGCCGGCGCGGCGCTGAACCCACGCAAGGGCGAACAATTATTCGCTCCTACATCAGTAATCCAATTCCACAGGAGTTTCGAAATATGGCCACTCGCGACGAAAACCTTGCCACCGTCCGACGCATCAGGGAAGAACTGACGGGCCTGCTGGCGGGGATGGACTACTGCCTGGACTGGAAGGACGCCGACAACTGGTGCGCTCGGGAGGTTCTGTGTCACCTGGTGGACACGCCGGAGGGCGGCATTGGCAGTGTGATCGCGGGGGTGCTCGGTGGAACGCGGGACGAGGTGACGATCCTGCCGGACGCCAACAACATGACGCCGGAGCGCGTGGCCGCCGACATTGGCGAGGCGCTGGCCGGTCCGCTGGGCATACTGCAGACCGCCGAGGATGCGATTGCCGCGGCGTCTGATGCTGATTTCATGGACAGAACGGCCATGGCGCATCTGCCGCACCGCGAGGTTCACGAGGTGCGGACGGCGCAGGCGTTTATCGATGGGCTGGAGCGGCACTGGGGAGAGCACCTGAACCAACTGAGGGTAATCCGGGAATCCCTGGGCGTTTGAGAACGCCGGGGCCGGATGGGTCTCGACCAACCTACGTTTTGCGGTTGGCAGTGGTGGGGGCGAATGATTATTCGCCCCTGAGTTTGACTGGTGGTTGCGGTGTTTGGGTTGGCGGTTTCTCCTTGGGGGTTTTTGGTTTGATGGGCTCGCTGTGAGCGGGAGTTGGCGGGAGGCAGGATTCCTGGCATCGTTGTCAGCGTACGGCCGGGGGTACGCATATTCTTATGCTCGGTATTCTCCGTGGCCCACATCGGCCATCCGCCATGACGTGCCCACCGGGGCCGGTTCATTGGGATAGACGACGCAGCACGGAACGCTGTGGCTGGCGCTGGGACGCAACTCCACGCTGTTGATAGGTTAGACAGACGTTGGCAGTCGCGGAGCCTGGTATGCGATTTGTTACTGACGGG
>JAPOQH010000110.1 GCA_026710825.1 Chloroflexota bacterium | reverse complement strand
TTCCTTCCATAAGTCTCCGCCTCAATAGTCTGACTTGTCGGTCTTTGATCAATCCGGCACCTCCGTGCCGGAGGGTTTTACCCCACCTCAACCGGCAAATATAGTCAGCGCAAGAGGCATTCCTTATTGTCGTTAATCACCGTTGACCAACCACCGGGGTTGACTCGTTCGATCCATGCTGCCTTTCCGGAGCATGGTTGCCTCCGGTTCTGGTTCATGCTCCATCAGGCCCTCGAGGCTCTGGTCGCCCACTACAGCTCGGTGGCGTACCGGAGGATGCACACCGCGCTGACGGCGGGCGGCTCGACGCCTGGCATCTCTGCCGGACGTGCTCCGCCAGCAGGCTTTCCACGGGTCCCTAAATTGGGAAAGCCCTGGGGGTTAGCCAGGGCTTGGAGTGCTTGATCGGTCGAAGTTGCGGGCTAGGCCGGCACGAACTCCGGAATTGGTTCCAAGCCGAGCCGCCGGATGCAGGCGTGGTATTCGGCCTCGTCGCGGGTGCGGAACTCGTCGAGGACCTCCTCGATGGAGTGGCCTTTGAAATCCCTGTAGTCGTCCTCGAAGCACTGGGTGTGCTTGATGTGGGCGAGGAGATGGGAATGGTGAACTATTCGCTGGCTCGTTGTCATAGTTGCCCCCTGTCAGCATTCGCAGCGCTTCCGTTTTCGCGGTTCGGGTGTTGTAAGGCAAGTTCGGCTGTGATGTCTATCTGCGTAGGCGGGTGCATGGATGGGCTCGGGCAGTTCGTCGACCAGGGAACCGGTCTGTGTTGTAGGGGCGTGGGCATGGGCTGAGGCTAATTGGCGCTTTGCAAGGTCTTGCCAGAGTGCCCGCTCTCCGCCGGAAACGGCCCCGGGGCGTACTCTGGCTCCATTGGGCGAGGGATATGCCTTTCCCCGGTCGCTGCCGAGGGTCTGCGTCCCGACGCGCCGGTCAATCATCCGATGTGGGCGCAGTCGTGCTGTCTGCCTCAGGCGCCGGCTGCTCGCGCTTGTTACCGGAGAAAATGCCCTTGAATATCGCGAAAACGAACCGCAGGCCAAGTTCCAGAGCGACCAGAAACAGCCAATAGTAAAAGATGGTTGCCCATCCTTGGCTGACCTGCGCCAGAACCTCCAGCGACGCCGGTATGTCCGGTGAGGATGTGCCAACCAGGAATACGGACAGCACCGCGAAGGGCAGGATTTTCGCCAGGTCCCGGGCCAGGTCCTCGTCGTAATAGGCGCACACGCGAACGGCGCAAACGGCGACCAGCGCGATGAGGAGGATGTCGGACAACTGCCGGTCTGCCGAGAGCAAGGCCAGCATTACCGTCAGGGTGGCGAACCACACGAAGGCGAAGGCCGGAAACATGACGATGAACTTGACGACGTACCCAATCAGGGAGAAAAGGTTGCGCAGCGCCGGCACGCTGGACTGGTCGTTTTTCGACAGGTCGAAGCTGAAAATATCCCGGTTGGCGATGAACCGGTAGAACTTGAAAATGAAGATTCTCTAGAACCAATTGCAACGGAATTGGTCTCCGGGGACTCGGGCTGGGGCGGACCAGGTTCAGAGGAATTATCGTCGCCGCCGATGGGTATGGCCAGCGTGATGTCGACGTTGTTCTCCCGGTCGATGACGACCTGCTCCACGACCATCTGGAGAATCTCCTGGCACTGCTCCGGGGTCAACTCGTCCAGGCCCTGCCCGACCTCCTTGGCCCACGAGAGGACCGCTTCCATCAACTCCCGCTTCTCGGTCCCGCTGGCCGCCCGCGCACGGCAATCGTCCAGCTTGGCCCTGGCGGTCTCCAGCCGCTCGGTGATGAACCGGCGCTGGTGGTCCAGCTGGGCCTCGGTGATCTTCCCTGACACGAACAGCCTGATGGCGCGGTCCTCCTCCATCTGGACGCTCCGCAGGTCCCGCTCGGCCTGGCCGATCTCCTCTTCCAAGCCGCCGTCATCCATCGAATCGAGGGTGTCGATGCCGGCGACGATCAGTCCGGGGTTCTGAATCACCCGCTTGACCTCGTTCCAGACCGGTTCCTCCAACCGCTCGGCTCGGATATGGGGACGCTCCCGGCAGTCAAGGCGCATGCTCTGCATCCCGTTGCACTGGTAGTAGCGGCGGGGCGAGGTCAGCTCGTAGGTGTACCTCTTCCCGTTGCGCACGCTGACGGAGGTCCAGGCGGCCCTGGCGTGAAAGTTGTGGCCGCACTCGCCGCATCGGAGAAGGTGCTGCAACAGGTAGAGCACCTTGGTATTCCGCTTGGCATTCCTGCTCCGCTGCTTCTTGAGCGCCTGGGCCCGCTCCCAGGTCTCGTCGTCGATGATTTGCGGGATGGGAATCTCAATCCAGTTGTCCTGTGGCTGTTCGTGAATCTTCATACCGTCCTCGGTGGAGACGTGGCGGTACTTGCCGTAGAGCCAGGAGCCGGTGTAGGCGGCGTTCCCCAGGATGTGGTGCACGCGGGACTGGAGCCAAATCAGCTTGCCGCGCTGGGTGGGGATGCCCTCGTCGGTGAGGCGGATGGCGATGGAGTAGGACCCCATACCCTCATGAACGTACATCTGGAAGATGCGACGGACTACCTCGGCCTGCTCCTCGATGACCTCGGCCCTTCCGTCCTGCCCGACCTGGTATCCGTAGGGAAGTCTTCCGGTTGGCACCCGGCCCTGCTTGGCCGTGCCTCGCTTGCCCAGGGTGGACCGCTCCCGGAAGTTG
>JAPOQH010000049.1 GCA_026710825.1 Chloroflexota bacterium | reverse complement strand
GTTGTTCCTGGCCGTGGGCGCGATGATCGTGTTCAGCCTGTTCGTGGAGATGTCGGAGGGAGCAACGTTTTCCGTGGTCCCGTTCGTCAACCGCAAGGCGCTGGGTTCCGTGGCCGGCATCGTGGGCGCGGGCGGCAACGCGGGAGCCGTGGCCTTCGGGTTCCTGTTCCGCGCGGAAAGCCTCACCTATGCCGATGCCCTGCTCATCGTGGGCGTCGCCGTGGTGGTCGCGTCATCGCTGGTGCTGGCGGTGCGGTTCTCGCCGGAGACCGAGCGGGCGGAGAGGCGCGCGCTGGATCAGGCGTTGGCCGCGCGGTCGGGCATCGCGCCAGCAGCGGCCGACTGAACCACTGCCATACTGCGATCTGCATTAGCGCGTAATGAAACCGCCAAAGTTCAGCGATGGTGAAATATATCAAGCCAGTAGCGTTATCCACCACCATCCTGAACCTTGCGCCGGTGGAAAGCCTGACGATACCCGCTTTGGTTCGTCCAAACATCCATTAGGTGAACCAGCGTTCGAAGACACCCTGCCAGCGCAGCTCCAATCTTGCGGCACTGAACCCCAGGCCGCCGATTTCCGCATCGGCGCGTTGCGATGACGCGGGATCGGTGAAGTGGTAAGGAATTGAATCGAGCGTGTTCTCCATTCTGCGGCAGTCGTGGGAACGGCCGCCCCGGTCAATCACGTACTTGCGGGACGGCGTTGCTGATGGGCGGCCGGTTCAAGCCCAGCGCGTTCCGCACAGTCTCGTCGGCGCGCATCAGCCGGATCGCCGCGGTGGGAAACTGTGGGTTGTTGTTGAACGCGTCGTGGCGTTCCACAATGTGACATCGTCGCTGGCCAGTTAATCGGGACCTTTTCGCTGGACGTCGACATCATCTGGTGGCATGTTTTACCGCCGGCCCTTACTTACAATTACGCCAATGCGCGTGAACCAACCAGTGCCAGGCCTACAACGATCAGCACGATGTGGACCGCAACCAAGGTCCACCGACCCGGACTGAAGGGGTCGTCCAGGAAGCGGGGCACCGGCGCCAGGCGGAACCAGAACCAGAGACCCAGGACGCCGCCCATGAGCACGCCGGCGGTGGTCATCAACCAACTGACCCGGTCGGCTCCCCAGCCTGCCGGCAGCGCAGTGAGGCAGATGGCGATCAGGCCGACCCCAACCAGGGTGGATGGAATGGCCAGGCCGTAGCGCGCCATCGGCCAGCGCAGACTGGCGATCAACAACACCGGCATCGACGCCCAACCCGCCGCCAGCGAGATGCCCACGAATGCGGGGGTTTCCAGGGTTGCGAACTGGAAGCCCCAGATCAATCCCAGGGCAACCACGCTGGTGGCCGCCAGCCGGATGACGCGGACGCCGAAGCGGGAGTCGCGCGTCATCTCGACCGGCGTTGGGGCGCGTCCGAAAACCGTGTTTCCAACCATTATTGAGGTTCCCATGTTCTTCAGGCCACCTTTGCCAGACATTGTGCTGCCTCCTCGCGCCGTGGCTGCCGAGCCGTACGCACGTGATCACGAAACGCGTTCCTGCGGTCGGCCTTGGCCTCTGCGGTGTATAGCTCTGTCGCCAGTCCGACCAGTCCGTTCTGGAGATCCTCGACCGACATGTGCTGGGGTTGGAAGTTGACGTCGAACAACGTGCATTTCTCCCAGGCGGTGGGGTCCAGCAACCGACCTTCTCCGAGCAGCCGCGAGTACAAGGGGGTGCCTGGGAACGGCGTCATGACGGTGATCTGCACTTCGCACAGTCCGCTGTCCCTGACAAAATCCCGAACGGCCGGGAAACAATCCTCCGTATCGCCGTCCATACCCAGGACGAAGCAACCGTTGACGGCAATGCCGTGGGACTGGATGCGGCGGATGGCCTCCCTGTAGCCATCGAGGCGTTTCCGTTTCCAGTTGTTGTTCAGCTCGATGCCGTCCAGGCTGCCGGCGGTGGGGCTCTCCAGGCCGATCAGGACTTCCGCGCAGCCCGATTCGCGCATGAGGTCGAGAATTTCGGGATCGTCGGCTACGGCAATGTCGGGCTCGGTGAACCACTTGACGCCTTCGTCGGCCGGCGCCCGCCGCAGATCTTTGGGATTGGACCCACTGACGACGGAGTTGTTCGTGGGGTT
>JAPOQH010000109.1 GCA_026710825.1 Chloroflexota bacterium | reverse complement strand
GTTGAGTACCTGCAAATTGGAAACTTTGACGTTGCCACGCTGCACCGGCAGCGCCGGAGCGATACGTTCGTATTGCGTTTGTGTAATCTCCATACCGGCATCATAACAGCTCATCACTCATAGTGTGAACACGCCCTAGAACGGCTGGGCTGTGAATTCGAACGCCAAGGTTCTGGATCCCACGAAATCTGGCTGAATCCTGCCAATGGGCGGAGGACCACCATCCCCAGGCACGGCAACCGGGACCTAGCCACCGGAACCCTCCACGTGATCAGGAGGGACTTGGGGATCGCCCGGTCTGCCTTCGACTCAGCGTAATCCAAGTCGTGCCCCGCGGTTCCCTCAACTCCCGCGGTGACGTGAATCCCAACGTCGCCCGTTAAACGCGGGAAACTTGTAAATGTCTCTTTGCCCCCACCAGCGCAAGGGGCACCCTATGTTTATTTGAGGCTAACTTCCGAAGTCGTTTTCGTACAACTCCTGCAGCCTCGCCAGATGCTCGGAGGGTATCGGTGGCAGGTCGACGCAGGCGGCGGTCTCCTCGGCCTCAGCAACGTTTTTGACGCCGGGGACGGTGGTGTGGATGTCAGGGTTCATCAGGCAGAAGACCATTGCGGCCTGGGACAGCGTGCTTATGGGGCCGTCGAGGAGGAAACCGAGTTTGGCAGCGCTGGCCAGGTCTTTCTGCATCAGGGCGTCGCCGGGACGCGGCGGGCGATCCAGTGCAGCCGTGAGCGCGCCGGCCGCGTGGGAGCGGATGCCGATGACGCCCATGTTGTGGCTCTTGGCCATTGGGATGATCTGGCCGTTGTCGAACAGGTCAGCGCCGGCCGGCGGCGGTTCCTGGGCCGTCCGGTTGAGCAGGTTGTAGTAGGCGAGCACGGTGTCGTACTCGCCGCTCTCGATGATCCGGCGCATGGTGGGCACGTGGTGGTCCATGGCGGACAGGCCGATGAATCGCGTCTTGCCGGCCTGCTGCACCTCCCGGTACGCGTCCAGGACCGGGCCGAGCACGTCGTCGCCGGACAGCGAGTTGGGAACCTCGCCGCGGGTTGCGGTGAAACGGTTGTGGACGTGGAGCACGTCCACCGAGTCCCGGCGCAACCGTCGCAGGCTGGTGTCCACCGAACGGCGTACCGCGCCGGATACATCGTCCATTTCATCGGCCCGCAGCCGCACCTTGGTGGCGACCACGATCGGCTCCGTGCGACCCTCCAGCGCCTTGCCCAACGCCTCCTCGGCCTTGCCATCGCCGTATGCAGGGGCCACGTCGAAGAACGTGATGCCCAGCTCGAGGGCGCGGTGTACGGAGGCGATGGCTTCCCGTTCGGTGGTCGGGCCCCAGACCTGCCCGATGCCGCCGCCGCCGAAACCGGCGCGTGACACGGTCAGGCCGGTGCGCCCGAGTTGCGCGTATTCCATGCTAGCTGTGTTCTCCTTCGGCCAATTGGAAGTAGATGCCGTGGGAACTGCTGGTTTCGATGCTGGCGGTCTGGTATCCGAAGGGGCTGGTGGACGGGCCGTCGCCGCGCATGGCGTTGCCCTTGGCCTGCAGGTCCTGGAAAAGCTGGTCGATGCCATCCACGCCCCAGGCGACGTGCATCACGCCGGGACCGGTGGCTCGCAGTTGTTCCGCCATGGGAGTGTCGTCGCGCAGCGGTTCGAAGAAGTCCACCAGGGTGTCGCCGATCTGGTAGAGGATGGACCTGAAGCCGCGCTCGGTGAATTCGTCGCTTCGCAGGGGAGTGAGGTTGAAGTTGGTCTCGAGGTACGCGGCCATGTCGCTTACGCTTTCCACGACGTAGGTCACGTGATGTACCTTGTTCAGCATGATGAACCTCCGCGCTGTTAGACTTGCTCGCAGACTATTGGTTTTGGCGACCGTATTCAACCCCGAAGAGGCAGATACATGACCGACCACAAGATTTTCGAACTGGGCGACGTTGACCTGCAGTGCGGCCTGCGGCTGCGCGGAGCGAGGCTGGCCTACCAGACCTACGGCGAACTGAACGCGCGCAAGGACAACGTCATCGTGTTCCCCACGTTCTTCGGGTCGCAGCCCCCGTCCAACGAGCCGATGATCGGGCCGGGGATGGCGCTGGATCCGACGCGGTACTTCATAATCATTCCCAATCTGTTTGGCAACGGGCTGTCGTCGTCGCCGAGCAACACGCCGTCGCCGTACGGCAGGGCGCGGTTCCCCAGGGTCACCTACTACGACAACATCGGGTTCCAGCACAGGTTGGTGACGGAGGAGTTCGGCATCGAGCGGATCGCGCTGGTGTGCGGGTTCTCGATGGGGGCGCAGCAGACGTTCCACTGGGGCGCGCTGTATCCCGACATGGTGGAGCGCATCGCGCCGTGGTGCGGATCAGCGCGGACGGCCCGACACAATTTCGTGTTCCTGGAGGGGGTCAAGGCTGCCCTGTGCGCCGACGACGCATTCCAGGGTGGTTGGTACGACTCCCAGCCGGACAAGGGACTGCGGGCGATGGCGCGGGTGTACGCGGGATGGGCACCGTCGCAGGCGTTCTACCGGGAGAAGGTGTACCTCGACCTGGGGCACTCGTCGCTGGAGGACTATTTGATCACGTCGTGGGAAGGGCGATACCTGCAAAATGATGCCAACAACATCCTGGCGATGGTGGCGACGTGGCAGGCCGGCGACATCAGCGACAACCCGCTCTACTGCGGCGACTTCGAGAAGGCGCTGGCATCCATCAAGGCCAGAGCGTTCGTGATGCCGTCGGAGACCGACCAGTATTTCCCGCCCGAGGACAACCGCATCGAGGTGTCCATCATGCCCAACGCCGAACTGCGCGTCATCCCGACCATCTGGGGACACACGGGCGGCGGCCCGGGGCGGAACCCGGCGGACACTGCGTTCATCGACGCGCAGTTGAAGGAACTGCTGGCGAGTTGAGCCTGAATCAGTATTGGTGAGGGGATGCGGAACTTACAACAACCTACCGGGTTATTGTCCTGTAAGCCTTGAAAGCGCCGCCGACCAACGTGGAGACCAGGTTGGCTCGGCTGAATGTCGGCGGGCGGGACGGCAGAAACTCGTCCGCATCCAGGTCTTCGATGGCGGTGAGGATCCGTCGGGTGATGGTCTCTACCAACAGGCGGCCCCGTTGGTCGTCCTGATTCAGCCCGCCACAAACGAACACAGAAACAATGAGGTGGCCCAGCATGCTCTGCCGGTAGAGGCTCCAACAATTGTCGAAGGTGAAATCCTGTACTCCCATGCCGCAGATGATGGCATGATATTCCTCAACCGCGTCGCGTTCGATTTTCCGGCGCAACTCGGTGGAAACACTACCTCCAAGAAAAAAGGCCAGGTCGGCCGGGCCGGTGGATAGTCCGCTGACCTGCCAATCGACCACGGCGAAATCGTCCTGATCGCCGGAGCCGAAGAACATGTTGTCCGCTCGAAAGTCGCCGTGGGCGAAGGTTCGGGGTCCAGTCGCCACGTCTGCGATGTAATCGAGCATCCTGGTTGCGAGCGCCTCGGCCAGCCGACGCCTCCGGGCGGTAAACAGGTGGTCAAAATTGTCCAGCGCCGGAGGCAAGAAAGCCAGGTAGGCAAGTTGCGCCAACGGCATGAGCCTGGGGTCGAGGGTATCGTGGCAGCCTACGAGCGGAGGCTGATCCGGTCTGTTCCAGAAATGTCCGTGCAGCCTGGCGAGCGACCTGATGGCAGTCATGGCCTGCGCCGCGTTGAGGCCCTCAATCTGGTCAACCGTGGTCATCGCGCCCAGGTCCTCGAGCACGAATACGAAGCGCTGGCTGCGCTCATCAAAGTCCCCGTACAGCAGGGCCGGTGTTCGAATGGGAGCGTGAGGCGCGATCCGGCTGTAGAACGCGAACTCGCGCCGGTTGAGCATCAGGCGTTTGCTCATCCGCCGGCTCTTGGGATCGGTCCCCGGCAGTTTGACCACGACGGAAGTGGGGCCGCCATGCTCACCTTCATCGTAGGTCAGACGACAGCGCGCAAGAGTGCCCACCAGACCCTTGCCCACGCCGATCACTTCCACCGAGACCGACCTGATGACCGGAACCGACGACGCGCCGCCGGCACGGAGGGCCATCTGCATCCACTCGGCCGTTATGGCGGCGGCGCTGTCGGGTATCGCTGGTTTCTGGATCATGCAGCGTTGATTGTGAGCAACCCGTCAGACGATGGGTGGTCGCTCTTTCCCGCTGGCTGCTCAGCTAACCGGCAGGACGGGCTCCGTGCGGTCGGCGGGGAGTTCGACCTCGAAGGCGTTGAGGAAGAAGGCGGTCTGGGCGTAGTTGCCCATGAGCGCGGTGATCTCCACCAGGTGCTGGGCGCCGAACTGTTCAAGCGCGATCTGGAACGTGGACCCTGAAACGCGGCAGTTGGCGTAGAACTCGTTGCAGAAGTTGACGATGGCCTGCTCATCGCCAGCCATGTCGGGCAACGGCTTGCGGTCGCGTATGGCGTCCACCAGGGCGTCGGCGACACCCTCGCGTCGGGCGGCCGGCGCGTGAGCATTCCAGATGTACGGGCAGTCGAAGTTGCGGGCGGTGACCAGGATCGCCAATTCCTGGATGCGCTTGGAGAATGTGCTCTCGAAGCGGAGGTAGTTGGTCAGGCTGCTGCGACGGCGCGCCATTTCGGGGCTGTTGATGGCGACGGAGTAAGGACCGCCGGTGATGGTGCCGCCGGTGTCGCGAGTGAGTTCGTCGAAGGCGTCCTGGAACTCTGCGGGCACCATGTCGCGGGTAACTATGGGTAGTCGGGCCATGATCGTCCTCCATCGCTGGGGCGTGATGTGTCCGTGGTTGGTGCGCTCGGTGCGCTTAGATGATTCTAACACCCTGCCGAAGTCGGCTTGCGTGCAGGATTACTGGATTCCGGCACGCCAAGAGCGCAGCTACGGCTTTCGCAATATTGATGGGTCAATCCTGCCCCGAACGTGACATATCGTGCTGACGCGTCTACAATTTGGCACATATCACAGCGAGGCAACAAGGACGGGGACGAGACTCGACGAGAGGAGGCTACCCGATGGCGCTACCGGACACGATTCGCACCGATGACGAACGGCAGTATTACGAGGTCACCGACCGCATTCAGCTGAAACCCGGATGGTTGCAGGGGGCGGGAGAACCCATGCCCGAGATGGAACCGTATCTCTGGCGCTGGGAGGAGGTGGAGCCGCTGGTGCTCAAGAGCGGCGAACTGGTGACGCCCGACCGGGACGTTGAGCGGCGCACGCTGCGGCTGGCGACGCCCGGCCTGGATCGCGGAACGACGCATACCATCACCGCCGCGCTGCAACTGCTGCTGCCCGGCGAGTGCGCGCCGGCGCATCGCCACACTCCGACGGCGATCCGGTGGATTCTGAAGGGCGAAGGGGCCTACACCACCGTGGAGGGCGACAAGTGCTGGATGGAGCCGGGCGACCTGATCCTGACGCCGTCGTGGACTTGGCACGACCACGCGAACGAAGGCGAAGGGCCGATGATCTGGCTGGACGGGCTGGACGTGCCGCTGGTGCGCTACCTGCGGGCCAACTTCTACGAAGCCTATCCGGAGGACCAGCAACCCATCGTCGGGGTGGCCGAGTCGGAGCGCAAGTTCGCGTCGGGCGCGCTGCGGCCGGCGTGGGAAGCGCCGAACGTGGACTACTCTCCGCTGTGGCACTACAAGTGGGACAAGACCTATGAGGCGCTGCAACGCCTGGCCGAGGTGGACGCCAGCCCGTTCGACGACGTGGCGATGGAATTCAGCGACCCCGTTACCGGCGGCCCGGTGCTGCGTTCCATGACGTGCTGGGCGCAGATGATCCGCCCTGGCATCCGCACGCGGGCGCACCGGCAGACCAGTTGCGCCGTGTACCAGGTGTACCAGGGCGAGGGCTACAGCGTGATCGACGGGCAGCGGTTCAACTGGAGCGAGGGCGACTTCTTCGTGGTGCCGCCGTGGGTGTGGCACGAGCATGCCAACGAGGGATCCGACGGGGCGGTGTTGTTCTCCATCCAGGACATTCCCGTGCTCAAGGACCTGTCGCTGTACCGCGAGGAACCCTACGAAGAGAACGCCGGCCACCAGCCGATCACCAGCGTCTTCAGGGGATAGCGTTTCCCGGTTTACGTTTCGGTATCAAGGTAGGGGCGAATGATCATTCGCCCCTACGAACATTGTGGGCGAATACGGTCGCGGCGATCTGCAATGTCCTCGGGGCAACGCGTGTACAATTGTGCGGCTCGAAAGCATCCGCGCAGTAGCGCACCTCCAAAGGTTCAACCATCCGTCCAACACGCAGACTTCCCCGGCCGCAGACGTTCGACGCGTTGCTGGCGTACCGGGATTTCCGGCTGCTCTGGTGCGCCAACTTCTGCGCCAACACCGCGGTGTGGCTGCAACTGTTGAGCATCGGGTGGCTGGTCAAGGATTTGTCCGAAGGATCGGCGGTGGGCGGTTTGCTGGTGGTGTCGGTGGGAGCCATCAACACCCTGCCGGCCCTGGCGGTCAGTCCGCTCACGGGGGTGCTGGGCGACCGGCTGGACCGACGCAAGTTGGTGATGACGGTGCAGGCGGCGGCCGCCGCGCTGGCGTTGGGGTTCGCGTTCCTGGCCGCCAGCGAGTTGATACGGCCCTGGCACGCTTACGCCTACGTGCTGATCTCAGGCGCTCTGCTGGCGATCACGCAGCCGATGCAGCAGGTGCTGGTGTCCAATACGGTGCCGCGCGAGGCGGTGAGCAACGCGTACGCCATCAGCGTATTGACCATCACCGGCACGCGCATATTCGGTCCCTTCGTGGGTGGGCTGCTGATCTTCTGGTTGGGGTACTTCTGGAACTTCGCGCTGGAATCCGCCCTGTACGTGGGAGTGGTGCTGTTCCTGCTGACCATCCGCCTGCGGTACGCGGACACAACGGCTAATCAGGGGACGCAGCGGTTCACGCCGCTGGCGGACTTCCGGGAGGGCCTGTTGTACCTGTGGCGGCAGCAGCGGGAGATACTGCAGATGATGGTGGTATCGGTGATTCCGAACACCATCCTGCATCCGGTGTGGTTCCTGCTGCCGTTGTTCACCGCGCAGGTGCTCCATGCCGACGTGGACATGGGCGGGTACCTGTTGGCGGTTACCGGTGTGGGTGGGTTCCTGTCCACGCTCGTCATCGCATCGTTCGGGCTGCCCCGATGGAGGGGCTACCTGCTGCTGATCACTGCGGCGTGCAGTTCGGTGGCGACGATGGCATTCTCCCATTCATCGTGGCTGCCGGCCGCGTTCGTGTTCCTGGCGCTGATGTCCCTGTTCCAGTCCCACTACCGGACGACCCAGGGGACGGTGGTGCTGACGGTGGTGCCGGACCGTTTCCGGGCGCGCACGATGAGCGTGGTGGCGTACGAGCGCGGATTCCTGACCGTCGCCAGCGTGCTGGTCGGAGCGTGGGCCGATTTCACCGACGCGTCGATTGCCATCCTGACGCTGGGTGCGCTGGGTCTGGCGGCGACGGCCGTATGCGCCCTGGCGTTGCCGCGGGTGCGGGCGCTGAAGTGACGGGCCACCTTTACGGCCACCCACACGGCAAGGCCGAATTGTGGCGGTTGCGGGTTTCCTTGGATACAATTCCCGAAGCCTGATTTTCAGCGCCCGCTTTGCCATGTATCGCCTTGTAGAACTCGCCTCACGACTGGTCAACGCCACCTGGTTCGAATACTTCATCATCGCCGTCATCATCGTGAACGGCGTCATTCTGGGGCTGGAAACGTCGGACACCATTGACGGGCGGTATGGCCATTGGCTCAGGATGGGCAACGAGGCGGCGCTTGGGGTGTTCATCGTCGAGGCGGCCCTGAAGATGCTGGCGCTGTGGCCGCGGTCGTGGCGGTATTTCCGGGACGGCTGGAACATCTTTGACTTCGCGGTGATAGTGTTCGCGCTGGTGCCGGCGACGGGGCAGTTCGCGATGATCGCGCGGCTGGCGCGGCTGCTGCGGGTGGTACGCTTGATCTCGGCGATACGGGATTTGAGGCTCATTGTGGCGGCGCTGGTCCGCGCCATCCCCAGCGTGGGGCATGTGATCATGCTGATGAGCATCGTGGTGTACATCTACGCGATCATGGGGTTTCACCTGTTCCACGAGATCGATCCAGCGCGCTGGGGGAACCTGGGCCTGTCGGTGCTGACGCTGTTCAACATCATCACGCTGGACGGCTGGACGGAAGTTATGAACGCTGCGATGCGTCATTACCCGTGGGCCTGGCTCTATTTCGTGAGCTTCGTGGTGGTGGGCACTTTCGTGGTGATCAACATGTTCATCGCCATCATCATCAACAGCCTGGACGACGCCAAGCGGGAACGGGATCGGGACCGGCCTGCGGAGATCGAGGGGCCGGTTTCACGGGAGCAGATGGTGCGGGAGATTCGGGCGGCGCGGGATACGCTGGAGAGGCTGGAGCGGCGGTTGGAGGCGGAGGAGAACGACGGTAGGGGAAAGTGACAGCCGTGGAGGTACGGGCGAATGATTATTCGCCTCTACGGGATACGGCCTTAGCTCCGATGTAAGTGGTGCTGCGCCGGCCTCTCGGTGCATGGGCTATAATGCGGCGAAACGACGGGGATCCCGATGGTTGACTCGGATATGAGCGACATTTACCTGGACTACAACGCGACCACGCCTATCGATCCGCAGGTTGGGGAGGCGATGCTGCCGTTCGTGCATGGGCTGTTCGGCAACCCGTCAAGCGGGCATTCTTTTGGCATGGCGGCGCGTGAAGGCGTCGATGCGGCACGGCGGCAGGTCGCTTCCATGCTGGGCTGCGCCGTCGATGACTTGATTTTCACCAGCGGCGGCACCGAGGCCAACAACCATGCCATCCGGGGCGTGGTCAGCGCGTACCGTGAGCGGGGCGACCACATCATCACGACGGCGGTGGAGCATCCGGCGGTGACCGAGGTGTGCCGCTATCTGGAACAGTACGGCATTCGCACCACCTACCTGCCGGTGGACGAGCACGGGATGGTGGACCCGCAGCAGGTTGAGGATGCCATAACGCCCGAGACGCTGTTGGTCACCATCATGCACGCCAACAACGAGGTGGGCACGATCATGCCCATCACGGAGATCGCCGAGATAGCGCACCGCCACGGTGTGTTGGTGCACAGCGACTGCGCGCAGTCTGTCGGCAAGATACCGGTCAAGGTGGACGACCTGGGCGTCGACCTGCTGTCGGTGGCGGGGCACAAGCTTTACGCGCCCAAGGGTATCGGCGCGCTGTACATCCGGCCGGGCGTTGAGTTGGCAAAGTTGATGCACGGCGCGAACCACGAGCAGAACCGGCGGGCCGGCACGGAGAACGTCATTGAGATGGCGGGACTGGGCAAGGCGTGCGAATTGATCGAGCAGAACCTGGCCGATTATGCCGACCACATGCGGGCGATGCGCGACCGCCTGGAGGCGGGACTGCTGGAATCGGGGCACGACGCGAGGATCAACGGACATCCGGACATGCGGCTGCCCAACACGCTGAGCATCGCGTTTCGTGGTGTAGAGGCCGACCGGGTCCTGGCGAGCCTGCCCACGGTGGCGGCATCCGCCGGCGCGGCCTGCCACAGCGACGAGGTTGAGGTGTCCCACGTGTTGCAGGCCATGAACCTGCCCACCGAGTACGCCATGGGTACCTTGAGACTAACGGCGGGACGATTCACCACTGCGGACGAAATCGACCGGGCGGTGGCGGAGATCACGGAGGTGGTGGGGAGCCTTTCGCCGGCTGGAGTTGCGGCGGATTGAACAGGAAACGTAACCGTTTGGAGTTGGTAGATATTATTCCGGGACAGACATCATTCCTGCTTGCGCAGGAGTCCAAACATCCGTGGACCGGCAAAATTGAGCGGGGCAAGGATATTCTGGATACCGGCTTTCGCCGGTATGACGGTTCCGTGCAGGACGTAACCTCATATCTGAACGATTACCAGAAAACAGGCAAATATAGGGAGACATATTATGACCACGCAATCCAATCCCGGCGCGCTGGATGGCGCAACCCTGGCCAGCTTCCAGGAGACCTATGAGGCGCAGCCTGCTCATCAACTGATGCAGAACGTTGTGACGCAGCACGACGTGAATGACGTGGCGCTGAACCGCAACATCGTGGCGCAGGCTACCAACTCGTTCTCCACGGTGCTGGACGACTGGAGCGTCACCAACCAGGCCCGCTCCGGGCGCTGCTGGATGTTCGCCGGCCTGAACCTGTTCCGCGCGGAGTCACGGGACCTGCTGAACGTGAAACAGTTTGAGTTCAGCCAGAGCTACGTGATGTTCTGGGACAAGATGGAACGGGCCAACTACATCCTGGAGGCCGTCATCGAGACCGCCGACCGGCCCATCGACGACCGGGTAGTGGCGTGGCTGCTGAACCAGCCGTTGGGCGACGGCGGGCAGTGGGATATGTTCGTGAGCCTGGTGCGGAAGCACGGCGTGGTCCCCAAGACCGTGATGCCGGAGACGGAAAGCTCGGGCAACTCCATGCGCATGAACGCAGGCCTGAACTACCAGGTGCGGCAGGGCGCGCGGAACATCCGGCGGCTGTACTCCGACGAATCCGGGCTGGATTCCATGCGGGAGGCCAAGCAGGAGGCGCTGCAGGCCATCTACCAGATCCTGTGCATCCACCTGGGCAACCCGCCGGCCGAGTTCGACTGGCAGTGGAAGGACAAGGACGGCGAGTTCCACCGGGAAGGCACGATGACGCCGCTGGAGTTTGCGGAGAAATATATCTCCACGCCCATGGAAGACTACGTGTGCCTGGTGCATGACCCCCGCGAGTCGAGCCCGCCGGGCCGCACCTATACGGTGCAGTACCTGGGCAACGTGGTCGATGGCGCGCGCATCACATACCTGAACGTGGACATCGATGTGATGAAGGACATCGCCATGCGGATGCTGCAGGACGGCACGCCCGTTTGGATGGGGTGCGACACCGGCAAGCAGATGCACCGGGACAAGGGGCTGTGGGACGCCGACCTTTTCGACTACGGCAGCGTGTACAACGCCAAGTTCGAGATGGACAAGGCCGAACGCCTTGAGTACCACCAGACGGCGATGACCCACGCGATGCTGTTCACCGGCGTGGACGTGGTGGACGGCAAGCCGCGACGCTGGCGGGTGGAGAACAGCTGGGACGACAAGGTGGGCGACAAGGGCTTCTTCCTGATGAACGACTCGTGGTTCGCCGAGTACATGTTTGAGATCGCCGCGCCGAAGAGCTACCTGCCCGAGGAGTTGCAGCGGGCGCTGGATACGGAACCCATCGTGCTGCCGCCGTGGGATCCGATGGGGTCGCTGGCTGCGGGGTGATTAGACGCGGATGGGGGCGAATAATCATTCGCCCCTACGTAACGCAAATGGGTGAGCGGTGGGGCGAGGCATGCGTCGCCCCTACGGCATGCAGTGATGTGTGCGGTGGGCGTTAATTCGCGGTTGCGACTGCATATAGGTTGGTAGGGGCGGTTTTCAACCCCGCCCCTACGGATGTTGCCCGATGCGATGTGTTGGGGGACGCATGCGCCGCCCCTGCTATCCAGCCCATGCTCCAAGGGCTCATCCTGAGCCTGTCGAAGGATGAGGGGTTTGGCGGGAGTGGGTTTGGCGCGTTACGCTTCGGCGTCGAACCAAGGTTTGGCGGCGGCCTCGTCGGGCCAGAGGAAATCGAAGCCGACTCGCAGGGCCATCTGGCGGTCCAGGTCCTCGCGGTCGCCGATGTGGTAGTAGGCGTCAGCTTCGAACTCGGTCTTGACACCGGCCAACAGGTGCTTGGCGACGGCGAAGTCCACGCTGATGTTGTATTCCTCCCACAGGGAGCGCTGGCTGCTGGGCGGCCGGTCGGAACAACTGCCGATGAGGAACCCCTTGTCCCTGACGATGCGCACCATGTCCATGGTCAATGGGCCGGGTGGGTCGCCCACCTCCAGGGTGCCGTCGATGTCGAAGCTGATCAGAATTGCCATGTTTTTGCTTTCCTCGGTTGCGGTGTTGGTTCCGAATTGCGGGCGCCCCGGGGGGCGCCCTGAGTGATCCTTGATGTCTGGATTCCTGCTTCCGCAGGAATGACGATGGCGGAGCATGTCCTCCGAAAAGCTCAGGATGAGCGAGTCGATTAGTTGGGGGTTGCGCTCCAGACGGTGAAGTTGCCGCCCAGGGGCATGGGGCCGCCGGATACGCCGATTTCGGGCGTGACGCCGGTCATGGACCGGGCGCCGGCGCGGCCCTGGATCTGCTGGATGCTGTCGGTGTGCATCCAGAATCGGCTGCGACCACCGCCAATGTTGCCGCCGCTGGGCAGGATGGGGTTTGGCCCTTCGATGCTGATGTCGGTCTGGTAGAAGTCCAGCGCGTCTCCTCGCTCCATCCCGCGATAGCGCAGTCCCTCGATGTGGAACTGGTGGAACTGGGCGAAGCCATCGTACATGTTCTCGAAGGAGAGATCGTCAGGGGTGATGGCGGCGGCTTCGTAGATCTTGCGACCGGTGGAGTTGGTTTCGGCTTCGACTTCTTCCAGCGTGGGGGTGATGCTGCGGGGTGTGCCGCGGCTGGAGGCGTGGCCGAGGATGTAGACCGGCTTCTGCGCCATGTTCTGGGCACGGTCGGCGGTGGTGAACAGGTAGGCGGCCGAGGCCATGATGGGGATGTCGTTGTCGAACAGGTTGGCCGGCTTGGCGATCCAGCGGGAGTTCAGGTAGTCCTCCGGAGGAAGCTGCTCGGGACGGTGCTGGGCCCAATAGCCCTCGGGGAAGAGCAGCCCGTTGCGGCGGGAGTTCTCCATGAAGGGGGCCATCATGTCGTGGTGCTTGCCGTACTTGGTGCAGTACTGGGCAAACTGCAACGCGGTGCCGTAGCAGCCGGGCGCGCCCCACAAGGTGCGGCCGGGGCTGAGGGCAAAGGCGCCGGGGACCTCGTTGGCCGCGCTGATGCCGCCGTGGTTGTAGCGACCCTCCAGGTTGTGCCAGCCCTTGAGCACCAGGCAGGTGCTGGCCAGGCCGTCGCCCACTGCCTGGGCGGCCACGACGATAGCGGCGGACATGCAGCCGGGAGCGTACATGGTGAACTTGACGTTGGTGAGCTCAGGCATGTTTTTGATGAGCCACTCGGCGCTGAGCTGGCCGATGCCGTCCAAGGGATCGTCGGTCGGGTTGAACGCGTTGACGACGTCCTGTGGGACGGGGGTGTTGGCGTCCCAGTGGGCGCCGGTGGTGGTTACGGGGACGAGGACGATGCCGTCGACCTCGCTGGGGTCAACGCCGGCATCCTCGATGGCCTTTCGGCAGGCCATGATGCTCCAAGCGCCGACGGAGGTATCGGGCTGGCCGTCCCAGCGACGGGTGGTGGGCGAGTGGCCGATGCCTACGGCGGCGACCTTGCCCCGATGTTCCCAAACTCCCAGGCCCTCTGTGGAGCGGTACATTGATTCTGGCGCCATTTGAGTGGTCATATCTCACTCCTCAGTTTCGCAAACTTTTTGGGGCGGGTTGGCAGGTTGGCCGTATCAGACGACCTGCCATTCGGGAACCTTCTGTCCGTTGGCGGTTTCCTCAAAGATCACTGTGACCGAGCCACCGACCGGGACCTCGTCGGCAGGCGTACCCGGCAGGTGGGAATACATCAGGATGCCGGGGTCCTCTTCGAGTTGGATGGCCGCGAGGTTGAAGGGAAGATTTTCCTTGAGGGCAGCGACGGGGCAGTCGTACACGACGCCATAGTTGTAAATGGTGCCGCGGCCACTCATTTCCTTCCAGGTCATGTTGTCGCCGGAACCGCACAGGTCGCAGGTCGGTCGCGGCGGGAAGCAGAGGCGATCGCACGCTGTGCAACACTGGACCACCAGGCGGCCATCGTTGGCAGCGTCAAAGAACGGCTTGTTTAAATCGTCGGGCACGACACCCTGTTTGACCATGGTTCCCCCTCAATGCTGACAAAACCCGGCGATTCGTGCCGGGAATTTTGCCGGAATCGGATGATTTTGTGGGGCAAAGATTATGCGGGAATGGCAGGCGTGTCAAGTTGGCATGCCGGGTTCGATACCCGTCCCGGCATGAGGGGCCGGTGGGCGAGCGACGAGGCCGCCACGCCGCGCTCGCATTGACGGAAGCCTTGCACGTGGAAGGTGCGGTGCGGATGATGTTTCGTCCCTACAATGTGGGGTGTTGAGTGGTTGTTACGGTGGGCCTTCTCCTTTTGGGTGGTGGTTTGGTTTTCGGAAATTGGTGTCAGGTTGTGGTTCGGGTTGCGTGTCGGAGCACGGCCAACACTGTTTTTGCGCAGAAAGTTTTGCCCTAGACTTCCATGTCCCGCAGCCCGCCGGCCGTTGAGACCGGGGACCACGACACGGAGCGGTGGTGGCACCCGCCGGGTTCAGGGGGCTTGATCGCGGAAAATGGCGACCCTATGCCCCTTGTGAACCAGATTCTGCATTGGAACCGACAGGCCGTTGCGCGACCCGAACCCTGTAGACACCTCGCCAATTTTGGTAGTTTGGTGGCTTGCCGCTGCATGCGATGCGGCCGACCCCGTCCGGTTCTCGAGTACCGAGCGGGGAACCTGACACAGTTAGGATAGAACGTGGGTACGCATCGGGGCAACGGGCGGGTGTCACTGG
>JAPOQH010000079.1 GCA_026710825.1 Chloroflexota bacterium | reverse complement strand
CAGAAGCTCCGGCTCCCGCCGCAGAAGCTCCGGCTCCCGCCGCAGAAGCTCCGGCTCCCGCCGCAGAAGCTCCGGCTCCTACCGCAGAAGGGCCGGCCCTCTCTGCCGAAGCTCCGGCCCCCGCCGCAGAAGCGCCGTCCGCGGCGCCTGAACCTCAGGAACCCTCCGATCCACCGCCGGTGGCGTCGCCCGATCCCGCGCCCGGTGAAACCGCTCCGGAGAACGACGCGTAATCCGTTCATGAACAAGATCATCATCATCGGCAACCTCGGCCGAGACCCGGAGATGCGCTACTCCCCCTCCGGTCAACCGATGACCAGTTTTACCATCGCCAGCAACCGCCGTTACACGACCGCGGCCGGCGAACAGCGGGAGGAGACCGAATGGTTCAACTGCACCGCGTTCGGACGGCTTGCCGATGTTTGCAACCAGTACCTCACCAGAGGTCAGCAGATTTATGTCGAAGGACGGCTGCGATCGAGGCAATATGATCGTCGCGATGGCACTCCCGGCTTCTCTCTTGACGTGAACGTAACCGATATGCAAATGCTCGGCCGGCGCGGCGATCAGCCGGAAGATGGCGGCGCGAATGGCGGTGGCTACGGCGAACAACGAGGTGGCTACGGAGCCTCCCAGGGTGCAGGCTACGGCGCATCTCGCGGCGACAACTACGGTTCTTACGGCGGCGGCGAACGCAATGACTCAGCCACCGACGTTGACGACCTTCCTTTCTGAACCTCTACGACAGCTTTGATTAACGCTGGAGGAACCCTTTAGATGACTACACCAGCACCGTCCTCTCCTCCCCCATCCAACGCGCCGCAGGGCGCACCTGCCGACGGGGGCGCGCCGCGCCCTGCCACCGGCGGCTTCGGTAACCGGCCCGGTGGCCCTCCCGGTGGACCCGGCGGTCGCCCTGGCGGACCTGGCGGACGACCCCCCGGACGCGGTGGTCCCCGTGGTGGCGGCCGTGGTGGTCGGCGTTATGGTCCGCGTCGCCGCGTCTGCGCGTTCACCGTAGAGGGCGTGGTTCCCAACTACAAGGACGTTGACCGTCTGCGCCGTTATATCTCCGAACAGGGCAAGATCGAGCCCACCCGCAAGACCGGCACGTCCGCCAAAAACCAGCGCCTGCTGTCCCAGGCGATCAAGCGGGCTCGCTACCTGGCGCTCCTGCCCTACGCGCCCGAACACAGCATCAACATCGGCATGCGGTCCGGTCGGTGATCCACGGCATGCGGAACCCGCACTGCCGCTGGCGATGACACATGCTGAACTTGCCGCTGCCATGGAAACGCAGCGCTGATACTGCCGCCGAGGATACACCCGCCGTATCGGACAGAAGGCCGACGCGTCGGCGTGGCGGCCGTAATCGGCGCGTTGGCATTGCCGACGAGGACGCCGCTCTAGCTGCCCGGATTCGGCGTAGTGCCGAGCGCAAGCGACAGCGCATCGCATTAATCCTCGGCGCTGTCCTGATCCTGGTCATTGTCGGCGTTGTCATGGCCGGCGTGTACCAGGCGTTTATCCACCCTCCGCGCGTGATGGCGGGTGAGGTACGTGGTGTGCGATTCAGCATGGGCGACCTCGTGGAGCGCATCCGTGTGCTGCAGGGTATCGACCGTTATCAGGGTGGACAGGTCGACCTCAGCACCATTCCGTTCCAACTGCTGACCGACCTGCTGCACGCGGAAATCCTGCGTCAGGCTGCTCCCGGGCTCGGCATCAACCTAACCGATGAGCAGATCGAAGAGGCTATCAGAAATCGGTTCCGTCCCGAGCCTCAGCCGGGACAGGAAGTCGATGACGCCCAACTGGATGCTGAATACCAGAATACCTACACCGGCTTTCTCACCCAGGTGAATCTGACCGACGACGCCTACCGTCGTATCGTGGAAGAACAGTTGCAGCAGCGCGAACTCTTTACGCGCATGCTGGCATCTATTCCCGAACAGGCTCCCCAGGTCGAGTTACAGATCATCGGCTTGAGTATCAACTCCGACGCCGCCCCGGAGGCGGTCAAGGAACGTATTGAATTGGGCGAGGATTTCGCGACGGTGTCTCGCGAGTTGACGGGCAACGATGGATATCTTGGCTGGGTGCCGCAAGGCGCATTCCCCGAATTCGATCGTTATTTGTTCGGCGAAGCCGTCGTCGACGAAAGTGGTGCAACCGTGGAAAAACCGCCGCTGTTGGAAGCGGGGGAGGTGTCCGGCCCGATCTTTGAGGACCAGACCATATTCCTGATCCAGGCGATTGGTGACGTTGAGACCCGCGAAATCGAGCCCGCCATGCAGTTCCAGATGGCTGGCGCGCGCGTCGACGAATGGAAGGACAACCAACTCACTCAGGGCACCACAGACGGTTGGGTGAAAATCAATTTTGACAGCAACCGGTACGCGTGGGTCACCGAGCAGGTCAGGTTGACCCGGCCCCGTGTCACTCAGGAACCTCCGCAGCAGCCCCTCGGTATTCCCAGGTAGGCGGGCCTAATGGCGACGGGCAATGAGGAAATAAACATCGGCCTCATGGGATTGGGTACCGTGGGCGGAGGGGTTGCGGCCTCACTGGTGGAAAACGCCGAAGCCATCAAGCGAAAAACCGGCCGGACCGTTCAACTGCGCAGAGCCTTGGTCCGAGACATTTCCCGACACCGCGACCCCGAACCTCCCGACGGCCTCTTGACCACCAACCCGGAGGATATCCTGGCCGACCCTGCCATCGATATCGTGGTGGAAGTGATGGGCGGCGACACCCCTGCCGGCGAATATCTGGAACGCGCCCTCGTCGCCGGCAAGCACGTGGTCACCGCCAACAAGGAAGTGATGGCGCGTCGTGGTCCGGCCCTGTTGGCATTGGCACAGGAACGTCGGGTGAATCTGCTTTTTGAGGCATCTGCCGGCGGTGGTATCCCCATCGTCGGCTGCTTGATGTCTCAGTTGCTCGCCAACGACATCCGTTCCGTTCGTTCCATAATCAATGGCACTACCAATTACATCCTGACCCGGATGGCTCGTCAACAGGCCCCGTTCGCAGATGCGCTCTCCGAGGCCCAGTCCCTCGGTTACGCGGAAGCCGATCCCACCAACGATGTCGAAGGCATAGACGCTGCTTATAAGCTTTCTGTCCTTGGTAGCCTCGCTTTCCATCGGGCCATCCCGCACCAGTCGATCTACACCGAAGGGATCAGCCGCCTGGCGCCCGAGGATTTCCGTTACGCCGCCGAACTCGGCTATGCCATCAAGTCCCTCGCCATCGCGGCCGCTCAACCTGATGGCGCAGTATGTGCCCGCGTGCACCCCGTCCTCGTCCCTGAGGACCACCTGTTAGCTAAAGTTGACGGCGTGTATAATGCCGTCGAGGTGACCGGTGACCTTTGCGGGCAGATAATTCTGCACGGACAGGGCGCCGGCCGCGATGCTACCACCAGCGCCGTGATGGGCGATTTGCTCAACATCGTGCGCGGGTTGGGAAACACCGGCGGGCCGCCTCCCCTTCCGCAACCGAACGACACGGGTCGTCACGGAGTCGCTGACTCCGATGTGCAGCCCATCGGCGAGTTGTCCAGCGCCTACTACATGCGCCTCACGTGCGCGGATCAAGCCGGCGTCCTGGCTCAAATCGCTCGCATCCTGGGGGACGGCAACATCTCCATCGCTACCGTAATTCAAAAAGACACCGACCCGGGCGGGGGTACTGCTCAGTTGGTGATCACCTCCTACCCATCTCGGGAGGCCGACGTTCAGACCGCTCTGGCGGCTGTCGCCAAGTTGGACGTCGTGGTCAGCGTCAACAATCTGATCAGAATTGAGGAGTAGAGGCAAACCGCAGGACCCACGGGTCTGATCGGGAACATCATGGGCGTCGGCGTATTACAACAATACCGCGACCTTTTGCCGGTGAGCGAGGAAACCCCCATCTTCTCGATGGGAGAGGGCGATACTCCGCTGGTGCGCTCCAGGAACTTGGGTCGGGAGTTGGGCTGCGACCTCTTTTTCAAACTCGAAGGCTGCAATCCAACCGGCTCTTTCAAGGATCGCGGCATGGTTGTGGCTATCGCCAAAGCCATGGAGGACAATTGCCTCGGGGTGATGTGCGCCTCTACCGGCAACACCAGCGCGTCGGCCGCCGCATATTCCGCCTACTGCGGCCTCACTTGCTGGGTCCTCATCCCCAAGGGCGAGGTTGCCCTCGGCAAGTTGGCCCAGGCGATGGCCTACGGCGCGCGAGTCCTGCTCGTTGACGGCAATTTCGATGCCGCCCTTGCCTTGGTTCGGAAATTTACCGAGACACACCCGATCACCCTCGTCAACTCCGTCAACCAGCATCGTATCGAGGGCCAGAAAACTGCGTCGTTCGAGGTCTCTGATGTGTTGGGCGACGCGCCCGATTACCTGTTCATACCCGTCGGCAACGCCGGCAACATCACCGCCTATTGGCGCGGTTTCGTTGAGTATCACCAACTCGGCCGCAACGAATCCCTGCCCAAAATGATGGGCTTCCAGGCTGAGGGGGCCGCGCCCATTGTCCGTGGCGAACCCGTGCTCCATCCTCAGACCATCGCCTCCGCCATCCGGATTGGTAACCCGGCAAGTTGGAAGTCTGCCGAGCGCGCCCGTGACCAATCCGGTGGTGTCATCGATGCCGTCAGCGATGACGAAATCCTGGAGGCATATCGTTTGATAGCCTCACGTGAGGGGATTTTCGGCGAACCGGCCTCGGCGGCATCGGTCGCTGGGCTGCTGAAAATGCATCGCTCGGGCCTCGCCCTGGACGGCAAGCGCGTCGTGTGCGTCATCACTGGAACCGGCCTCAAGGACCCTGACCTGGCCGTCAGCAGCGTTCAGGCTCATACGGTCGAGGTGCAGCCAAACCTGGAGGCGATCGAGTCCGCCATCATGGAATCCCTCCCCTCCGGCGCATGACTGCCCACCCTTTGTCGTTGCCGAAAACATGACCGCAGTTGCCCCCCGGATGAATAGCGCCGCCATCGAGGTCGCAATCGGCACTGTCCTCAAATACGTGGACGAGGACAGCGGTCGGGAGGGACTGTGGCGCACTCCGGAGCGTGTCGCCGAAATGTACGGCGAGTTGTTCTCAGGCGTCGGCAAGGACCCCGCCGACGAAATCGATGCGATTTTCTCCGACGACGTGGCTCAGGATCCGGTGTTGATCCGCGGGCTGCATTTTTTCTCGATGTGTGAGCATCATCTGTTGCCCTTTTTTGGACACGCCAGTCTGGTCTACGTTCCAGACCGCCACATCGCCGGCATCAGCAAGATTGCCCGTGCGCTGGACACCGCGGCTCGCAGGCTCCAGGTCCAGGAACGTCTGACCGCCCAGTTGGCCGACGCGGTATCCTGCCGGGTTCGCCCTTTGGCCGTCGCCTGTCGCATCGAGGCCGAACACCTCTGCATGTCGATGAGGGGCGTGCAAAAGCCGGGCCATCGCATGGTCACTACCGCGGTGAGGATGAACGGCGACGCCGCCGGTTATTCGAACCACGACCTGCTCAAAATGTTCGAATCGTGAGGCCTCACCGTATGCTGCCGTCAACGTCATCAACCCCGCTCACGTCATTCGACCAGATCCGTGCCCAATGGCAGCAGTTGCTGGGGCGGTCGTCGGTCAACAACCTGTACGTGACGCCGGTGTGGCAGGAACTTTGGTGGTCTGAATTCCAGGATGGCCGCTCCTTGGCGGGGTTCTTCCTCACCGACTCTGAAGGTGAGGTTTCTGCCATAGCGTCTCTGTCCCGAGCCGACGACCAATACTCCCTGGTCGGGAACAGCGATACCTTCGACTACAACGATTTCATTGTTGCTTCCGGAGAGGAGGACGTCTTTTACCCTGCGTTGTTGGACGCCATATCCGCGGACGGTGCGCAGTGCCTTGACCTGTTTTCGATCAGCGAAGATTCTCCGACCCTTGAACTGCTGCCCGATCTGGCGCGAGGCAGAGGTTACGCCGTTGAGGTCGCGGAGGAAGATGTAGCGCCCCGCATCGAGCTGGCCGATACTTGGGATGACTACCTGGCTGGCCTCAGCAAAAAGGATCGCCACGAACTGCGGCGCAAGCTGCGGCGGCTAGATTCGCAGGGCAACTGGCGTTGGTATTGCGTAACCGATCCCGCCGAAGCATCCGACCGTATGGACACCTTTATCGACTTAATGCGTCGTAGCGATCCGGATAAGGCTGAGTTCCTCACCGCCGAGCGCGAAGCATTTTTCCGCCGCATGGTTGAGGCCACCGCATCCGAAGACATCCTCCGGCTGTTCTTCATGGAAATGGACGACTTGGCGGTCGCGGCGTCCCTTTGCTTCGACTACGACGGGGTGCGCATGCTGTACAACAGCGGCCACGACCCCGAATACCGGTACTACAGCGTCGGCCTCTTGCTGCATTCGCTGTGCCTGCGCGATGCCCTGGAGAGCGGCTACCGGTATTTCGATTTCCTCAGGGGAAATGAACCCTACAAGTACCGCTTGGGCGGCCAGGACCATCACCTGTATCGCATCCGGTTGGAGCGCACCGGAGTCGGTGCATAATCGTGGACGGCGCGGACGATCCGGGTATAGCCCTCATCGCGTACCACGCCTGCCCCTTGGCAGCCCCCGGCCAGGGCAAATCGGGCGGCATGAACGTGCACGTCCGGGAATTGGCCCGCGCCATGTCATCGCGTGGAGTACGGGTGGACATTTTCACGCGGGAGCACGAGGGTCAGGAATTCGACGCGGCGGGGATCGCTGATGGTGTGAACGTGGTGCACCTTCCGGCCGGGCCCGCCGATGCTCCACTACCGGAACAATTCGAACACTTGCCGGATTTTCTGTCCGGCATTTCACATTTTCAACAGCATCGGCAGGTCAAATACATCGCAGTCCACTCCCATTACTGGATGAGCGGATGGGTCGGCCTGAGGCTGTCCGAACAGTGGCGCATGCCCCATGTGGCCACGTTCCATACTCTCTCGCGCATCAAGATGCAGTCACGTTCCGGTGAGCAGGAACCTCCGATCCGTGGACAGACGGAAACCGAAATCATCGCCGGCTCAGATTCCGTAATCGTGTTCAGCGAACACGAACGCGATTCAATTATCAGGCTCTATAATGGAATACCGGGCCATATACGTTTGGTGCCCTGCGGCGTGGATTTGTCCCGTTTCCGACCGTTGGGCCGGTCAACGGCTCGCACCAAACTGGGGTTGAACGGCCAGAACATCCTGCTGTTTGTGGGTCGAATTGAAGCTCTCAAGGGATTGGACCTGCTCATCGATACCGCCGCGCATCTCGATGCCAACGATCTCAAAGTCCTCGTCGTGGGTGACGACGCCGACGGAAGTGGGGACTTGATGCGTCTGAAGGCCATGGCGGACGATCTCAGGGTCGGCGGCTCCGTAGAGTTCATCGGCAGGGTGGCCCAGGACCGCCTGCCGTGGTACTACTCGGCTGCCGACGTGTGCGTCGTGCCCTCTTACTACGAGAGTTTCGGACTGGTCGCCCTGGAAAGTATGGCGTGCGGCACTCCGGTGGTCGCCTCCAGGGTCGGAGGTTTGCCCACCATCATCCAACACGGCAAAACCGGTTACCTCAAATCGTGGCGCTGTCCGGAGGCATTCGCGAATTCTCTCGAGATGATCCTGGTGAACGATAGCCTCCAGGAGAGCATGGGACGCGCCGCCCGAGAATCCGCCGAAAACATGAGCTGGGACGCCGTCGCCGGCCAACTCCTCGCGATCTATCAGGAACTTTCCGAGTATCGCGCCGCTCCAGGGTTGGCGTGATGCGGGGTAGATTCAACCGCCGCTCAACCCAGGGCGACGGGGCTCCCAACCTGCACGACCGCATCCTCCGGACCGGTCGCGCGCCCCGGCGCCGGGTCACCCGGGCGGTGGGTCACGTTCAGCGCCGGCTGATGGCCGGCGTTCTGGTCTTTCTCCCTGTCTTCGTAACCTATTTCGTCATCGATTTCTTCTACGGCATCATCGACTCCCTGTTGGACCCCATCATCGAGCAGTTCAACATCCCCCACGGCCCCGGGGTGGATGTTACCGACGTCGCCGAAATCATCATCATCATGTTCATTCTGTACGGGACCGGATTGCTGATCGGCTGGGCAGTCACCAGATTGATGATCGACCGTGTACACGACACCATCGGGCGCATTCCGGTGGTTGGGCCCGTCTACAGCACCACTCGCCACGGCATAGACTTCCTGTCGGAGACTCAGAGCCACCACTATCGCGGCGTCGTGCTGATGGAATTTCCGAGAGAGGGCGTATTTTCAATCGGCCTGGTCACGTCAGAATTGGGAAAAATAGACGGCGTTCAGGAATATCTCTCAGTGTACGTTCCCACCACGCCCGTGCCGTCATCTGGGTATCTGGTCGTGGTTCCGGAAGATCAGGTCACCTCGACCGACATTTCAGTGGAAGAGGCCATGCGCATGATCATCTCCGGAGGCATTTTGGCCGGCGATGTATTCAGCTCGCGCGAGGTTGTGGATACCTCGTCCTGGCCCGGCCGCGATTCGAGTTCGGGCCGCGACGAAAGCGCGGATACGGCTCCGGTCGGGTCCACGGTTCAGATGCGGCGAAGGCCGGAACCTGCGCCAAGCACCGAGCAACAGGATTGACAATAACATTGATGCGTGGCGTGGCTCGTGGATTCACTTCGAACTCGCTGGTCCGCGTCTAATGCCAAGCTTTTGAATACCCGGAGGAATAGCCCAAATGGAACTGTCTCCCGAACGAGTATTGGTGGTCACCCCTCATCCCGACGACGCTGAGGTGTGGGCTGGCGGTGTGATCGCAAAATGGGTTCGCGCCGGCGCCGAGGTGCATGGCGTTTTATGCACCGATGGTAGCCGGGGCGGTTCCGACCCGGAACTTGCCTCCACGGAGTTGGCCGAGGTTCGCAGTCGCGAGCAACTGGAGGCGGCCAATATCCTGGGGATCAAAAATGTCGTCATGCTGGGCCGCCCCGACGGCGAGCTGGAGGACACCGCAGATTTCCGCAAGGATTTGGTCCGTCAGATCCGGCTGATCAAGCCAGATGTCGTCCTCACGACCGAACCGTATCGCCGGAATATGCAGTGGCATCGGGACCACCGGATCGCCGGCCAGGTCGCCCTCGACGCCGTCTTCCCGTATGCCCGGGACCATCTGCACTTCGGAGATCTTTTCGCCAACGAGGGCATCGAGCCTCACAAGACCGCCATGATCATGTTCTGGGGCTCCGAGAACCCCAACGCCTTCGTGGACATCGCCGACGATTTCGACACCAAAATCAAAGCGGTCATGGCCCACCGCACCCAGACTGGCCAACGCACGGAAAGCGAAATGCGCGCGTTCATACGCGCCCGGGCGGAAGAGGCGGCAGCCACCGGTAATTCTTCCACTGACGACGAAGTAACCGGCCTCGAATTGGCGGAGGCATTCCGTCGCGTGACCTTCCGCACCTGACATTCGCATCCGGATTACCGCGTGTCGACGGACTCGCTATTCGACAGTTGCCTGCCGCGTTTCGCACCGTGTGGAAGTGGTCCATCCTCCTGTTGGGTAGTTTGGCGTTGATCGCATGTGCCCACGGCGGTGGCGTGGTCTTCCCATCACCCACGTTGAGCCCATCGGACCTCGCTATCAGCGCTTCTCCCGAACCCGTCGAGTTGCAGACCCCTACCCCGTTCCCGAACTCTGCTCGCCCCACTGGTGAGGCGTCGATCGAACCGGACCCGGCTATCCTGAACATTCGTAGCGTGCCGACTGAACACCATGCGGTTGACCTTGTATCGGGGCGGTCCGCGGTGGTGATAGCCAGCCCGGGCGGCGCCCCCGCTGTGGTCCATAACGATGGACGGTTGTTGGCAGCGAATGGATGTGCCGAGGTCGATTTGTCTCCTGAGGGGGACACTCGGCTTACCATAATCTTGCCGGAGTCCGCGCAGGAAACCCGTAGCCGGTTCTACTTGGTGGGCTGTGCCCCGGGTCCGGCCACCCTCACCATATTCAACGAGGGCGAATTGTTGAACGTGTACGAATTCACCGTCTCCGCCCCGTGAAGGTGGGTCAGCTTCGCGGGATGTGGAAATATTCCACCCTGCTTTTCATCGACGGTGAAGTGTACGTGTAGAACGTCCCGCTCGGGTATCTTTCCTGCAGCTGGGCCATCATCCACCGGGCTTGACGGCTCTCGCTGTCAGGGATGATTACACACGCGGCACCCGGCAGTGGTTGGCCAATATCGAACTCTAAAAAAGGGATCACCGTAGGTTGGACCCCATCCGGATCATAACTGCGGATGGCCTTTCTGAGCGTGGATTCGGGATGCACCCCCACGAACTGCGTACTGTCCGACTGGGCATCGCAGTGAGGCGAACGGGACGCCCCAATCGCCAGTGAATCGCGCGTGTAGTGGAAAACCTCGTGGGTGCCCTCCAATGCGCGGTATTGGTTCAGTGCGAGAGTCGCACCCAAAAGGCCGACCAACCCTATGGGGATCATGATTGGGACCAACTTGACCGAAAATTTCCCCATCGACTCCGCCACCAGGGCATAGCCGGCGGGGATCGCCAGTCCCGACAGCAAAGCCAGCGGCGGTACCATGGGGAACAGGCGGGTGACCGCGGTCGTGGGATACGGCGAGGGCAATCCGGTCGCGAGAAACGCGACCGCCAGCCAGATCAGGCACAACTTGGAGGACAGCCTGTCCAGCGTGCCAACGGCCAGGGCTACGCCGATGGCGGCCAGTGCGCCCGTTATCGGGTCTAGCAAGGGTCCGCCTGCATACGTGTGCGACGCTGTGTTGAAATGAAATGCTGCCAGGTTCAGTTTGATGTTGGTAAGCAGACGTTCCCCGATTGGACCGACGATGTTCTCGGAGTACCCCGCCGCAGTCTGAGACAGCATCTTGGTCAGGATTTCCTCCTGCGCCAGCAGGAGCGTGGGCCACACCGTCAGCAAGAACCCTGGGATCACCGGCCAGAGTCGAAGGTACTCGCGCGGATTGACAGCGACGAGAGCGGCCAAAAGCATCACCGGCCCGACGATGCGCGCCGAATAGTGAAAGTAGAATCCAAGCCCCACGCCAACGCCGGCCAGAAACAGAAATCTGGGATCTTTACGCCTCACTCCTATAACAAAGGCCGCCAACGTCCAAATCGTGACGGGTAGCGCATCCAGATGGTTGTACCCGCCATTCAAGAGACCGAACAGATAGTGGCTGGCCGCCAAAAAACCTGCGGCGGCAATCGCGGCGCCTCGGCCGCCGAGCAAGTTCCCTAATACGTACAGACCGGTTATCGACAGCGCCATGCTGGCGACTCCAGTCATTTTCCATCCGAAATGACCGTCTCCGAATATGCTCATCCACACGGCTTTGTAGACAGTGTTCATTACCGGATGATGTTCGTACACGCCCTCTTGGCTGAACGGTATCGCTGTGCCGCTAGCCAAGATTCCTCTGGCGTGCTCGTAAAACAGGTATTCGTCGCCCAGGGCCGCGTAGCGCCACGCCGTCAGATTTGGGATGGTGATGGCGCAGTAAATCGCCAATATCGCCAACAACAGCAGGATGCCCCACCAATGCCGTGCGACGAATCCGCGTAAGCGCTCGATCGATTCGACCCGTCGCCGCCTGCTAACCCGCCAACTCTCTGCAGGCAAGAAATACGCGCCACACGCCGCGATTGACGCCACCCATAGCCCCACGTCCCAGGTGTTGTCGCTCCCGCTGACGACCCTGAAAAGCAAAACCGCCAGCATGACCACGCCGGCGACGAGGACGAGCGTTCTTGGGAGCCCATGTCCAGACCCGTCAACACGGGCACCGTCCGTGGTGGCTGCCTGACTGCGCAACTCTTCGGCGGGGATCATCCGACGCCCGACCGTGGCCGCCCATACAGCAATGGCTCCAATGCCAACCAGGATCGCAAACACCCCAAAACCCGGGAGATCATGGTGATCACCGGTGCCGAAGACCAATTGGGCCGCAACCAGGCCCAGCAGACCGAACGGCAACAGGAATGTTAGGAATGCCTCGGGAATGGCCTGATTCGCTAACCCTGCGATCTTGGCCAACGGATTGCGCAGCGTCGACCTTGTGCCGCTGGCTACCTGCTCCCTGCCCCTCTGCCTGATCCCCGCTCCGCAATAAACGCAGTACCGGTGCCCTGCCAAGTTGGCCACGCCACAACTTGCGCACACTGCATACCCCCGCCTGCCGCATTCTGCGCAATCGGGCTTGGTCCAGCCGAAATTCGCCCCGCAGTGAGGGCATCGTGAAGGCGCCCCCGGAGGTTTTATCGGGGCGTCAGGCGGATCCTCAGCTATCTCAGCGAAGCCGCACGCCGGGCACACGCCCTCCGGCGTATGCCGAATCGCGCCGCACCGGGCGCAAACCCAGTCGGGGACCATCCTGGGTTAAAACAGGTGGCAGGCCACCTCGTGAATCGGCGATAGCTGCCGCAATACCGGATCGTCCACCGAGCATCGTTCCATCACCATCGGGCATCGTGGATGGAAGTGGCAACCCGATGGCGGATTCAACGGCGACGGCACCTCACCCGAAATCACCATCTCTTCCCGCTCGATGTCGGGATGCGACGGCAGCGACGCCGCGATCAGCGCCTTCGTGTACGGGTGGCTGGGATTGGAGAACAACTCCCGCACCGGAGCCTGTTCCACCATGCGGCCCAGATACATCACGCCCACCTGGTGGCTCATGTACCTCACCGTGGCGAGGTTGTGCGCGATCAACAGGAAACTCACGCCGTACTGATCCTGCAACTGCCTGAGCAGGTTCATGATCTGCGCTCGAATTGATACGTCCAATGCCGATACGGGTTCGTCCAGCACGATCAGCTTGGGCCGCAGGGACAGTGCGCGTGCAATCGCGATGCGCTGACGCTGGCCGCCGCTGAACTCGTGCGGGTAATACTCGCCCTGCGCTTGCCGCAGTCCCACATCCCTCAATAGTGTTTGTAGGTGTTCCTGGGCTTCGTGCTTTCCCATGGGCTGGTTGGTCAGCAGCGGTTCCAATATGATGGAGCCAACCCGCATCCGCGGATTCAACGAACTCCACGGATCCTGGAATACCGCCTGCACCGAAGCGCGATACTCCCGCCGCTCCGGGCCCGTGAACCTGCTGGCATCCTTCCCGTTGAATTTCATCACGCCTTCGCTGGGCGTTTCAACCTGCAACACCATGCGGGCCGTGGTCGTCTTCCCACATCCGGATTCTCCGACCAGGCTGTAGGTCTCGCCTTCCTTTATCTGGAAGGACACGCCGTCAACAGCCTTCACTTCGCCGACCAGCCTCCGCAACAACACCCCGCGGGTGATCGGGAAATATTTCCGGATGTTCTCCAGCTCGATGATCGAGTTGCCATTGCCATTGGTGGACGGCGTGGCAGCGTCGCTTACAGCCTGGGTCATCAGCGAGCCTCCTGATTGGCGAATTCGGGAATCAACCGCCAGCAGGTTGCAATGTGGCGCGCGTCGCTGGCCACCGCCGGCGGAAACTCTTCCAAGCATTTGTCGAAAACGTATGGGCACCTGTCGGCGAATGTGCAACCCGGCGGCAGGTTGTCCAGCGCCGGTGGCTGCCCCTCAATGGAGTACAGGAAGTCGATGTCCTCGTCTACGTTGGGCACCGATCGCATCAACGCCTCTGTGTAGGGATGCTGCGGGTTGTTGAACAGTTCACGAACGTCCGCGATCTCCGCAATTCGCCCCGCGTACATGACGGCCACCCGGTCGCACATCTTCGCCACGATGCCAAAGTCGTGGGTAACGAATATGATCGCCATGCCAGTCTCTTCCTGCAATTCTTTCAGCAGGGACAGGTACTGGTATTGGATGGTCGCGTCCAGCGACGTCGTCGCCTCGTCGGCGATCAAAACGTTGGGCGCTCCCGCCATGGCAATGGCGCCCACCACGCGCTGTCGCATCCCGCCGGACATCTGGTGAGGGAAGTTGGAGAACCGGCTGTCCGGCGCCGGTATTTTCACCTTGGAGAGCAGCTCGATGGCCTTTTCCTTCAGGCTGGTGCTGCGTTGGTCATCGTCGTTCTGCCGCAGGGTCTCGATCACCTGGTTGCCCACGGTGTACACCGGATTGAGCGAGGTCATCGGGTCCTGCAGAATCATGCAGATTTCCTTGCCACGAATCTGACGCATTTCCGAGGCGGATTTCTCAAGCAGGTTCTCACCCCGATAGAGGATTTGCGATCCTTCCTCGATGCGTCCGGCAGGTTGCGGCACTAATCCCATTATGGACAGGGACGTCATGCTCTTGCCGGAACCGGATTCGCCCACCACACCCAGGGTCTCCCCCGGATACAGCTCAAAGTTAACGCCATCCACCGCTTTCACCACGCCGGTGCGCGTGTGGAAATACGTTCGCAGGTCCTTTACTTCCAGAATCGGACGAGTGTCAGCAGCTACCATGGATAACCCTCCAATCGCCGGCGTAGCGTAACGTAAAGATCACCCAGTGACAAGAGTACAGGACCCACACCACCGAACTGCTCTCACGAAATGGCGCATCGGAAACCCTGGATGTTGCAAAATGAAAAAAATTCCAAAAATCTGCCTATGTTTTTCTGCGCGTTGCCGCTTCTCGACGGGTAACATTTAAGCCACTGTTCCCTTCGTGTTGGGGGCTAACATTCAGCCAAAAATTCCAGTGGGAGCGGGGCCATGAATACTTTGATTTCGCGATACATCGACAAACGAACATTGACGACCACCGTGGCCGGAGTCTTGCTGCTGGCCACATTGCTGGCATCCCTGGCTGCGGGACCCGACGAACCCAAGGCGTCCAACGTCAACAGCGACTGGGAAGTTTTCGAGGGACACGCGTACGCTGATAACCGCGCCGCTCCCTCCGGCGTCGCGTTGGTCGCTTGCCTGGGCGGTTGCGAAGACGGCTACCAGACGGAACCCGTCATCACCGGCAAAGACGGCATATACCAGGTCAGGGTGGAACCAGGGCAGGTCCGCCCCGCTGGCAGGATGGTCACCTTCTGGTTGTTTGACGAGGCCGATCGAGTCGAGGCCGACCAGGACGTCTTGTTCCGCGGCCAGGGTGAAACTCGCGTGTTGGACCTGAATTTCGTCGATCTGCCTGTTGCCAACGGGCAAAATCCCTCCAGCCCAACCGCAGGCTCAGCCACCGGCGCTACGGCCACTGGCTCAACCTCCGGCGATGCTGAAAGCGCGACGACCGGTGGCGCTACTGGTTCCGCTCCTGGAACCGGTTCCCAAACCACGACCGGCGGGGGGACCACGGACTTGACCGTGCCGTCAGCCACCGAACTCGGTTTGGTCCCGTCCGGATCGGCCCAATCCTACCTGAATACGGTTAGTTACGGGGGAATGCCGCTCTTGCCGGGATTCGTGATCGTCCTGGGATTGTTGATAATCACGACCGGTGTGTCGTTGCTGCTATACCGGCGGCGATTGACCTGGCAATAATCGATCCCAACGCGTTCTCCTTGGGGCGGGTCGAGTACCCGCCCTTCGCTTATGAGCCGCCCGCTGCGTGGTAAACTGGGCCGACCAAAATGTAGATTCCAATTGCGGAGGCGTACTGAAATGGACATTGCCGCCAAGGTCGCGCTGGTTAAAAGGCTCTCAGGGGACATTCATCGACGCCTGTCCGAAGCCGCTCCCGACACCCTGAACGGACCCAGCGCATGCTCTGAGTGGGACGTGGGGACCGTCGCTGCCCACCTGGCCGGCGGCGCGACCCGCCAACGCGACGCGATGCTGAGGGGTCGCGACGGACAGGGCGGCCCGCCTCCCGGCGAAGAGAACCGGCCCTCCGCCGACCAGGTCCAGCAGTCCAACGCGACCAGCAACGTGCAGACCCGCAACGAGTGGGGAGATTCGCTGCTGGACAATTTTGATCAGAACTACCGCGAACTTGACGACTTGCTGCAGGGTTGGAGTGACTGGTCGATAGGGTGCTGGCACCGCCGCCGCGGCACGATATCGGCGGACAGCTACGTCGACCTCCGCATCCAGGAACTCGTGATCCACGATTGGGACATTCGATCCGGCGGCGCCGGCACCGGCGACCTGGATCCCGAAGGCGCAGTCGCGCTGCTGCCAGCCTCCGAGATGTGGTACCAATTGTGCTTCCGGCCCGCGGCTCCGCTATCCTCCCCGGTGGCCTACCGTTTCGACATCGGTTCATCCAATGGCGCGACTCTCCAGCACGACGTGATCGTCGCCGGCGACAGTTATGAGTTGACCGAGTGCTCCGCCGACCGTCGGCCTGACCTCACCGTTCGAGCCGACGCCGGCATGTACCTGCTCTGCCTTTACAACCGCGTCGACTGGAACGTAGCCAAGCGCTCGGGACGGATCAGCGTTTCCCAGTCTCCGGAAACCATCGCCCACGTGGCGTTGCGCAATCTGGGGCGGTGGTTCGGCGGCCTGTAGGCCTGAATCCCTGCTCATATACCTTTTATTTCATTCAAGATCGAGGTCCCATGGTTTCATACGACGAAACGGCAATCAGGTCTGAGGTGGTGGTGATCGGCACGCTGGCGCGCGGCCTGTACCAGTTCCTGGATGGCCTGTCCGATGCGCAGTTGGCGACTCAGTCGGCCTGCGATGCGTGGACGATCCGCGACGTGGCCGGACACCTAACCAACCGCGCCGAGCGTCAGATCACCAGCATGACCCGCGCGCGCACCGGCGACTCTGCGCCGCCGTCAGGTTTCACCGCACCGTCCGATAATATGGCGATGTCAGCCGCCAACGCCGACGCAGACATCGAGTATTCCCGTTCGCTGGGCGACTCCCTCATTCCGACCTTTGCCGAGAACTACCGTCAGCTTCATCAACTGCTCGACAGCTTTAGCTGCGACGAATGGCGGTGTGATTGCTGGCACCCACGCCGCGGCACCATGAAGGCCCGCGAATATGTCAGCCAGCGAATCCAGGAGTTGGCCGTCCACGACTGGGATATCCGCAGCGGCCTGGATCCCGACGCGGCATTGCATCCCGACGCGATCCCTGTGTTGCTCGGCATGTCAGCCAGCTGGTTGCGGGCTGCCTACAACCCTCGGAACCAGCCGCCGTCCGACGATGTGAGTTTTCGTTTCAACCTCTCCGATGCCGACCCCATCGACGTGTTGGTGACCCCTGAGCGCGCCCGCGCGGGCGCTGGTCTGCACCAGGGCGACGTGGACCTCACGGTTGATTGCGACGCCAATACGTACCTGCTGTTGGCTTACGGGCGACTCGACCTGGCCGGCGCCCTCGCTTCCGGACGGATTCGCGCGTCCGGAGCCGCCGACCTTCTCGACAAATTTGCGGCGTGGATGGTGGGTTTTTAGTCTTCGTTACAGGAAGGTGGATCATAGCTGAGACCATCGATATCCATAGCACCATTGGCGACACCCTTGATGCTCAGACGGCCCGTTTCCCGGAGCGAGAAGTCTTAGTTCACGCCACCTCGGGCGAGCGATTCACATACCTGCAATTCCAGGCCGAGGTGGATCGGATTGCCAGGGGCTTCATGGCGTTGGGCATCGCCAAAGGCCATCATGTGGGCATCTGGGCGACCAACTACACCGAGTGGCTGCTGACCCAATACGCCACCGCCAAGATCGGCGCAGTGCTCGTGACCGTGAACCCCGCCTATCGCACCCACGAACTGGCGTACCTCATCGAGCAGGCGCAACTCAATGCCCTGGTGATCATCGGCCGGTTCCGCACCTCCGACTACGTCGCCATGGTGAATGAACTGGTGCCGGAACTCCGTGACTCAAACCCGGGTGAGTTGTCCAGTTCACAATTTCCTCACCTGCGCCATGTGGTGTTCATCCCGCCGCATGACGATCCTTCGGCCAGCTCTCCGGCAGGAATGTGGCGCTGGGACGACTTGTCCGTCCGAGGCGCCGCCGTCAGCCCGGACACGCTCCGTTCGCGCCAGGCCGAGTGCCAACCCGACGACGTGATCAACATCCAGTACACGTCCGGCACCACCGGCAATCCCAAAGGCGCGATGCTAACCCATCACAACCTTCTGGCCAACGCTCTGCACGTCGGCGACTGCATGGAGATGACGGAACTCGACCGCCTCTGCATACCGGTGCCGTTCTACCACTGCTTCGGCTGCGTGATGGGAAGCTTGGCCTGCGTCACCCACGGCTCGACCATGGTGATTCCGTCTGAGTACTTCGACCCTCTCCAGACCCTTCGGGCGCTGGAACAGGAAAGTTGCACCGCCGTGCACGGTGTTCCGACCATGTTCATCGCGCAGTTGGGCCACCCCGATTTCGCCCAGTTCGATCTGAGATCGCTCCGCACCGGCATAATGGCCGGCTCACCCTGCCCGATCGAGGTCATGCGGGAAGTGATCGACCGCATGGGCGCATCCCGAATCACCATCGCATACGGCCAGACCGAAGCGTCACCCGTGGTAACTCAAACCCTCGCCGACGACACCATCGAACGACGCGTGTCCACCGTCGGGAAAGTCCTGCCTGGGGTGGAGGTCCGCCTGATCGACCCCGATACCGAGCGCGAGGTGGCCGTCGGCGAACAGGGCGAATTGCAGACCCGCAGCACCATGGTGATGAAGGGTTACTTCAACATGCCCGAAGCCACCACCGCCGCCATCGACTCCGATGGGTGGCTTCACACCGGAGACCTCGCCACCGCCGACGAGGACGGCTACTACAAAATCACCGGCCGGCTCAAAGACATGATCATCCGCGGCGGCGAAAACATCTACCCGCGGGAGATCGAGGAATTCCTGTACACCCATCCCGACGTCGCCGACGTCCAGGTGATCGGCGTGCCCGACGAACGCTTCGGCGAAGAGGTGATGGCGTGGGTGATGCTGCGGGCCGGCGCCGACGCGTCGACGGACGACATCCGCGAGTTCTGCCGCGGCCGTATCGCCCACTACAAAGTCCCGCGCTACGTCAGGATCGCCGACGAATTCCCCATGACCGTCACCGGCAAGATCCAGAAATTCCGCATGCGCGAGATGGCCGTGGAAGAACTCGGCCTTCAGACCGCCGCTGGTATCGAAACCGCCTGACCAATCGTCGGCCTGGGCGCTACCCGCCGACCCGCCTCGCTACCAGCAGTCCATCCTCGCGGGACACCCGCATGGCGAAATCATAGCGATCCACTTCCAGGGCCAGGCTGGCATCCCGGGGATGGTATTGCGGTTGTGCTTCGTCAAAGAATTTCTGGGTTGCGCCGCCCGCCATGATCAATTTCCGCAGCGCCTCCGGATCGGGACTCCGACCCTCCAAACGGTTGCGCAGGTACATGCCGCAGTGCTCGTCTTCGTCCGAGCGGTTCACTCCCTGGTCTCCCATTGCCAGAACGGTCACCCGATCAGGTAGCGGATCCTCGGCCAGAAGAGCGCGCACCGTGGCTCCAGCGACCACCAACGAAGTGACATAAATCGGGTCGCAACCGGCCGCGCCCGCCGCCGCCGTTCCTACCGTTCCGGCCCGAGTGGACTGCACCACGCTCTTGCCGGCGAAATCCACCGACGACACCTCAAAAGGCGAATTCCCGTGGTTGAATCCCTCCGGACGTTTGCCGTCCACCTCGCCCATCAGGATGTCGGCGATGCCCGGGTTCTGCCTGCGAATCTCCAGCGCTTCCTCAACCTCAGCCACCAGCGTGATCCGTTCGGCTCCCCGGTTGAACGCGATCGCCGCTGTGGTGAAGGCGCGAAACACGTCGATTACTAGCGCCGCTCCAAGCGCCTCATTGGCATCCCGAGTCAGGCTTCCGATCCGTATTTCCATCAGGACTGCTTATCTCCTCGCCGCCGGTGCGATCCATGGGCGTTGCGTTCCGTTGACGGGGCGAGGTTAAGGCTCGCCCCTGTTGCTCCATCGTTCTGTTAGCTTACTTTCGCCAGCTTCTGTAGGGTTCGTATTTCCTGCGGCGGATCAAGGTGCTGACCGGTATGTGTCCAGGAGACCTCCCCCACGTATATGTTGCCCGTGGAATCCAGGCAAACCCCGTGCGGCGCGATGAAATGCCCTGGCTCAAGGCTCTCCGGACCGTCTCCAACCCTCGCCAGCAGCTTTCCGTCGGTGTCGTACACGCTCACCCGCGGCCCCAGCCCGCTCCCCTGGTCGTTGGCGCCGATCGCCGCCCCCAACTCACCGATGTACACCAAGCCGGCTGCCTGGTCGATGTAAAGGCCGCAGGGTCGCGCCATGTTCACCCACTGGTCCAGGAAGTGCCCATCGGAGTTGAACACCTGCACCCGGTGGTTCTCCCGGTCCGCCAGGTAAACCCGGCCGTCGCTGCTGGTGCAGATGTTGTGGGCGATGTTGAATTGGCCCGGTCCGTTACCCGATTCGCCCCATGAGAACAGCAGGCGTCCGTCTGGACTGTATTTGTGAATCCGTGCGTTGCCGTAGCCGTCGGACACGAAGAAATCGCCGTTGCGCGGGTCAATCGCCACGTGCGTGCATCGGTTGAATGGGTCTCCGGACATAAATCCGGCCGGATGTCCACTGGTTCCCAGCGTCAGCAGCACTTCTCCGTCCAGTGTGCATTTGCGCACGGTGTGGTCGCCGTCGTCCGTGCAGAACATCGTCCCGTCCGGCGACATCGTGATCCCGTGCGCTCGGGGAAACACACCCTCGCCCCAGGACTTGATGAAGTTCCCGTCCTTGTCGAACACGATCATCGGGTGCTCGCCCCGGTTGAACGCGTAAACATTGTCCTCATCGTCACATCCAACCGCCGCGACTTCTTTGAACGTGAAACCCGCCGGCAACTGTCCCCACCCTTCCTTTACCTCGTAAACAAACTGCCCTTCCCCAATGGTAACCATCTCTTTCCCTCCAGATGATCGGGCGCAACCGAAGATTGCTCGCATCGGATTGTAGCGCATTTCCCCACCGGCAACCCTCTGGTGCGTGTGTGCGGTGCCTTTTGATTATTTGCATGCGCCTATGCAGTTAGCTCACGATGAGCCGGTCAAACCGCGAGCGGACGGTGTTTTCAGAAACGTGCTGCGCTGCACATATTCCCGCTGCTGCGACAATCGGAAGACCCCGGTGCACGCGCCTTTCGGCCGACGGTATTAATAGTAGAGCGCAAGATTGGGTTCCCCGCGCCGGTGCTACAATACCTCAGACCGATACGCCTTTGGCAATTCGGATCGTTTTCACAGGAGTAATCGACATGGCCGACCCGCGTCGCGATTTCGTCAAATACACGTTCTACAAGGTGCAGCCCGAGTGGCGACGCCTGCCCGCCGGCGAACGGGATGCTGCCAAGGACGAGTTCGCCGCGGTTGCTGCGGAGCATGCCGACCGGGTCGCGCTGAATACCTACACCCTCGTCGGAGCCCGCGGCGACGCCGATTTCATGCTGTGGGGTGTTTGCCCTGAGCTCGAACCCATCAATGAACTGGCGGCACACCTCAACCAGACCCGGCTGGGCGGCTACATCGACACTCCTCATTCTTATCTGGGGATGACGCGTCGCTCCCCCTACATCGACGATCACCAGCACGAGGGCCAGGAGGGTACCCGAGACGCGGCGTCGATGCGCATTGTCGGACGCCGCTACCTGTTCATGTATCCCTTCTGGAAGACCCACGATTGGTACCAGCTTCCCAGGGAAGATCGGCAGGAGTTGATGAACGAGCACTTCGTCATCGGCCACAAGTACCCCCAGGTCAAGATCTCCACTGCCTATTCCTTCGGCATAGACGATCCGGAATTCGTCCTCGGATTCGAGACCGACGAGCCGGGCACATTCCTCGACCTAGTCATGGACCTCCGCGAATCCAAGGCCCGCCCGTACACTCTGAAAGACACGCCGATTTTCTCCTGCATCAACCGCCCCCTCCGCGACTGCCTCGACGACGCAGCGTAACCGGTTTCCGCCATGACTTCCCAGACCGTCGCATCTCCTCCAACCGCAGGATCTCCGCCCGGTTCAGACTTGCCAGCGCCCTTTTCGCTGGACATCTCGTCAATCTTGTCCCTGTTGCCAAACGATGCCGCCTTGGACGAGTGGTTCCTTAGGTTCGCGTCCGACAACGACGAATCGGGTTACCAGTTCGAGATTGACCAACATGGGAGATTGTGGGCGATGGCATCGGAGGGATTGGACGGGCAACAGCGGCAATTCAACCTGCAATTTGATTTGCAAAATTGGCTCAGCACGGGCCCGGGCGGCGCGGTAGTCATCGGAAATGCTCTGGTCCGGCTTCCCGGATTCGGGAGGAAGGCGGCAGACGCTGGCTGGATCTCTCCAGAACAGTTGGAAGATCTACCTCCCGCTGGGCAGCGTCCGTTTGGTATCCCTTTTGCTCCACGCTTCGTGGTAGAGACACGATCTCAGTCCGACTCGCTGGAGTCCCAACAATCCAAGATGGAAGAATGGAAATCTTACGGCGTCGCCGTCGGCTGGCTCATCGATCCGTTCGCTCGACAAGTGCACGTTTACCGGCCGGACGCGGAGCCGGAGGTCCTGGACGACCCTGAGACCATTGACGGTGGCCCCGAGCTAGTCGGCTTCGTTTTCGATGTCCGCCGGCGGGTTTTCGACCTTTGAAGGCTTGTGTTGCATCACCTGATCTCAAAAAAAGCGCCCCGATCCACACCGGGGCGCTTTTCTATTCCTACGCATGTGGGCAGGTTTAACGCAGAGCCAGCATCCGCTCCAGTGCCACCACCGACTCTCGCTGCATCTGGTCCGGCACCGTTATCCGGTTCACCACCTCTCCGGCCACCAGGCCCTCGAGAGTCCAGAGCAGGTAGGCGGGATGTATCCGATACATCGTCGAACACGGGCAACTCACCGGGTCCAGGCAGAACACCGTCTTGTCCGGATTGTGCATCGCCAACCGGTTCACCAGGCTGATCTCGGTGCCAACCGCCCAGACGGAACCCGCCGGCGCTTCGTTGATCGTCTTGCGGATGAACTCGGTCGATCCGTTCATGTCGGCGGCATCCACCGTTTCCATGGGACACTCGGGATGCACAAGCACGGTGACGTCAGGATAGCGTTCGCGCGCCGATTCAATCTGCTTGGTCGTGAACCGCGTGTGGACGGAGCAGTGCCCCTGCCACAGCACCATCTTTGCCTTGCGCAGTTGTTCCGGCGTATTGCCGCCCATCGCTTTGAAGGGGTTCCACACCACCATTTCGTCCAGCGGGATCCCCAACTTCAGGGCGGTGTTGCGGCCCAGGTGTTGGTCGGGGAGGAACAGTACGCGTTCCGCTTCCCCGAAGGCCCACTCCAGCACCGCGGTCGCGTTGGACGACGTGCATACCGCGCCGCCGTTCCTTCCGCACAGCGCCTTGATCGCCGCCACCGAGTTCATGTACGTCACGGGTAAGATGCCGCCGTGATCGCCCAGTACGTCCTGCAGGTCGTCCCAACCGTCCTCAACGTCCTGGATCGGAGCCATGTCCGCCATCGAGCACCCGGCGGTGATATTGGGCAGGATGATCTGCTGGTGCTCACCCGCCAGGATGCACGCCGTTTCCGCCATGAAGTGCACGCCGCAGAAGACGATGAAGTCCGCCTCAGGGCGGGATGCGGCTTCCTGGCTCAACAGGAACGAGTCGCCCTGGAAATCAGCGTACTTGATGACCTCCTCGCGCTGGTAATGGTGGCCCAGCACCGTGACGGATTCGCCCAGCGCCCGCCTCGCCACGCCGATGCGCTCGTCCAACTCTGCCGGAGAGCAGGCAAGATACTCGCCCGGGATCTTCTGCCAGCGCACGTTGATCGCCAGCTCCTCCGCCAGCGATTTGGCGGGTAGCTCGTCCTCAGGTCGGCAGAAGGCGGCGTGTTCTATCTCGGTAAGAGGAATTGTGGGCTGCCTGGTTTGTGTAACCACTAAAACCACCTCCTGGGGAATTGCCGTGCTAAGCCGTAACTCCGGCTAGCGACCAGGGACCGGCGCGCGTGATCCTCACGTCCACCAGTTTCCCGGTCAGGTTTGTGTCAGTCTCAAACCGGCCCGATTCGTTGATATCGAAATAGACCAGCTTGTTCCCGCGGGTTCGCCCACTCCAGCTTCCCCGCTTGCGGTTCTCAGCCAGCACCTGGACCGTTTCGTCCATGTAGGCCGAGTTGATGCTTGTCAAAATCCCTTCCTGCAGCGTTTCCAAACCCTTCAGGCGTCGCTGCTTCTCGTCCTGGGCGACATCGTCATCCATGGTTCGCGCTGCAATCGTGCCGGGACGCGTCGAATACGCCGCGCCGTGGACCTTGTCGAAGCGCAGGTCCTCCACCAGCCGCAGCGTGTTTTCGTACTGCTCTTCCGTCTCACCGGGGAACCCTACGATGATGTCGGTGCTGACGGTAACGTCCGGTATGGTATCCCTGATCTGGCTGATGATGTCCCGGTATTCCGCCGTGGTGTACGGCCGCCGCATGCGCTGCAGCACCTCGTCGTCGCCCGACTGCACCGGCAGGTTGATGTGCTCGCAGACCTTGGGTAGCTCCGCCACTGATTTGATGATCCGGCTGCTCATGTATGACGGGTGCGACGTCAGGAACCGTATCCGGTCCAGCCCGTCGATTTCGTTCAGTCGTTCGAAGAGGTCCGCCAGATCGTGCCCCTCTTCGCGGTCATGCCCATAGGCGTCCACGGTTTGCCCCAACACCGTCGTCTCGCGCACTCCTCTGGCGGCCAGCAACTCAACCTCGTGGGCAATGTCGTCCACAGATCGGCTCACCTGCCGTCCCCGCCGGTACGGGATGATGCAGAAAGTGCACATCAAATCGCACCCGTGGATGATCGGCACGTACGTCGCCACGTCGGGTTGCTGCGGCGCCAGCGATCCTACGCATCCCTGCCAGTCGAGCCCCAGCCGTTCGCCCACGATCTCGAGCAAAGGCTCGAACTCCTGTGGCCGCAGGAACAGATCAACGTGCGGGAACCGCTTTTGCAGCTCCTCGGTGCGCGGCCCGACCATGCAACCGGTCAACGCAAGCACAGTATCCGGCCGTTTTTTCCGCAGGGGCTGGGTCAGGTTGAGCGTGCCCGTTACCTTGTCTTCCGCCGATTGCCGCACCACGCACGAGTTCAACACCACCACGTCGGCGTCTGCCGGACGAGAGGTGGCAGTCAGCCCTAACTGCTCTAACGCCGACCCCAGTCGCTCGGAGTCGGCGGTATTCATCTGGCACCCAATCGTCCAGATGTGATAAGTCTGCATCGACCTTGGTTCCCGTATCTGCTGGTCGGCTCCGTTTCTCGTGCAATCCGGGGAGTGGCGGAGGGAGTGGGATTCGAACCCACGATCCCGGTTTCCCAGGATAAGCGCTTAGCAGGCGCCCGCACTAGACCACTATGCGATCCCTCCCAACCCTGCTTCGTAGGCCCGATTATATCGTATTGTGAATCCAGTTACAAACGGATTTAGGCCCTGCCGGACTCTCCCACCCTCCGGTCATGGTGCAAATGTCGCCCCATCGGCGCTTCCTCCCGCCCGCTCAGAATGAGCGGCATAACGGACCCGTGGCGCCCACTGACGCGATGCCCGATCGTGTGCGCACTGACGATTGACCGCCGCACTATCAAATCTTACAATGCCAACGTCCCAGATTGATAATCATAAATAGATAATATCGCATTGGTTGAGGTGGATCATGTTCCAATGGCGTTTCATAACATTGTTTCTGGTCCTGTTGGTACTGATTCCGTCTCTGTTCGCCTGCGGGCGCAACAGATCGGAGCCAGCGGAACCGACACCCGCACCAACAGGGTCATCGACACAGTCAGCCCAGGTCGCCCCGTCGCAGGAGCCAGTGGCCCAAAGTTCTCCCACTGAAACCCCGTCGCCCACCGCCGAACCAACTGCCACGCCGCCGGTGCCGACACCTACCACGCCCCCACCGCCGACTCCAACGCCGGAACCCGCAGCAACCGATGCCCCGGCGGGCGATCGGATCACCCTGGCGGAGTACGCCGCCGAACACGCTGGCGGACCAGGCGCCATCTTTGCCGGCGACGCCACGCAACTGATCGGGCTGCCGCCGCACGAGGGCCTGATGTTCCAGATTCCGGAGGAGCAGTACCGCCAGGGCTCGGCGGCTGCGCTATTCGGTGTACCCGCCGCTGGCATCCCCGGCCACATGTTCATCTACACCAGCGACTACTACGAGGGGCTGATCGAGAAGGCCAACCTGACCGACCCCACACCACTGACATCCAGCGGCGAGAGTTTTGAAATCCAGCACGTGTGCCTCGACCGCAACCTGCCTACCTGCGTACTGGTCCAAACTTACTTCGCGCCCAACCTTGCCGAACGCACCAACGGACAGGTGCAGCTCAAAGTTTCCTCGTTCGTCGAGTTGGGATTGGCCGGGCCTGAAACCCTCGACCAGGTGGGCGACGGTGTGCTGGACATGGCCAACATCTACACCGGCTATATTTCAGGGGCCCATCCCGGGGTGGAGGTACAGTCACTGTGGGGTTTGGCCCAGGACTGGGAAACGTCCTACCTGATGCTCACGGACATGGCTCCCGACATCGACCGCATGCTGCAGGATGCCTCCGGCGGCAGCCCGGTGCTCAACCGCAACTGGTTCGCAGGGGCGGACCAGTGGTTCTTCAGCAAAGAGCCGATGACCACCGTTGCCGACTTTGAAGACCGCAAAATCCGCACCCACGCCCCTTCCATGTCTGACTTCATTCGTGGCATGGGTGGCGACCCCGTGCAGTTGAGAATTAGCGACCTGTACATTGGCTTGCAGCTTGGCACCGTGGACTCCGCAGTTACCACCGTGATCCTGGGCCTGACTGGCCGGCTGTTTGAGGTGGCCGACTACATCGCGGGCCCGGTCATAGCCTTCGGGTATACCAACAACGTCATCAACAAGGACGTTTGGGAAAGGATGCCGGCGGATCTGCAGCAGATCATGATTGAAGAGGGCGCAAAGACCGAACTGGAGGCCTTGCGACTCGCGCCGTTCCAGAATTTCGCCGCCGTGGAGGTGAACAAACAGGTCGGATTGGAGCCCATACCCTTCTCCGACGAAACGCTCGAGCACATCCGCGCGACAGTGTTACCGGAATATGTGATACCCGGCTGGCTGCGTCGGCTCGGTTACCCGGGCAGCGGCGCCGAGGCCGTGGCGATTTACAACGAAAAGGCCGCGCCGTACTCCGGCCTTGCCATCTCGGACGACGGCTCAGTGCGCGAAATACCCATCACCAAGGGACCCGCCGCCCGCTGACCCGACTGAAACGCCAGAGCTTTTGCACCATTGGCTGTGTTGCCCACGTCCACAGGCATCATGCGTCGGCCCCCTTCGCGTTCGCGCCTTTGAGTTGAAAATGCCCAATCGGCCCGAAATCGCCTGATGCTTACCCACCTTGTCTTTTGGATCGATGGACACCATGATTAGGCTACTGACAATACCAGCGCGCCACCCAATCCACGACATCGTCCAGAGCGCCTGCGCGTCCATCATCGTCAATCGAATCCAGCCCATCCTGCTTGTCGATGTAAATTCACTCCGGTGGTTCTCAAAGTGCGTATTCAATACCGGGACCGGCAGGTTGCACCGCAGTGGGGAAACGGTATAATGAAAAACCCACGTGGGCCTGTAGCTCAGGCGGTTAGAGCGCAGTCCTGATAAGACTGAGGTCGTTGGTTCGAGTCCATCCAGGCCCACCAGATAATCCCTATATCACGTAGGGATTTCGCATGTCAGCAGATCGTATATCACCATTGACACCGCGATCCTACTGAACCGGAACGCCCCAAAAAGGTTGTCAACTTGGCGACCTTTTTTTGCTGTATTGCCGGTGCGAAGGGCTCGGACATCAGAAATCCCGTTATCTTTACGGGTGTTTCCGTCCCTTGCGTTGACAGAGTCCATGTCTGATACGCCGTGAATTCTCCGTGGGCAACCCAGCAGGCTCTGGAGGAAGGAATCCTCGCCTGCCCCGTCCCAGACTCGAAGGCCGGCGAGGTGTCAGCCGAGATCGGCACCCAACCCGGAGCGCATCACTAACCTCAACGGTTACCGCACCCGACACCGGGAAACCCGGGTGGGGACGATGCAGCGGCGCAACCCCAAGGTCAGGGAGGCCCGCTAGGTACCTGGAATGCTGGAACCGCGACAGTGCAGCGAAAAGGCACTGCTGGCGATGATCCACCATAAGGAGGGACGACCTGATCGCGTCCCTGGGTAGCAATGGAATCACCGCGAGCCAATCCTCCGGGATACCCGGGCCCAATGCCGGAGACTGCCTTCGCCGTGCATGCTGTCCCAGAATCGACCAGCTGACATAAAGAGGACCCACCACTACGCTCGGGTCAACACTCCTTACCCGAGGAATGCCCACGCCAGCGTCGCGGCGCCCCCCAGCGCCAGCGAACCAGCCCAGAGCAAGTCCAGGTTGATCCAACCACGGCGCAGGAAAGCGAGTCCGACCCGGTAATAGACGATGGCAGCCGCCGTGAGCATGACCGCCAGCATGATGACGGTGTGGCCGATCAGCCCGATCACCCACCAGATCGGAGCATCCTCCAGCGAAAGGAATGCGCCATGCTCGCCCAGGTCGCCGGCGACACCCGCCGCGGCCTCGCTGCTCGTCAAAGCCAGCACCACCGGCGCCAGCATCAGGCCCGCGCCGTGAGCGGTCGCCATCAGGAATGACCAGGCAATCAGGTCGCGTCCGCCCACGTTCATGCCGACCCACCGGGGATGGCGGTAGTACAGCGCAAGCCGGATGAGTCCAAACACCAGCAGTACGCTGCCGACGGCGATGCGCACCCACATCAGCGGCAGGAACGCGCCCACCGCCAGCAGCGCAACCATCACCACCACCACCGACGCCAGGTGTCCAACGGCGATGAATCCGGTGGCGGTGAATAGATTCGAGGGCCGTTGGCGTTGCAGAGCCAGCCCCACGGCGAACAGCCAACCCATCGCCGGATTCAGCCCGTGAAACACCCCCAGCGCCGCCAGACCCAGCCACGGCCCCAACGACGCCAGGGCCGCCGGGTCGGGTATCAGGGCGTGCAGCAAAATCACGCGGCAATCCCGTCCATCAGGAGTGGACAGCTAGACTGCCGCGTGCGTTGCGGAATCAGAAGAACGCTACGGGAAACAGTAAGTGTCCGACGAAGCGTCGCCTCCCTGGAGTCTCACCTGGTGACTGCGGGTCTTGCCGTAGTCGACGAAGAAATCGGGATTGACCGACATCCCGCCCTCGGGATTCACGTCGATGCGGCTGAGCCACCCGTTGAGTCCGTCGGGGTAGAACTGGTCATCCCAGGATGAGTAGAGGGAGTTGGTGAGATACACGCGACGTCCATCACGGCTGATCTCCACCATCTGCGGCCCACCGGTGAGCGTCGCGCCGTTGGGATGAGCCGCCTTGCGCACAACGCCGCCCATTTCCAGTTCGCCCGTCTGCACCGGGTTGAACGGGTCGGACACGTCGTACTGGAGCAATTTGCCGGTGCCCCAGCAGGAAATGTAGAGGAAACGGTCGTCCAGCGACAGGTCAATGTCGGTGACCAGCGGCGGCACCGCGCCCAGGGGCTGCAGGGCCGGCGGCAAAACCGACGCGTCGGCCGGCTCAGCAGGGATGGTTATTACTTTGGTGGCCGTCCACTCCTCGCCGTCGCGGTACCAAAGAAAGACGGAACCGGACAGGTCCTCGGTGCTGACCACCACGCCGCAAAAGCCATAGTGCCGGGTCGGGTTGTGGGCCGGCCGGAGTTCCAGCGCCATCTGGTGCTGCGGACCCAGCTCCACCTCCTGCCGATGGGAACGGCGGCGCATGTCCCAGAAGTGCAGCTTGTGGCCGTAGTTCTGGCCCACCACATCCTCCAGCCTGGCCCCGCTCTCGAACATTTCTGGTGTGCCCCATTCGCTGGTCATCATGGTATCGATGCCGATGTGCCACCAGAAATCGTAGGCCAACTCCTGGGGCCCGCGATCTAGTTCCCACGGGCCGATGGGCTCAAAGGTGTAGTGGTCGAGCAGCATGATCCCGCCGGGACGGCCTCCATCGGAGGATCCCAGGGCGCTGACGTAGATGGCATCGGGCCCGCAATGCACGGTGTGGGGTCGGCTATAGCCGGCCCGCTGCACCTGTTCGGCCTCGATGGTCTTGGCGATCCGAGGTCGGGCCGGATCCGGCTGCGTGTCGATGATGTAAATGCGGCTGCTGGCGAGGCTGGGAACCACCAGATACCGCCGCTCCAGATGGGGATGGGCAGATGACGGACAGAGGGCCGCGCTGCACGCGTTCCAGTTGAAGTGGTGCAATTCGTCATCCGTGTTGGGCATATCCAACGAATTTATAACCTGGGAATAGGATGGCGAATTGGGATCGCAATCCACTACCGTCATAGCGTCCGGCTGGTCGGTGCCGGGGTTGAGCACGGCGACGTAGGCCAGACGCTCCTGGGGAGCCTCCATGGCCAGGCGAGCCGATGGGTAAAATGTTGGGTCCGGTCTCCAGAGCGCCATCCTGTCTGCCTCCTGGTTTGTGAGTTCTACACCTTGTGGCCATAGCAACAATACGATTACGGCATGCTATCCCACCGTTCGCATCCGGGCAAGCAACTGTCGCCCAGTCAACCGCAATCACCAGCCGCTTTCCCACACATCAGACGTTGCCCCACGCGATTCCCACAAGGTTTCCCGACACTCCAAGCCAAGAATCTTGAAACAACGGAACACCTTCGTCATGGTCGCACTCCCCAACGCCACCGCATCTCGGCCGGAAGCGCAGACCAACACCACACCAACTCCTACCACGATGCGCTGTTGGGGTTGAAGAACAAGTGGGCGTCCGGGTCAGACTTAACCTCTGCTCCGTCGTCATCGAGGAACTTGCGGAACACCACTGCTCCGTATCTTTGGCTTAACCACCCATCGCCTGCCCGATCTTGGCGCACAGTGCCACAAACGGGGTCAACGTAACGTGGCTCTCCTGATCATGCGTGCGTCGCTCAACCTGCTGTGACTCGTGATCTTGAATGATTTACAACCCCGAATGGCGAACAGCCTGCCTCGAATGTTCTTGGTCTAATTTCGAACCTTACGAACGCCCACGCTCACCCGCATCCCCCGGTAGCGCATCCCCCCGCAATCCGTTATATTCTGCGGGATTCAACCCCACCGGGAGCAAGCATCCATTGCCAGAACTGAGGAACGTAACCCCCGACGAGTTCGAGCGTTGGATGCGCGTGGAATCCCGGGCGCATGGCAATCGCTTCAACCACGATCCGGAGGAACTGAGGCCCCATTTTGATCTGACCCGTACCATCGCTGTGGTGGACGAGGGCCAGATCGTCGGCGGCGCCCACTCTCACCTTCTTGAGATGTCGGTGCCCGGCGGCGTCGCCACCGTCGCCGGCGTATCCAACGTCGAGGTGCAGCCTACCCACACCCGGCGCGGCATCATGACCAACATGATGCGCCACCAGATCGACGGCATCCACGAGCGGGATGAGCCACTTGCCGCTCTGTTCGCCACCGAGAGCGCCATCTACGGCCGGTTCGGGTACGGCGTCGGTTCCGTCCACGAATCCTGGACCATCGACAAGCGCCACACCACGTACAACCGCCGGCCTGACAGTCCGGGGACCATCGCGTTCGTGGACCCGGCAGACATCGGGAAGGAACTGCCAGATGTGTTCCGCCGCGGCACGGAGGGTCGTCCTGCTGTGTTCCAGCGTGCGCCCCACCACTGGGAGCGAGACTCCCGGGACCCAATCCATTCCCAAGGTGGGCAGGGTGGAATCTTCTACGCCGCCTACATCGAAAATGGCCGGATCGACGGCTACGTCAACTACCGCACCCAGCGGCCCGCCGTGATCGTCAACGAGCTAATGGCGACCACCCCAGATGCCAGTGCCGCGTTGTGGCGGTTCTGCTTCGACCTCGACCTCCACGAGCGCACCGATGCCATCAAGCGCCCCGTTGACGACCCTTTGCCGTGGCTGCTGGCCGACCCTCGCCGCCTCCAGCGATCGGCACGCGACGGCTTGTGGGTCCGCATCGTCGACGTGGCCGCCGCGTTGCAACTGCGCCAATACCTGTCCAACGACCGCCTCACCTTGCAGATCAAGGACGACTTCTGTTCCTGGAACAACCGCTGCTTCGAACTGGACGGTTCCCTTGAGGGCGCGATCTGTCGGCCCTCGGCCGGCTCCCCGGATCTGACCATCACCGTCGGCGGCCTGGCCTCCGCATACCTTGGCGCCGCGTCGTTCACCACGCTCGCCCAGGCCGGGTTGGTGGACGAGCACAGCCCCGGCGTTCTGGCCCGTGCCGACCGCATGTTTGCGGTTCAGCTGAAGCCCTGGACGCCCTACAATTTCTAGCCGCCCGCGAACACCTGAAACCGTAGGGGCGAATAATCATTCGCCCCATTTCGTTTCCTATCCCTCGGACGTTTCGTGGCTCAGCATCCAGTTGACGCCGAACTTGTCCGTGCACATCCCGAAGTACGCTCCCCAGAACATGTCCTGCGGCTCCATCGCCACGTTGCCGCCATGCGACAGCCCGGCGAACAGCCGGTCCGTCTCATCCCGGCTGTCGGCATCGATGCTGATGGAGTAATTGTTCCCCAAGTTGGGCGGCGGCCCGAAGGCCGACGTGTGATCGCTGCCCATCAGGACTCCGTCGCCCACCGGCAGCGAAACGTGCATGATCCTTCCCCGTTCGTCCTCGGGCACCGGCGGCATATCCTCCGGCCCATCGGCAAACGTCACCAGGAACGAGAACTCCCCGCCGAAAATTGACCGGTAAAACTCGAACGCCTCGCGGCAGTCGTCCTCAAAATGCAGGTACGTGTTCAGTTGCATGCGGTTCTCCAAACCTGTGTTGGTTCAAATGCGTGAAATCGGATATCGGAGGTTACAGATTGCTTTGTGGCGAGGGTGCTGCCAGCACCTCCGCGGGAAGATTTTCTGAAATTCAAGGTCGCCAATCAAGCCACGGCCGGTCATAGGTGTTTGAGGGCGTAACTCCATAAAAAATGGAATATTGAGAGATCATCAATTGTCCGCCACCATTGGCGCCCCATATCAACAACGAGTACACGCCATTTCCGTGCCGCCCCAGGATTTCACCGATGTCCGCCGTAACCGCAAACTCCGATCCGTGAGCCGTCCATCTCGACGCGGTAACCCACGGCACGCTGATGGTCTGCGGTTGCGTCGATTGACTCGCGTTATACGCCTGACGCCAGGCTTGGTGCGCTTCGTTGGGCGAACGCGGTGCCAGCGTGCCTGGCGCGACGTCATTGGGGTCGGGGCAAGGGTCATGGGTCGTCGTGAACTCATTTGTGGTCCACGTGTAACCGCCAGTCAGGGGTTCCCTCAGCCCGGCCACTCGCCTCCCGTTGTCGTAGCAGTAGGTACGGGAGAGCTGGCCCCGCGTTAAAGCCTTTGGCGGAGGGTCGTAGTGGATTTGAACGCCTAAATCTCTTGCCTTATTGAACCGAATTCCGTTTCTTGTCGACCCTGAAAACGAAAGCATACCCTTCTCGATGGTGGGGAGGTGATCATACGTCACGTAATCTCCCTCGAAGTGCTGGTACATCGCCGTGTTGTAGCGGTCCCACGCCAGGCCGATGTTCACCAACTTGTGCTGGGGATCTACGACGTTGCGGCGATGGCCCGGACTGCCCATCCAGCTCGTCATCGCTTCCCTGATCTCTGCCTGGATTCCGCTGTTAGCGCGGTAATTGTCGGATTCCTTGATGCAGTAGTCCAAACCTGAACCATTCTCGCCGTTGGACTGATAGCCACCGGCCAGACTGTACCTCATGTACGGCTTCAAGCCGTCAGTCCCCCAATGGCTGGACGTGCAGTTCTCCAATGAGGAATCGGCGTGCAGTTGCGCAGCGATGTTATCGCCCAATGCCACCGCGTCCACGCCCGCCTTTCTGCGTTCAGAGTTGATAAGATCCAACATGAAACGCTTGGCTTCAATGTGTTTCAAATGCGGCGACGTAGCCCTTTCGCTCAGCGGTGCTACCGTCGGTGCCGGCGTTTCCGTCGCTCGCCGTATGACCGTCGGTGATGGTGTGGCCAGGGGAGTCGGTCGGTTGCTCGCCGACGCCACCGCCGGGGTAGAGTCTGGCAGCGCTCCGCCGCAGTGCTCCTCAACCAACTCTCGAATACCCGCGACCGTCTGCCTGCCGTCCTCAATCGCAGACTCTGCAGCGCGCGCCCGGAAGTCCTCGTCTTCCCCGGAGTATTGTCCCGCGCAGGAAGCGAAAGCTTGCACCACCGTTGCCCGCTCCGATGCCTCGGTTACGACCGGCCGGTTGGCGGTCTCCAGCGTCGGAGTTTGAGTCGCGATGATCGGTGGCGTACCCTCCGGGTCTCGTGTAACTCCCATGGTTGCCGCAACGGTCGGCACGGGTTGAGCCGCAGGCCCAGTGCTCGGCGTCGATTGTGGTAAGTCTTGTTCGGCTGTCCCGTCCCTCACAACATCCCGGGCAACGCTGAATGAAACCGGGGCGCCGCCGAGGTACCCAATAAAGACATAAACGGCGGCGCCGCCAACCACAGCTGCAACGATGGCGACGATAATTATTTTGCCCATCGTCGGGAATGGCTACTCCTCATCCGGATGCGTCGTGATGAACCGACCCGCCCGCGCCGGATCAATATGCGGAGCCCGCACCTCAACGCCCGATTGCTCCTCCTGCAGCCGAACCGTTACGCTGCTGTCTTGTTCGGCCCAGCCGCGATTCATCGCCTGCATAGCGATCTGTTCGGCCAGTGTGGACATCGGCATCGGTACGTCGTACTCACGCGCCAGTTCAGTCGCCAGCGAGATGTCCTTGAAGGCCAGGTTCAGCGCAAAACTCGCCGGCTCGAACTCGCCCCGGAACATCGTCCTCACCAGCCCTTCGTGCAGCACTCGCATGCGACCCAGCGAGCCCCGGCGCACGCATTCCCACAACGCCTCTGGCTCGACGCCAGCCTTCACTCCCAGCGTCATACCCTCGGCAATCGCCTGCCTCACGCTGTGCCCGATCATATTGTGGACCAGCTTCGCCACGCTGCCCGCCCCAATTTCGCCGGCATAAAAAACCTTGTCGCCAAAGGCGTCCAGGATCGGTTTGACCCGGTCGAAAACCTCCCGGTCTCCGCCCACCATCACGGCCAGGTTGCCTGACGCCGCGCCCGTCTTCCCGCCGCTCACCGGCGCGTCCAGCACGTGGCATCCTTTCGCCCGGAACTTGGGCTCGATCTCCCGGATCAACGTCGGCCGGCTCGACGACAGGTCGATGTACACGCTGCCCGGCTTGATCCCTTCCAGCACGCCTTCCGCTCCGGTCGAGACCGCTTCGACCTCATACGGCCCGGGCAGCGATGTGAACGTTACGTCGCTCGCCGCCGCCACTTCCGCCGGCGTGTTGGCCAGTCGCGCGCCGCCTTCCAAAAGGGGCAGCGCCGCCTCCTCGCGCAGATCGTACACGATCATAGGGTATCCGGCCCTCTGGATGTTCGCGGACATACCGCCGCCCATATTTCCCAGGCCAATGAATCCAACGGTTTCCATAATCTTCACATGCTCCAAACAGGGTTTCCGTCAGCGCGGATCGCGCCTGCAAGTATAACCACCGCGTTTGTGCGTGTCACAAGGCCTGCATCCAGGCGGCCACACGCCCATCCATCACCCCACACTCGGAGTATGATTTCTTGGCGGATTCAACAGGTCTGCCGCCATATCGCCGTCAGATTCCAATATGGCTTATGGCGTAGCGTCTGCCCTGGGCATCAGGGTCAGCACCATCGAATCGCTCCCGTCCGTGTTGGATCGACGTCAATTGACCGGCGAGCCGAATCTCGAAATTCTGCGGGCATCAATGTCGTCCCGAATCCCGGTGAGGAGATTTCTGATATTTGCGTCCCTGGCGGCATCTGCACTCGTCCTTCCACCGGCACGTAGCGGGCTAGCTAATCTTCTTGTTCCTGGGCGTGCCCATGGCCTGCCTGCAGACTGAATCCTGTCGCCGCAAACGGCCGCCGCCCGGTCGGCCCCGACCCCGTCCAAGCGGTTTTGCGAATACTATCGAACATTTAACCCGGCTTGTCCGGCCGGGACGCAAGTGCTAAACTCCGACCAACCTCAAAACCCACCCGATAAACGATGCTGTCAATTCCCGACGCCTCTCCCGTCGGTATTTTTTTGAATACAGACCCCCGGCTGACGAATCTGCTCGCGCAAGTTCAATACTTGGCCGACGATTCCGGGGCGTCCGCCTACCTCGTCGGCGGGCCGGTCCGCGATAACCTGCTCGGACTTCCCGTCAACGATCTGGACGTTTCCATCGTCGGCGACGCGCCGGCGCTGGCCACGCGCCTCGCGGAATCGGTCGAAGGACGCCTCACCGTCCATCAACGTTTCGGCACTGCCACCGTGGTAGCCGGGGGTGTCACCGTAGACTTGGTTACCGCCCGCGCCGAGACCTATCGGAACCCCGGCGCGCTGCCCGACGTCCGGCCGGGCGACATCATCGACGATCTGGCCCGACGCGATTTCACCGTCAACGCCATGGCGATCCCGCTCGCCGGCCACAATTCGCGTCTCGTCGATCCCCACGGTGGTCAGGACGACCTGCAGGCTGGCGTCATTCGCACTCTCCACGCCGGCAGCTTCCGCGACGACCCCACTCGGATTCTCCGTGCCATCCGTTACGCCGCCCGCTTGGATTTCCAACTGTCCGACGAAACGCAGGCTGAACTACGGGAGGCGCTGGACGCGCGGGCTCTCTCCACCATCTCCGGCGACCGCATCCGCCACGAATTGGACCGCATATTCGACGAGGCCGAACCCCTGGCCGCGCTGCGCCACGCTGAAGATCTGGGAGCGCTCAGCACCATCCACCCCGCGCTGTCCGTGCGCCACATTTCCAACGCGCCCCCATTGGCGACGCCCGACCCCCTGGTCTGGGTTTCCGCGTTGGTCTGGCCACTCACCGCCAGCGGAGCGACCGCCTTCGCTGCTCGGATCAATGCCCCCGCTGATTGGTCGCGCGCAATCGCAGACACCACCCGGTTGGTGAGCCGGATGCCCCAACTTGACGAACCGCATCTCCCTCCGTCCCGGGTTTGTGCTCTGTTGGACGGACTCGCGCCCGGCGCATTGGCCGCCGCCGGGATGCTTGGCTCCCGGGCCGCTGGGGAATACATCCAGCGGTATCTCGATGCTTGGTGGTCCGTCGCGCCCATACTGCGCGGCACGGACCTGCTGGAACTCGGCGTACCGGCCGGCCCTGCCGTCGGTGAATTGTTGCGTGCCCTGCGCCAGGCGCGCCTTGATGGTATAACTCACACCCGCCAGGATGAGGAGGATCTGGTGAAAAACTGGTCAACAACCTAAACCTGAACCAATTTGATCCATACATACTACGAACCAACATAATTGGTTGCACAGTGAGGTAGTGAAGTGGCAACTGCATTTCAGATTCCCGGCCCCGTATATTGCGTGGTCTGCAACGAAGAGCTCGAGGGCCCCCATCGTTCGACCTGCCAAATGTGCGGCGGACCTTTCCACCAACCCTGGCTCCCCGAAAATAATTCGCCGCGATGCGGACGGGTCGCCAGCCATGATGAAACATTGGCCGTCGTTTTTCTCTGCCAGGATTGCTACGACAATCGACGTCCCCCCAACCAGAATTAAGGAGCGCTAACCACCGATGAAAGCCGTCTACATCGAAGCCCACGGCGACGCTGACGTCCTGCAATATGGAGATCGTCCCGACCCAACTCCGGGGCCCGGCGACGTCGTCGTCCGTGTCGGCGCCAGTGCCCTCAACCGCCTGGACATCTTCACGCGCGAGGGCCAGCGCGGCTTGGAGCGCGAGTTCCCGCCGCCGCTGATCCTGGGCGGCGACACTGCCGGCGAGGTGGTCGCTGTCGGCGCCAACGTCTCCAGCCTGTCGGCCGGCGACCGCGTCGTGGTCAATCCCCGCCTCAGTTGTGGCGTATGCCAGTGGTGTGGCTCTGGACGCGACGAGCTTTGCCGCCGCTCCCGATTCCTCGGCACTGCCCTCGACGGCAGCTATGCCGAACTCGTCGTCGTCCCCGAGGTCAATGCCTACCGCCTGGAGGCTGACGTTTCGTTCGCCGATGCCGCCGCCATCCCGACCACCTACCTGCCGGTGTGGAACATGGCCGTTCGCCGCGCCGCCCTCCAGCCCTGGGAAACCGCGCTCGTGTTCTCGGCGTCGGCCGGAGTGGGCGCCGCCGCCATCCAGGTGTTCAAGAACGTCGTCGGCGCGACGGTGATCGCCACTACCAGCACTCCCGAAAAAGCCGAGCAGGCCCGCCAACTCGGCGCCGACCACGTCATCAACTACAACGAAGAAGACATCTCCGGTCGCGTGCGCGAAATCACCGGCGGCGCTGGCGTCGATCTCCTGGTCGACCACGTGGGTGCCGACGTGTGGTCCCACGGGTTCCGCTCCCTCCGCGCTGGCGGACGCTACTGCATCTGCGGAGCCACCAGCGGATTGCGCGCTGAACTCCACCTCGGCCTGCTGTTCAGCCGCCAGATCGAGATCTACGGCGGTTACATGGGTTCCCGCGAGGACATGCGCCAGATAGTGACCAGCCTAAACCGCGGCGTCATCAATCCCGCCATTCACCACACCTATCCGCTGGCCCAGGCCGCCGACGCCCACCGCGCCATGGAGGCCACCAACTTCTTCGGCAAGCTCCTCTTGGAGCCGTAGCCCCGACTCCCATTCCGCTTTCGCGTAGGGGCCACGCATGCGTCGCCCCATTTGTCGATTCGCATGAACGCCCGATAGTCAGGCAACTGATCCTTGTTCCTGTTTCAGGACAAGATTGGGACGAGCCGGGAAGTCCCGCGGTCGCCAGAACGCTGAACCTACCCGGTTCCCATCATCCCCCGGACCGCCTCAACCACGTCGCCCAGCGGCACCATTTCCGAGTCCTCGTCAGTCCGCCCTCGCAACTCCACCGACGATTGCCGCAGGTTCCTCGGACTCACCACCAGCCGCACCGGTAGTCCCATCAGGTCGGCGTCGTTGAACTTCACGCCGGCGGCGGCGTCCTCCCGGTCATCGAACAGCGTCTCGATCCCGGCGGCCCACAGCCTGTCGTACAGATCCCCGGCCGCCTCGGCCACGCTCTCGTCCGACATGTTCAGACCCACCAGGTACACCTGGTAAGGCGCGATGGGCGGCGGGAACACAATGCCGCGCTCGTCGTGATTCTGCTCGATGGCCGCTGCCAGGATCCGGCTGACCCCGATCCCGTAGCACCCCATCGTGATCGGCTGCTGCTGTCCGTCCGTGTCCAGGTAATACGCCCCCAGCGCCTCACTGAAGAACGTCCCCAGCTTGAATATGTGCCCGACCTCGACGCCCCGAGTCGATTCCAGCGTGGACCCGCAGTGCATGCACAGATGCCCCGGCTGCGCCAGCGCTATGTCCGTGATCATGTCGGCCTCGAAATCCCGCGGATAGTTGGCGTTCCGGTAGTGCGTGTCCTCTTTGTTCGCGCCCACCACGAAATTCCCGCCTTTGCTGATCGATGGATCTGCGATCCTCCGGATGTTGGTGATCCCGATTGCCGACGTCGATCCCGCCACCAATCCGGCGGCCTTCACCTCATCGTCCTCCGCCAACCGCAACTCGTTGCAATGCAGCGCATTCTTGAGCTTCACCTCGTTGACGTCCAGGTCGCCCCGTATCGTCGCGAACACCACCTCGCCATCGGCGGCATAGAACACCGCCTTCAGCGTCTGCGATTCCGGGACTCCCAGGAACTCTGCGAGCCCGGCAATCGTCTTGATGCCCGGCGTGCTCACTTCTTCCAACTCCAGCGGGTCCGGCCTCTCCTGCTCAGGATAGACCCCCTCGGCCTTCTCCGCGTTGGCCGCGTAGGCGCAATTCGGGCAGGTGATCACCGTATCCTCGCCCGTATCCGTGGGCAGCAGGAATTCGTGGGAATCCTTGCCGCCGATCGCGCCGCTGTCCGCCTCTGCCATCACCACCGGTATGCTGCACCGCCGGAATACGTTGCGGTATGCCTGCGCCATCGCCTGGTACGAACCGTCCAGGCCGTCGTCGTCAGCGTCGAACGAATAGGCGTCCTTCATCGTGAACTCCCGCACCCGCACCAGTCCCGCCCGGGGCCTCGGCTCATCCCTGAACTTGGTCTGCATCTGGTACAGGATCACCGGCAGGTCGCGATAGCTTTGCACGTTGCCCTTTACGATGTTGGTGACAACCTCCTCGTGCGTCGGCGCCAACGCCAGCGGACGCCCTCGCCGGTCATCCAGCCTGAACATGTTGTCGCCGAACGCCGCGTTCCGGCCAGTCTGCTCCCAGAGTTCCAGGGGCTGCAGGGCCGGCATCCGCAATTCCTGCCCGGCGGCGGCGTCCATCTCCTCGCGCACGATCTGCTCGATCTTCTGCAGCGATCTCCACGCCAGCGGCAGGTACGCATACACCCCGGCGGCAACCTGTTGGATCAGGCCCGCCCGCAGCATCAGGCGGTGGCTCGCGGTTTCCGCTTCCGGCGGGTCGTCCCGCAGTGTCCTGGTAACCAGTCTTGATATGCGCATCGCGTTTGTGCCCCTCGTTTTCGGTGCGGTTGAGTTGATTATAAACAGCCGCGCTCTTGTATCCCTACAACTCTCGGATCCGCGCCGGTCCCGTCATTCTGCGGGCGGCGCTTGGAACAGCAACCTGCAGGGGATCGAGGTCGCCCTGACCTCGAGGTCTCACCCCATCGCGTTGACGTTCGCCATTCCCAGCCGGAACTGCCCCAGGTTGTCGTACGCGCTGGTGTTCACCATGAAGTGTTGCGCGGCCGCGTTGATGTCCCGCATGCACCGTTGCAGCACCCGGTCGTTGTAGATCGCGTTCCCGCCGCCGTACCGGAACGCTGTGGCTGCCACCTCGCATGCCACGTCAGTCGCGTAGACGCACGCCCCACGCAGCCGCAGTTGCCGTTCCAGGTCGGGACGCTCGCCCCGCAGGCAGAACTCCCAGGCATCCTCCAGCGCCTCACGGCACAGCGCCCGCGCAGCCCTTAGCTCTTGGTCGCACTTGCCCACGTCGTGCTGCAACGCTCCCCGCTGCGCGATCGGCGACGCCAGGTATCCCCGTTGGTATGAACCTGCTTGGAGCGAGATTTCATCCAGAGCTCTCCGCGCCACACCCAGCGCGAACGCCGCGTGGTCGGGCGTCACGAACCCCGGCCGTCCCATCCAGAACATCGGCCCGCCTTTCCGTGGATCAGTCGATGGCAGATCGAAGGCCATGTCCTCCGACACGAAGTAGTCCGTCAGCACGAAATCCCGGCTGCCCGTTCCCTGCAGTCCCATCACCTGCCAGTTGTCCAGGAACTGAACGTCCTCGATGGGACACGTCAACACCATGTGCTCCGGGCCCGGCTCGTCGCCGCGCACGATGCGGAATCCCGCCAGCAGCCATGACGAATGCGCCGACCCGCTGGCGAAGGGCCATCTCCCGCTGACCATCCAACCGCCGTCCACCGGAGTCGCCAGCCCTCGCGGTATCAACGCTCCCGACGCTATTGGCATCCGCCCGTCCGCAAAAACGCGATCGACACCCGCGTCTGGCGTGAACGCCCCGATCAACGCGGTGCTGGTGCTGTTGATGAAAGCGCACCATCCCGCCGACGGGTTGATGTAGCAAAGGTCGTCGATTAACTCCAGGTAAAGCATCGGGTCCACTTCCGGCCCGCCCAGTTCTCGCGGCACCTTCAGGGACATCAACCCTTCCCGGTACAGCGCCACCGCCGACGACCAGGCCAGCGTTGAGTTGGCGTCGTTGGTCTCGGCGTCCGCCTCCAGCGTTGGCCGGACCCGGTCAATCGCCGCCAGCAGGCGTTCTCTCAGCGCCTCGCGGTCTCCCGGAAATTCGGGAATCCCCAGGTCCTCCAGGGCCGCCACGTCGAATGGCGCGATGTTCTCCGTTGTGGTTCTGGTGGTAGTCATGGAGTTGTGGTTATGGATCGCACGGGCCAGCCCGGCCCGCTACGCTTCCACAGGTGTTTTCTCGATCTCTTCCATCAGCGCATCCAGCATTTCCGCCTCGGGAACCACCCGCACCTTCTCGCCCTTTCGGAATATGATCGCCCGGCCGGCGCCGGCCGCTATCCCCACGTCCGCATCCTTGGCTTCGCCCGGCCCGTTCACCTCGCACCCCATCACCGCCACCTTGATGTTCTTGTCCGTGCCCTTCAGCAGCGCGTCCACGTCGTTCGCCAATTTCCGGATGTCAACATCGGCGCGGCCACAACTTGGGCACGCCACCATCACTGCGCCCTTGTCTCGCAGGTTCAGCGACTTGAGAATCTCGTAGCCCGCAACCACTTCTTCCACGCTGTCGTCGCTCAGCGACACCCGTATCGTGTCCCCGATGCCTTCGTACAGCAGCACTCCCAGGCCCACCGCCGTGCGAATCGATCCCGATTTGGCTGTCCCTGCCTCTGTGATCCCCAGATGCAGCGGATACGGCACCATTTCGGATAGCCGGCGATACGCTTCCACCGTGGTGGGCACGTCAAACGCCTTCATCGAGATCTTGATCTGCTCAAAGTCCTGCTGTTCCAGCAGGCTGATCTCCCACAGCGCCGTCGCCACCATGTGGTCCACCACGCTGTAGTCGCCCTCCTGCTCCTCACCCGCTTTCGGAAGCTGGTTCACCAGGTCCATGTGGCGCGAAAAACCGCGCGTTCGACCGATGCCTCCCACCGGCGGCAGGCTGCCGAAGTTGACCCCGATCCGGATGGGTATTTGCCGCTCCTTGGCCGCTTGGACCACCTCCCGCACCTGGTCCTCGTTCCGCAGGTTCCCCGGGTTCAAGCGCAGGCAGTCTACTCCACCCGCCGCGCATTCCAGCGCCAGTTGATAGTGGAAATGAATGTCGGCGATCAGCGGAATGTGGATCTGCTTCTTGATCTCCGCCATTGCCTTGGCCGCTTCCATGTCCGGCACGGCCGAGCGGATGATTTCGCAGCCCGCTTCCTCCAGCTCGTGTATCTGGCGCACCGTGGCCTGGACGTCGCGGGTGTCCGTCTTGGTCATCGATTGGACCGTCACATCGGCTCCGCCCCCAACCTTGACGCCGCCAACGTACACCGGCTTCGTAACTCGTCGCTTTGACATGATCATAGTCGCACCGCCGATACGGGTGAGTGGTAAATATCTATCTCAATCGTCGGTCAATCATACACGATTGCCAACTCGCGCTGCCACCGACGTTAGTGCCTGCAGCCGCCTGATTCGTCAACTCAATACCCTCATCCGCGGAGCCGTTCGTTCCTGCCGCACCGCCTCTGGATGGCATCCTCAGTTGGTGGCAACGGACATGCCGGGTATCGCATTGCCGAAATATTGTGTCACCACGCCCCTTCTCTAATCGAACGGAGTGTGTCAGGGCGCGTCAGTTGGGTGCACGGGAGTCATCGGTCCCACTGATGTCATGCTGGACGACTGACAGCGATATGGCGAGGCTGTCCGTGATGTCCGACCTGGTGGCCTCGGCGGCGCCGCGCTCGGCTGCCTTCTCCAGCGAGGATAGTTTTTCACCGGAGGGCGGAGTTGCCATCTGGACGGTCACGACGATTTCAATGGTCTCGCTGTCGTAATAGGTCACGCTGTCCTGTACACCATCCTCCGCCATCACCGCGAAATGCGCTCCGATTACCGCTTCATCCGCCTCCCGCCTGGTGAACCCCGGGTCTTTGCCGGTTTGTAGGCTGATTGCAACGTTAGGGTTTTCGGACTTGAATCTGTCGATGGCCTTCCGGGCGTTGCCGGAGATGGAACCCGACAACTTGATCCAGGCCGATGACCCGCTGGTGATGGCGGCATCAACGACGCTGTCGGGGTCGTCGTCCTCGATGGCCGTTACCATACTTGAGAAGTCACCGCGCCAGGCATGACGAGCGATGGACTCATTGAGCGTGATGCCATCCTGAATCGCGATGTGTTGCAGGTCGTTCAATTCTGCGGGGCCGCTGATGCTGGGGTGTTGGCGGATCAGCGCAGCCGCTTCGTTGGGGGTCAACGTCGCCATGTCGTGGTGGCTCACCACCGTTCTGCCGTTGCTGCTTGGGGCAGCCGCCATCGTCACGATCACGACCACGGCCGCGATCACGCCCAGGACGCCGCCGCCGTAGGCGAGCCACATGTACCAGCGGGTCCAACGATTTTTTTGTGATCCGCGTCGCTCATTCTCAGTCATCATCAGGAAGCCTCCTACAGAGCAGCGGTCCATACGAAAGGCACCGCAGATTCGAGCAAATTGGCCATGCCGCCAATTCATCAGCGGGAAGGGTTCCAACTGGCACCCGACCATCCACCGTCACTAACCTCGTCGACTACCCGGCGCGCCCAAGGGAGGCAATCTACACCCTGCGGTATCGACAGACAATCATGTCTCATATGTGGGAAGCGAAAGTCCCGTCTCACGGCTTGATTCGGGCATTTTCGGAGCATCCCGCGACGTTCGTCCCAAGCAGGTTATTGGGATCAGGCGTTGCCCGAAAACCCGGCAATACTCAGAAATTTCAGGCGTTCGGGTCGATTACGGATTCCATCAGTACATTAGTAAGTGTCCGCCGCGTCAGCCGCAGAATCGGAGTAGCGAAATTTACTCACCCCGACACTCACTCTTGACATCACGCCATAAGAACGTATATCCTAACTGTGTCTAGACCAAACGTACGTTTATCCCAACACCAGCGAGGCAGGATTCCCAGCATCGACGGCCAACCCCGTCAGTAACAAATCGCAACCGATTCAGGTGGCTGCGTGTCGCTCTCGGACCGACTATTCAACGACGGTGCCACACT
>JAPOQH010000108.1 GCA_026710825.1 Chloroflexota bacterium | reverse complement strand
GGCTGGCGAATGTGGGCAGGCGGAAGCCGGCTTTGGCGATGCGCCCGATGACGTCGGAAGGCTCGGGGGATTCAGAGGAATCCCAGTGGTCAGCGACGGCCTCGGTGATGCGGCGGAGTTTGATGATGGCGAGTTCGGGGGCGAACTTACTCTTGAGGGCGTCGATGCGGCGGCGGATCTGGGAGATGGTCATGGGATTGCCTCAGACGGGGAGTTTTGGATGGACGGGATTGATGGGTTTTCCGCTCATTTCCGGTCATTTGAGTAGGGCCAGGAGGTGGGACGTGAGGATAAACGAGGGCGGATCGGGGGGTTTTGGGGGAGATATTGGTGGTTTTGACGGGCCGGTGGGCGGGTTTGGAGGAGCGAGGTTGGGATGGTTCGTGATGGTCAGAATCGGGATTAACGAGGTTAGAGGATTTTCAGGATTGGGGATGCCGCATTTGAGTCGGGCGGCGGGATGGAGTTGGGCGGTTGGACAGTTAGATGGTAAGGATATGAGGATGTCAGGGACAAGGGAGAATTGTCACCTGGTATTTCGATGGTCGCCGGACCAAGAAAATGCTTGGAGCCCAGCGCGGTTCTGAAGACACCGTCCGCTGGTGGTTCGTTCCGCCAGAGGCAGACCGGCAGCTGCTCCCGCCACAGGCGGACGTCTGCACCATGAGCGGACTGGGTCGGCAGTATGTAAATAATCGAAAGGCCCTGGTCTGCCTTATGATGTCTGTACACGACGGCTGTCAGCGGTTATACTCCACCTAATGCTTGGGGGCACGCACATGCCCCATGAACGGGCGGAAGTGGCTCAGTGGTAGAGCGTCTCCTTGCCAAGGAGAAGGTCGCGGGTTCGAATCCCGTCTTCCGCTCCATTTTTTATATCTGTTTCCCGGGTCGATGAGGTGTTGGTAGGGTTGGGCGTTGGACTATCCGGTTGGGTAGCAGGGCCCATCAACTAAGGCTGATATTCTTTGATGCACGTTGGGGGAAGCGCCGTTGCGGCGCTGTGGGTTGTGAGGTCGAGGGCGGCTTGATCCGGTGAAAATCGTTCGCCCGTGGTATCGCGAATCTGACGAATTACGTGAGCTATAAATCAAGCTCGTTGAAGGCCCTATCGCGGGTCCCGGTCTGATGTATCCTGTGTGCGGTCAATGACATGGGCCGAGCTCATCGTCGGGCCTCGCATGGGCCGTTAGGGTCCTACTGCGGGTGTTCCTTTGCGTGCGGTCTGGGGTTGTTGCGCTCGCAATGATGAGTTCTTAACATAATAGTGTCGTGCACCGACCATCATTCTGCGATTGGATCGATCCATAGCAATACGGGGTCGCGAGGAGGCGAGATTGGCTTACCAGCAATTCAACGCGGACAACGCGTTTCAATTACAAATGCGCCCGGCCGCGGTACGGATATACCAAACTTTGTTCCCCGATTGCCAGGTTTCCCACCTCGAAGGGCGAGAGGGACAAGCGCATGTGTTGGACGCTGAATTTGCAATCGATGCAATGATTCGGATGACCCAGGGTCAATGTTTATCTGTGCAGGAAAAATTCCGTAGACACAGTTTCATGCGACGTTGGGATTTCACTCAGGAATATAGGAACGCAGTTGGCACTGAGTACGAAGCACCCGGCGAATGGTACAAGCTGTGGGCCCAACTCTATTTTTATGGTTGGGCCAATGCCGAACTAAACGATTTCGGCGCTTGGTTTTTGATGGATATAGTCAAGTACAAATTGTTAGTGGAGGAGGCGGGAGGCTTGGCGAAACTGGGGGTATACCACCGAAACCAGCGCCATGGCAGTGCCGACTTCTATGCCATTCCGGTCGCGGCTTTGGCACCTGCGATTTTAGAATCTCGAGGGGTTCCGCAGCGTTTCCTGGCACGATGAAAAAAACGATCGTTTGCGAGTGATCCGAATATGCCCACGTTGGATTTCAAGGGTAAACGTAGCATCTACAGCCACCACCTCACCCTGGCGTACCGCGAGTTGATTCCGGATCCGAGCCTCTCTCTGGACCCCAAGGCGTTGGCGGACGACAATCTGATCGTTCACGGGGACAATTTGTTGGCGCTAAAGGCTCTGCTGGCGCACTACTCCGGCAGAATCCAGTGCATCTATATCGCCCCGCCGTATAACACCGGCAACGGAGGCTGGGTCTACGATGACCGCGTTGGCAGTCCGGACCTGTTGGACTGGTTGAGACAGAACCTGGATGAGGGGGCAAAGATCACGGTCGATGGGAAGGACCTGGAGCGTCACGACAAGTGGGCGTGCATGATGTGGCCCCGTCTGCACCTGCTGAAAGAATTGCTTGCCGACTCGGGGGTTATTTTCGTTTCGATCGACGATAACGAGCACCATCACCTGCGCCTGATGATGGATGAGATCTTTGGCGAGGCAAACTTCATAATCTCCCTGGTGGTAATTCCGAACTTGTCGGGCAGCAGCGACCAGTTCGGTTTCGCCGGGACGCATGAGCACTGCCTGGTGTACGCGCGGAACCGGGCGCAGGTCAGGCTTGGTGAGTTTCCAATTGACGACGATGAATTGGAAAAATGGGAGAAAGACGATGTGGGGTATTACCGTAGCGAGGCGTTGCAGCGGGGCGGCCTCACATTCTCTCCCAGTCTTCATTACCCAATATTTGTGGGACCCTGTGATGAGATAGTCGTCACCGAAGATGATCAACCACCGGCCGCCGGGGGGCCCTACACGGCGGTCTTGCCGGCGACGCGGAACAACCCTGACACCAGCATCTGGCGGTGGAGCAAACAGCGCATTTGGGACAAACCGGGCGACGTTTTTGCCCGCCGACGCGAAAACGGCAACGTGGCGATATATTCCAAGCAACGGCCGTCAAATGGCAGGCGACCGACGGCCAAGCCCAAATCCCTGTTCTACAAGCGGGAATACAGCAGCAGGGCCGGCGGCGAGACTCTACGCGCGATTTTCCCGGAATCGCCGGGAAACTTCCCTTACCCCAAGTCAGTCGAACTGCTGAAAGACATCGTACGCATAGGCGCGCCGGGAGACGACGACATCATCCTGGACTCGTTCGCCGGCACCGGCACCACAGGCCATGCTGTTTTGGAACTCAATCGCGAGGACGGCAGTAATAGGCGGTTCATCCTGGTAGAGAAGGAAGAATACGCGGATTCCATCACCGCCGAGCGCATCCGCCGGGTTTCCAAAGGCGTGCGCGGGCCGGGCGGCAATTTAGCGGTATCGCCCCTGGGTGGTTCCTTCACATTCTGTGCGTTGGGCAATCCGACCGATGCCGACCCTCATGTTGACCCGAGGATTTCTCCTGGATTGTGAATCGTTGGCCGCTTACCTGTGGTCGCTTGCGGGACTATGTTCGAGTGTCCGCTCCGCGACTCAAAGGTCGCGCGTAACTGAAATTTACTAGCGGTCGACGTGGTTTTTGATGGGGCGAGGAATGTTCCGATTGACCCACCGGAATTCCTCAGATTCGGTCTGGAAGTAATTGAAGCGGTGGAACATCTTGGTATCCCCGCGGGCAGCGCGGATCTGCTTGCGTTGGACCTCGGTTGCCGTTTCGTCGACTCGTTGAGCCTCGAGATCGATCACCGCGCCGTAGTTTTCGCGAGCGGCTTCAATGGAGACGAAGCCGTCCAGAACGTCGTCGAGAACCATCGCGACATCCCGTTCGAGTGGATCCCCCCACCCACCACCGCCGGCAGTGTATATGCGGACCAGATCGCCGCGTTTCCAAACGTTGTCATCCGAGAACGGGCGGATCTCCTTTTCTTCGGGCGTGCCCGTATTTTGCACCACCCTTGAGATCCCGCCACCCATCCCTCCGGCCACTCCCCAAGTGGGGAACAGGCTGTTTTCCACGCGCAGGCCGAATGTGCCTTCGTCGGCCAACAGGCGCACGTCGCGGATGACGCCGCATCCGCCCCGGTATTTCCCAGGCCCGCCGGAATCGATGGAAATCGCATACCGCTCCAATCGCAGCGGGTACTCCATCTCCATGAACTCGCCGGGATAATTTTCATTGTGCCGCTGGTAAATGGCGTCGAGGCCGTCGCCGAACGGCCGGGCGCCGTGCCCCACTGCGATTCCGTCGGTGCAAAGCAGCCAGGTTCCCGTGTCGTGGTCTTTCATGCGCCAGTAGGCGATCACGTACACTGCGGCGCCGGCCATCACGTTGCCATCCGTAGCTTGGGCCAGCACTGCCCGGACTGCACTCTTGAGCTTGGTAAAAGTATGGGCTCGACAACCCAGCGCCGCCGGCCATTCCGGGCGGAGAATACTGCCGTTCCGGAGTTTGACCGCGTCAATGCCCGCCAGCAATCCATGATTGGCGAGCAACGAGGTGTCGAACTGGTGAAAATACTGCCCGAAATAGGCTTTCAGGGCTCCATCGCTGGCGATGAAATTGATGGAACCGTCCGCCTGATCATCGCTGCCCGAAGCGTCCAGCAGAATCTCCTCTCCCTTCCGGCTCAGTTTGAGGTGGAACGAATGCCAGTGGTCGCCCAGGCCCGCGTGATCCATATAGTCGCGCACGGAATATTCCCCCTCGGGAATCAGTTCCAGGGTTTTGTCGCGGACCAGGCGAGCGGTATCTGCCTGATCGTTATCGATGGAGTCGAGCATGGTTTGCTTGCCGAAGCGGTCGAACATTTCCAGCAGACGCTCCTGGGCTCGGCTGGCCGCAGACATCAGGGCACGCGAGTCGCCCTCCAACAGGTCCGGATAACGGGAGTTGCGTAGAATGATGCGGTAGGCTTCGTCATTCAGCCGGCCCGCGTCGATGATCTTGATCGGAGGCACCAGCGTACCGTCGTGAAAGATTTCCGTGTTGGCTGGGCCGATGCTGCCGGGGCGAGATCCTCCCAAATCCCAGAAGTGGGCAAAAGAGTGGCAATAGGCCACTATCTCATCGTCGTAGAAAACGGGCGCGATGAACACCATATCCGGAGTATGGGTGATGCTACCCTCGGAAAGGTACGGATCGTTGTACCAGTAGAGGTCGCCCGGCCTCATGGATTCGACGGGATAGTGCTGCCAGACGCAGCCCAGGATGTCACTCCCCATCGTGTCCCCGTAAATCTCCTGCCCATGCCGGTCCAGGAAACTGACGGTGTAGTCCTTTTTCTCACGGATGAACGCCGACATGGCCGTGCGCTCGATGATCAATTCGCACTCCAGGCGCGCTGCCCGGAGGCTGCCGCGGATCAGTTGGCGAGTGACTGGGTCAACTGGCGCTGGGTTGGCTCTATTCATGATTAGTGTCCTTGTCCTCGCATGATGAAATTGCCGTGTTGATCTACGCTGCCTAGCCAACCCGGGTTCACGACCACCGTAGAGTCCATGCCCTCCAATATTGCGGGCCCCTCGATTAGGGAACCTTGCGCAAGATCATCTCGCCGGTAGATTGGGCATTCGACAAACTTGGCCATCGCGTCGAAATATACGGGCCGGAAAGACTCCGGCCGGTCGGTTCTAACCTCGGTGGAGACGGGTTGATCTGCTCCCAAAGGTGTTGAGATGTTGGTGGCGCCCACCTGGCCGGAAGCGGTAACGCGGAGGGTAACGATCTCCACCGGTTGTTCGAGGGAGAATCCATACAATTGATTGTGCTGCTGGTGAAATTCTTCGACCAAATCGCGGAGACCTGATTCGTCAACATATGGATTGCGGTACGGGACCGTCAATTCGGAACCCTGGTGAGAGTATCGCAGATCGGCAGAGCGGATCAGGTTGTGGCTTGGTGTGGGGACTCCCTCAGTTGCGAGCCAATCCCTACCTTCTCTCTCCAGTCGGTCGAAGACTTCCGCGATGCCGCTGACGTCAAAGTCGCCAGCCTGCTGAGGAACCGTACGGGCATAATCGTTCTTGAACTCGGCGACCAGCAGACCGGATGCCGATGTGATACCCGGATGCGCCGGAACGACCACGGTCTCGATGCCCAAGAGGTTGGCAACATCGATCGCGTGCATGGGCCCCGCCCCTCCATAGGCTACCAGCGCGAAGTCTCTCGGGTCGTGTCCTCTCTCGACGCTGATGTTGCGGATCGCGCCGACCATGGCGTTGTTTGCGATCCTGATGATGCCGCTGGCGGCCGAGGATAATTCCATTCCCAGAGGTTCTGCGACCGCTCTGAGGATTGTTTTTTCGGCGGCGCGTGTGTCGAGGGAAAGTTGTCCCCCGGCAATCTGCGTGCTAACGCGGCCCAGGACGAGATTAGCGTCGGTCACTGTTGGAGAGGTCGCGCCCCGGCCATAACACGCCGGGCCCGGGTCGGCTCCGGCGCTGTCGGGGCCAACGGTGAGGCTGCCGTATGGCGAAACGGCCGCGATGCTGCCGCCGCCGCAGCCGATCGTGGCGATGTCCAGCATGGGGAGTTGAATGGGCCAATCGCCCAGTTTGCCGTTCAGGGTCAAACCGGGCCGACCATCGCGCAGCAGGGATACGTCGGTGCTGGTGCCTCCCATGTCGAATGAAATGCAGTTGCTGATGCCGGCGGTTTGCGCTATTTGAGCGGTGGCGATGACGCCGGCGGCCGGCCCCGAAAGGGATGTGTAGACAGGCTGGGATACGGCGGTGTCAGCGCCAATGATCCCGCCGTTTGATTTCATTATGGACAACGTGGCCGGTGTATTGAGCGACGTCAAAGAACCCTTCAGATTGTCGATGTACCGACTGACGCGCGGTGTGACGTAAGCGTTCAAGACGGTGGTGATAGCGCGTTCGTACTCGCGGTACACGGGCAACACTTCTGACGACAGCGAAACGGGCACATCGGGGAGTTCGCGTCTCATGATTTCTCGTGCGCGCTGCTCGTTGGATGGATTGGCGTACGAGTGCAGGAAAGCGACCGCTATCGCCTCGACACCCGCTCGAGCGAAATGCTGTGCTGCGCGGGCAATCTCAATCTCATCCACCGGTTGGAGGATGGCCCCGTCGAAGGTGGTGCGTTCGTTCATTTCGCGACAATCCCTGGGACGCACCGGGCGCACGGGTTTGACCCAGGTGTTTGGATTGGCCAATCTGGGCGTGCCGTGTCGGGCGATTTCCAGAACATACTTGTACCCGGAGGTGACCAGTAACCCCACCGGGGCTCCCTTGTTTTCCAGGACCGAGTTCGTGGCGATGGTCGTGCCGTGCAGAATGTGCACTAAGCTAGCCGGGTCCGCGCTGGTTTTTTCGAGGATCTCAGTGAGGCCCGTCAGGAACCCGATCGAGGGATCGTCGGGTGTTGAGGGGGTCTTGTGAACAAACTGCCACCCGGTTTCAAGTTCGCACAGCAGGAGGTCTGTGAACGTGCCGCCGACGTCGACGGCTAATGCGTATCGTGGCATATCGCCCCTTCCGAGTTGAATGAATTGTTACCCCAGTAGGGAGTGGTAGGCAGGACCGTGCACGCTCCCAAGCACACGCGCCTGTCATGCACTAAATTAGTAAAGGTTGTGCGCACAACAACGTTTAAATCAGCCAAAATAGCCCAAAAACGTGATACTATTGGCGGAAAATATACGGCCGGAATCAAATTGGGAGCGCACAATGTCGCCCATTGTAATCAAAATCAGCATCGAAGGTGATCCAGACGGAACGGTCGATGCGTTGCGACGGATCGCTTCAATGAGCGACCCAAATCTGCTGCATTTGGCATCGACAACATCCTTGTTGGAAACGGACTGGGAAGACGATGGAGACTCCCACGTCGAATGGTCATCTTTGCAGCCAGGCGAAACGCCGGTGGTATATCGACCCATGGTTGGGAATCATGGGTCCACGATGGCGTATCGTCAAGCTTTGCCCGAACCTGCTTGGCCGGCACAATGGGACAGTCGATTGGGCAATGAATTGGTGAGGAACATGTCCGAGAACGCCAGGCGGCTGGTGTCCATTTTAGCGGCGGCCGGTGCGGAGGGTATGACCAGGGACGCCATAACATCCCAATTGGGCATCGAAACGGACACTATACGCACCACGCAAGTCAGTATTGGACACGCTTTGCGTCGTATTCAACGAGCAAATGGTAATATCAGTCTGCCCCGTCCGGTTGAATTCCACAAAAGACTGGACACTTATATGCTGAATCCGGCATTCAGGGCCGCATTGCAAGGCGATTAAGAGATGGGAAGGTTCGGAGATTTTGAACTGTTGCCGCGATAACTGCGGCACGCAATGCTCTTGACTCGCGGGACGATCACGGTTTGGGACGGCTGACCAGGCTCCACGAACTGCGGTAGACTGGCTTTATTCCTTGGATGTGGATCCTGCGCACCGGTCGTACGTAAGGGGTTGTTCGACGACGCAAGATGTGCGATGGGTGTGCAATTTGGTTGGGTACGGCGCACACGTTGTGACTTTTAGTTAACCAACGGACGCAACCCGCTTGGTATGTGGGCAAGCGCGTGTTTTTGCCCTGGTTCAAGTCCGCTGTTTTCGTCCGGCAACGAATTAGGTGATCGCTGGGTCGTGGTTTTCGGCGTGCTGCTGCGATGGTCTCAGGCGCTGCATCAGTCGGCACCACAGGATTCAGGTTCGCGGTAAGTGTAGGATCCGGTGCCCATGGATTTGAGTACCGAATCAATGGGCACCGTCGCTCCGAGGTATTAGCGGCTCAGGTTGTTGCGCGGCTCAGGTGCGGCCGTTATAGACGTAATGCGGATTGGCGATCGTAGGCGCGTGGTCCAGGTAAAAACGCTCCACGTAAGGTGCAAGCTGGGCGGCCATCCTCCGCACGGAAAGCGTTCCGGAATCCACGGGCCGCGCCAATTGCTCCCGCAATTCGCGGACCACATCCGACTTGTTGACGCGTTGGTGTTGTCCGTCGCGCGTTAGCACCTCCCCATCAACGATGGTGGCCGCAATGTCTCGGGACTTGGTTCGGCCCAGAATCACCTCTGCCGGGGGCGTGTTCTCATCCAGGTAAGGCTCCTCCAACCCGTCCAGACGAATCAGCAACAGGTCGGCGCGTCGCCCGGGTTGTAGCGCCCCTATCTCGCCGGCAAATCCGGTTGGAGCGGCGGCGTTGGCCGTAGCCATGCCCAGGACTTGTTCCACAGTGATGGCAGGCTCGGTGATGCCAGGTTGCCGATGCAACTTGCTCACCAACCGCATTTCCTGAATCAGGTCGTCGTCATCATTGATCGCAGTGCTGTCGGTTCCCATCGCCACGTTCACGCCGCGGGCCAGCATGGGGTTGACCGGGGCTATGCCGTTCTTGAGGCGCAGGTTTGAACTCGCGTTGTGGCACACCGTCGAACCTGCGTCGCCCAAGATGTCTATGTCATTCTCGGTGAGCCAGACCGCATGGGCGAAAGAGATCTCGGGCCCCAGGAACTCCAGGTCCTGCAGGTGCTCGACCGGCGTTTTTCCCCAAGTCCTGATGCCATAATCCTTTTGGTACGGACTCTCTACCAGGTGCATATGGATGCCGGTTTGCCAGCGCGCGGCCTGCTCTTTGGTGCGGAGCAGGAAATCGTCGGAGTTCCATTGCACGTTCGCCGGACTCAACAGCACGCGCACCTTGCCTGAGGCGTCGCCGTGGTACTGACGATACATTTCGTCGCAAAAGGCGAAGTAATCGTCATCGCTCATGTCGCTGACTGACAGATAACTACGCACATCGTTGGCCAGGTCCGCCGGCAGTCCGCCGAGGAAATCGGCGTCGTTGGTGTAGACCACTCTATTCTGGTTGCGTATGTAACTGGAAAAGGCGACCCGCATCCCCGCATCCAGAAATCCGCGCAGCACCGCGTCAACGTCCTGTTTCAGGGTGGCGGCGGAAGTCTGGGGATGGTTGTACATCACGGTGGTGGTGCCGCTCTCTACCATGTTGATCGCCGTGTACAACGTCATCAGGTAGTGGTCGTAGGGACGACGACCCCAGCCGGCCAGAATCCACGTTTCCAGACAATCGTCGCAGGTGCCCATTTGCAGTGTGGTGACGCCGCGTCCGTGGTGGTGCGAGTTCACCAAACCAGGGATGATGGCGTAATTCGGGCCGCCCAACTCCTCATCCGGAGTGTATTTGGCCCTCACTTCTGCATACGGGCCGATGTCCTTGATGAGGCCGTCTTCCTGGTATATCGCCGCATCGTAGACGGTCTCGATGGGTCCGCCCTCGTGCGATGCGCTCAGGAGGTACCTGCCGCGAATCAGTGAGGAAGCCATGGTTGTCTCCGCGTCAGGCCGTTTGGCTTTGGAAATGTTCAACAATTTCCGAACCGGTGGCCGCCCATACGCCTCCGGTTCGCATCATGTGGCCCAGGGCTGCGTCCGCCGCGCCTACCCGAAATGGTTGTCCAACCATCCAAGGATGCCAATTCAACGCCATGACCCGCCCATTGGAGGCTCCATCTTCCAGCAATGTGTCGAAGCTCTCGGTGAGTCGGCGCTGGTAATCGGCAACCGTCACCTTGCGCTGGGCCATGGACGCGACGTCGTCGAGTTCGTACAGCAGCGGCAGGGCAAAGAACGGCGTGTCGCCGGTAGTCATGGGATAGGGCTGTTCGTCATTGGCCCAATCGCAGACGTAGCGGATACCGGCTTCGGCCAGCAGTTGCGGCGTGCGGTCGGATTCTCCGTACTCAGGTCCAAACCATCCCTGCGGGGCGGACCCGGTGGCGCCAATCAGGGAATCGATGGAGGACCGAATGTACCCTCTTTCCTCATCCTCCGACATATTGGCGCTGATCGTCCGGCTCACTGAAATGCCGTGCCCGATGATTTCGCATCCCCGACTGATGCAATGCTGCACCAGGTATGGGTAGTTTTCCGCGGTCATTGCATCCATGGCGATGGTCGCGGGTATGCCGTGTTTGTCCAGAAGATCCAGCAGACGAAATATACCTACGCGATGCCCGTACTCCCGATGGGAGAGGCGCGCATAATCGGGAAAAGCGCGGGGGGCCGAGCCTCCGGAAAGGTTGGCGACCTGGAAACTGCCGTCCGGCGCCTGCCATTCCATATGCTCCAGCACCAGGACGACGCACAATGCGACCGCCGCTCCGTTGGGCCAACGCAGCGCCGGACGGGAAATGATGGGCGACCATTCGTGATGCGGATGATCCATGCCAAAAGTGCGTTGGGCAGGCATATGGGCTACGCTCCGGGAAATCGGAATTGATGCGTGGATAGACTACCGCCCGAGTTGCGCGGCATGTGCGACGGCCTGGTCGTAATAGTTGGCGATGTAGTATTCCGCGATCTCGTCGGCGGTGGTCTGCCACACCCCGTCGTGGGACATGATGTATCCCAGGGCATCATCAAGGTATTTGATGCGGTGCGGCTGCCCGATGAGGAATGGATGCAGCGCGATGCACATGACTCGCCCGCTTTCTGCGCCTTCGCTGTAAAGCTGGTCGAACTGGGCTTTGCAGATGTCGGCAAAATACTCGGCGGTGTAATGATTGTCCCGCAGCACCGATGAATCGTTCAGCTCGATGGAGTAAGGAACCGAGACCAACTTGCCGGAATTGACCTTGATCGGCGTGGGCTGGTCGTCGTGGAACCAGTCGGTGTGGTAGATCAGGCCGGACTCGGCCATCAGGTCAGGTGTGCTGACGCTGCCCGAAATCGCCGGTCCAAGCATTCCCTTGAGTTGCTTGCCGGTGTGGCGTTGCAGGGTGTCGATGCAGTCTCGGTAGAACTCGCGCTCCTCATCCTCGGTGCAGGTGTAGAGGTAACGAGTGTTGTAGATCCCGTGGCTCATGAAGTCGTAGTCGCGCTCGACCATGGCCTCCGCGATCTCCGGAAAATGCTCCAGGACCGCGAGATTGAGGGACACGCAGCACCGAATACCGTGTTTGTCCAACGGCTCCAGCATTCGCCAGAAGCCGACGCGGTTCCCGTAGTCCCGGTAGGTATATTGCTGAACGTCCGGATACGGGGTGCGCGGCCAAGGGTCGCGGACTCCCTCGTTGATCGGCTGGTACTCGTAGTGCTCAACGTTGGGGGAAATCCAGAGGGCAACCCGGGCGTCGTTGGGCCACTTGATCACCGGCCGGTCGATGATCGGGAGGTAGTCGATGCGGTCGGGAGGCAGAGCCATCGGTGGTCCCTCCTGCTGGCTCCCGGCTTACGACCGGTTCGCCAGCTCCTGCACTGCGATTTCCGCCTGGCGGCGGAGGCTTTCGGTGTTGGTTCTTTCCTGGTGCACCGCTTTGAACGCGTCAACCGCGAAAGGTTGCCAAGTGTAGCGTAGGGTCCGGATTGCGTCTTCATCTCGAGCGGCCGCTTCCGTCAGCAGCGAGTAGATCGGCAGAAGGCTGCCGGTGCTGGGAAGGTTGCGGACGTCGCGGGAGATTTCAGCGATCTGGAGGCTGTGCTCTTCCAGGTCCTGCACCACCTGGGCACGGTCGCACCCGGCATCACTCTTGCGCCAATCGTTGTATCGGTCGTGGAAAGCGTCCCAAGCCCTGGTCAAGCGAGCGTATTCGGTGTCAAAAACCTGCAACTCTGCCAGACCTTCCTCCGCATCTGAATCAGCGAGGTCTTCGATGCTCCGGTTGGCGCTCTTTAAGACCTTGGCGTTCTCGTCCGTGACCATGTCCAGGGCTTCGAAATCGGGGAGTCCGTCTCCACCCGAACCGCTGGCTTGGGTGGTAGTCGATCCATTGGCGCCACTTTGATCAGCGGAGTCGGAGGTGCTGCTGTCCGTGCCAGTGGCCGATTCGGTCGCTGTGGCGGTGTCGCTTTCGGCTGACTCAGAGGCAGTTGCAGCCTCGAATGCCTCCAACTCGGCTTTGGCGGCAGTGACGAGTTCCTCTACGATTTCATCCGCGGCTTCCAGTTCCGGTAGATCCTCGAGTCCGTCGATAACCGTTCCGAGATTGGTCACGTGCAATTCGATCCCTTCGCGAACTGCTGCCGCCCCGAGGCTGTCTGCATCGTCGCGCAAGGTTTCGTAATCGTCGTGCAATTGATTCCATTGTTCTTTGACTGGTTGGAATGCTTCCAGGAATTCTGCAGTCGCTTCCGGGTCAGCGGTATCTTGAAAACCGTCGCGCAATTCGATCACGAGGTCTTCGGCGCTTTTTTGAGCCTGGGAGGCCTTGGTCCGGTGTTGTTCAATATTTTCAAACAGCGAAATGTTGTTGGGCTGCCAACGATCTCGCAACTGTCGTAGCGCCGTCTCTTCCTCCTCCGCCGCAACTATCAACAGGTCGGCGATCTCGCCGCTGGTCTTTCCGCGGGTCAATCCGCGCGCCTGTTCCGTGACGGAGTTGAACGAGACCGCGAATTCATTCACTGCCTCGCGCATGGCGTTGGGGTGGCATGACTCCAAACTCGCGCTCCACTGATCGAAGTCTCCGTGGAATTGGTCCCATTCACTGGAAATGCCAGCGTGTTGCTGGACGAAATCCGCGACGGGAACGGCCTGCTGAGGGCTGGACGGTTCGGAATCTGCCGGTACGGTTGCGCTGGTATCGGCGGGCTCATCGGAGGTTTCCGGAGCGGCGGGCGCAGTACACGCAATCAACGCGAATGCAGCGACCAGCGACAATCCGAGGAGCGAACGTCTAAACAAACGAAATTTATTGTGCATGAATTATTTGCTCTCTGTCGCGAAGGAACTGACCGACGCGAAATCGTTTACCAGGTCATTCCTGTATGTTCCGTCCAAAAGTCGATCAACCGCTTTCCCCAACACCTCTGGAGTATCAGCCAGGATGATCAGGACGTGGCGGTCGCGATTGGGGTCCAAAACGGCAACCGCAGTGGCCTCCAGCGACAGATCCTCTCCGAATGGTCCCGACAAGGTGTCATCAACGCGTATTCCCGCGGCGTGCAGATACCCGCTGACTCGCAGCGCGTCTTCATGCAGTCCGAGGAACACCGTGTCGCGGCCGAAATCCTCGGTGGTCTGCAGGCTCGCGGAAATCCCATCCTCGGCCAATGCGTTCTTGACCTCCGTGCCGCTGCTCAACAACGAAGGTTGCGCCGTGACGATGTCCACATCCTGTCCCGGGCCGCTCCCGTAGAAGTACGGGAAGTCGCTCATCTCAAACTCGCGTGTACTCGTGGTGAGGTAATCGGCGACGTTGGACAGCAACTGCCCGTTATCCAGCGCGGAACTGTGGGGAGGAATCAGGAATGTAAAATCGTTTATCGCCAATACGTTTCGGGAATTCCCCCAAGCGATCGGAGAAAGGCCGGCTCCGGATGCCTCAATGGACGACTCGGTGTTGCTGTCGGTGAACGCAATGCCGGCGGAGGGCGACTGGATGGACCCTGCGGTGTAGAGGGCGATTTCATCCACGCCGGCCGTGATGCCGTCCGGCTGGAATTGCCGCACGAAAATATTCTGGAAATTCAGGTCGTTGTCGTGCTGGTTGTAAAGGTAGTCGGGCCGGAAGTTGATGCCAAAACGTTCGGCCAGGGTATTCGAGCGATGAAACCGTGTCGGGTCGGCGATCAGGAGTAATTTCCCGCCCCTACCCACGAAATTCTCCACCAGATCAGCCTCGGCAGTCGTGTACGGATCCCGAGGCAGGATCACCATCAACGCGTCGGCTCGACGGAGTTTTTCCCCGAAGAGGGACAACCGCTCGGTTTCGCTAGTCAAGGTGTAATTTCCGACCAACTCGGTCGCATAGCCGTTGCCGGCAATTTTCGAAAGCAGCGTGACGAGCTCGTTGTCCCGGAATGTATTCCTGTGGACTGCGTCGATGAGGACCAAGCCGCTCGAAGATGACCGTCCGATAGGGCTTATGACTTCGTTCGTTGGAAGGTCAGGGGGACTGTTTTCCGGATAGACCCGCTCCGCTGCAACCGGTGGGTCATAGCTGCTGAGGTTGAATATCAGGTACCCGCCTCCGAAGGCCAGGCCTGCGAAGACGATCAGTAGCCCCAACGACGCCAGTAATCTAATAATCATTGCCGGCGTACAAGTAATAGATGTTGGGTTTTTGGATATCCAACGGGAAATCCGGGAGCGGGTTTTCCCGTTCTATGTTATCGATCAGCAGGGCTGGCAAAAGCTCCTCCCCGGTGGGTTCAATATCAAGCTCGGATCTGAATATGCGACGGGTTCGCTCGATAGATGCACGCAGAACCTCGGCGTTGACGTCAACGGTGCCGTAGCTGGATATGCCTGCGAGTTCCGCCGCTTTTTCCATGGCGTCGCTGTCACCGCCAATTTCGTCTACGATACCCAGCCTGGCGGCATCGACGCCGGCATACAGTCGCCCTTCGGTGAGTTCGGCTTTGGTAACGCGCAGCTTGTCTCCGCGTTCGCGAATCACCATCTGGGCGAATGCGTCCTTGAGCTCGTCCGCGAGCCCAATCCAGTCCCGGCGGGACGATCCGTAGAGCTTGTGGGGGCCGGTGACGACAATGCTCTCTGGCAGTGGCCGCGGGATTAAGGGGCCCGCTATGGTGATGACGCCCACGTTGCCCACGAGCGACGAGGTTTGGGCAAAGGTGTGATTGACGCCCATGGCCATCATGTAGCCGCCGCTCGCCACCAAGCCGTTCATGACCATCACCACCGGTTTTTCCGCACGGAGGTTGCTGGTCTCGATGTACAGCCGCTCGCTGGAGGCTGCGCCGCCGCCTGGCGAGGCGATACGAATCACGACGGCTTTGATGGAATCGTCCTGGCGGGCGTAATCAAGGTACTGAGTGATTACGTAGGCCGAGTCGTCAGTGATGACGGTGTACGGTATGTCGATGACGCCGATGTTGTGCTTGGTTGGGAACGTGTTGACCAGCACAAACGCCCCGATCACGATACCGATAACAATCGCGGACGGGGCCAGGAAATACCAACTGGTGAGCGCCCGCAGGGGCGCGAGAAACCTGTTCACCTTGCACCTTGGCTGGTTGAATTGGCGCGCAGACTAATGAAACCGCACGCACATGTCAATCGAATCGTCTGAATTGTGGAAACCCGATCCATTGGCTACAATCTTTGCGACCATCATACAACACTTGGAAAGGAGCATGCCCGATGTCCGGCAGCCTGATCACAGACGAAATACGAGCCCTGGTCGGGCTGCAATCTGAACCCGAGAGGAACAGATTTCCAGTCAGCGCCGAAATGGCGTATGACGTTGCCGATGCGATAGAGGATTACAATCCCCTGTACGTTGACCCCGAGTACGCGGAGAGCAGCCGGTTCGGAAGCCTGCTGTGCCCACCGCTGGCGGCCTGGAAGGACATTGCCCCGCCGATCGGGTATTTTGGCGCGGGTCAGGAATGGCATTTCGAGGTCCCCCTCCCGTTCAACAGTTACGGCCTCAACGGTGGCAGCGACTGGCAGTTTCTATCCCCCGTACGCGTGGGAAGTTGGGTGTCCCGTCAGTTCCGGATGCTGGACATATTCGAGAAACAGGGGCGTTCCGGCCCCCTGGTGTTCATCGTGCGCGAGGAAACTCAAACCGACCAACAGGGACAGGAGTTGAGCCGCGCCAAGCGCGTGAGCATACACCGCGCGCTGCCCGCCGGAGAGCAACCGACGGACGTTGCGCAGGTCGCTGCGGATTTGACCACAGTGGCCGTGGCGCCGCCAAACCCCGAGGTGATTTTGTCCAAGCCGGAACCGGCCCAGGTTGCTCAGCGCTACTTTGAAGACGTTGCCGTGGGGGACAGTTTGCCCGCAGTGGTGAAGGGCCCGATGACGACTACGCACCTGATCCGTTGGGCCGCCGCCAACGGTAACTACGCTCGCATTCATTGGGATTTGCCGTTTGCCCAGTTGCACCAGGGATTGCCCAACGTGGTCGTGAATGGTTCGCTGAAAAACCAGTACCTTGGTCAACTGCTGCTAGACTTTGCAGGAGAAGAGGGCTGGTTCAAGCGCTTCTACGTGGAACACCGGGGAATGGATTTCCCGGGGGACACGTTGACGGCATCGGGCGCGGTCTCGGGAGTTCGGGAGATTGACGGGTACGGGCACGTTGACTGTACCGTTGTGTTGCAGAACGATCGGGGGAATCAGACCGCCGCCGGAACCGCCACGGTGATCCTACCGAAACGCGGCCAGTCCCTGCCGCTGACGTGGGACGAGGAACCCTGGTGATGCCGGGCCTGCTCGACGGCATCCGCGTGCTGGAACTGGGCGGCCATGTGTCCGCCCCTTTCTGCGCCAAACAGCTGGCGGATTACGGGGCCGATGTCATCAAGGTTGAGCCACCGGGATGGGGCGACGAGGCGCGGCGGATGGGCCCATTCGTGGGTGATGACCGGCATCCCGACAAGAGCATTCCGTTCCTCTACCTGAACACGAACAAGCGCGGTGTCACGCTCGATCCGGCCACGGTGTCCGGTGCGCGAATTTTGTCGGAACTGCTGGATACCGCAGACGTCCTGGTCGAAAACTACCCGCCGGAAGGAAGACCAACCCCGGAGCTTGAGGTCGCCCGGCTTGCGCGGGAGCACCCCAACCTGATCATCACGTCCATCACGCCGTTCGGACAGACCGGGCCGTACCGGAACCATGCGGCGACCGACATTGTGGCGGTGGCGATGAGCGGGTTGATGTACCACTCCGGCGACTCTGATCAGGAACCGTTGCGGAACGCCCTGAACCAGTCTTTCTACGTGGCGGGCATCAACGGCGCGGTGGCGACCACGGCGGCATTGTTCCAACGAATGTACACCGGCATGGGCCAGACGGTCGACGTTTCTGCCGTGGAGTGCCTGGCGTCCCACCTGGTGCAGGCTGTCCCGTACTACAGTTATATGGGCGCCATAAAGGGAAGGCGGCCTGTGCGGGGTTCGGGATTCGAGGAACTGATGCCGGCCAGGGATGGCTACGTCATCCCGTCGGTGCAGGGCTCACAGCCTTGGTCCACCGTAGCCGACCTTATCGGCGTTCCGGAATTGCACGACGAAAGATTCGCGTCCGGGTCCGGTCGGATCGAATTCGGTGAGGAAATTTACGAGTTGTTGATCCAGGGCCTGGCGGAATGGGATCGCAAAACGCTGCACCAGGCATCCGGAGAGCGACGACTGGTGTTCGGCATGGCACAGGACGCTGGTGACCTGTACCAGTGCCCCCATCTGAGCGAACGCGAATTCTATCGCACGGTGGAGCATCCGGTGGTCGGCGAGGCGCAGTATCCCGGCATGGGGCCGAAGCTGTCCGGAATGGAATACGAAGTGAGGCGGCCCGCGCCGTTGCTGGGTCAACATAATCATGAAATATTCGGAGATGAGTTGGGCCGCACTGACGGAGAATTGTCCCAACTCAGGGCCCTGGGGGTGATATGACGCTGCCGTTGGACGGCATAAGAGTGGTTGATCTGAGCCGGGTGTTCGCGATGCCGTACTGCGGCGCCTATCTCGCAGACCTGGGCGCAGAGGTCATCAAGGTTGACACGCACCACAACCAGTTCGTCGACACCACACGCACGCTCAATGGACCATACCCGGACAACGAACCGGGCGAACTCTACTGGGAGCGCGGCGGCACCTTTCAAACGCTGAACCGGGGCAAACTCAGCGTGACCCTGGACCTGCGTTCGGCGGAGGCATTGGAAGTGCTGCGCCAATTGGTGTCGGTGTCCGATATCGTCCTGGAAAATTTCACGCCCCGGGTAATGCGCCGCTTCGGGTTGGATTACGCCAACCTCAAAGCCGTCAAACCTGACCTCATCATGGTATCCAACACGGGCTATGGACACTCCGGCCCCTGGACGGATTTCGGAGCCATGGCCACGGCCCTCGAACCGACCCACGGCACCGGGGCTTTTATGGGTTATCTGGACGTTGCTTCCGATGGGCGAACCGCGCCGGGCACCGTGCCCAACAAGATCGCCAACTCGTACACCGATTTCCTGGCCAGTTGGACGGCCCAGTTGGCTGTGATGGCCAGCCTCATCCACCGGGCTCGAACGGGCCGGGGGATGTGGATCGACCTGGCGATGTACCAGGTTGGCGTGTCGTTCATCGGCGAGGGTGTCCTGGATTTCGCTTTCAACGGTCGACGGGTTCGCCGGATGGGCAATCGACACGAAACCATCGCCCCCCACGGTTGTTATCCGTGTTTGGGAAATGATCAATGGGTGGTGATTGCCCCCCGGGATGATGAGGAATGGCGCGCGCTGTGCAACGTGATGGCGATGCCCGATCTGGCTGCTGATCCCCGATTCGCAGATCCTGCGGAGCGGCACCGCAATCAGGATGATCTGGACGCGATAGTTTCCGGCTGGACATCGGGGCGCGACAAGTACCAAGTCATGGATGCGCTGCAGAACTGCGGCGTGCCTTCCGGACCGGTCCTGGATGGTCGCGATCTCCTCTCTGATCCCCATTTCAGAGCCCGGGGGTATTTCGAAACCGCGGAGCACAACACCGCAACTGGGCTGGGTCGTCAGGAATACGTCAGCCGGGGCTGGAGAATGTCGGGCAACGATGTCCGGATCCAAAAACCCGCTCCGATGCTGGGGGAAGACAACCAGCACGTGCTGTCCAGCATCCTGGGTCTCAGTGAATCTGAGATTGATGAATTGGAAGCATCGGACGCCGTGGGTCAGAGTCTTGCCGGTGCGCAGACCCCGTCGGCCGTTCCGCTGGACCGCCAGGTCGAATTGGGCTGGACGGTGGCATACGACCAGGATTATCGAGAGCCGTTGCCTGCCCCAACAACGGATTGAACCGGCCGAATCGCCTGGTAAAGAACCGGATTAGTGCAAGCGCTCAATCCCCGCCCGCACGTCGTCGGACGCCAGCGCGCTGATCTACTGCCCGGAAATGTCGGCCCCAAAGATCAGATCCTGCGGCGTCGGATAAGCCGCGTAGAGTTCCTCCCTGGCGTCGGCAAACTCCTCCATCGTCCAGGTCGGGACTCCCTCCATCCCCCGCCGTACTTGACCTAGGTTGTCGGCGAGCGGGTTGGGCAGTTGCACCGTGCGCTGGGGGTCGAACGAAGTTCCGTCGTAGATCAGGAACACCATCCGGTCTTGCGCCGCCAGTATTTCCAGCTCCTCAAAACCCTTGCCGTCGTCGGAGCAGGCGTTGATCCATGATTCGTACCAGGTGTCGCCCACCCGTGCGACCAGAGGAACCAGGTGCACCGAGCCTATTTTGAACAGCCGAGCGTGCACCTCCACACTCGGGGCATCCGATAAACGGCGGATCGCTTCGGGAGCGTTCTGCACCAGGAAACAAACCTCGTGTGATGCGCCCGGCTCCTGAACTATGGCGGTCAGCATACCGCCGCCGGCTGCAAACAGAACCTCCAGAGGGCTCCCGAGGTTTTGCAGCCTGACCCCGTATCCACGCATCTCCAGCCAGGTCCAGGCGACGCATTTTTCCAGATCCGCGATTTCGTGCGCCACTCTATCAGCGTCGGGACGGTTGCCAAGCAAACCGGAGCCCATGGCCTGCAGCCACCCTCCGATGCTGGTCATCAGCATCGCCGGCGCTCCGTCGTCTTCGGGCGGCCGGAGAGTCATTTCCACTATTGGGAGGGTTCCAATCGAGCCGGTCCCGAACGCGACACGGAGGGCGTCGGCAGAGGGCCGGTCCGGTATCTCGCTCGCTGTGATCCAGTAGTCGGTGGGGGGAATTGTTACTGACGATTCACCGGCGAGCGCACGTTGCACCAACGGAGTGAGCGTTTCAACGACGCTCCCAGCCACGGTGCTTTGGGCGACTTCTTCCTGATCGCCGGACTCGAGCGTGAGGCGACTCAGTACGGTGGTTTGTGCACGGTCGGGCATGGGGCGGCGCTCCTCGGACGCATTCGGGATTCAACTGGATGCGCACAGTGTACTCGCCCCGCGCGATTTGGGAATCTATACGCTCAGACCCGGGGATCGGCCACCATGCGTTGCCGGAGTCGGCCGGCGGATATCGGCGACCGGTCGGCCGGGTTGCGACGTAGCGTGTGTGCCGGTACGCCGAGGCGGCAGCCTATGGCTTTGCCATCCGGTAACCGGTCCCGTGCTCAGTGAAAATATACGACGGGTTACGGGCGTTGTCGCCCAGCTTCTGCCTGAGCGACTTGATGTACGCCCGGAGCAACTGCGACTCGCCCGAGTATTCAGGACCCCAAACCCGGTGCAACAGTTCGTCCTGGGTCAACACGCGTCCGGCCTTGCTGGACAGTTCGTACAGCAGCTTGTACTCCGTCGCGGTCAGCTGTATCGGCGCGCCCTCCACAGCCAGGGTGTGGGCGCCATAGTCGACGGTCACGTGCCCTGACGCATAACCGTTTGAAGGGTCGCTTGGGTGGACGCGGCCCCACCGCCGCAGGGTTGCGCGTATCCGGGCGATGAGTTCGGTGCCTGCGATCGGTTTGACCATGTAGCCGTCGGCGCCCATCCCCAGAGCCTGCACTGACCGTAACTCATCCCACTGTCCCATGAGGGCGATGATGGGAACGTCATGGGACGTGAAAAGGCGGTGCATCAAATCAAGCCGCTCGCGCCGGCCGTTGGCCAGATCGAACAGAATCAGGTGAGGTTGCCCGTCAACCATGAGTTCGTCCAGATGGTCATCGTCAAACGCTTCGAGGATCGTGAAATCCGTGTTTGAGAGCGCCCGTCTTGTCGTGGCCACGCTTTGTGGATTGTCTCCGGCCACCAGGATCCGAATTGGATCATCCCGGAGAGATGCATCCGTTTGCAACTGGCTGGCCCCACCGGCTTCGTTGGGCATGTCCCCAGCTATGGGAATGGTGAAAGAAAAAGTGGACCCGTGTCCGCAGTCGGAGGTGTCTGCCGTAAATCGTCCCCCGTGTGCTTCAACGAGTCCCCTACAAATTGACAGAGCGAGACCGTCACCAAGGTAGGTCTTGATCCCATCGTCTCCGGCTGCGGAGCGCATCCGCTCCATCAACCCGGTCGGGTCGGCGGCATGCGCACGGGCGCTTTCAATCGAAATCGAAAACGCCACATGCAGGTCCTCTTGCTCGGCCGTAACTGATACTGTAGATGCGTCCGATGCGAATTTGAACGCGTGGGCGAACACATCCCGCAGAACCTGCGATATTCGGTCCCGGTCGATCATCACGTTCGGCAGGTCTTCCGGAATCTCCTGGCGGACGTTGAAACCGGAGTGTTTTCGCCTGAATTCGCGCACACTGTCGGCCACCAAGCCGGCAACGTCGACCGATTGCGGCGACAACCTCAATGTGCCGGCGTCAATTTGAGTGAGATCGATCAAGCTGTTGATCTGGCCTCGCATTAGCTCCGATTGGTTGTCAATGATCTGCAACAGTTGGAGCGGTTCGGCATTGTTCAGAGGTTCGACGATGTCCGCAAGGGCCACTATCGAGCCCTTGATCGTAGTGAGTGGCGTCCGGAGTTCGTGACTCACCATCCCGAGGTACTCGGCCCTCATGCGCTCGGCGTCTTCCAGGAAAGCCATATCCTGCATTGCCACGACCACCGACAGGATCTCACCCCGATCGGAGTAGATCGGAGCTGCGTTGATGAGTGTGTTGACTATTCGTCCGTCCGAAAAGTGCAGAGTTATTTCCTCACCCCGGACGATTTCGCCACTCTGCAAAACCTGGGTTGCCGGCCGGTCGCCGACCGGCAGTTCGCGGCCGTCAGCCCGGTACATGGTCACGTTTTCAAAAGTCTCTTGCCAAGTCATGGAGCTGGAACCAACCGCGCCACCAATTCGTTGGCATTCCTGGTTGGAAGTGAGCACTTCCCCGGTCCGTGCATCAAAGACCACCAGGCCTACCGGGGCGATTTTTACCAAAGCCCTCAAATCGGTCTTTATTTTGCGTTCTCGTTCGAATCTCAGGGAATTGGTGATCGCGGCGCCGGCGTGTTCTGCGAACCGCTGTATCAGTTCCTCGTCCAATTCAGTGAATTCCAGACCATCTCGCTTTTCGCCCAGGTAGACGTTCCCCAGATGTTGGTCTCCGTTACGTAGTTGGACTCCCAGGAAAGTGGTCATGTTCGGGTGGTCGGCGGGCAGTCCGACCGATCTGGGATGACTGGAGATGTCGGCGACGCGCAGGGTTCCTTCGGTTTCGTTGAGGTACCCCAACAGCCCGTTGCCAACGGGAGGCGTGGTCATCTGCTCAAGCTGATGCGCGTCAACGCCCGATGTTACCGTTTGCTGGATGCCTCCGAACTCATCAAGCAGCGCCAACACTCCGTATTGCGCACCCGTCAGGTAACACGCGCCGTCGGTGATTTCCTGCAAGACGTCGTCTATTTCCAGCGCCCTGGCAATTTTGAGGTCGACTTCATTGAGACGCAAGAGTTGCTCAATGAGTGAGGATCGGGTCTGGTCAGATAGATCGGCTTCTAACGAATCCGGTGAATTGAGCATAGATGACATGTTGGTACCGCGTTACATATGTGTGCTTATCATGTCGACATGCCCGATACAGCTCATGTTTGGAGATACTGAGGGGGCACTGTCGGTCGCGTAGCCTAGCACAATTTTCCGTTGCTGCACAGATATGTTAATCAACTATTTCTTCAAGTAACAAGCATGTGTCAACATTATTCGTCCACATGCAAGGCGAGAGCCGATTTGCTGTGGCCGCGTGACCAATCCCCTACTCAATTCCGGCGTCGGGCCAAAAACAGTGAACTTGTTCACAGCCTCCGACACCTGCTTGATTCGACTTTCACTGTACTCCCCAGCGCCGATCCATACATTGGACGATGTTTCCGGCATAGCGGGGCGATCGCGTCCGGAGCGTTATTCAACGGCCAGCCGCAGACCCACCGGGTCCATTGAACACCTCGTTCCGTCCTGACCGTCTCACCACTGTATAATCCGGTCAGCCGGAACGATTCCGTATCCGCTCTTGCACAATTGCTCAGGGAATACGTCAGGATGGGAGGTCATCATGCTGGATTTGATCATCAAGGGTGGGACTGTGGTGACGCCGGACGGCGTGGGTCTGATGGACGTTGGTGTGCGCGGCGAGCAAATCGTTGCGGTAGCCGCTCCCGGCGTGCTGGACGATTTGGGCCAAGTCGAGAGCATAGACGCAACCGGAATGATCGTGTTGCCCGGCGGAATCGAACCGCACGCACACATCAACGTTCCGGTGCCTGACTATTGGGCGGGAGGGGACGATCGTGTTTTCACCCAACCGCCGGAGGCAGCCAGCCGCGCCGCGGCCTTCGGTGGCGTCACCACCTACGTGGATTTCGCCGGCGCTTTGCCCCTGACGCCGGGCGCGGTGCCGCCGGCCGATCCAATAATGGGCCAGATCGAGCAGCGCCGGGACATTTTCAGCGGCCACTCATATATCGACTACACGTTCCACTACATCCTGGCGGGCGCGATTCCGCCCAGCACCCTGGGAGAAATTGCCGAAGCCATCCAGTCCGGTGTTGCCAGTTTCAAGATTTTCACCACCTTCCATGCCCGCGTGCCGATGGGGCATCTCTGGGAAATTTTCCAGCAGGTCGGCAAGCACGGCGGCATCATGGCGGTGCACGCCGAAGAGGATGACATCGTCACCTATATGGAGGAAAAGCTGGAACGCGAGGGACGGGACCATGCCTCCAACCTGCACCTGGCGCACAACAACATCTCGGAGGACATCTCGTTCCGTAAGGTCGTCCGCCTGGCGCAACAGACGGAGACCGGAATCTACTTCGTCCACACCACGGCCAAGGAAGGCGTGGCCGCCATCGCCGAGGCCCGCGCGGCCCAGTTGCCCGTGTACGGAGAAGCCCTGCACAACTACCTGGAATTCACCTGCGACGATTACCTCAAGCCGGAAGGATTGGCCATTCACACTTACCCGGCCATCAAGTTCTCCGACGACCGGGATGCTCTCCAGCAGGGCCTGGTGGACGGACCAATCTGCACCACGGCCACCGACGAGTGGACAACCTACAAGAACATCAAACTCGCCGGCGAAACCATCCGCACCCTCTGCGGCGGGCATAACGGCATCGAGACGCGCATGCCTGTCACATACACCAAACTTGCCGCAACGGGACGCATCGACCTGCAGCGGTTCGCCGCCGTCACCTCAACCAACGCCGCCAGGATATTGGGAATGTACCCGCAAAAAGGCGCCATCGCCGTCGGCAGCGACGCTGATATTGTGATATTCGACCCCAACCTTAAAAAGACCATCACGGTGGACGAGTTGCACGCCGAGTCCGACTATTCAATCTGGGATGGGTTCGAGTGCGAAGGGTATCCCATCATGACCATCCTGCGCGGAAAGGTGATAGTTCGGGACGGTCAGTTGCTGGGTAGTCGGAATGATGGCCGCTGGTTGTCGCGCAAAGTGGCCCCGCGGGTTATCACTCAGCCATCGGTGTAACCTAATCGCAGATTTTCGGACCAGGGCGTCGCTCGGCCGTGATCGCACGAGGAGAGAACAATGGACAAGATCAGGAACAACTATCCAGACATTGCGCCCTCAGGTTCCACATTCAGCAGGGGAGTCCGGGTTGGCAACCTCCTGTTCATCGCGGGCTGCACCGCGAGAGGAACCGATGCGCAGGGACAATCGATGTCCGATCAGCTCAGGGTTACCCTCGACCGAATCAAGCGAATCGTCGAAGAGGAGGGAGGAACCGCGTCGGACATCGTGAAGATCACCACCTACGTGACCAGCATCCCCGCGTGGCGCGATATCAGGGAGGACCAGGAGGCGCAGTTCGCCGAGTGTTTCCAGGGCGACTACCCTGCCAATACGCTGGTGGAAATCACCGCGCTGGCCGAAGATGGGTTGGATCTCGAGATCGAAGCCATTGCAGAAATAAGCTGAATAGAAAGAGCAACCCCGCTTCAGCGAATATGAGAGGAACACTTGCCGGGAGGTGTGATGATGACTACTGCAACAGTGAACGGAGCGGAACTCTATTACGAAGAAACGGGCAGCGGACCGCCGATCATCCTGTCCGCCGGCGGGCTGCAGGGCGTCGCCAGCAGTTACCAGCCGGTAATCGAGGCATTATCCCAGGAGCACCGGGTCGTGGTGTACGACCGTCGGTTTGGCGGGCAGTCCCGCAGCCCCATGGTCGTGCAGACGTGGGACATGGTGTGCGACGACGTGTTCGGCCTGATGGACACCCTGGGCATCGAGCAGGCGTACCTGGGCGGCGCGTCGTTCGGAGCGGCGATCTCGCTGGGCTGCGCGGTGCGCCGGCCCGAGCGGGTGCGCGCCATCTTTCCGTCCAACATCGCCGGCGGTGTGATCTGCGGCGCCTACCTGGCGGCAAAGCTGTTCAAGAGCATGGACTGGGCCGAGAACCACGGCATCGCGGCGGTGGTGGACGCCTTCGACCCCGACGACCGGTTCTCGCCGTTCAGCCCCGAGCTGGCGCAGACCGACGCCGAATACCGCAAAAACCTGGAGGCCATGCCCACCGAGGACTTCGTGCAGGTGATGCGGGACACCATCCATGCGCTGTTCGATGGGCCGTACCTGACGCTGGGGATGACCGAGAAGGCGCTGAAGAGCGTCAGCGTCCCCGCGATGGTCATGCCGGGGAACAATGACGTGCATCCCAGGGGGCTGGCACAGGCGGTGCACCGGTTGGTTCCCAACTGCCGCTGGGCCGAGGTGCCGCCGCACAGCGAGGAGCCGGAGAAGTACACCCAGCGCGTGCTGGGGTTTTTGGCGGAGGTGGAGGGATAGTTTTCCGCAAGGGTCGTGTCGGTTGCGGCAGGGGCAGGCCGTGGTGTGGTTTGATGAGTGTGCCTAACGGCGGTTAGGCTGCGGATGGGAGCCTGGCACTTGGAGCTCTCGGAACCTTGGTATAAGGCCAGGTTTGCCTACTATCCCCTAGCGAACATTTCGGCCTGTTCCTCGGTTGCGGGAATGTTTTTTGGTGGTTTCCGCTCTTCTTCTGATGGGCTTGGCAGTTCATCGCTCGTGAAAAGATCGGAGGCGCAAACCTCATCAAGCAAACCCGCACCTTCTGGTTGGAGGTTGATAGTTGCTTCGATCACCCATAGCAGATTCAGCAGATCCTCCGTAAACTCCCATCGCTCAGGACGGATATCGTCCAACGGCGAAGACTTTCTTCCCGACCGGATTTTCTTGCGACGGTCCAACCACGACTTGACCACCTGGTAGCCTGATACCGAGTATTCCCATACCTGATGGGACACAGGAGCGAACTCGCCCTCGCCCACGGTGAGGGTTTCAGTGGTCGGGTCATACTTGAAATCAGCAGGCAGAGTGCTTGACGACACGCCGACCGTGCAACGGGCAGCACCTTGGGGAACCCCGTCGTAATCAGATGTGCCCGTAAAACGGTCACCGAATGTGTGCAGGAACAGAAGTTGCTCACCGTGGTTGGCCACGCGCTGGAACAGCTTGGGATCTTTGGTGATCGGCAAGTGCGGCGGCGGTTGTTCCAATTCATCCCAGAAACGCTCAACGTAGACGGGCTGCGCCAGGATGCCGTAGGTATAGGCAAAGAGGCACTCTGGCGTAATTGCCGCTCCAAGAGCCTCACGCATTTTTTGTAGAAATCCGCTGGTAACATTCGGTTCCGCAGCATCGGGGTCTCGCCACAAGGGCATGACGTCTTTCGCCCCGCGTCCGCAGAAATGATCCAAGTCGGGGACCTCAGCAGTGGCGATGGCTGCCGGACCTGCCCCAATTACTTTGGTCAGCAAGCTGGTGACATATACTTGTCGTTCGCTGTGCGCACGCCACAATTCGGGCCGCATCCTATCCGCCACTCTGGGATCAGCGATTATCCATTGTCGGTCTAGTGCGCGATATGCGTAGGGTGCAACTTTGGGTAACGGAGAGCTGGCGCTGATCTCGGCAATCGAAGTTTCTCGAGATCCGTTGCCATCCAACGCCAGATACCGACCGTCCACCCGCCTGTCGCCGGTTTCCCTGAACGCTTCCCGTTGTTTCTCGAGAGGCAACCCCACCAGATCATCCCAGCGCTGCAAGAGCACTGACCTGCTTTCGCCGATAGGCCACGTCCTTTTCAATTGCACGCCGTTGTGTTGCCAAGGGAACACGTCGGTAACAGCAGGCCAACTGAAATATGCGCCCGCTCCAGCTGGATAGAACGGCGCATCCCATTCTGACGAGCATTCGAGCCATGTGATGTCATGTAAGGAATGCAAATTATCCAAAACCGACAGCTTTTCCTTTTCTGACCCGTCCAACCTCGTTTTCCACACCTTGGCGGGAGTTCCTGGTTGTGGCGTGCCGTTACGAACGCCGACAGCTATGGCGACCGGAGTTCGAATCGCAAACACGTTCTCGGTCTTCCTGGCTCCGAGGTTGTCGCCTCCTAGGTCGATAATCCACAGCTCGTCGAATACCTCGCGCATTTTGCGCCTCATTCCGATAAACCCTGGCCCACGCAGATAGGATGACGCGGTTATGAATGTGACGATACCTGCGTCCTCAGAGGAATCTAAGACCTTCCACAGTGCCCACCGCCAGAAGTACACGTAGTCGTTGTACAGGTTTTTCAGGTGCACGCCCTGACCTGCCTCACGAGCCGGCGCGAGGAAGTCTTCCAGAATGGGCTTGGTCGCCCCCTCTCCACTCTCGCGATGCCGGACCCAACCGCCCTTGCGTTCGCCTGTTTCGTCCAATGGATCCCGCTCCTCGCGGTCGTAGGGCGGATTGCCCAAACAGACGAACACCCGAGTATCTTTCTTGACTTGCTGAGCTCGGGAGCGCTCTTCCGTTATATGTGCCTGCAACACGCTGGCCGTGAATTCGGACATCTGATAAGGAGACTCGAGGGTGTCCGTGAGGTAAACCTTGGGCGTGGCGTTCCCTATGCCTGCTTCCTTGAGCCTTTGTGAAAGCCGCAAGTGGGCAACGGAGTACGGCCCCACCAGGATTTCAAAGGCGTATAAGCGGTTGGCCAGGTCCCTCAGTTTTTCTGTAACCGCTCCTGCCCCCAAGTGGCATACGACCATCTTGGTGGCGTGGTCCAGAACCGCCAAAGGATAGGTGCCCGTCCCGACCGCCGGATCGAGCACGTCCACGTCGTCCGCGGCGTAGCCCAACTGCTTTCCGAAGCGATTGTGCAACAAATCTCCGGCCAATCTGACCTGTGCCCGCACCACCTCCACGGGAGTGTAGTACACGCCCCGGTCATTGCGGAGTTTTGGATCGTAGGCGCCGAGGAAATGCTCGTAGAAATAAAGCCACGGGTCGCCACTATCATTGATTTTGGCCTGATCGACCGCCCCGATGGCTCGCTCGAGAAGTTCGAGGGGCATCCGCAGCGCCTCCCGCACCGGGATTGCTTCCAATAGTTGCAACGCCTCCGCGAGCAACCCATGTTCCCTCTGCAATGCGTCGACGGCCAAGGCAGGGCGCAGACTTTCAGCGCCTTCGAATCTGGCCAAAAGCAGCGCATAGGTCAGGGTTTGGGCATAGGCGTCCGCGAACTGTGCCTCGCCGCCCTCAGGGAACAACAACCCTCCCCACTCCTTGGCCAGATTCTGCAAGGGACTGTCTGCTTTGGCAAGCTCGGACTGCACTTCATCCCGCAGGACACGGGCCAGCGGGGCCAAGTATTCCGCAAGACCCTGCGCTGTTCCAGGAACAACGGGGTCCCAGTGCAGGAAATCCCGCAACAGATTCTGGTGCCCAACTAAGGACGCCGTATCCAGTCCCTTTCCACCGCCATTGCTGATGTCGTCTGATATCCTAATCCGTGCTTTCAACTCCCCTGATCGATACAGGCTCCACTCCGAACCGTCTGTGTAAATGAGATTCGGCAACGCCTGGAACCGCTGCCATTGGTTCTTGTTGTGTCCCTTGAATTGCTCAGGACGCGCGCCGGTCCCTGGACTCTTGAGTTCCACGTGGCCCGTCAGCAGGGTGTTCGTGGTGACGCCCAGATCGGGGCGCCCATCGACATTATCGGCTTGAACCTCGGTGCGCCAGTTCACTTCTAGGCCATTCAATTGCCCGACGCTGCGCAACAATTGGCCGACGTGCGCTTTTAACTGATCTTCCGGCTGCGCGGCAACATGCTGGTTAAAATTCAGAGCGACTTCATCAGCGAATTTGCGCACGAGATCGCCGAACGGGGTCATGTCTGCTAGATCAGAAGAGGATTCGGGCATCAGTTGGCTCCAGGTTTCTTGGTTGATCTACCAATACCAGATAGCAGACTCCGGCGTAAAGCCTGCCAATCTTTGCGCACCGGGTTTACTTTCCTACCCCGCCACCAGCATCTCGTCGGTGCTCATCAGCGGCGACAGCAGACGCGGCGCGCCGTCCGTAACCAGCACCATGTCCTGGAGGTGCCAGGCGGGGCCGATGTGGGGCTCGAGGGCCACCACCATGCCCTCCTCGAGGACGCGGTCGCTGGACGGGACCATGTAAGGTTCCTGCTGGTGCCACCATGCGCCGACGCCGTGTCCGGCCAGGGCGACGTTGCCATCGAAACCCTCCTGGTGGAAGCGGTCGTTGGCGTAATGGTAGATGTCCGCCGCGCGGGCGCCCGGGACGCAATGATCGATGGTGCCGCGATAGATGTCCAGCACGGTGTCGTAGATGCGCTTCTGCTCGTCCGAGGGCTGGCCGACGCAGACGGTGCGCGACTGGTGGCCGGGATAGCCGTTGAGATAGGCCACGTAGTCGTTGCGGATGATGTCGCCGGCCTCGAAGGCCAGGTCGCTCTCGCCGCCGTAGCCGACGGTGTTGCGGTGGGAGTTGAGGATGCCGTGGACCCAGTTGGCGCCGCGACGGAGGCAGCTTTCGACGATGCGGCTGTGCACCAGACGCTCGGTGTCGCCGGGCCGGACGGTGGGCAGAACCTCGAGGTACGCCTCGTCCAGCAGCTTTGCGCCGGCTTCGAGGGCGGCCACCTCCTCGGGCGTTTTGATCCAGCGCACCCGGTCCATCAACTCGGTGCTGTCGATGAGGCGTGCGTCGGGCAGGAGTCGGCCGATTTCCTCCCAGCGGTTCGCGCTGACGTAGCTCTTTTCGAAACCGATGGTCTCGCCGGCCAGGCCGAGTTGACGCAGCACTTCGGCGGCCCGCTCGTACGGCGATTCGGCGTAATCGTCCACGACCTCAATGCGTTCCAGCCACGAGTCGCGACGGGCCAGGGGCGCGGCGTAGGAGTTGAGGACCATCGCCGGTTCACCTTGGCGCGGCCAAACCAGCAGCACCTCCCGCGGCGAATCCGGAAACTCCAGGTGCCGCGCCAGCGTGCCGGGATACGCGAATCCGGCCAGGTAGGTGAAGTTCTTGCCCGAGCGGGCGACGATGGCCGAGACGTTTTCCTCGTCCATCAGCCGGTGCAGCCGTTCCACGTTGGCGATTATCTTTCCGAATGCGTTGGCCATGAGTGTCGATCTCCTTGCCGGCCGTGTCGTCCAAATGATGAGGCCCAGCGGACGGGCGTGGAGATCATCTGGGCCACATCCCTGGGCCATGTGAGCGCAGCGGGGTCAGTTCGGGTTTTCAGGATTGAGCCACCGGAATGAACACCGGCAGCACGACACCAGGATCGTCAGATGCTGGTACGAACGTCGCCCGCACTGGCATGTCGATGCTGATGTCCTCGGGGGCCATGTGGAGGACGTTGCTGCAGATTCGCAGATCTGCCTGTTCCTCCAACTCGATCACGCAGACGTTGTAGGGGGTCTGCTCTTTCTCCCGAATCGCCTGATGCACCGGATGGCGCACTATCACGTACGAATACACGAACCCACGCCCGCTGACGGTCGTCCACTCGTAGTCCAGCGACGAGCACTCTGGACACATCGGCGTTGGCAGATGCCGGAACAACCCGCAGGCCGAGCATCGTTGGATCCGAAGCTCGCCGGCCTGCGTCCCCTCCCAGAATCCGCGTTCGTAGTCCGGGACCCGCTCCAGTTCCGGTAGCGGCACGCCTTCCAGCGGCCTCGTCATCGGTTGCGACTGGGCGCCTCGCTCACTTTGCTGGGTCATTGGAGCTCCTCGCTATCCCCGTCGAATGATGACCGCGCCGCTCAATTGCGCCACGCTGCTGCAGGAAAGCGCCCGGTTGATGGTCTTGTGGGGCGGCTGAGCGGTGGACGTGCCGCGGATCAGCCTGACGGCCTCCTGAACGTGGGTCAGGCCGTGGATGTACGCCTCTGAGTGGTTGCCGCCGTGGGTGTTGGTGGGCAGCGCTCCGTCAAACCGGATGTTGCCGCCTCCATCCACAAAGTCCTTGGCCTCGCCCCTGGGAACGAAACCGTATGTTTCCAGGTTGATCAGGCAGAACGGCGTGAAGTGGTCGTAGAACATGAGCGCGTCCATGTCTGAGGCATCCAGCCGGGCGCGTGCCCACAGGTCGCGGGCGGTGTGCTCCGACTCCGCGACGGCCAGGTCGGGACGGTAGATGATGCCATCGTTCCGGGGCCCGGAGCCCTGGGCCGCCGCCTCGATGAGGGTCAGAGTGCCGGAGTGTCGCAGTTCCCTGGCGCGCTCGGCGGTGGTGATCACGATGGCCGCGGCGCCGTCGTTCTCCTGGCAGAAATCCAGAACGTGCAGCGGGTCCACAACCATGCGCGAATTCTGGTGGTCGTCGATGGTGATGGGATCTCGCCGCAGCGCCCGCGGATTGCGGGATGCGTGCTCGCGCAAAGTGACGGCGACCCAGCCGAAGTGGCGGCTGGTGGCTCCGTAGTCGTGCATGTAACGCCGCACGAACATGCCGAAGCGATGCGCGGGAGCCATGCTGCCCCAGGGCACGGCGAAACTGTCGGCCCCTCCGGGGATCAGTTCAGGGCCACGGGCGCGGCCCAGGCGCACGCCCGAGCGCAGGTTGGCGGCGCGGAAGCACACCACGTAGTTGGCATAGCCGGCGGCGATGGCGGCGGCGGCGTGCCCCACCACCGCGTTGCCCGCTCCCCCGCCGTAGGACACCGATTCCCAGTGGCGCAGGTTCTTGATGCCCAGCGACTGGGTCAGCAGGGTCTCGTGATTGGACTCCATGTCATACCGGATCAGGCCGTCAATGTCCTGCGGCGCGATGCCAGCGTCGTCGCAGGCGGCCTTGATCGCCTCGGAGGCAAGCTGCAACTCGCTGCGTCCCGAGTCCCAGGAGAACTCGGTTTCACCGATGCCGACGATGGCGGCCTTGTCGCGGATGCCGTTGGTGTCCGCCGGAATGATGTTGGGCGTCATGGCCGCTATTCCTCCTCCCAGTCCACCACTTTGCGCTGTTTGAAATCGTGGATCTGCTCGTCGGTGTAGCCCAGTTCCCTGAGGATGGGTCGGGTGTGCTGACCTTTGAGCGGACCCGGTCCGGCCTTGCCCATGGTTTCCGAGAAGTCAACCACCGGTGAGTATCGCCAGAACTCGCCGTAACGCGGCGCTTCCACCTGGGTGAGGAGTACGTTCTCGCGGACGTGAGGATCCTCGTTGAAGAAGTAATACATGCCGCGATCCTCGGCCTTGACGCACGCCACGTCGGCCGCGGTCAGCAACCTTTCCCAGTGCATTGGTTCCTCAGTCGAAAACAATGCGGCCAGCTCTTCGGCCAGCGCGCCATCGTTGGTCTCCCGGGACTTAACGGTGGCAAACCGGGGATCATCCAGCAGGTCGGGCCGGACCAGGGTCTGGCACAGCGCCTCCCACTCGTCCTCGAACGGGCAGGCCAGGAACACCCAACCGGTCTTCGCCCGGTAGAGGCGATAGAGGGCGTGGAGCCCGTACCCGTCGCCGTCCGGCAGCGGGCGAGGCTGCTTGCCCTCGTGCCAGTAGAAGTCATCGATGTTGGCGTAAGCGTTGGCCGCGATCATGGTGGACTCAACGTATTGCGCCTTCCCGGTGCGTTCCCGCGCGTAGAGTCCCAGCAGCAGCCCGACGGCGTTGACCATAGCCGTATTGTGGTCGGCCGTGCCGTCGTTCGCGCGCTTGAGCTTTTGGGAGACCGCGGCAATCTCGTCGATGGACATGGCCTGGTCGGCCGGCGGGAACGAGTCCGTGCCCATCTGGGCTACGCCGCCCCCTGACACCGCGCCGGCGATGGGAGCCATCGATGGTCGGTGAGAGTAGGGCCCTGTGGATCCATACCCGCCGGCGTACAGGTAAACCAGGTTGGGGTTGATCTCCGCCAGTTGATCGTACCCGATACCCGTACGTTCAGGAGCGCCCGGACGCATGCTGTGCAGCAGCAGGTCGGCTTTGGCCGCCAGCTTCCCCATGATCTCCTGGCCCTCCGGTGTCTTGAGATCCAGGCAGATATCCTCGGAGCCGGCCATGGTGCGGTGCGCCGAAAAGGGCAGCCCCTGCCGGCCCCAGTCGCCGCCCGGCGCTTCGATGCGGATCACCCGGGCGCCAAGTTCGGCGACCAGCGCGCATCCCAACGGCCCGTTGATCACGGTACCCAGGTCCAGGAGCGTGATGCCTTCCAACGGGTGCTTGGGCATCGGGCTCGCTACACCACCATGATCACGGGTTGGGGTCCCATGCACGCCAGCAAGCACATCCTCGGTGTGCTGCCCCAATTCGGGCGCGGGTCCCTGCGTTTTTCCTGGCGTGCCCAGCAAGTTGACCATGGGACCCAGTTGGCGTGAGTCCCCAACGCCCGGAACTTGCATTTTCTGGACGTTGCCGTTATGCACGATCTGGGGATGGTTGAGCGCCTGCTCGGAGGTGAGGTAAGGCTCCGCGGCCACGTTGCCGGCCTCGCCGAGGAAAATGTCCATCCACTCGCCCAGCGTTTTCTGCTGGACCTTTTCCAGCATGATCCTTTCCAGGTCAGCGACGGCTTCGGGTTCCAGGCGGGGGGCCGTCTTGAATCGCGGGGCCTCGTAAATGAAATCCATGTCCAGCCAGTGCATCATGGACCGGAACAGCCGCTCCACCACGTTGCCCAACTGGATCCACTGGCCGTCTTTCGTGCGTGCGGGCAGGTAACCGGTGGGGTTGGGACGCCCGATGCCCACCCGAGGATCAGGCGGGTATTCGTGGGGGCGATTTTCGACCATCTGGCCGTGCACCCACGACACGTGGTCGTAGGTGGTGACCGCCTTCAGCATGCTGGTCTCCACGTGCTGGCCCAGGCCGGTCTTTTCCCGCACGAAAAGCGCTGCCGTTATGCCGCGAACCAATGCGGTGGCGGCGGCGTGGCAAACGCCCTGCACGACCACGTAGTTGGGACCCTCGCGGGGATTCTGGCCGGAGAACATCATCATGCGGCCGCTCTTGGCAGCCACCACCGCGTCGTAACCCTTGTAATTTTTGTAGGGGCCGTCAGATTCAAACCCGGTCAACGTGGCATACACCAGCGCGGGATGCTCGGCGCGCAGGCTGTCGTAGTCGATGCCCAATCGGTCCGCGACTCCGGGTCGGAAATTTTCAATGACTACATCGGCGCGCCGTGCCAACCGGCGGGCGTTATCCTGACCTTCCTTGGTCTTCAGGTCCAATACGACACTTTTCTTGCCCCGATTCCACTGGATCGATCCCGGAGCATCCCTGAACTTCTCGCCACCGGGAGGCTCCACCTTGATGACCTCGGCGCCGAAGTCGGACATCACCATCGTGGCAACGCCACCGGCTCGTCCGCTGGTAAAGTCGAGGACGGTTATTCCATCGAAAACCTGTGCCATAGCATCCCCTTAGGAATCGACCGGTTTGTCACCTGAAGAGCGTCCTGCATGCACCATGCAGTGCGCCATGATGTGTTCCGACTGCCATTGACAGGCAGCATGCGCCACGACCGAGAGAGCAAAACCGTTGACTGTCGAGTACGACCGTTTTACGACGGTACCGACCAACTGGTGTTTCCTTCCTGCATCGCGAACGGCGGCGAGGTCGAGGATACGTAGATCAGCGTATCGTCTCCAATATTTTTGATGGAGTGGTCGGTGTTTGGCGGCACCATAATCAGCGTTCCTGGCCCGACCTCCTCTACCTCATCTCCAACCCGCATCGCACCCTGTCCCCGCACGACCACGTACACCTGCTCACGCCCATCGTGAGAGTGGACCGCCTGCTCACTGCCGGGTTCTCCCTCGACCCATGTGACGGCCAGGTTCTCTGACCCGAACTGACCCGAGGCCAGCAGCAGGTGTGATACCTGCCCTCCTCGGTGATTCCGAGGACTCCGGTCCAACGTCTGGATGTTCATCGTCAAAATCTCCTCGTTTGGCTTGCCATGAAATGCTTTTGTCAGCGAACCGTGGACCCGCGCACCGGCCCGACGCCGATGGCTGTCATCCTACCATCGAGCGGCAGAAATGTTTGTTGACAGGCCCGGGGAAGGTCTCTACGCTGGCGACAGATCATAACCGACGCTGGGGCCACGGGTGAAATTATGGAGATCAAAGACCTGATTATCGACGACCGGCAGAAGGGGATTTTCAGGGTCCACCGGTCTTCCATGACCTCCACGGACCTGTTCCAACGGGAGCAGGAGCAAATATTCAGCCGGTGCTGGATTTACCTCGGCCACGAATCTGAGGTGGAGAATCCCGGAGACTATCGTCGCCGCACGGTGGCCGGCCGCCCGCTGTTTTTTGCCCGAGGCAGGGATGGCCAGGTGCGGGTATTCCTGAATTCCTGTCCCCACCGTGGCGCGCTAATCTGCCGCCGCGACGAGGGGAACGCCGATGTCCTGCAGTGTTTCTACCATGCCTGGTCTTTCAACACCAATGGGGAACTGATTGGTGTGCCGGACGAGGAGGCCTACGGTCCAAACTTTGACCGGAGCGAACTGGGACTGAAAGAACCTCCCAGGGTCGAGAGCTATCGGGGCTTCCATTTCGTGTGCTTCAGCCCGGCCGCGGAAGATTTGGTGACCTACCTGGCCGGCGCGCGGGAATACCTGGATCTCATCGTGGACCAGTCGGAGGCCGGGATGCGGGTGGTGCGCGGCTCCAACAAGTACACCATGAAAGCCAACTGGAAACTCCTGGTGGAAAACAGCCTCGATGGTTACCACCTGGTGCCCACGCACCAAACCTACCTGGACTACATCACCAGCCTCGGCGCTGATGATAGCGGGCAAACGGTGGCGAACCGTATCGTGGGTAAGGCGAAAGCCCTGGGCAACGGCCACTGCGTGATCGAGTCTCCGGTGAGAAGCGGCCGGCCCATCGCCCACTGGCACCCACTCTTCGGAGAGGAAGCCAAGGAGCCCATCGCGGAGGTTCGTCAGCGGTTAGTGGACAAATTCGGCGAGGAGCGCGCCTTCCGGATGGCCGATACCTCCCGGAACCTGATCATATATCCCAACCTGGTCATCAACGACATAATGGCCATCACCGTCCGGCATTTCGAGCCGATTGCACCGGACGACATGGAAGTCACGGCATGGCACCTCGTCCCTCGCGAGGAACCGGCCGCCATGCTGGAAACTCGACTGGACAGCTTCCTGACCTTCCTTGGGCCAGGTGGTTTCGCCACTCCCGACGACGTGGAAGCCCTGGAGTCCTGCCAGATCGGGTTCCGTGCCACCGAAACCGAGTGGTCCGACATCTCCAGGGGAATGCTCAGGCCGGCCAGATCGACCGATGAACTTCAGATGCGGGGATTCTGGCGGCAATGGCACGCGAACATGCAGGGCCTCAGCAAGACCAACGTGCAGGACGCGCCGGTAGAAGAAATGGAGCCTGAGCTTGCCCTGGCCACCGATGACTAACTCCGCATCAGATACGGTGGAATATGACGACCGCTAGCAAACCCACTCTTCGAGAGCAGGTGGAGGATTTCCTTTTCCGGGAAGCCGCGCTCCTGGATGACTGGCGTTTGGACGAGTGGGTGGATTTGTTCACGGAGGATGGCCGTTACGTGGTGCCGACCACCGACTTGCCCGACGGCGACCCAAAACGCGACCTCGTGTTCATCGACGACGACATCACGCGCCTGCGCGCCCGCGCCGTGCGGTTGAACAGCCGCCACGCGCACCGCGAGTATCCGTGGTCGCGTACCCGTCGATTCGTCTCCAACGTGCGCGTGCAGGAATCCGGGAACGGCGAACTGGCTGTCTCCTCAAACGTCCTAGTGTACCGGTTCCGCGCCGGCGAGGGCGCGCCTTACGTCGGCAGCATCGACTACATTCTGAGGCGGAACGACACTGGCTTCCAAATCAAATACCGTCGAGCCGTGTTGGACCTGGAATCCCTGTCCTGGCACGGCGCCGTCAGCATCATCTTCTGACCGCCCGGTGTTTGGACCCGCAGACTCGCCCTGGCGTCGGAGGACAACGATTGAAACTTGAAGGCAAAACGGCGCTGGTCACGGGCACCAGCCCCAACATTATGGGCGGTATTGCCGAAGAGTTGGCCAACGCAGGCGCCAACCTCGTATGTATCGATGTCCGCCAGGAGTACGCCGAAAAATGCGCTGCCGCCATCGCGGCAGACGGGCACGAGGCCATTGGCGTGGCCTGCGATGTGACCGACGAGGAGCAGGTGCTCGCTGCCATCGCCCGGGCCACGGAACGGTTTGGCGGCGTGGACATCCTGGTCAACGGCGCGGCCCAATTCAATTTCAAGGGCGTGCTGAACATGCCGCTGGACGAATGGCGACGCCAGACCGACATCATCCTGACCGGCGCATTTCTGTTCACCAAGCACATATCCCATCAGATGATCCAGCAGGGCCGAAAGGGCAACATCATCAACATCATTTCCACGGCGGGCCACCAGGGGGAACCCGGCAATGTTGGCTACGGCACCGCCAAAGGCGGCCTGCTGAATTTCACCCGATCGGTTGCGATGGAGTTGGCCCAGTACGGTATCCGTGTCAACAGCCTGACGCCAACCGCCACCAGTCAGGCCGAGGGACGCGAACGCGCCGCCCGCTGGGGCGTGGAGTGGCCGCGCCCGCGTCTGGGCGAGCGCGCGGCGGGACTGTTGCCCGACGCCAGCAGGGGCGCCCCCCTGCTCCAACTGCCCAGCCCGTCAAACTATGGCAAGGCCGCCGTGTTCCTCGCGTCCGATGATGCCGAGATGATCACCGGGTTCGACCTGCGGGTGGACGCCGGCGCGGTTTCCAGGTACTGGATCTGGTCCCCCGGGGACGCCTAGCCATACTCGAACCGTCGCTCTGGGTCGCTGAGATACGGGCAAGTATCGTCCCCAAACCCCCATCCGCGGGGATGTGGCCGGCATTGTGTGAGCATGGGTGAATCGTCGGCACCACCGCAAATCATCGTGTTGGATGGTCATGACGGGTCCGGAAAACCACCCTCGCCCGGTTGGCCGCAGAAACTCTGGGCGGGACGTACGTCAAGCCGTTCGATGGTACGCTCGGAGACATGATCATGTGGTTGTCCGACGAACGCCGTTACGAACTCGCCGATCAACTGGCTAGGGCATCCATGGGGGTAAACGGTGCACTGGCAGGTTCGCCGAGCCCCTGGTTTTGTGCGGGACGGCGCTAAATGTTTAGCTCCAGGATGTACAGGCCGCCGTGCAGCCGGTCCACCACGTACATGATGCCGTTTTCGTCCACGTGCACGTCGTTGATTCCGTTGGCGTCGGCTCCATCCGGTATCTGCGGGATGAAGTAAGCGACCTCCTCCGGTTGGAACGGATTGCTGGTGTCAAATACGCGTATCCCGGCGTTGAAGAAGGTCGCGTAAACCAGCGTGTCGGTTTGCAGGGAAAGGGCGCCCGGACGGTTCTCGTGGATATTGTGCGCACCGTAGCGACCCGGACGGTTGAAGAAGTCGTCGGTGTCCTGCATGGGAAGCGTGCTGATGATCACCGGGTTGGTCTCCAGCCGGTTGTCCATCAGCCAAACCAACTTGGGATAGTCCGCGCCGCCCAGCGCCGTTGCCTCTTGCGTCACCACCAGCAGGTCCCGGCTGAACAGAGGCAGCACCGTGTGGGTGAACCCGGGGAACGGCGGCGCGTAGTTCAGCTGGGCGACCATCTGTGGGCGCGACACGTCGGATATGTCCAGCGTGATCACACCCGAGTCCTTCCAACCGCAGTAGGCCCGGTCGGCTCGGTCGGGATAGACATTGGTGTTGTGGACACTGTGCCCGACGTCCAACGTGGGATGACGCGCCGGCGACGCCGCGTCGTCCCCCTCCTGAGTGCCGGGCAGCCACCAGCGGCCGGCCTCCCGCGGATTCGAGGGGTTGCTCATGTCCATGATCACGTAGAACTGGTCGTCCTTCGGATCCGTGGGACGAGAATCGGGCGTCCCGGTCGCCAGGTGCGCGTAGTCGCCGTCAACCCACCACAGGCAGTGGCAACCCCGGGAGCCCGGTCCTTGGGCATCGTAGGAAGCGATACGCCTGGGTGCCTCCGGGTCGCTGATGTCAAACACGCCCATGCCGGTGCCCGGTTGACCGTGCTGCTGCGACTGGTAGGCCACCAGCATCGTGTCGCCGACAATGGACAGCGAGTTGGAGCGCAGGTGGCTGTAGTCCAGATCAGTCTGCGCGACCACCTTGGGATTCGCCAGGTCGGTGACGTCAACGCTGGTGAAATCCTTGGGCGCGCTCTCGTGGGCCATGTAAAAGATGCGCCGTCCGTTCGCCGTCTGGTGCAGGTCCACACCCTCTCCGATGTTGTTGTACCCGTTCAGATCGACGTGGGAAATGAGCCTCATGTTTTTGATTTCCTGGGTCCGGGTTGCCATGAAGCCTCCTCCGGCGTGGTTGCGACGCCTTGCGCTACTCGTTCGAATCCTGTTCTCCCGGGGCAGTGTATCACCTGGAATGATCCGAATCGCGCCACGCAAAATCGACTTGCCCAACCTCCGGATTTCGAGGGTTGGGTACGTGGCCATCCTGCTTGCCCTGACGTCGTGATCTGCACTTCGATGACCTCTCCGTCAACTGTCAGTGCGGATGCTGTCGACGCTGAATTGCTCATGGTGTTAGCATGCTCGCGGTTTCCAACCGCCAGAATACAGCGAGCGCCCAACCACACGGAGGATCAGCACATGTCAGGTAACGGCCTGGACTATTCCGCCCTATTCAACAAGGACCTGCCCCCTCCGGCCGGACGGTGGCAAGGACACCCGAAATACAATTTCATCGGCGGACACAGCGACCCTGACAAGGTTCCCACCGAGGGATTCATCGAGTCGGCTGACCGGGTGTTCCACGGCGATCCCAGGAACATTTCGATGTACAACTTTTCCGGTGGTCCCCAGGGCATCCTGCCGTTGCGCGAATTCGTGGTGGACAAACTGGGCAGGCATCGCGGGATAGAAACTACCATCGACGATGTTCTGATCACCGGCGGGTCCGGCCAGGCGATCGAATTGATCAACGAAATCCTCCTGGAGCCAGGCGACACCGCAATCGTCGAGGCGTTCAGCTTTTCCGGCGCTTTGGGTAATCTCCGGCGCCGCGGAGTCAACGTCGTCGGCATCAACCTCGACGGGGACGGGATGCGCATGGATCACCTGGCCGAGGTGTTGGAGGGCTTGCGGGACAAGGGAGTGCGGCCCAAGTACATCTACACGATCCCGACGCTCCAGAACCCTACCGGCACCGTGTTGACCATGGAGCGGCGGCATCAATTATTGGCCTTGAGCGAGCAGTACGGCGTCCCCATATTTGAGGATGAGTGTTACGCGGACCTGATATTCGAAGGCGAATATGAGAATGCGATCCGGTCCATGGACGACACCAACCGGGTGCTGCACATCGGATCGTTCTCTAAAACCCTGGGGCCCGGCACCCGGTTGGGGTACGTCGTCGCACCGTGGGAAGTGATGAGCCGGTTGTTGTCCCGCAAGAACGACGCTGGCACCGGCGTCATGGACCAGATGATTGTGGGCGACTATTTCAACAACCACTACGACGAGCACATTTTGGACGTCCGCGCAGCGTTGCAGCGCAAATGCGACGTGCTCGGCAGTGCCCTCCGAGAGTCGTTCGGGCCCAGCGTCGAGTTCGATGTCCCCCGGGGCGGCATGTACCTTTGGGTCAAGCTTCCCGACGGGGTCGATTCACGCGCCCTGGAAGGCCCGGCTCTCCGTGAGGGGATCGCATTCAACCCCGGGCCGGATTGGTCAGCCGACCCCGCCGCCGCCGCCGGCTACATACGGCTCTGTTTTGCGCTGCCGTCCGAGGCCGAAATCCGCGAAGGCGTCGAAAAGTTGGCCGACGTGTTCCGGCGAGAGGGCGCGCTGCCCTGACCCGGGCTTCGCTTTCCCTACAACGAGATGCGCATCAGTTCCTCGGAGAAGACCACCTGTCCGTCGTAGATGCGGCTGATGTCGCCGATGCCTTGCTCCATGGGGCCGTGGCCTGACAGATGCGGTCCGATGTGGACCAGCACCAGCTTCTCCACGCCGGCGGCCTGGGCCATTCGTGCTGCCCCGGTGGTGCCGCACTGGCCCGTGTATTCGCCGTTCTCGTCCATCACCGCTTGGTCGTCCCAACACATGCACAGCATCATGTCCGCGCCGCGAGCCAACTCAATAACTGAATCGCACGGCTGGGTATCGCCCGTGAATATCACGCTCCCTTCCTCCGAATCCACCCGATAAGCCAGGGAGTCGAGGTACGGTTGGACGTGCTCGGCGGGAGCGGCCGTAACCTCCCAATTCGGTCCGCTGAACACCTTGCCTGGCCCGACGTCCCGAGCATCCACCGACGGCGCCGGGCGGGGCAGCGTGCCCCCGCGGTTGACGAAAACCTGCTGGCTTAGGGGATGGTTTACCCTGGCTTTCCAGTCGTGGGAGAACAACCCGTTTTCGCCCAGGATGCCCTCCGTGATCTTCTCGGTCAGGTCGGGGCCGAATACCTGGAGCTTGTTCTCCTTGCCAATGCTTTGATCCCAACGGCACAGCAAAAAACAGGGGTAATCGATGTCATGGTCGAAATGGTGATGGGTGAAGAAAAGGTAATCCACCTGTGTGGGAAACAGTCCCGCCTTGACCAACTTGTGCGTGGTCGCCGGCCCGCAGTCAAACATCAGGTGCTGGTCGCCAAGCTTGAGCACGTGCGAGCTTCCGAATCGAGTCGGTGTGGGAGTCGGAGTGCCGGCGCCCAGCGTGTAGATATCTGCCATTTTTGGCCCTCGCAAATCAATAGCTGCACTGTCGGATACGTGCTCGCAGAGTATCATGACGCCTTAAGCCCGTCTGGCCACAAATTCATTGGCTTGAGCAAGCCGGTATGGAACCTGCGGCCAGCGCTTCGCACCGGTGCTACAATCCCACCGTAAACTGGAACCGACCCTTGAGAATCGTTCACCACCTGGCGGCCTGCGGCCAACTGGAGGCACCTTGGCAATCACGGATTTGGAAATCACCAAACGCACCAGATTCGCCTCTGGCGAAAGCTTCGGCGATGTGGGTTCATACGAACTCCTGGAGGGCACAGCCTACTACGCCGTGGACCCGCTGCACGCCCGTAATCAGGCGATCACCGACCTTGAACTTGCGCCTCGCAACGCCGCCGGCCTGGTGGAGTTTTCATCGGATTTCGCGATGCTCCAGCCGGTGAACATGGACCGCGGCAATCGTCGCATCCTGTTCGACGTGGTGAATCGCGGCCGGAAAACCGCCCTGACGCTGAATAGCGTGCCCACCGCCAATGACGCGACTGCTCCCCTGGAAGCAGGCAATGGCTACCTGATGCGGCGGGGGTACACGGTGGTCTGGGCCGGATGGCAGGCCGACGTGCCTCCCACTCCCGGCCTCATCGGAATGCACGGTCCGGAAGCAATCGGTCCGCAAGGCCCGCTGACCGGCAAAATCATGTGCCAGTTCCAGTGCAACGAACCCACCCAGGTGTTCCTGTTGGCGGACCGCCAGCATCTGCCCAATCCCGCCGCCGATCCCGATGAAGCCGATGCCGTCCTCACGGTGCGCGATCTGCCCAACAGCCCTGCCACCACCGTTGACCGGAGCCAGTGGTCGTTCGTACGGGTCGAGGACGCTGATCTCGAACCCCAGCACAGCCACATCTACATGCCTTCGGGGTTCGATCCGGGGAAGATTTACCAACTGATCTACACCACCACCGGTAGCCGGATCGTGGGCCTTGGCTTCGCCGCCATGCGCGATGCGGTCTCCTTCTTGAAACACGCGCCGTCATCGGCGGGCAATCCTTGCGCCGGTTCAATCGACTATGCCTACGCCATGGGACGCTCCCAGAGTGGACGGTTCCTACGGCAATACATCCATGCCGGTATCAACGATGACGAGGAGGACCGCCCTGCGCTGGATGGGATCATTCCCCACGTGGCTGGCGGAATGCGCGGCGAATTCAACTTGAGATTCGGACAGCCTTCGAAAGACGTCTGTTACATCATCCCGGAGATGTTCCCATTCACCGACACCATGCAGACTGACCCGGTGACCGGCGCTCAGGGTTCCCTGCTTGACGCCATGGAGCGGCGGGGCAATGTTCCCAGGATCATGTTCACCAACACCTCCGCCGAGTATTGGCGCGGAGATGCCGCGCTCATCCATACCGACCTCGAGACCCTGACCGACGCCCCGGAGTCCCAATGGGCTCGGAGCTATCACTTTGCCGGTTGCCAGCATGGCTCGGGAGACTTCCCGCCACTGGAAATCCGCACCGCCGACGGGATCAAGGGGCAACTTCCTTTCAACAGCGTGGACTACGCTCCGTTGTCCCGTGCCGTGCTGGACAATCTGGATCGCTGGGTCACCGCCGGCGAGGAGCCTCCCGCCAGCCGCCATCCCAGCCTCAACGACGGTACGGCGGTGGAATCTCACACCCTGTTGGCGCGCCTGGCCCAACTTCCCAAGGTCAACGTCCCGACACAGACCACTCGCGCCATCCGGCTGGACTATGGCCCTGAGTCTCACCTGGGCCGCACCATCAAGCTGCCCGCCGACGAGGGCGAGGAGTTTCCGGCGCTGGTGGCCGACCTTGACGAGTCTTTCAACGAGTTGGGCGGCATACGCCTTCCGGACCTGTCGGTGCCAGTGGCGACCTACACCGGCTGGAACCTGCGCGACGAAAGCATCGGCAACCCCGGCCTTTTCATCGGCATCACGGGCGGGCTGGCCGGCTGGACACTTCCTCTGTCCGCCAACCAGGCGGAACGCGAGAGTTCAGGCGACCCTCGGGCGTCTATCGAAGAACGCTACGCCAGTCGCGAGGACTACCTGGAGCAGGTCACCCGCGCCGCCCTGGACCTGGTTGCCGAGCGCTACCTCCTCGAGGAGGATGTCCCCGAGGTCGTGGATTTGGCCGGCCGCAAGTACGATTACTGGGCGGGAGACGGCGAACGATGTTGACATAACTGGTTTGAATCGTATCGCCGCGCGGATCCCGCGTACCCATTCGCTGCGAGGAGGGACACTATGCCGCTGCAACTCGACCACACAATCGTTCCCGCCTATGACAAGGTGAAATCGGCGGAGTTCATCGCGCGTTTATTCGGGCTCAAGTACGAGGGGCCCTGGGGCCACTTCGCTCCCGTCAAGGTCAACGACATTCTGACGCTCGACTTCGACGACTCGGACAACCCGCGTTCCAATCACTACGCCTTTCTGGCTTCGGACCAGGAGTTCGATGCGATTCTGCAGCGCATCAAGGATGAGGGAGTAGTCTTCGGGAGCGGGCCGCGCTCACGGACGGATGGCCAGATCAACCATTTGCACCAAGGCCGTGGGTTCTATTTCGAGTGCGAAAACGGCCACGTCTGGGAGGTCATCACCCACACGTACATCACCGATTAGCCCCGTTCAAGACTCTTGGTTGGATGGTACCGATGGAAGTAGGACTGTACATTCGGGATTACATGGAAGACCCCGACCGGCCCATGTATCAACAGGTCGAAGAGGCCGCCGAGGTATGCCGGCGCGCCAAATCGCTGGGGTTTTCGGTCATCTACATGCCCCAGCACTACATTGCTCATCCCACCGTTTGGATGCAGCCGATGCAAACTCTGGCCCGGCTGGCCCCCGAGGCGGAAGGGATGCAACTGCTGACGGGCATATTGTTGCTGCCCTACCACAACCCGGTTGACATTGCCGAGCAGACGGTCACCCTCGACCACATCAGCAATGGGCGGTTCGTCCTGGGTGTTGGGTTGGGCTATCGGGTGGCGGAGCTCACGGCGTTCGGGACCAACCGCAGAGATCGGGTGGGCCGATTCGAGGAGTCCATCGAGCTCATGAAGCTGCTGTGGAGTGGAGAAGAGGTCAACTTTGACGGTCAACACTGGCAGGTCCATGACGCCCGGCTGGCCCTGACGCCGGCGCAGGATCCCCATCCTCCAATCTGGATAGCCGCGCAGAGCCGGGGCGCCGTCCGCCGCGCGGCGGCCCTCGGTGATCGCGTCATCCTTGGACCGCAACCCGGCTGGAAAGACATCAGCGTACTCACTCGCCAGTTCAAAGATGCGCTGGGTGAACTGGGCAAGGACCCTGCCGGCCGCATCGGAGCCCATCGCTCCATCGCCATCGCCAGGGATCGCGAGACTGCAATCACCGAAGCCCGCGAGATGGCTGCCAAGAAAGCCGGCATGTATGGCGCGTTCAATATGCAGGAACGCACCACCGTGGACCTGGGACTCGGCGGTCAGCGGGAATTGCAGGATTGGGCGGTGGCCGGCAGCCCGCAGGACTGCGCGGAGATCATCAACCGCTGTAGAGAGGAGGACGGCCTGGACTACATCGGGCTGGCCAGCCTGAATCTGCCCAGCGAATTCTCAGCCAGGCTGGACTACTTGCAACTCATTTCCGAGGAACTACTGCCGCGCCTGCAATAGCCAATGGCGTGCGGCTGGACGCGCCTTGGCGTTTGAATTGTCAGTAACCGCTGCCATTCCATCCAGGAGGTATCCCCATGCCCGAAGCGAGGTTGACCGTCGGCAACGTGGAAATCCTGTCCCTTAACGACAATGAGGCATCGTTACCCCTGGGCGATGTCTTCCCGGAGGTTCCCGCTGAGGCGTGGGCCCCCTACCAGGAGCGTTATCCCAACGGATTCAGTGGCGATCACCTGCTGGCCCACTTCGAGAGCTACCTGATTCGCTCCGAGGGCCAGACCATCCTCGTGGACACCGGCCTGGGAGGAGCGGCCACCAACCCCCACTCCATCGATGCCATGGTGGGCGGATCCGAGGGCCGCCTGATGCAGGAACTGGCTGCGGCTGGAGTGAACCCGGCCGACATCAACGCAGTCTTCTTCAGTCACCTCCACTTCGACCACGTGGGCTGGAACCTCACCCACGAAACGGGGGCGCCCACCCGGCCTACCTTTCCCAACGCCCGCTACGTGGCCCACCGTGCCGACTGGGAGGTCTTCCAACGCCCGGAGGTTTTGGAACTGTTCCCGCCTCACTGGGACCAGACCCTCGGCCCCCTGCAGGATCTAGGCGTCCTGGACCTGCTGGACGGCGAGCGTGCCTTGACCGCTGACGTAACCGCGATTCCCACGCCAGGGCACACGCCCGGTTCGATGAGCCTGGCCATCGTGTCCGGCGGACAGCGCGCCTACGTCCTGGGCGACGTTTTCCACGGCCCGGCCCAGGTATCAGAACCCGGCTGGAAGTTCAGCTTTGACATGGACGCCGACCAGGGCATCGCCACGCGTTCCGCCATGATCGAGCGAGCCGAGTCCGAGGACGCCATCATGGCGATCTGTCACCACGGAGGATTCGGCCGGGTGATTCGCGCGGAGGGTCGCCGCTACTGGCAACTCGTCACTTAGCGATTCCGGCGGCAGGCGGGATGCCGATATGACGTCTCGGGATGTGGTGGCGTCCATACGGGGCAAAGGGAAGATGGTCGGCGATGTCGTTCTCGGTGCGGAACGGTCCCCACTCGCGCGGGATGTTGAGCAGCCGACCTTCCAGATGATCCACACTGCTCTGGCCGCAGTAGGCCATGGCGCGGTTGAACTCCTCTCGGAGAATCTCCAGCATGTGGTGCACGCCCTCGGCTCCGTTCACCGCGAGGCCCCAATATAAGGGCCGTCCCACTGAAACTGCGGTTGCGCCCAATGCCAGCGCCTTGAGCACGTCGCTTCCGCGCCTCACCCCCGAATCCACGTACACTTCCACTTTGCCGCTGGTCGCTGCGACAATCTCCGGGACCATTTCGATGCTGGACATGGTGCTGTCGAACCGCCGTCCGCCGTGGGTGGAAACCAGGATGCCATTCACCCCGTGCTCAACCGCCATGCGTGCGTCTTCGGCCACCCTGAGGCCCTTGAGCACCAGGCGCAGGCCGGTGAGGCTCCGCAACCATTCCAGTTCCCGCCAGGTGATCGGCGGACCTGGTTGCATTTCCCACACGGGCGGCTCGTGGGCGCCGTTGGTCTCGGACCAGCGCTTCTGCTGTTCGCGGAAGTTGCCGTATTCGCCCGGACGCTCGTAGCGGTTGCGTATGTCCCGCTCCTTTGGACTGGGAAATGGAGCGTCGATGGTGAGCACGATCGCCCCGTAGCCGGCGGCCTCGGCACGCTTCACCAGGTTTTCCGTGAGGTCGTAACTGCGATGCGAGAGTTGGAACCACAGGGGCCCGGTAGCAGCCTCGGCGATTTCCTCCATGCTGCAGTTGGAATTGGTGCTGCACATCATCAGGGTGTTGGACATCCCGGCGCCGCGCACGGTGGCGCACTCCGCATCCGGATGCGCGTTGCTGTGAGCGTCGGTGGGCGAGATCATCACCGGGAAGCTGATGTCCGTCCCCAGCACGGTGGTAGCGATCTTGCGCTCCGTGGTATCCCGCATGAACCGCGGCCTCAGGGTCAGTTCCTCGAACGCGGAGCGATTTCGGGCCGTGACCATTTCGTCCATCGCGCCGGCTTCGATGAATTCCCAGTAGTTGTGGGGCAAGACTTTCCTGGCCCGTGCCTCGTAGTCGTAGAGATTGACCGGATCCATTCGCACGGTGGGACTCCTTATCAACTTGGGCGGGATTGGCGGACCATGGCGGCAGCGAGTTCCGCAACGCCAACAGCGGCACATGCAAACCGATGATTGCGGCACGTTAGCACGCCGCTTGTCGGGTTTCAATCCGCGTTGTCTACCCAGCGGGCCTCACAGCTTGGTAGATCTGGAACGCTCGCCATCACGCGGCTTATGCGTGGTGTCGCATGCCGGCAGTTTGTAGCGGCCTTGGCCCGGTGTTAGACTGCCCAAGGATTAAATATCCACAATTTTAACGCCGATTACGGCTCTCGGAGGAAAGCATGGCTACCCATTCCGAATCCACGCTCCAGGACCTGCAAAGGACCGCGCTGGAAAACTTGTGGGTGTATCTGCGGGAGCCCAGCGATATGGCGGAGAAGGGCGAGCCTCAGATTTTCGTGGAAGGCAAGGGCTGCCAGGTCACCGACTCCGTGGGCAATACCTACATCGATGCCATGTCCGGCCTGTGGCTGAAGAACGTCGGATACGGCCAGTCGGAGATCGCGGACGCGGCCTACGAGCAGATGCTCAAGATTACCTATATGCCGATGGGCACCACCACCGAGCCCACCGTTCGCCTGTCGGAGAAAGTCGCGTCGATGATGCCGGGCGATCTCTCCCGTTGCTTCTTCACCAGCGGCGGGTCTGAATCGGTGGAAACGGCGCTGAAGCTCTCCCGCGCCTACTTCAAGCGCATCGGGGAACCCAATCGCACCAAGTTCATCAGCCGCCGGGACTCCTACCACGGCGCGACCATGGGCGCGATGGCTCTCGGGGGCAACTATCTATACCCCAGGGAAGACTACGAACCCCTGATGCCCAACACTTTCCACGCTCCGCAGCCCAACTTCTATCACTGCGAATTCAACAGCGAAACGCCTGAGGAATGCGGTCAAAGGTGCGTTGACGCCATCGAAAACATCATCAAGTTCCAGGGGCCGGACACCGTTGCGGCGGTGATCGCGGAGCCAATCTCCAGTCCGATGGGTGCGGTCGTCCCACCGGACAACTATTGGCCCCTGCTTCGTGAGGTCTGCGACAAGTACGGCTGTTTGCTGATCGCCGATGAGGTCATCACCGGTTTCGGACGCACCGGTAAATGGTTCGGCTGCGAGCACTGGGACGTCGTGCCGGACATGATGACCGTAGCCAAGGGCATCACCAGCGGGTATATCCCCATGGGTGGAACCATCCTCCGCAAGCCCATCGCCGACGCCTTTGTGGGAAGCCCTCGGGCGGCGTTCCGGCATGTCATCACGTTCGGAGGCCACCCCGTGGCCGCAGCCGCGTCCTTGAAGAATTTGGAGATCATGGAACGCGAAGGGATGGTCGAGAATTCGGCGAGGATGGGCCGGTATCTGCTGGATGGCATGGAAGAGTTGAAGCAGAAGCATTCCATCATCGGCAACGTGCGCGGTTTGGGCCTAATGTGTGGCATGGAGTTGGTCCAGGACCGCGAGACCAAGGAGCACTTCCCCGCTGATTCAGGACTGGGCCCCAGGCTGACCCAGGGCTTCGCTGACAACGGCCTGTTCCTGCGCGGAGGCGACCTGATGAACATCATGCCCCCGCTGTGCGTTACACCCGGTGAGATCGAGCAGATCGTTGCAACCATGGACAGCGTGATCGGTCAGGTGGCCTCGGATTTGGGCGCGTCGTAACTCCTCAGTCCAACTACATCCGCTGGTACTGCGGATCTATCTGACCAGAGTGGCATTGGTTCACGGCGCACGGCACACCCGTTCCGAGGGGTGCGCCGAGATCGTCGTTCGCTACGTTAATGGCGTGAGCATGTTCGTCGCCCCAGCGATTTGCCTTCCAGTGATGAGCGATCCCTGCCTCACACATCGCCAGCCATGACTGCGCGTTCGGCGGTGGAGCAGGAGGTCAGGGACCTCATTCAAAAACACGGAAGAATTACATTCGCCCGGTTCATGCAGTCATGCCTCTATTCGCCCAACGGCGGCTTTTACGCAGACCGCCGCAACAGGATCAGCGCCCACTTCCGTACCTCCTCCACCAGCCATCCGGTTTTCGGCACCCTGATCGCCAGGCAACTGGAGCAGATGTGGCATGTTCTGGGAACCCCGCCGATTTTTCACGTGATCGAGGTGGGCTCCGGCGACGGCATCCTCGCTCAATCCATCGTCGACGCCTGCCGGAGGACCGCTCCGCAGTTCACTGACGCCCTTCGCTACGTTGCCACAGACTACGAGCCGGGTTGGCTGCAATCCAACGAGCACACGTTGGATTGGCAAATTGGGGCGACGGAACAATTTGCTGCCGCCGGTCCAGCCGCGTCTCCGAGAGTCCAACAAGTCAAAACTGCCGGGGCTGGAGCATTCCGGAACATCATCGGTTGCATCCTGTCCAACGAATTGATCGACAACTTCCCGGTGCACCGGTTCGCCATCCGCGATGGACAAATCAGGGAAATCTACGTCACCTTGGACGGCGGCAAACTCACCGAGGTCTTGGGCGAGCCATCAACTCCCCGCATCGAGGAACGGTTGACCGGCTTGGGCTTATCCTTGCCGGAAGGGACTCAAGGCGAGGTCAACCTGGCCATGGAAGATTGGATCGTCGAAGCGTCCCGTGCGCTTGATCGCGGGTTCGTACTCACCGTCGACTACGGCCAACCGGCGGCTGACCTCTACTCGCCCCAAAATTCCCAGGGAACGCTGGTTTGTTTCAATCGGCATGATGTCGGCGCTGATCCATATCGGGACATCGGGCAGCAGGACATAACGTGCCACGTGGACTTCACGTCCCTCGCGCATTTGGGCGAGCGGCACGGCCTGACTGCCGCGGGCTACACATTGCAAAGCCGATTTCTGGAGAACCTTGGCTTGCCATCGCATCTTGATGCCCTCGCGACGCAGGGCCTGTCGGCCGCACGAACCGAGCTCAACCGCATCGCCATGATGACCCTGGTGGACCCGGCGGACTATGGCGACTTCAAAGTGCTAGCCCAAGCCAAAGGAATCGCGCCCGGATCCGAACTCCTGGGGTTCCAGGACCCAGACAACTGACCGGCAAATCCAATCGGTCTGCCCAAGGACACAGTGTCGGTCGCTCCCCGGTAATCGTGTGATAATGTGCCGATCCTGGGACGAGCAAAGCATCATCCCCACATATCCATAGCGAAACGCAGAGGAGGCGAAATGGCAATATACCGTGTGTATTCGGACGCCGACGGCGAGAGTCACATTGAGGATCTGAAGTTGGAGGATCACCCCGAACTGGGCGCGCTGATCAACGTTTCCGAGGTGCGCGTGCAGGAGTTTGACGGGTCGCGCCAGATGGATTTCCATCCCCTGCCCGAGCGCCGGTTGATCATTCACATGTCCGGCGAAGTCGAGATCGGCGCCAGCGACGGTTCCAAACGCGTGCTGCGGGCCGGCGATATTCGCCTGATGGAAGATGTGACCGGCAAAGGCCACTCTCACCACGACCTGAGCCCTTCCGGCGCCGTGTACGTCCTGCTGGATGATTGATTTTCAATTCTCTACGGGCATGCGAGATTAAAATCAGCGGGGGCGGGTTTCAAACCCGCCCCCAGTTTAGATAAGCCGTGACCTTGGCGGTCCGCGCAACGCGGCAACGTGGCGTCAGCCGGGGTCTAGTCGGGCTCTTTGCTCAACATCAAGAAGCCGTTGCTGTCCGGTGTATTGCAGCCGGCAAGAGCAGTTTCCGCCTTTACCGTAACCTGCCGCGCGCCTGCTGTGCCGCGAAGCTGTTCGAGACTGTCGGAGAAGAGACAGGAGCGGGTTCTCCCGGTTCCGTTGTTCCCCCCGCTGGATAGGAAGGGGTGCGATCCTTCTACCCTGATGTCGTCGGCGTAGAAGTCGTGGGCCTCTCCCCACTTCACTCCATGCCACTGGAATCCCTCAAGGAATTGCTGGGTGAATGTGAGGTATCCATCGTACGGGTTGAAGATGTCAACGTCGTCGGGACCCAGACCGGAACCCTCCCACATCTTGCGGGCCAGGCTGGCGACCGCCTCCTGGTGTTCTTCGAGCGTTGCCATGGTGCTCCGGCCTCGTCCGCCGTTCTGGGCGTGGTTGAGGACGTATATCGGCTTTTGCCTCAGATCCTTGGCGCGTTCGGCGGTGGTGAATATGAATGCCGCGCAGGTATTCACCGGCCGGTCGCAGTCATAGATCACCAGCGGCTCCTCGATCACGCGCCCGTTCAGGTAATCCTCGCGGGTTAGCTGGTATGGCTCGTGCAGGGCATAGTAGCTCCAGGGAGTCAGCAGGCCGTTCCTGCGCAGGTTCAGGCACAGGTCGGCCAGCCCGTCGTGGGACTTGCCATATTTCTTGCAGTACTGCTGGAATATGACCAGGTTGTTGAACATCGCGCCGTTCTGGTAGCCCCACGGGAGGGAGAACGCGCTGGCGCCGGGAGCCTCCGGGCTGTTGTTCTGCGGGTTGTTGTGCCCGTACCGGCCCGCCAGGTTGACCATCGGGTACCACACCAGCGCCGTTTCACACAGACCGTCGCCCACCGCCTGCGCCGCCAGGCCCATCATAGGACCGATGTAGGGCGCATCGGATTTCCGATACTGAATGTTCTTCAATCCCAATTCCCGCTCGATCCAGTCCGCCGAGGTGAACGTCAGCCCGTCCTCCGTGTCGTACGGCGGGTCGAAATAGGGACGAGGCGCCCAGGTCTGCTCGGCGCGGGTCTCGGCGCTGGTGATCAGGCCATCGATGTCGTCCAGCGAAAGACCGGCGTCCGCGAGAGCCTTCAGGCACGCCTCCTTGGTCAAGCCGCCGCAACTCCGGTCCATGGTGACGCCATCCCAGCGACGGTCGATGTGGGATTGTCCCCAACCGACCACCGCCACCTTGCCCCGGTGCTCCCAGAGCCCCAACCCTTCGCGATCTCGCATCCAACTCCTGTCGCTAACCATTTCGGTTTTTCCTCCTGCCTGTTGCGCCGTCCGCGGTGTCCGTCGGTTCGGCGTGCCTAGGCGGCCCCCTGCCACTCGTGGACCAACTGGCCTGTGCTCGTTTCTTCAAATATCAGTTCCACCTGCGCTCCAACAGGAACCTCGCCCGGCGGTGTCCCCGGCAGGTTGGACAGGAAGTTGATGCCCGGGTCCTCGTCCAGGGTGATCACCGCGAAGTTGATGGGCTGCGCCGCCCGGAACCCCCTGATGCGGGAATCCCGTATCACCATGTACACGTCAATATGGCCCTTGCCCTCAACCTCTTTCCACTCCAGATTGTCGCCCGAACCGCATTGGTCGCACCGCTGCGTGGGCGGGTATTGCAGCCTCTGACAGTTGGTGCAGTTCTGCAGGACCAACCGCCGCTCGTTGCAAGCGTCCCAGAATGGCTGCGTCAGGTCACTGGGCACCGGGGCAGGTCTCTCCAGCCCGGGAATCGTCGACATTGTTCTTCCCTCCTCAGGAATCTGCCTCGCCACACGCGGCAGTTACCCGCACAATCTAGCACGAATTATATGCGCTGCGCTTTCCTTGTCCAAATGCGTTCGCCGCCCAAATACTATCGCCGCGAGTATTGGGTTCTTTCGTACGCAACCGGAGGGTGCCCTGCGCGGTTGCGCTTAATTCTGATCGGTCCCTCCGTTAATCCACGGCTCGGTATGGCCGTCATCCATCCAGAGGAAGTTGAAACCCGCTTCCAGGGCGAATTGGCGGTCCAACTCGGTATCGCCGATATGGTAGTACTCCGCGGCGGGGAATCGAGTCTTCACGTCCGGCAGTTCCTGCTTGTGTGAGACGAAATTCACCTCTATGCGGTGCCGGTCCCAGATCGCCTGCTGCACCGGGATGGGTCGGTCGGACGAACTGCCGATGATGCATCCGTGAGCCTGGGCCTTCCTGACCATGCTCATGGTGACGGGCCCGGGCGGGTCTCCTGCCTCCAGAGTTCCATCGATGTCGAAACTGACCAGTACTGCCAAGTATGACCTCCGTCCTAAAATCCGAATGCGGATTGAGTTGACCGCCCTCGGTGCGCTGTGCCTTACGCCCGACGTGCTGTCCTACGGCTCACCGCCGTCTGACGTGTCTGCCCACTGAACAATACCCCGCGCTCCAAGGTCCTCGATCGCCTGATCATCGTACCCGATTTCCCGTAGCAGGGGCCGTGTGTGCTGTCCGATTTGGGTGGCGGTACGGTAGATTCCCGGGGTCATCGACAATTCGACCAACCCGCCGTAACGACGGTACTTTCCGACCACGGGGTGCTCGACCTCCACGCTCAGGTTGTTTGCCCTGGCGTGGGGGTGGTCCGCGTAGAAATCCCCTTCCATGGCCTCGTCCGCCCGTACGCAGCCGACGTCCGCCTCCGTCAGCAAAGCCTCCCATTCGTCGGCAGTGCGCTCGGCGAAAATCCCGGCAATTTCGGCAACCAGCGCATCGTCGTTGGTCTGCCGCGCTTCCGGCGTGGAGAAACGGCCGTCGGACAGGAGTTCATCCCTGCCCACGGCGAGGCAGAATGCTTCCCACTCGTCCTGGAACAGGCAACCCAGAAATACCCAACCTTCCCGGCAGCGATAAAGACGATATAAGGCATGCAGGCCGTGAATCTCAGGGTCAGGCATGGCAATCGGTGGGCGGTTGGCGTGGTCGAAATACTCGTCGGCGTTGGTCCAGGCGTTGGCGTTCAGCATGGTCACGTGGACTGGCTGGCCCTTGCCCGTGAGTTCCCTTGCCCTGAGGCCCAGCATGACTGCCGTCGCCACCGCCGGCGACGTGTTTTGATCCGGTCCCCAGTTGGACTTCATGGCCCAGCGGGTCGCTTCGACCGTTTCTTCGACGTCCATGCTCTGATCGGGCGGCGGGGGCATGCCCTTGCCCATCTGTCGCATCGCGCCGCCCATGATTGCCCCCGGAATGGGATGGGCGCCCGGCCGCCGCGCGTGTTCCCCGTGTTCCCCGTAGGTGCCCATCCAGATGTGGATCATGCGGGGATTGATTTTCTGGCAGGTCTCCCAGTCGACCTGGAGACGCTCCGGCACGCCCAGGCGGAAATTGTGCGAGAGCACATCGGCTTGGGCGATAAGCTTGTGAATTATCTCCTTGCCCTCCGGAGTCTGGAGGTCGATCTGGATGCCCTCCTTGCCGGAGTAGGTTCGCGCGTCTGCTATGGCTTGCGACGTGGAACGACGTCCCTCATCCAGGCGACGGTCAGTGGCGTCAACCTTGATGACCCTCGCGCCAAGGTCCGCCAACAGCGCCGCGCCGTAGGGCCCTGCCTGGATGGTCGCCAGGTCCAGAACCGTTACTCCCGATAGCGGATGAGCCGGCGCATCGCTGCCGTTAGCCTCGGGCGACTCGCCGCTTGCCGCGTTGGATGGCCCGCTCAACCGTTCCAGGATCTCGGCATTGTGCTGACCCACGTCAGGGGCCGGGCCGCTCGGCCCTCCCGGCGTGTCCTTTAGATCCACCAGTGGCGCCAGCGTTCGCATGGGACCCACGCGAGGATCGTCGATCGTGACCACCGTGCCATTGGCGATCACTGCGGGGTGATCCATGGCCTGGACGCTGTCGCGATACGGTTCTGCCGCGATGTTACCGTCCTGGAGATAGATCTCCATCCATTCGTCCGAGGTTTTCTCCAACTGCTTGTTCAATATTTCCTTGCGCAGAAGCTCACGGTTTTCCTCGTTCACAGCAGGAACCCGCGCGAAACGTTCATCTTCAAGCAGGTGCTCCAGGCCGATCGCCTTGAGGTGCCCCTGGATATGCGGAACCCTTTGGTTGGCGTGCTGGAGCCACGTGCCGTCCTTGGTACGGACCGGGACGTATCCTATGGACGACAGGCCGCGTCCTCCGGGTCTCCCGGGAAACCGGTCGGGATCCCTGCGGCGCAGTTGCATGTTCACCAGTCCGCCATTTCCGACGTTGTTGTCGTGCGGAGAAGCGAGGGCCTGCACGATGCTGGTCTGGACCCACTGCCCGCGCCCGCATTGGTCCCGTACTCGGAGAGCGCCCAGAATCCCCCGCACCGCGGCCTGACTCGCGTGCCAGCTTCCGGTGTGCACCGCCGAATAGACTGGGCCTTCCCGATTCGGCTGTCCCTCCAGGTTGAGCATCCGGCCGGCCTTGGCGTTGACGAGACCCTCATACCCCTTGACTCTCCGGAGCGGTCCGTTTTGCCCAAACCCCGTGATGGAGCAGTACACCAACCCCGGGTAGAGTCGCGAGAGGGCGTCATGCCCCAATCCCCAGTTGGCCATATCCCCGGGCCGGAAAGACTCCACCAGGACATCCGCCCCGGCGATAAGTTGGATGGCCTGCTCTCGACCTTCTGCCGTTGAGAGGTCCAGCGCGATTCCCTTTTTGCCGCGATTCCATGAAATCCAGGCGGGCTGGAAGCGGAAAGGATCCCCGCCGGGCGGTTCAACCTTGATCACCTCGGCCCCGTAGTCGGCCAACACCAGCGTGCAGAGGGCGCCCGGCATGCCCAATGAGAAATCCAGAACAGTCAGGCCTGTACATGGTCCTGCCACGGTTCACCTCCCTGTCAGTTGTGGGAATTGCGGTCTCGCCAGGCATCTGACCCAACAGTCGGGCACGCCTCCGCACATCAGGCAAGCGCGTCAACCGCGCTCATGAGCGGCCCGATATACCTGGCCGCGATGAGTATGCAACCCGCCAAAGTTGCACGTCAACCACGTGTGCACCTGGAGAGCATGCCAAAACTTGCGGTATCAAGGCCCCTGCTTAGGTTGGCGAAGTCGGAAACCGTTTACCACAGCGTTCTGTGCCGTCCACTTCGCTCTGGATTGAACCTGACCGGAGTCGGAGTTGCCGATGTAGGCATACCGCACCTGACTACACAGGGTTGCCCGAAATTGAGGGGTCAACCGCTCAGTAGCGTGGTAGCCGCATTTAGCATGGCTCGCCGTACGCGAACACCGCCTCAATAGGCAGCGTGGTTCCAGTCTGGAACCTCCATTGACGAGATCACTGGGGTGGGATAATCCCCAGCCGCATCGCTATGAGGACTGCCTCCAGGCGATTGGACGCGCCCAACTTTCGCCGCAGGTTCTCTACGTGGTTGCGGGCGGTGTACCAACTCACGTTCAACTCTTCGGCGATGTACTTGGTCTCCCAACCCAGCGCCAGGTAAGAGAGCACCTCACGTTCTCGTCGGGTGAGATTAACCCGACGCTCTTCCTGTCTTGCACTTCGGCGCGGAGGGCCGCCCTGATCAGTGTCTGCGTCTGCTTCGCCTGAGGCGGCACTCGGTGTTGGGCGCACGGTGTAACGGTCCTCCCCTCCGCTGCCCTCTCTAAGCTGGCGAGGGTGCGTTCCCTGGACGCCGGGGTCAACATCACCAGACGGGCCGGCTTCGTCGCGTGGGCCTTCGAGGGAATCCGGCGCGCTGGCGTAGTCGCCGGCAGCCAAGCCCCGACCCGACTCGGCTCCCAATTCAACCAATCGTCGGATGTCCGCAGAGATCCCATCGTCGCCTGAGTTGCCGAACAGATACACCAGGAGAGGTCCCCCATCCTCCAACCCAGACACCACCATCGGCGTAACCACCAGCCACTTCCACTCGCCCCATGCGCAGCGCATCCGTAACCTTGAACGTCCCGGCACCAGTCCGGCCCGTAGGGTTCGCACCATCATGCACCCTTCCGAGCAATCGTCAGTCAAGGCGACCGCATTCTCCGCTCCGGCGATGCCCGAACACCGCCTACCCACCACCCGGTCCGAGTTGTATCCGAGGATATCTCCCGCCCGCCGGTTCCAGAACACCAGCGTCTGGTCTGTCGCGAGGACGAACGCCCCACACGACACCGACGATAAAGCCCCAAACAGCCCATCAGGCGTCACTTTGTTTATCTCCCGCCCGCCGGCCATATCAGCCGGCGGGTTCCTGGTTCGTTGGCCCGTCAGACAGAGGAAGGCCGTTTCAAACAACCTCGGTAACCGTCACCACAACACCAAAAACGTAATATTCGACCCCGCCACGGTCTATGGGTTATATGAACTGCCAATTTGAAAGCGCTATATGCGCAGAGTGGAATGGGAATTTGGTATTTGCCCGACTAGATCATGTGCCCTTACCTGTATATACGATGAGATCTCGTTGACGGTTGTAGGTAATAGACACCAAACTGGGACTCCATAATGGGCGGATCTGGGCAGCAAGTTGATGGGGCCAGCCTCTTTGAGGTGATGGAAACGCCGTGGTTATTTACCAACTCGACACTCGTTTGGAATGTGCGTACTGATGGTGTGGGACATGCAATACGTGCGTTTTCCACCCGAATGCGAGCGCATGCGTAACTCATGGTTAATGTGTGGATGCGCCAAACTCGAACCTATGTATGAGGACCTCAACCCGCCCGATGACACATTTGCGAATACTTCGGGCCGTGTCATCACCAAGCGAAAGTAGATCCCTAGCAACACTATGGCGTTGAACCGCCGGCAAGTTGAACGTAGGCAGGTCGTTCAAGGCATGATTGCCACGCTGTTCACGGCCGGGACCACAGATGTGAACGGAACCGCGACTGCCCCGCGCCTGTGCCACGTATCTCCAATACCATGTACGTTCGACATAGTCGCTGTAATCGATCGACAAAAGGCCGTAGCGCCGAACGGTCGTGACCAATTCTCTCCGCCTCGCTATTAGCGACCTGGAGAACTATCCACATCCTGTCCCGCGCACTGACCGTAGTGTGGCCGCGGTCGCCGCGCGGGACGGGATGTCCGGCGATCCCTATCCATCCATCGGAACGCCGGAGGGATCACCAAGCCGGTAAACAACGATACGCTGAAGCCGGCGTCGCCCCGGTGCCTGGAAAGCGTGGTAGGCGCGCGCGTTATGCGAGGACCTGACCACGATGGCCATGTGGACACCGTGTCAAATCATGGGAAAAATGTAGCGTGCTCCCGCTCCTGGCTGTGCTGTAACGTCGGCCCGCCCATCCACTGCAAGGGCAAGGTAGGAATCATCGTTACCGCCACGGTCAGTCCCAAATGGAATAACCGCCGTTTTACGGGTAGAATAGCCACTACGTAAATCAGCCCCGGACGATCTATTTCAGTCGGCCCCTAACCCCGGTGGGCCCGTGATGACCCCTGCGGACTTGGCTACCGTCCGTGTCCGCAGCATGTCGACCTTAGCGGGCGGAGTGCCCGGTCCAGGTGTTCGTGGTTGCAAAAAATGAATTTGTTGGAGACAAGCAGTGCCAAAGATAATCCCCGTACCCGATGAACTCAGTCAGCCCTTCTGGGACGCGGTGAACGAACAGCGCCTGGTCCTCCAGAACTGTACCGCCTGCGACAAACTCCAGTACCCTCCCAAGGCGGACTGCCAGGTGTGCGGATCCGCAGATTACTTGGAGTGGAAAGAGGTTGAAGGCAAGGGCCATGTCGCCACCTACATCGTCATCGAGGACGGCCGCCTCAACCGGCGGATGCTCGACCAGCCCTACAATCTTGCCCTCGTGACGCTGGATCAGGACCCCACGGTAAACTTCTACTCCAATCTGCCAGGGGTGCCTCCCTACGAGGTTCCACTCGGCGCCGCCGTTGAGGTTACCTTTGAGGAAGTGGCGCCCGGCCAACTGATACACGAGTGGCAGGTGGTGGAATAACCATCATCGAAAATTCGCCCTCATCCGTGGAAGAGCGACAAAAGGACGGACTATGACCAGCAGCAATGACTTCCAGTGGCGCAGGGACCGGGACGGCCTGGGCGTGTGGGAACACCGGGGCAAGGTGGCCGTCGTCGGCTACGGCCATTCGCCGGTGGATCGGCGATGGGACGAAGTGAACCTTGATACCTCCCTGGGCGCTTATACCATCATGGCTTGCGAAAAAGCCATGGAGCAGGCCGGAGTCACCATCGATCAGGTGGACGGCATCGTCTGCTGCGACAGCCACATCGCCGGCGGCAGCGGCGGGACCGCCTCCGTGTGGGCGCCCCGGCCCTACTTCGATCCACCCTATGATTCGGAATACGGACTGACTCTGATCAATGCCCAGTGGCTCATCAACACCATGGGCTTCAAAAACGTCAAATTCGCCCCCACCGGCGTGCCGACCATCGGCGAGATGGTGGGGATGGCTTCCCAGGCCGTGGGCGACGGGGTTTGCTCCACCTGCCTGGTCATCTATCCCACCGGCAACATGGAAGGCCGATACCGTCGGGGCGGCGAGAATGCCGACGACTACGCCCGGGGCGCGCGCCAGTGGACCGTGCCGTGGGGCAACCATGGTGGCAACGACTTCATCAACATCTTCCCTCACCGCCAGTACCTGATGAAATACGGCGGCGAGCATGAGGACCTTGTCCACTTTGTCCGCAACCAGCACAAGAACGGGATGCTCACCCCCTGGGGGTACAACGCCACCCACAACGTCCAGCCCATATCGGTGGAGGACTACATCGGCTCCCGGCCAATCCTGAATCCCCTGCGCATCTGGGACTGCGACCGTCCCGTCAACGCCTCGGCGGCCTACCTGTTCACCACCTCCGAGCGGGCCCAGGATATGAAATCCCAGCCCGTGTACGTGCTGAACCATTCGCAGCACAATTTCGCATTCCGCACCACCCAGCCCGACCTGGACGAAGTGGAGATGTGGACCGACCGCCAGGCCGCCCGCATGTACGAAGGCGCCGGTCTGGGCCCCGCCGACGTCGACATATTCAACCCCTACGACGGCTACTCAATCATGACCCAGTTCTTCTTGGAAGGCGTCCAGTGGCATGGGGTCAAGCGGGGCGAATCCCTCTCCTTCTACGCCGGGGACATCAGTGTCAAGGGCCCGCACCCCTTCAGTTCCAGCGGCGGCAATTTGGGAAACGGTCGCACCCGCACCGCCATGTACACCGACAGCATCGAGCAACTCCGCGGCACCGCTGGCGACCGACAGGTAACCGTGCGGGCCGAGACCGCCCTGTGCGCCTTCACCACTCCCAGCAGCGGTGGCTGGCTGATGCTTGGGAAATACCCGTCGTGATGATTCCGGCGAGCGCGGGAATAACGGAGCGGAGGCGGAAAGGCTGAGCTATCCAAAGGTCCCCAAGGACCCACCCGTCGCAGACACTTGAAATGCCCGGCTGGTCGTCCAGCCGGGCATTTCCCATGGGCGTCGACCGCCCTTGACGCTAATCGGCGCTGATGCCCAACTCCGCCTGCAAGTCACGGATGGTCTCGGCGCGGCTGCGCGTAGGGACACGAACCCGCATGCCTATTGGCTCGTTCTCAACCTCGGGCACAACCTTGATGGCGACGAATACCGGCCCGGTATCCTTCATTATCTGCTCGACATTGGTGGCGAACTCTTCCAGATCTTCAAAGCTGTAGGCAGAGGTATAACCCGCTTCCTTGGCCACGCCGGCGTAGTTGATGTCCTGCGCGTTGGGAACCGGCTGCCCGCCAGTGGTGGCGTAGCACTCATTGTCCAACAGAATATGGCAGAAGTTTTCCGGCTTCATGCCGGCGATCGTAGCCAGTATCCCCATGTTCATCAGCAGCGCGCCTTCGGAATCGAACAGCACCACCTTTTCGTCAGGCAGTCCCAGGGCCAGTCCCAGGGCCGCCGAAGTGGTCTGGCCCATTGCGCCGCCGAGGTTCAGGTCCCGGCTCTCGTCGGTGCTGAATTCCCGCCAGTGGCGACCGGAAGTGCCGGTGGGTATCACGATGGCATCGCCCCGGTGCTCCTGGAATACTCGGAATACGTCTGCGGATTGAATCATTCTTTGCCTCCGTTGCGTGGATCTTTCTTGCTGCGCACCCCGCCCCACCCCAGGAAGACGTACCACACGTGGTAGGGCGCAGACGTAACAGTAATTTCGGGTGAAGGGTTAGCCGCTAGCGGTTGAACCCGTGGTATTCGTCGCCCACCAGGATGGCAACCGGCCGCTTGGTGGCCCGGGCTTCCTCGAAGGCCGTGGTGATGCGCGGACTGTCGTCGTTTTGCTCGACCAGGTAGTAGTTGATGCGAAATGCATTCAGGAACGGCTCGGTATAGGTGGCTGCCGAGTCGGTTATAACGCCGTGGCGGTTCCAGCCGCGATAGCCCACCACCCTTACCAGCGGAAACCCCGCGTCCAGAACCATGCCCCGGATGGAGTCTCCCGATTCCATCATGCCCGTGTTCTGAATCAGTACCACGGGGGTCTTGCCGGCGACCAGCAACCCCAGGGAGATGGCGAAGGTCTCGCCTTCCCGGGAGGCGGGAACAATTTCCAGCCAGGGTTCCTCCTTCATCAACTCGTACAGGTAGTTGGTCTCGCTGTCGGGAATGGTCACCACATGGGTGACTCCGTTTTGCTTAAACTCCTGCACCAGCGCCTCTGGGCTCAGCACCGCTGCCTGCTGTTGAACCATGAATGTCCTCCTTGCGTACGCATTGAACTTGGCAGTCGCGGTTACCGCTGCCTGGGCAAAGACCCGATACTGCTCTGAACTCTGCCGATTATAGTAACCCATAACGAGAGGGTCAATTTCGGGACGCCGGGACAGGGCCTTGCGATTCTCCAGGAAATCCCTTCTCCCTGCCCTTTCGCACCGCCTATGACACTTCTCCCTTGCCTCATCCCTTCACCCATCTTTACCATTTTTAACTGGCGCATCAAATAACTAGCGCATCAAACCTGTCCGGCCACGATCCCCCGAGCCATCCCAATGCCCACATCCCAACAGCCTACCCTCCAGGGCTGCTCCCCCAAATCCGCCCGCCAGCCTACCAAAACCATCAAATCCACCCCAAAACCTCAACCGCCCCGCCCCATTCTGCCCCCAACACCCACTCCTCGTCCTACTCAAATGAGCGGAAATGAGCGGGAATCCCCAAAATCGCCACCATCGCATCCCAATCTCCCACCCTGCACATCGATGCAAAAACTCTCCGTTAGAGGCAACCCCATGACCGTCTCCCAACTCCGCCGCCGCGTCAACGCCCTCAAGCGCAAGTTCGCCCCCGAACTCGCCGTCATCAGTCTCCGCCGCATCGCCGAAGCTGTCGCCGACGACTGGGATTCCTCTCAATCCCTCGAACCCCCAGACGTCATCGGGCGCATCGCTCGCGCCGGATTCCGCCTCCCAACCTTCGCCAACCTCCACCGTTACCTCGACGACACCCGACGCCAGGGAGACGTCCCCGACCCCTGCGACATCGTCCTCAGCCTCCTCCCCTGGGCCAGGAAAGACCGCTACCGCGAGCTCCTCCGCTGGGACTTCCCCGCCTCCGCACTTTAGCTATGCCCACGACCCGGTTTGGACCGAAAATCGCAAGGCCCTGGACGCCAGGGGTGATGATGATTCGCGTTGTGGGTACGGGTGTGCAGACGCAATGTTTCCACTCCGGCGGTTGACCGCCCATATACTCAGTGTTAGCGTGCCCTAAATCGACGACGGCAAAATTCGGTCAATCACATGGAAGGTTTAGATATGGCAGGAGCGCTGGAACACATTCGCGTAATCGACTTCGGGCAGTACATCTCCGGCCCGCTGGCAGGAATGTTGCTGGCGGACCAGGGCGCAGACGTGGTGCGGATTGACCCACCCGGCGGGCCCCGCTGGGAGACTCCGGCCAACTCAACCTGGAACCGGGGCAAGCGCAGCATAACCCTGGACCTCAAGCGGGAGGATAACGCTGCCATTGCCCGGTCCCTCATCCAGAGCGCCGACGTGGTGATCGAGAACTTCCGGCCCGGCGCCATGGACCGGTTGGGTCTCGGACCCGAGGAGATGACCAGGGCCAATCCCAGCCTGGTGTATTGCTCCATTCCAGGATTCGCGTCGGACGATCCCAGGGCGGCCATGCCCGCTTACGAGGGCGTCGTCGGAGCCGCGTCTGCCACCTTCCGCCCGCCCGACCCGAACAGGCCGCGTCCGGTTTATACGGCCATTCCCATCGCCTCCGTTTATGGCGCCTTCCAGTCGGTGGTGGCCATCACCGTCGCCCTGAACGTCCGGGAGCGCGATGGCGTGGGCCAACGGATCGAGGTTCCGCTGTTTGACAGCATGTTCCAGTCCATCGGGCGTTTCGGCGTTCGGGTCCACAACGCTCCCCCGACCGCGCCCACACTGCAAGAGTTGTGGGGCGGCATCTTTCAGTGCAGTGACGGTGAGTACGTGCGCTTCGGCGGCCCCGGCAACCAGAACTTCCGGCAGTTCGTTGAAGCCGCCGGCATCACATCCTGGGATGACGAAGGGTTGACCGATTTCGACCATCCCCTGGACGACCCACAATTCCGCTCCGAAGCCCAGCAGCGCATTCACGATCTCTTCCTGACTCGAACCGCGCAGGAATGGGAAGACCTGATCGCCGAGGCGGGCAGCGAAGGGGCGGTGTGCCGAACCAGCGCTGAGTGGTTTGACCATCCCCACGCCCGTGCCTCGCAGATGGTGGTGGAGGTTGACGACCCCACCCACGGCAAGATGCTGCAACCGGGAGTCAACGCCAGGATGTCCCTGACGCCGGGTGCGGTGCGCGGTCCCGCTCCGACCCCCGACCAGCACCGGGAAGAAATCCTCGCGGAATTGAAACCCCGCCCCGCTGCCGATGCTCCCGCGCGCGAGGACCTCATGCGCGCCGCCCTCGACGGCGTGAAGGTGCTGGACCTGTGCATCATCCTGGCCGGCCCCACCATGGGCCGCACGCTGGGCGAGTACGGGGCCAATGTCATCAAGATCGACAACCCCAGGCGCGGCTCCACCGTGGCCCGGCATAACGACATCAACCGGGGCAAACGCAGCATCCTGCTGGACCTCCGATCCGACGAGGGGCGCGACATATTTTGGAAGCTCCTGGAGGATGCCGACGTGGTGGCCCAGAACTACCGGGCCGGCAGCCTGGAGAGGCTTGGCCTGGGTTACGATGAAGTCCGAAAGCGCAAACCCGACATAATCTACGCCTCGTTGAACGCCTACGGGCACATCGGCCCCTGGGCGGAGCGCCCTGGCCACGAGGGGTTTGCCCAGGCCACCGCCGGCATGACCCGCCGCTTCGGCGGTGACGGCGTCCCCGAGTCGCAGCCCAACCCCGTAAACGACTACGGCACCGGTTTCATGGGAGCATACGGAGTGGCCCTGGCACTGCTCCACCGGCAGCGCACCGGAGAGGGCCAGCACGTAGACTCGGCCCTGGCCTACACCGCCATGACGCTGCAATCGCCCTTCATGCAGATGTACGAGGGCAAGCAGTGGAACGAGACCAGCGGGCAGGACGCCCTGGGAACCGGCCCGTTGCACCGGGCCTACCAGGCCAGCGACGGCTGGCTCTTCATCGGAGCCCCTGAGTCTGCCCTGTCCAGCATGTCAGGTCTCGACGGACTCTCGGGCATAGACTCCCTCAGGGGCGATGCCTTGTCTTCCTCGCTGGAAGAGCGATTCCAGGTCCACAGCGTGGCGTCCTGGGTGGAGCGACTGACCGCCGCCGGCATCGGCGCGCAGCGTGTGATCACCAACGTCAGGGAGCTGATGACCGACCCCTGGGTGGAGTCCCACGGACTCAGCCTCACCCGGGAGCACGACGACCTGGGACCGGTGACCACCTGCGGTCCCGCTCCTCGGCTTTCACGCACTCCGGTGCGCCCGGGCATCCCCGCCCCCAAGCCGGGCACGCACGCCCGCGAGATTCTGGAAGAACACGGCCTGGGTAGCCGTTACCAAACCCTGCTGGATTCGGGAGTGATCCTCACTGACGGTGTGTCAGCGGGATAGGATCCTCACCTTAACGAATAATGCGGGCCGCTTCTACTTAAATGCGGCCCGCATCATCCCACTGTTATCCTCTTGTACCGTTCGGGGGCGCGGCCGTAAATACCAAATGCCGTCATCGATCGAGGTTTTCTATGGCGACGGGTTCCAGGTCGTCAGCGGGCTCGAAGCCGAATATGCGCGAATAGAAATAGAACTCGGCGGACAGGCATTTCTTGATGGTGTCGGCCATCCGGAAGCCGTGATACTCACCCTCGAAGGCCAGGTAAGCTGTGGGAACTCCGTTGGCTTTGAGGGTTTTGAACATCTCCTCAGACTGGATGGCTGGCACGATGGTGTCCTCGAGACCTTGGAAGAAGATAACCGGGCAGGTGGTGGACTCCGGAAAGTTGATCGGCGAGCGTTCCACATACCGCCGGCGGTACAGGGGATATGGCCCGACCAGCCCGACCAGGCTGTGCGCGTCGAACTTGTGGATGCCGCTGAGCAGCGCCTCGAGGTCGCTGACTCCGAAGTAACTGGCGCCCGCCTTGAAAACGTCCCGGAACGCCAGCGACGCCAACGCGGTGAATCCGCCGGCGCTGCCCCCGCTGATCGCGACCCGATCTCCGTCGGCTTTCCCCCTGCCCACCGCGTACAGCGCCGCATTGACGCAGTCGTCAACGTCCACCACTCCCCATTCGCCGATCAGGCGCTCGCGGTAATGGCGGCCGTAGCCCCTGCTGCCTCCGTAGTTGACATCCATCACCGCCACGCCGCGGCTCGTCCAGTACTGCGTGGTCAGGTTCAGATCCGCCGACGCGGCGCTGTGCGGCCCTCCGTGGCAGGTGACCAACAAAGGAGGTCGTTCGTCTTCAGGCGCTGTGAAGTCCTGGTTGATCGGGGGATACAAAAAGGCGTGGGCCGTCTCATTGTTGTCCGTTGCGAACTCGATGGTCTCAGGCAGGGAGGTGTAACCCAACGGCAGGTCCTCTTCGTACTCCACCCGCAGGAAATCCACCTCGCCGTCCTCCATGTTCACCTCCATCAACGACAGGGGCTGAACCGGAGAACCGGCCGTCAACACAACTCTCCCCGGGTCAACCTGCAGGTCGCCGTGTCCCATTTCCCAATACGGGAACTGGATGGGTGTGAGCCGGTTATCGTCCAAAGAAATGCGCGCCAGGCTCCAGTGGCCCCGCCGGGAGTACGAGCAAATCAGGCTGTTGGGCGAATCGAAGCCGTAGGAACACATGCCCACCCACCAGTTGGATCTCGCAAACTCGGCGTCCATCGGGTACACCGGATCCACATGGCCGTCGCGCCACCGGTAGAGGTTGGCCCAGTCGGTGCGGTCGGACACGAAAAACAACTCACCGGTGGGAGACCACTCCGGCTGTATGACTGCCTCGTCGATTCCGCCGGCCACCAGCGCGGCTGGTCCCAGCCTGAGGTCGTCATTCAGCCGGGCCGTCCATAGTTCGGTGCCGTCCCAAGGCATGTTGGGGTGGTCCCAGGTGAGCCACGCGAGTTGCGTCCCATCCTGGCTGATGCAGGGCGAACTGTGAAAATCGTTGTCCGCCAGCAGAACCTGCGGATCACCCGCGCCATCAACGTCAATGGCGACAATCTCGCTGAGCGGGTGGTCTTCGTCAGGATCTGTGTGGTTCTCACGGATGCAGATGATCCGATCCAACCGCTCATTGAACACCTTGCTGCCGTATCGAAAGTCGCCCTCCGGCGTGATGGGAACGGGAGACTCACCCGGACGATGACGGTACACCCGTTGGTCGCCATCGTTCGAAAAGTACACCACGCCGTTGGCTACGGTGAAACTGCGGGCGCCGTATTCGTTCACCATCGACACCGAACTGAACCCTGGAGGTGTGACATCCTGCATCTTGCCGTGGCCGTCCCGCTTGACGATCACCGTCCGGCCACCCTCGGCCGGTCGCACCTCAGCCCAATAGGTGTCCGGCCCGTCCAGCGCGATCCGCATCAGGTTCACGGTCCCATGCGCCACCATGTCCAACGTGATCGGCGACTTCCAGGAGCCATAGGGCGCCACGGTGGGTTTGCTCATGTTGCGGGGTTTCCCGTGTGCACGGTCGGACTGTTTGATATCAGGCGCATATTTCGAGCGTATCACACAGCCATACCCCCGACTATGTCCAGCGCGACCGCCATCCAGAGTGCCTGGCAGCCCGACACAGGGTCAATGATCTCGCTTGAACAGAACCGCCGATGGCCCCGCTCGGAGTGATGGTTCAACAGCGCGGTAATCGTGGGCAGCCCGCGCAGTTGACCGGCAGCGCCCACGTTTGGCGCTGCGGTGCTACCAACCTTGAAGCGTTGGCATGCCCCTGTCACGCCCGGCACCCTCGGGCAACAGTTAGTACCCGCGAGCACAATCCACATCCCTTCGTCGCGTCGAACCCTCGCGTTACCCCGGCCATCCAGCGACGCGACGCGTCGTCAGCGCTCCTAGCAGGTTGTCGCGTTGACGCCATCATCTGCTCGGATTACACTCGCCCAGGCCGATTTGCGGCCAATCCAACCATCCTTATGGGCCGAGAATGCTTGCCACCGACGTTGTTGATGCCATCGAGTTGATGTTCGAGACCGGGTGGACCGATGGTCTGCCGGTCGTGCCGCCGTCCGAAGACCTGGTCCGCAAGTTCGTGGATGCCACGGGCCGCGGAGGCGACGAGCTCATCGCAGAACTGCCCCCACTGGGCGGACGGGCCACCGTCGAGCGCATCGCGGTAAACGCCGTCATGGCGGGCTGCCGGCCCGAGCACATGCCGGTGATCATCACCGCACTTGAAGCGATGATGGACGAGCGGTTCAACCTGCGCGGCGTGATGTGCTCCACCGGCATCCACACCCCGCTGCTGATCGTCAACGGCCCCATCGTCAAGGAACTGGACATCAACGGCGGCTACAACTGCTTCGGCTCCGGCTGGCGTGCCAACGCCACCATCGGCCGCGCGGTCAAGCTGGCCCTGCTCAACCTGGGCGGTGCGATCCCCGGCGAGACCAACAAGGCCACCTTCGGCCACCCCGGCGCCTACACCTACTGCGTCGCCGAGGACGAGGACGCCAACCCCTGGGAGCCGATGCACGTCGAACTGGGCTTTGCCCCCACCGACAGCACGGTGTCGGTGTTCCCGGCGGAGGCGCCTCACAACATCATGTACCACGCCTCCCACTCGCGGAACTTCCTGACCGTGCTGGCCGACACCATGTGCACCCTGGGCAACGTCCAGATGTACGTGATGGGCGACACCTTCGTGGTCATTGGCCCCGAGCACGCCAAGTTCCTCCACCGCGACGGCTGGAACAAGCGGGACATCCGCCAGTTCCTCTACGAGCACGCCCGCAAGCCGGTATCGAAAATCCGCCAGGGCGGCCCGCCCCAGGGCGACTCCCGCCGCGGCCACTTCTGGCCCAGGTACGTCGACGCTGACGACGACGACCAGATGGTGCCCGTGGTGCGCGCCCCCGAGCGCATCAACATTTTCGTCGCCGGCGGCGCCGGCGGCCCCCACTCCGTCTACCTGCCCGGCTGGGGCTCTCAGCGGGTCACGCGGAAGATCACGGGTTGCTAGAAGATTCACGATTCCAAAATTGCAGAGGGAAAGATGACTGTCACGAACTATCAGGACCGGATGCGGGAACTGGGCCTGGCCCTGCCCATCGACCCGGACGCGGCGTCCCGCTGGCGGGCCGCGCCCCGTCTGGACACGCTGCACGACAAGGTCGGCGGCTTTCTGGGCAATCGCAAGGCCAACGCTGCCCTGTTGCTGCGCAACATAGGCGAGCGGATGGCCAAAGACCTGGAGCTGGGCGACGTCGTCGCCGTGGACAAGTTCGTCTATTCCCGGCCGGCTGCCGATGAGATCATCAGCGACCTTTCCGAGCGGTGCGATTTCGTGGTGACCGCGATCGCCGATTGAGGCTCCTGCACCGCGTGCAGTGTGCACGACGCAATGACCCTCGAAAACCTCGGCATCCCCACGGTGGTGCTCTGCACCGACCCGTTCCTGAACTCGGCCTTCCGCCAGGCGCGCACCTTTGGCCGTCCCGATTTCCGGCCCCTGGGATTCCCGCATCCCCTGGGTGGGTTGACGCCCGAGCAGGTGGCAGTCCGTGCCGGCGAACTGGAACAGGCGGTTATCGATACGCTGACAACCTACTAGAGCAACGAACAACCAACTCCCGGGGACGCCGGGCGCGATCGAGGAGGGTACGAAATGACCACCGTCGGCAATGGCAAGTACACCTACGAGCAGGTCGAGAACTGGGAAAAGCTCCCCGAGGGATGGGTCCTGGGACAGACGGCCATCGTCACCGACTCCGAGGACCGGGTGTATCTCTTCAACCGCGGAGACCACCCGCTGATCGTCCTTGACCGGGACGGCAACTATCTCGCCTCCTGGGGCGAGGGCGTCCTCACCGACGCCCACGGCATGTTCATCGACGACGATGAGAACCTCTACCTGCCGGTCAAGAACAGCCATGTGGTTCTCAAATACGACCCCAGCGGCAACCTGCTGATGACCATGGGCGAGTGGGACAAGCCCTCGGACACCGGCTGGTCGGGCAACTACAGCGACCCGGCGGTCAGGGCGGCCGGCCCATTCAACCGCCCCAGCGACATCGCCATCTCCCCGGAGGGTCTGCTGTACATCTCCGACGGCTACGGCAACGCCCGGGTGCACCGGTTCACGCCCGACGGCGAGCTGGTGGACTCCTGGGGGCAACCGGGAAAGACCGGCCCCGGCGAATTCCACGTTCCCCACGGGGTCTGGGTTCACACCGACGGGCGGGTGTTCGTGGCCGACCGCGAGAACAACCGCATGCAGATCTTCGACTCCGAGGGCAATTATCTGGAGCAGTGGACGGACCTGGCTCGGCCCTGCGACATCTACATCGACGACGACCTGGCGGTGTACGTGCCGGAACTGGACGGTTTCATGTCCATCCTGGACATCAACGGCAACGTGCTGGCCCGCTGGGGCAGCCCCTCGGACGCCGGGTGGGGCAACGGCGCCCACGCCGTCTGGGTCGATTCCCACGGTGACATCTACGTGAACCAGAACCTGGAAGGCCAGCGCCTGATCAAATACCGCCACGTCGGAGCCTAGCGTCCGGTCTGTGGCAACGCCGTCTGGGAGCAGTTCAGGCCGCCCGCACTCAGGCGGGACAGGGTGAGTATATGCGTGTTGGTTATCAGGTTGGGCACGTGGTGCAGCGGGACAGCATCGACCACCAGCAACAGTGGCAAAACCACCTGGAGCAGTTCCGGGCCTGCCGCGACGCCGGCTTCGACATCTACTGCTGGGGCCATCACTACCTGATCGACCCCTTCCAGCACTTTCAGCCCTGGCCGGTGCTGGCGCGGTTGGCCGCCGAGCCGGGCGACATGATGCTGGCAACCTCGGTCCTGCTGCTGCCGTTGTTGAATCCAGTGGACGTCGCCGAGCAGGCGGCGACCCTGGATCACATCGCGGAAGGGCGCTTCATCCTCGGCATCGGTCTGGGCTACCGCCCGGAGGAGTTTGAAGCCTTCGGGACGAAGATGTCTCAGCGCGGCGCCCGGTGTACCGAAGCCCTCGGCCTGATGCGCCGGCTGTGGAGCGACGACGAGGTGACCCATCACGGCCGCTACTACAACGTGACCGGAGCGCGGCCCACGGCCCGGCCTTACCAGAAGCCTCATCCCAAGATCTGGCAGGCCGCGATGAGCGATCCGGCGGTGCGTCGGGTCGGTCGGAGCGGCGACATTTTTTACGTCGGACCCGCCCAGTCCAACGCCACCATCCGCCACCAGATATCGCTGTACCACCAGACCCTCGAGGAGAACGGCCACGACGTTCCCGAGGACATGGTGATCGTCCGCGAGTTCTTCTGCGCTCCGACCCGCGCGGCGCTGGAGAGGGCAAGGGCAAACTTGGCGCGAAAGTACGAGGTCTATGCCCAACACGGACTGCACGGCACCGACGCCGAGTTGACCCGCAAAGTGACCGGCGACCTGGAAACGCTGATGGACGATACCTTCCTGGTGGGCAGCCCGGAGGAATGCGTGGAGCAGATCGCGGCCTACCACGAGATGGGATTCACCGACGTGGCCCTGCGGCTGTTCTACCCGGAGATGTCCCAGGCCAAGGTGCTTGAGCACATCGACCTGGTGGGCCGAGAGGTCATACCCGCGCTGCACGCCCTGTAGTTCGCCTCATGAGCCTTGCGGGACGGCGTTTCAACGCCGCCCGCTTGTGAATTCAGCGACGGCAAAACACTCGTGTTGACGCGATGAGCAGCACAAAGTTGACCGGGAACGACTCGTCAACATACAGGCACTGGTTCGTCGTCGCTCTTGTCGTGTTCTACCCTTTAGTCCTGTACGGCGGCGCTGCGCTGAAGGCTGAATACAGTCATCTGAGCCAGTACATCAGCGAGCTCAATGCCACGGGTTCGGCCTGGAGCTGGCAAATAGGATTACTCGGGTTTCTCCCCCTGGGTTTGCTTGGCGTCGTCCTGCTGCTGGTGGTTGCTCCACGCGCGAGATTGCAGGGTATCAGCAAAATTGGTTGTTGGTTACTTATCGCCGAACCTATATCCTACATCGGTTCGGCCGTGGCGCCTTGTGATTTGGGGTGTCCGAGCACGGGGAGTCTTTCCCAGAACGTACACAATATATTGTCCGTGGTCACTCTGCCAATCACTACGCTTGGGTTGGTGTTCTTGTCCTGTAACAGTAGGCTGGCCCTCGTACAACGGGTGGGCTGGTTGGTCCTGGCTGCGAGTTTCATCACGCTCTACGGGTTGGCGCTGGTACCCGATTTGGCTCAGTGGCGGGGATTGCTACAGCGACTTGCGGAAGGTGTGCTCTATGGCTGCCTGTGCATTATCAGTTGGAAGTTGGTGACGGGTTGT
>JAPOQH010000104.1 GCA_026710825.1 Chloroflexota bacterium | reverse complement strand
TCATCCTGGCTGCTGATTACGTGCAGGAACCGGGTGGGCATCGTCAGAACCTGGTCCTTGAAGGTCAGGAAAGGAACCTGGATACCCCCCTGGCCATCGGCAAGTTGAACATGCTGCTGCACGGCCTGGCATCGGCGCGGTTGGTGGCGGGCGACGTCATCGCTGAACCCGGCCTGGTGGATCCTCAGGGCCGGTTGAACTCCTACGATCGAGTCATCGCCAACCCGCCCTTCAGCATGAAGAACTGGGGCACGATTTCGGTCCAGCCGATCCTCACCACCGCTTCGACCGGTACGGCGCGATACCACCCCGGACCCGCGGCGACCTGGCGTTTCTGCTGCACATGCTCGGGGTGACCAACGCCGGTGGCATGGTGGGCGTGGTGATGCCCCACGGCGTGCTGTTCCGCGGTGGCGCCGAGGGTAAGATACGCAGGAGCATCGTGGACGCCGATCTCTTCGAGGCCATCATCGGCCTGACGCCCAACCTGTTCTTCGGCGCGGCCATCCCGGCGTCAATTTGCGTGCTGAACCGGTCGAAGCCAGCGGAGCGACGCGGCAAGGTGCTGTTCGCGGATGCTGCCCAGGATGGTTACTACCGCCCCGGCAAGGCGCAGAAATCCTGGACCGGGAGCATATCGACAGCATCGTCAGTGCGTTCCAGGGCTACGAGGACGTGGAGCGGTTCGCCCACGCTGCCGACCTAGAGGAGATCGCCGGCAACGACTACAACCTGAACATCAGCCGGTACGTGGACACGACGGAACCGGTGGAGGTGATGAGCGTGGAGGACGCCTTGGCCCAGTTGAGTGAGGCGGAGCGTCACCGCGACGAGGCGGTGGCCCGCATGGACGAACTCCTGGCAGGGATGGGATACACCTAGTAGGGCTCAACAACGAAAACCAGCCCGAGTCTGGAGGACCGATTGGCGCCTTTACTACTGTGGTCTGCGTCATCGGTCGTTGCAGTTGATGACACACGGCTACTTACGCCGCAAGCCGTAGGTGGATAGAATGGTTTCACCCCTGCGGGCGGTGCGGTTGACGAACGATTTGCTGCCCGCGGTGGAACCGGTGTCGCAATTGGGTTGCCGGCCATCGGGTGTGTAATCAAGGTAGAGGTGGTAATCCCCGACCGGCGCGAATTACATATTGACCCTTTGCGCGAATCAAGGCGGGTATCAAAAAGACGGATAAATCAACGCCACTGATGCGTTGCAGCGAACTTTCCGACTACGGTGTCCGGCTATCTCAGATTTCGTGGCTGGATTCCCCAGGAGATCTTGTGCGGCCGAGGTTCAGTAACATTTGATTTGAGGCAATGCGCATTCTTCGGTGCGGCAACAGGATCAGCGAGGCAACCGGAGCTTCTCACAATCGCATACCCAGGAGGATCTGCCCATGTTCACACGGCTTATCATGATCCCACTCATCGCACTCGCACTATTGGCTGTCTCTTGCGGAGGAGGAGAAGTCAGCAAAGAGACCGATGAGACTGGATCTGAGGACCGTGAGGTCCCTTGGGACCAACCCATGGAAAGCCTCAACAGGTCGCCGGTTTTCGTGAAGAGCATTGATGCCGGCAATACCCACGTCTGCGCGATCAAGTTGAATGGCTACATCGCCTGCTGGGGCAGCAACGATCATGGCGAATCCTCCCCGCCGGAACAGATTTTTCTTCAGATTAGCGCCGGCAACGACTTCACCTGTGGTATCACCACCTCTGAGCGGGTCGCTTGTTGGGGCCAGAATGCCAACGGCCAAGCTGACCCGCCGGAAGGGTTTTTCAAGCAGGTCAGCACCGGTCGGTTTTTCGCATGCGCAATAGACGGGGAAGACACGGCCGTCTGCTGGGGCAAGAATGACTCCGATGCGACCATGACGCCTCAGGCGGGATCTTTCAAAACGATCAGCGTCGGTAACTGGTATGCGTGCGCCATACGGTCCGATTCCACCGTTGGCTGCTGGACCAGTGACGACAAAACTGCCCCCCAGCCGGCAGACGGACAATTCAAACAGATCAGTGTGGGCGCCAACAATGCATGCGGCATCCGCCCAGACTCGTCTGTGAGCTGTTGGGGAGGCCGGGAAAAGCTACCAGATTTTGAGCAACCAACCGGCGCGTTCGACTCCGTGTCCGCAGGCTTTTTCACAGTTTGCGGAACACGTACCTCCGGAGAAGCCATTTGTTGGGACAACTTGGCGGGCAACATAGGCAATGCTCCCGACAAGGTCGTACAAATTACGACTGGTGGCCTGTTCGCCTGCGGCATCCGCGCCGATGATCGCGCGGTCTGTTGGGGTCACTCGTCTTATGGACAAGCGAGCCTTCCCAACGGTGCTTTCAGAACAATAGCAGCTTCGTTCGGCCACACCTGCGCCATCAATACCGAAAATGAGATAACCTGCTGGGGTAACGTCGGCGACGGCGATCTAATTCCTCCCCAGAGCCATTTCCAAACCATCAGCGCAGGATGGAACGGCACCTGTGGCATAACTGCAGAACAGCATTTAACGTGTTGGAGCAGCCAGAACTCCGAATGGGATCGCATGTTCCGAGACTCCTTCCTCGATGTGAGTGTCGGATTTGGAACCGTTTGCGCCATCGACATGGACGGTCTGATCACCTGCGGCGGTGCGAACACTGACGGCCAAGCAAGCCCGCCACCCGGCAAGTTCGTCTCCGTCTCAGTCGGAACGTGGCACGCTTGCGCGCTGGATGCACAAGGAGCCGCAACGTGCTGGGGCCGGAACCAAGACGAACAGTCAACACCGCCGCCAGGTTCTTTCCAGCAGATAGCGACCGGTGCTGATCATTCCTGCGGCCTCAGATCGGATCAGACTATCGAGTGCTGGGGCAACAATGAAGACGGAAATGCCGATCCACCGGATGATAAGTTTGCGTCGATCTCCCAACACGCACTATGCGGCATTACAAACGGCGGCGACATAAAATGCTGGGGCAGACTCAAGGACGCCCGCGCTCCCGAAGGGCCCTTTGTGACCCATGTTTACGGATTGGCCCACGACTGTGCCCTCAGACCCAACGGCGTCATCGTTTGCTGGGGCGACACGGCGGCCGGCCAAGCTTTTCCTCCCGGCTCGACACTGCGCGAAGCCGGACCTGTCGAAGAACCGATCGCTGCACAACCGACCGCCACGACGACATTAGTTCGGCCGACCAACACGGCCACCCCGCGTATCACCAGCGCTCCGGCCCCGACGACAGCGCCTCCAACGAAGTCTACCGCTCAGAGCGATCCGGCTTACAAGACGATCCAGCACGACTTAGGGCCGACCGTCAGTGTGCCTGACGGATGGATTGTGGACTCCGAGGGCGAACGCTGTCTGGGTTTCGTTTCGGATGACGACGTGGCGGTCGCTGCGCTGTGCGCGGAACCTCTGGCTGCCGATGTTGCGGCGGCGGACGACCCACTGTCGGCGTACGCGATGTGGTGCCACGAAGAGATTTCAGCGCTGATTGGGCAGGCCGATATAACGTTGTTCGAAAGCGTTTCGTTCGGCCGATCCGAAGACTACGGAATTGACCATTACCGCTTTGAATACCGCATGCAGTATTCACCGGATACCTGCGTTGAAGAGAGCGTGATTTTGATGGCCGTTTCCGCACCTGACACTGATAACGCCCACGGGGTCACCTGGAGGGTCAGCGTGTGTGCCCCCGACGTGGAACGATACACCGAGCAACAACAACGTATGCTGGAGAGTTTCACGCCATGAACGGGCAGTTCCCTGGCCAGAAACCGTTTGAGGTCGTCGATCAGGACCCTGAATTCTCTGACCGTTTCGCCTTTTCGGTGGATTGGGGCTAAGGAACCCGCAGGCACTCAGTGATATTCAACAATGGCAGGGTTATACAAAATCTGCCGTAATCCATCGTGATCGTCTGGGCGAGGTGCCATTGTGGAATCCGGTCTGCCTTGCATCGTGGAGCGTGTGCGGTCGGGGTTGCATGTCCATCGGGATGAAGCGGCGGAATATATCAGGAGACGCGGCGCAGAGCCGGACATGAAAGTCTATCAACAGCTTCCCGAGTACCGGGAAGCCCAAAGTGAAATTCAGACGATTCCTAAACTCCCGAGGAGGAGGCGACGATGCTGGATTACATCCCTGAAATTCTCTTCTGGAAAATTGGGGCTTACGTCAGTCTGGGACTTGCTCTGTTTATCTACATAATTGCGTTAGTGCAAACATCGCGACTGAGGAAAGCAATACGATGCCAACGGTCACGAGAGTCGCTTCATCTACCCAACGCGCGGACCACTTTGCCCCTGAAATCCACAGTAAAGCGAGCCCTACTGCGACTATTACAAAGGTGACGAAGACCAGAACTGAGAGCCACCACATTAGGTCACAAAGCCACTCCATAGTTAGGCATCATACCGGGCAGGCTGACTACCAGGCAACGAAAAAGGGACCGGCAGTCAACGACCACCGATCCCTTTTATTATGCTTACCTCTCCCGTCTACATCACTCAATCGGTACACCGGCCAGGGCGCATATCCCAGCCATGTTGTTGTAAGCGCCTATGGCGTTATCGTGCACCTCGGCAAGAGAGCCGACGAAACGGTTAAAGTCGTCAACGTCCCACCCGTCGCGGTATCTCCTGATCGAGCCCTTCATGGACGTACTCGCAACAATCATTTTGACGGTGTGGTCGTCGAACCTCTCGGCGAATTCGGCATATGTCTCGGAGTCGCCGTCGGAAGGCTGGATGTTGGTGGGCACGGCCGAGAGGTCGAACGCCAAATTGTTCAATCGAACGGAACTCTGTTCGAGTTTCTGAGTAGTTTGCGTCACATTGAGTCTGTTGACGCTATCCGTTGTGGCGACTATGTCGTCGAACTCAATGCTGACTGTAAGGAACCTCGCCGGCGCGATCTCACAGAACTCCTTTGGCGTGATTGGCTCGTCCGAACCGCAGGCGACGGAGAACGTAAGAGCGACAACCAACAATAGAAGAGAGTGGCGTATCTGGGGTTGTCTGGTCATGAACGGCTCCTTGTCGGTCAATTAAGGGGGGACTGGTAATCACTGACTACCAGTCCTCCACTCTCGGGACTCCCGGAATTGTGCTGTTTGCGGTATCATTGCCCTAGACCAGATGAAACGCAGGTGTATCCCCATCCGCGCATTCCGTCGGACTCGGTCTGGTAGTCCATTGACCGATTCTCCTGCTCATGAGAGCGGAAGAGAGCCCGGATCATGAGCCTGAGTACCCAGAAAAGGAAAAGTACGCCACAACCCAGTAGAACTGTCCCAAGGGTGGCAACATTGATACCTGGGCATCATACCGGGCAGGTTGACTAACAGGCAACAAAAAGAGGTCGGCAGTCGATGATCGCTGACCCCTTCTTTGGCCCAAATCCACCGAAAGGATGAGTGTGGCCTCGGGGTGAGGCGATAAGTAGATGCTCCTCGCTTCGGGGATAATGGTTTTTGACAACGAAAACCAGCCCGAAATGAGGAGCACCCAACGGAGGCTACCACCTGAGCGTCCTGACCAGATCACCGTCACCTTTGATGACCACCGTCTGGTGGCCCATGCTGGGCTGATCCTTCCGGTCACTCTGGCGCAGCACCTGGGTCTGCGTGAACTCGTCGACAACCACGTTGACCTGGGAGATGCGCCGGGGCGGGCGAACCCGGGCGACAAGCTGCTGACCCTGGTGGCATTGGCCGGTGGCGTCTGCATCGATGACGCCGATGCGCTGCGCGCTGGCGGGACCGAGCAGGTGCTGGGTTGTGTCGTGAAAGCGCCATCCACGCTGGGGACCTTCCTGCGCAGTTTCCGGTGAGGGTACGTGCGCCAGCTGGCTCGGGCCTGGGCGGCTGGGGCCGGACCGGGCGATGATCCGTTGACCATCGACCTGGATTCCACTGTCTGCGAGACCTACGGGCTGGGCAAGGAGGGCGCTCAGCGCCACAACTACGCTGGCCAGCGGGGCTATCACCCGCTCTTGGCCGTCGCCGCCGGTTCCGGCGACGTGCTGATGTGTCGGCTGCGCAAGGGTCGGGCCAACACGGCCCGGGGCGCCGCCCACTTCCTGCGGGAGACGGTGAGCCGCGTGCGCTACGCCGGAGCCACCGGTCAACTCACCGTGCGGGCTGACAGCGGCTTCTACAACCACGCCATCGTCGCCGCCTGCCGCAAGGCGAAGGTCCGCTTCTCCATCACCGTCCGCTAGCACGCCAGTTTGCGGAACATCATCGAGGCCATACCCGAGGCCGACTGGACGCCCATCCCATACTGGATGGAGGGCGCCGCCGACGTGGCCGAAACTAGCTACACACCCTTCTCCAGTGAGCCCGACGCCGTACCGGTCCGGCTCATCGTCCGGCGGGTCAAGCCCACTCCCGGGTCCCAACTGGCGCTGTTTGCCACCTACAGTTACCACGCCTTCATCACCGACCGGGATGGCGAGACGCTGTATCTGGAGGCCGACCATCGCCGCCACGCCGAGATCGAGAACACCATCCGCGATCTGAAATACGGCGTCGGGCTCAATCACCTGCCCTCGGGACGCTTCCACGCCAACGCCGCCTGGCTGGCCGTACAAGTAATGGCCTACAACCTGGCCCGCTGGACGACGCGCATCGGTCTGGGCGAACTAGCGGCAACCACCAAGACCCTGCGGCGACGTTTCTTCTCCCTGGCCGGACGCATCACCCGCAAGGCCCGCCGCCTCACTTCACGTCTTCCCCAGGACTGGCCCTGGCAAAACCCGTTCAGCAACGCCCTGGCACGATTGCGCGCCCTGCCACTCCCATCCTGACCGCGCCCTCGGCGTCGGATTGTCCGGCAGCATTCCTGACCGCCTGGCTGTTTCGCGCCAGGCTGGGCCACGCGTGTCTCCGGCCGCCATCTGCGCCTTGGTCTCGCCCATCGCCGGGGGCTGTGGACGGTCAAGAACCCCTCCTCGCCACCGAAACACGCAGCGCCTGCACCTATCCATCGGTATCAACGCCCTACCGAATCTTCCCCTCACCTTCCGTCTCCAGTCTGACTGCCCCGGCTCCGTGCCATCGGTGGATTCGGGCTAATAAACTCTGCCATACCAAGTGGAGGGGTCGATTCGGACGAGTTGGCCTGCATTACGTAACGGCTGTTGTGCGAACCGCGGAGGGTATCAATAAGTACCCCTGCGAGTAGACGATGCCGTATGAGACAACTCTCCGCAGCATAGCTGTCCACGAGCCGAACACTCGAAGAACGCGCGGGATTATCGCTCTACGCAGCGATTGAGGTGCTGCTGTCGCTTCCCACCAGATCGCGCAGGTCGACCAGCTTCTCATCCAGCACTATCACCTGCCTGGCCAGTCCTTCGCGCACGATACGTGCCCGGTCCAGGATCCTGTCGCTACCCCTCTTGATGGTCTCGGCTGATGTGGTGATCTCTTCCAAGCTGTTGGATTGGCGTTCAATCTCCCGAACGGCGCTTTCGATGGCCTCGAAGTCCGCCGATTGGGTCGCGCTGTACTGGCGGGCCCGGGTTGAGAGCGCCTTCGCGACCGTGAGGGCGCATTCCATGATGATGTCGCTGTCCGGGTTTTCTGCGTCCCAGATGCCGAGGATGTCGTCCCCGTATCGAACCAGGGGTTCGGCTCCTTCCGGAGCCGTACGTCGTGAGAATACGAAGACGCCAACGCCGGCCTCCCTGTTCTTGCGGGCTTCCTCCAGTTCCGACCGCGCCGACTGCGCCGTGTAGGAGGCATTCTGCTTCGCCTCAATCACGACGCGCGCGCCGGCCGCCGCGTGTTCCGGTCCCAGCTCCACCACGATGTCGCCCTTCTTGTTGTTCCGGATGACGCCGGTGGTGTTCCCGGTACGGGACGCGATGTCGCCAGCCTTCTGGGCACGCTGCTGGACGAAATCGAACACTGCTACCTCAAAGTCCTCGCCGTGGCGGGTGGAGCGCTCGGCCTCCTTGCGCCGGGCCGTCATATCGGCCAACTTCTCCATCACCTCGACCTGGAACTGCTCGTTGGTCTTCCGCTGGCTCTCCATGACTTCCAGAAGGTCCCGTCGCATGCCGGACAGAGCCGAGCCCTCTTCATCCAGGGTGAATTCAGCGGTGATCTGACTCCGGGCGCTTTCCACTCTCCCCACCAACCTGGAGAGGGCGGAATCTTCCTTGTCCAGGGAGAAGTCATCCGTTACCTCACCGATGCGCTTCTGGAGCGCCTCTCCGATCTCGCCGTGGTTCTTCTTGAGCTCAGTCACCAGACGGCTCAGGGCGCCCGCCTCGTTGTCCAGCGAGAAATCCCCGAGCACCCGTTCCCGTTGGTCGGTCAACGCCTTCTCCGTGGCGGTGGTGAACGCGCTGATGACCCCGTCGGCGGCTTCGGGGTTCAGGGTCTGCATCAACGGGCTGTCCTTGCCCGTGTGCGCGGTGAGGGTTTTGACCAGCTGCGAATCGTCCCCCTCAATCTGGCCGCGAATAATGCTCTCCAGTTCCCCGTCCTTGCCCACCAGGCACTGGACGCGCTCATTGAACCGCTCGTCCTGGGGATCGAAGTATGATTTGAGGCAACTGGCAACCTGTTCCGTGACCTCCTTCTGGTGATTGGTGAGCGCCTGCCCCAGGTTTTCAATGAAGCGGTCGCCTTAGCGGCGGACCTGTTCGGCGTCAATACGGCCTTGGGCCTGGCGGAGGGCCATGAACCGATCTTCATGGCCGTGATAGCGAATTCGGCGCGCTCGGGGCCGGACGGGTATTGCGCCAGCTCGGCACACAGGTCCGGATCGGATATGGCGATCTCAAGGTTCAGGGTCGCGGCGTCGCTGATCATAGTTCGTCACCAGGTTGAAAGTAAGTCCCGCGGAGACCTCTCTGCGGTGCGGGATTTACATATTCTAAACAGGGTGATCATGTTTGTCCTGCTGCTGATGTCATCCTCAGGCATCGTCCAAAACTACTCGGAGTGTCGGAAGGTATCCGCCTGAGGGCAACCACGGCTGTCCACCCGTCGTCCTGGGTGGGCTCGGACGCTGGAAGTGCAGCGGTATCCATCGGCGGCGGCAACGCTGAAATCCGCACACCCGAGTACGGGGATTTGGCTAAGGCTGAGAACGATCATCGCGTCGCTGAGGAAGTCCGCTTGCGTACGTCGCCGCCACGCGGTCTCGCAACCATGTGCTGGCTTGCCTGATCCGGGCGTACATCAACGAAACGCTTGCCAACCACCCGGTGTTCTACGGCAAGTTGTCCGAGCAGTTGGAGCGGATCATCCAGGACCTGCGCAACAAGGTGATCGACGCTGCCGAGGCGGCCAAACTCCAGGCTGCACTGAAAGCCCAGCTCGACTCAGAGCAGGACATTGCGGCGCAACTGGGCCTGTCGTCGGAGTCCTTCGCCATCTACGAGATCATCGGCCAAGGCGGAACGTCCATGATCTCCGAGGGAGCCCGGGCGGAATACCACGTCAGCATGCACAAGGAACAAAAGGAAGCAACCAAAAGGGAGGAAACCAATCTGACGCAGCATAGGAACG
>JAPOQH010000064.1 GCA_026710825.1 Chloroflexota bacterium | reverse complement strand
CACGATGAGCTGCGCCTGGCCCTGGGGTTCCTCGCCGAACCGGTCCCGAACCTCCTGCTCCGTGTACGGGAGCACCGACTTCCATTCGGAGTACACGCTCTCCGGCGCGTAGAGCGACGAGAACGCGGCGCCGGCCCCGCAGTGGGCGACGCACAGCAGGTTGTAGTGGAACAACGCCGGCGCGCCGGCGCCCGACCACTGGGGCTCGGCCTCCTGGTAGCGGCGCAGTTGGCGGACGGCCTGGGTTTTCCACACGTCCATCAGCGTCGGCGACTTGGCCTCCATCACCACCAGCGGGATGCCGTTGACGAAGAGCACCAGGTCGGGGATGACCACGCGCTGGTCGTCGTTGAGGTCGCCCTTCTCGTTGCCGCGCAGGACGCGGAACTGCGTGGTGACCACGAACTCGTTGCCGCGGCCCATGGGATCGTCAAAGTCGAAGAACCGGACGGTGCGGGGGTCCCTGCCGCTCGGCCCGTCCACGGTCAGCGGCATCCCGTAGGTCAGATATTCGTGGACCAGGCGGTTGCGCTCCATCCCAAGGCCGTCAACCCGCTCCAGGTCGCGGATTACCCCCTCGGCCTGCGCACCGGTCAGTCCGTTGTTCAACCGCAACAGCGCCACCCGCAGCCGGTCCTTGAGCAACACATCTCGCTCATTCGAGCGCTCCGACGCCAAGGTCTCCGCCGGCAGGTAGGTCCAGCCCAGTTGCTCCAGCAGGCGACGGGCCGGATCCTCGGCGTGGTTGAATTCGTTGAGCTTGTTGGGCGTGGTCATTGGAAGGCTCCGATCACGCGTTTGACGAAGGGTTTGTCTGCGGGTTGAACGCATTCATGCCAGTCGGCAAGGTACTCCGTCAAGATACCGGTAGAACTGGGCATACTGCGCACGGCATTCCATCCGCTGGGATTCGCTTCGAACAGGGGTAGCAACTGGTATGCGACTATCGCGTTTTTGTCGCGGATGTATGGGTCGTGCCGAAGCTCAGCTTCATACATCGGAAACCAGGTCGCGAGTGTCTGACCATCAGGTACCTGATGGTCATCGTCAGTGAGGAGGTTGTCTGCGTAATCGGACAAAGCAGGTGCGTAATCCGCCCAATTGGGATAGGGCGGCTGGGTCGGCCATCGTTCCGCCATGCACCGCAAGGTGAACCCCGACGCCAACTCGCACAAAGCCTCGTGGAACCACTGGTTGGGGTTGTCGCACAGGCGCTCGTAATCGGACAGCACATGGCAGAATTCGTGGGCGAATTGGTAGGAGAACTTCGCCCAATAGGTGTCGTGGGCGGTGAGTTGGATGGTGATTGGTCCATCAGCGCCGTGCCGGTACAGAGTCCTCGGGACTGCACTGGGACCTGTTGCCGGAATCACCTTGATATGCTCAACGACCGGCACAACAAGCAATCGGTTCAGGTGCGATGCAACGTTGGCCAGTAATGTCTCGATGTTCGATGGTATTGCTTCGCCCCAGCCCTGGGCTTCTACCTCGATTTTCATGTCCACTACCGAAAACCCAATACGTTTATCTGCTGATTCGCGCCCGTCCCGCCAAAAGATGATCAGCGGTCGCGTCTTTCAGGGAACACAAGGAATCTCGTTCCTCCTTCGCTGAGGACAAGGTCTCACCTACATTTGCAATCAAGCCGTATAAAACTCGCTGCTCGTTAAGCGGAGGCAAAGCGAACTGCATGCGCTGGATCAAGTCGCAATTCAAAGCGTCCTGGTTGGATCCTTGGCCAAGGCCCCGTATACGGAGATAGTTGTGGCTTGCATAAGCGAAGAAAAAATCCAGATCCAACTTGGTATCCGGATCATATACGGCCGCGAAATTTTGATTTATTGCAGCATCGAACCCCAGTCTAGCTGCCATCCCTCGGGTCTTACCTTGGCCGATCATTGCGATCAATACCGATCCTTCTGGTATTACTACAGCTCCAGAGTTCGCAACCGCATCCTGGGTGATGAATTCGTCGGGTTCCCTGATGAAAACGTCATTAACACGACCCGTTTTGACGAATGGAAATGTGCCGTCTACCCAATATGCTCCCACCTTTCTGGACGGAGTCGTGCCGTTACGAACTCGAGCAACCTCCCCCAGCCGCACCACCTCCCAGTCGGCGGGGATGGTGCCGATGCCGGGCACGTCCTTCCACTCAGTGTGCCAGCCGGGGACGCCTCGGGTGAGCAGTTCGTGGAGCAGGGAGTCGTGCAGGTTCTCGGTGGCGGCGATGACCGCCTCGGTGCGCTCGATGGCCTCGTCGATGGAGTCCAGCACGTCGGCGATGGCGTGCTGCTCGGGCAGGGGCGGTAGAGCAATGCGCAACGAACCGATGTCTTCAGGGTACACATGAGGTTGGGCCGAACCTCGCCTACGGTAGTATAGCGAGAGTTGATTGTGTTTCAGCACCTGATATATGAACGCTATCCATTCATGGGTGTCTGCTTCGCCGATCGTGCTACAGTCTGTAGCGAGGATTGGCGACGAATGGAAGGCCACAAAACCGGCGTGAGCGCCAGATGCGCTTATGGTGATTGTGTTGGCCTCTCGGTTGGAATAGGCGTGATAGTAAGCAGGAGCCATACCACCGGCAATCACCGGTATTTCTCCCACAATCAGGTCACGACTAGTAAAACTTTGTCCTTTCCTTACTTGGGCAACTTCCCCTAACTGGACCATCCGCCAGCCGTCGGGCAACTCACCGTCGCCATGTTTGTGACCAGTGCTCATCGCGCGGCATCCACGCATCGCAGGCCACCGGACCAGTCCAGGATGCGGCGGTCTGCAGTCACCAGTTGGTGGCCGTTCGTGGCGGTGGCGACGATGATGCGGTCGGCCGGGTCGGCGTGAAAATCTGCCAGTTCGTTGGCGCGGATGCCGATCTCGCCGTCCACAGGGATCTCGATCAGGCCCTGGCCCAATTGCTCCAGCCGCCACCGGCTAACGTCGTCGGGGTATTCGATGCGTCCCTTCTCTCGAAGCATCGCCATCTCCCAGAAGGACATCGCTGATACCGCGACTTCCTCCGCCTGCCACGCCCGCTCAATCTCGGCGCGAGCCACCGGACCCAGTCTGGCATCGCCAGCCCTCAGCCACAGGGCGGCGTGGGTGTCCAGCAGTATCACGGGTTGAGCACCCGGTCCGGGTCGGACTGGGCTTCCCACTCAACGTCGATGGGCGAGATGATGTCGCCAGTGATTTTCAGCCGGCCCTTGTCGATGCCGAACAGCATCTTGGGCCGCTCGTGGTAGGCGGTCAGCTTGGCCACGGGCTTGCCGTTCTTGGTGATGACGATCTCGCCGCCGTGCTCGGCCACCTCGTCCATCAGCCCCAGGCACTTGGCCTTGAACTCTGATGCCTTCATCGTCCGGCTCGAGCCGGTGTCTCCGCTGTTGGTGGTCATGGTCAAAGCTCCGGTGGGATAGGTGTGTTTGTCCTCACCCCATTATACAGTGGTCATGACTATGGTCACCGAGGTCGGGCTCCTCTAACATCGCTCTATTGGAGGGTCAAGTTAGCTCTTCACGGAGTGCCCCTACGAGCAGAGGGTAATCGTTGGCATAGAAATTGGTGATGGCTTGTTCGACATGCCATTGGCTTTGCTCGTAGTCCGGTGCAGAAGGTCCGCTTTTCCCAAGAATGGGCACGCTGTACACGATATGGTACGACGGGCTCAACTTGGACGCCCGGCGCACCGCAACGCCGGGTACACCATCTTCCTTCTGTATCAAATCGTAGATGCGCTGCCGCGTCGCGGCGGGTCCGGGACCGATGACCAGCACCAACCGACCGGTGTAAAACTTGAGCTCAAACAAAAGGAGGCGGTTCGATTTCGTCCAACCGCTGCCGTTTTTGAGTGCCGGAATATCTTCCAACTCCTCGGAGTAGTACCGATGATAGGCTTTAGTGTGATGATCATGCTTCAACTTGGGGGCATGCTGAGCCATCGCACCATCGATTATGTTCCAAGCGCGAGCTTCCAGCGCCGGTTTGGCTTTGATGATCAGGTCGATGGCGGCCTGGTGCTTGGTGTAGATCTGCACGGCTAGCTCGTCAATGTTGTCGGTAGTACTCATTACGTGCCTCCGCAACGTCCGCGCGTACTGCTCAAGGAATCCAGCGACGCCGGCGCTGATCGTAGAACCTCGGGTTTTGAGGGTGCGATCCAATAGATCGGCGACTTTTCCGTATTCCATGGGAACGTAACGGGCGGCGTCATCTTCAGACTCGGGTTCTGTACCGTCTGGGGTCAGGAAAATCGGAAATGGATCGAGGTCTTCGTACTCGCGTTCCACCGTGGCGAGGTAACGCGTCAGTTGGTTCGAGTGCTCCTCAGTCCCGACTTTGTTTTCTATCAAGCATACGAACTGGTCAGACTTTGCAATGAGCATAATGTCGATGCGGTGGCGTTCGGTGGCGACTTCGATGTCGTCGAGTTTCCATCCGTCCACGATGAGCGGAGTTACTTCGCCGATTCCGCGCTCGCGAGCCGCCACCGCAGCTTCGGAAAGAAACCGACGCACGAAGTACTCCCCCAACCCATGTGAACCTCGAGGATCCAGCAGCCAGGCCAATAAGGCCGAGTGTTGAGGCTCTCGCCTCTCGACCTTCAATACGTCGAAGAGATTGAATTCGGCCAAGAGGTCTTCGAGGCGTTCCAAATCCTCGTCGAGGACGAGCCGCTCCAATACTTCTCTCGGCGACACCTCAGCAGGTTGAATGTTGACCATGTTGGTCCTCCACACTCTAACCGTTTCTCGTTGCTAGGTTCTATCGGGAATACCCCATACCCGCAAGCAACTCGTCCATGCGGGCCACCGCCTCGTCGCGGCGACGCTCCGCCTCGCGCAGTTGAGCCAGGGCGTCCTCCACGCTCATCACCTCCACCGGTTCCGTCGTGTCCACGTACCGGCTGATGTTCAGGTTGTAGTCGTTGCCGGCGATCTCCTTCAGGTCGGCCACGTGGGCGAACCGTTCCACGTCCGCGTAGCCCTGGAACGCACTCACGATGCTGTCGACGTGTTCGCGGTCCAGGAAGTTTTGCGCCTTGCCGGGACGGTAGTAGCCTTCTTGCGCGGCATCCACGAACAACACCTTGCCGCGTCGCTCTGCAGGCTTGTTCTTGTTCAGCACGCAGATGGACACCGGGATGGCCGCGCCGAAAAACAGGTTGGGCGCCAGGCCGATGATGGCCTCGAAAAGATCGGCGTCCACGATGCCCTTGCGGATCTTGCCCTCGGCGCCTCCGCGGAACAGCACGCCGTGGGGCATCACCACACCCACCATACCTTTGGCGTTGGTCACGCCCAGCATATGTAGGAGGAATGCCAGGTCCCCACGACTAGGAGGTGGGACGGTACCGTAGCGGTCGAAGCGGTGGTGAGGGTCACCGAGCGCGAAATCATGCCCCCAGTTCTTCATGCTGAAGGGCGGGTTGGCGATAACACGGTCGTAGGATTGCAGTCGGCCCTGGTGGTCCACTAGGCCCGGTTCGGCGATTACGTCGCCCGAAACCAGCCGCGCCGACGCCAGGCCGTGCAGCAGCATGTTCAACTTGCCGATGGCGAAGGTGCCCAGGTTGCGCTCCTGTCCTTCGAGCACGAGGTTATGTTGATCCCCTCCCTGTTCCTTCACGTAGTCAGAGGAGAAGATAAGCATGCCCGCTGACCCGAAAGTAGGGTCGCAGATCCGCATGCCCTCTTTGGGCTGCAACAGTTCCACGAGTAGCCGGACGACAGAGCGAGGCGTGTAGAACTCCCCGCCCTTTTTGCCGGCATCGTCGGCAAACTGATAGATGAGGTACTCATACGCGTCGCCCAGCACGTTGCCCGTGCCCGCTCCATCGGCGGCGAAGTTGGCGTCGCGTAAGTCCAGGTCGCTGAAGTGGTTCAGCAGGTTGCGGATGATGCCCTCGCGGCTGGCGGGGCTGCCCAGCTTGGACTCGTCGTTCCAGTTGGTGCCGGTGAGCACGCCGTCGATGCGGCCGGCATTGGCATCCTCGATCTCGTGGCTGGCGATGTTCATCGCCTCGCCCAGGTTCATGGTCGCCTTGACGATCTGGCTCCAGTGGGCTGATTCGGGCACTGCGAACTGGTGCTCGTCGGGATCGGCCACGGCCGCTGCTTGGGGCACGCCGGCCGCGATAGCGATGTCCACCTCCTCGTCGAACCGGTCCGATAGCCGTTTCAGGAACAGCATCGAGAAGATGTACGTCTTGTAGTCCGCTGAGTCGATCTGGCCCCGCAGGATGTCGGCGGCCTGCCAGAGCTTGGATTGCAGTTCCTGGCTGGTGAGAGGCATGTCGTTCCTTCCGAGGTGTTTCCTATGGCGTCGCGCTCGTTGGTCAGCGGCCGGCACATCATCGCCGGCGACCGCGCGCACGTCAACGGTTGCGCTAACAGACGCCATTGGCATCCGAGCCCGAAATACTTGAATGGTATATTGACATCACGGCCGGGGCGGTTGTGGGGCAACTTTCTGCGGACAGTGTGTCAATTTTCACCGACTTTGATCATCTAAACCGTGAAATGTTCACGGTCTTTGACGATGATTTTCATGGTCATTGACCACCCTGGGAGCCAGATCGGCGACCATTGCCGCACTTTGATATTGAGGTGCAGCGATGGCGT
>JAPOQH010000101.1 GCA_026710825.1 Chloroflexota bacterium | reverse complement strand
TGTCGTGGCTGCCGATTACGAGCAGAAGAGTGGCAAAAAGAATTGCGGTTGAAAAAATCAGTGTGTTGTTGGCAAAGGTTATCTTGCTTATCGTGCTGGTGATCACGGTTATTTCCCTCAGTTCCGGTCACAACAGTTATGAGCGCTGCAACCGCTGGGTTGGTTATGGTCTCCGTGGAAACGCTTGCTGTTTATGCGATGCGAGGTTGTTGTGTGCTGATTCCCTCCATGTCCCTTGTTATTGGTAGCGCTGCAATCACCTTGCGCGGGGATCGCACGGTTGGCGTTGGCGATGGATTTATCCCGGGCAATCGTGCTGATCCATCACGGAAAGGGGTGGCAGGCACGTCGGGGTGGCAGGCGTAGCCGGTCAGGCTGCGTTGCGATATCGGATCCCGCGTTAACTCGAACCACGCCTGCCCAGGCCGCGCCTGGCCGGCGTCGGGGCGCGCAGGTTGAACGAATGGTCGCCGGGAGCGGTACAACACGCTCGCGGCCAACAACCGCGGCTCCGCTCGGTACGGCTGCGGGAGACGACCCCGCCTATCCGGAAATATCCGCCGTCAGCTCGTTATTGAGTGTTCCCTTGCAACATTTGCTTATCTCCAAACCCGCCCCTAATTTAGGGGACTTGATGCTTATATCTGCGGTCCTGCGTATCTGCGAGACCGACGTCGGCGATGCCGCCATCAAATATTTTATGGCTCGCAAACGCGGCATGAGAATGCCGGATACAAAAAGGACCGCCTGCAAAGCCCGTTGTCCGCATTTTGACCACCCTGCGACGCGATTGCGGACAACCCACTATTGAAGTTGTGCCCGAGTTGGGCGGCCACGGTTGCTTGAGCCGGCAAAGCCGTCCAAAGATTCCGGGGAAAATTACGCCAATCGCCCGTTCCACCGCCGTCCCGACGCCGTTAGGGCTCCTTGGTCTCCACAGTGAAGATGTTGGAAGCGGTATTGCCCCTGGTGTAGATGTTCTCACCGTCTTCCGTCAGATCCTCTCCCACACCGGTCACCCGGTTCGCAGGCAGGCTGATGGTCACCGGTTGACCCAGCGTCGTCGGTTCTACGGTGATCACGTACACGCCACCGGAGGATACCTGGATGGCCGTAGCGACGCCGTTGGTCACCTCGAAATCGGAGAGCTCCAGGTCCTTCACCGCCTCCACCATCACCCCTGACACTTCGGGGTCAGTCAGCTCCAGATCGGAGCGGAACGTCCCGGTGGCCACCCGGTCGGGGTATGACTCCAGCTTGTCCGGCAGGAAGACGGCGTACAGTTCCGCGTTCAATGGAGAGTCATTCCAGTTTGGAGCCTGGGTCCTGAGCCGTGGGGACCTGGACAGCACGGTGTCGCCGCGTCGGATGCGCAGGTCGTAGGTTAGGGGCGCGCCCCGGAAGTTGTCGTCGTCCGAAAACTTGATGCAGGAGGTGTCCATTTCGCCGCACCGGACGTAGTTGTCCCCGCGTGCGATTATCTCCCAGCGTGGGTCAGGTTCCTGGACCGGCAGGTCGAAATCGACTTCCCATTCCCACAGGTACCGGCTGGACGCTTCGATGACTACGTCCTCGTCGGTGGGCACAGCGCGGCCCAGGCCCCAACAGATATCCAGGCGCGCCTTGCGGTCGATCACCATGGCTCCACACGCCCGGATCGTTTGATTTTCGAGGCTGCCATCAACCTTGTGATCCCCGAAAGTTTTGATGGTTCCGAGCACCCGGTAAGAGAGGCTGGCTGCCTGACCAGTGGAGGCGTGCTTAATGGCGCCACCATTCAGTCGCAGCCGACCTTCGCCCAACTCAATGCCATTGCTGTCCCGGTCATCGGCCTGCACCCAATAGTCGAACTCCAATGTGTCGGTGCCCGACCCCCGCGCGTAGTCGAACTGCCGGCTCTTTGGAGTGTTGTCGGCATTGCCCACCGAGACCAGCAGGTGGGGAATGCCGCCGGCGGTGTCCACCGTCAC
>JAPOQH010000039.1 GCA_026710825.1 Chloroflexota bacterium | reverse complement strand
CGCGGGGGGGGGGGCGGGCGGGGGGACACGCCCGAGCCTGGCCGTCGGAGGAGGCGGGGGCGGGCGTTCCCACGGGGGCGGGTCCAGGAGCCGGCGTCGGGGCTGGCGCGGCAGTAGCGGCGGGCGCTGCCGCGGGGGCGGGAGCCGATGCTGCCGGGGCAGCGGCCGCTTCGGGCACGTCTTCGCCGGGCTCGGTGATGATGGCGATGAGATTGCCGACGGGTACGGCCACGCCCTCCTGGGCGACAATGCGCCCAATGACGCCGCCGGTGTAGGCTTCGAATTCGACGGTTGCCTTATCGGTCTCGATATCGGCGATTACCTCGCCGCGGTCGACAGTCTCGCCTTCCTGCTTGTACCAGCGGACGACGGTGCCTTCCCGCATATCGTATCCCATCTGTGGCATGACGACGTTGGTTGCCACGTTGTCCTCCTGTGCTGACGCGTTGCTAGGTTGGAAGCAGGCCCCGGATGGACCTGCGAAAGCTATCGACCGTTGACCAGTTTTCGGGCCGCAGCGACTACGGAATCGGCGCTGGGGATGGCCGCCATCTCGAGAGGGTACGAGTATGGCATGGGCACCTCGGCGCCGGCGACGCGCGCGATTGGAGCGTCCAGGTAGTCGAATGCGTCTTCCTGTATCTGGGAGACCAGTTCGCCGGCGAAGCCACCGATGCGGGTGGTTTCCTCGACCATGAGCGCCCGGTGGGTCTTTTTGACCGAGTTCACCAGGGTTTCGGAGTCCAAGGGTCTGAGGGTTCGCAGGTCGATGACGTCGGCCTCGATGCCCTCCTGGGCCAGGATCCCAGCGGCCTGCTCGGCGACGTTGGCCATGCGCGAGTAGCCGCAGAGGGTGATGTCCTTGCCGGTGCGGCGGACGTCGGCCTTGCCGATGGGCACACGATAGTCGCCGACGCTGGGAACATCGCCACGGGTGCCGTAGAGCAGGATGTGCTCGACGAACATCACCGGGTCGTTGAGTTCGCGGCAGGACCGGAAGAGGCCGATGACATCGCTGGGAGTGGCCGGGGTTACGACGGTCAGGCCGGGGATAGATGCGTACATGCCCTCAAAGGACTGGGAGTGGGTCGCGCCCACGGATGCGCCGGCCCCGGTGACGGTGCGGATGATCAGGGGAATGGAGAACTGGCCACCGGACATGTAGCGGATCTTGGCGGCGTGGTTGACGATCTGGTCCATGGCCAGGAGGCTGAAGTTGATGGTCATCAACTCGACTACGGGACGGAGGCCGGCCATGGCAGCGCCGACGCCGGCGCCGACGATGACAGATTCAGCGAGGGGGGAGTCCTTGATGCGCTTTTTGCCGTATCGCTCGGTGAATCCCTTGGTTACGGCGAATGCGCCGCCATAGGGGCCGATGTCCTCCCCCATCAGGAAGACGCGTTCGTCCTCATCGAGGGCTTCGCGGAGAACGGACGATACGGCGTCGCGATAGGTTATGACCGACATGATGATTCCTCCCGGGTGGGCAATAAGCTCTAGGTGGGAATTCCCTCAGTCGGTCGGTCGGTGTAAACGGCGTCGTACAGCGCTTCGGGCGCGGGCCAAGGCGAGGACTCGCCAAACTCAGCGGCGGCGACGATTTCTACTTCCACGCTGGAATCGATTTCGTCGAAGTCCTCGATGGTGGCGATGCCTTCGTCGGTGAGCCAATCGCGGAAACGCGGGATGGGGTCCTGGGCTTCCCAATACTCGACCTCATCGTCGGGTCGGTAGTTGGCGGGGTCAGCGACGGAATGTCCGCGGAGGCGGTAGGTGCGGGCGACGACGAACGCGGGGCCCTTGCCGGAGCGCACGTCAGCGTTGATTTTCTTCATGAGGTCGCGGACTTCGAGCACGTCGTTGCCGTCGACCTCGTAGCGGTCCATGCCGTAGGCGGCGGCCATCTCGTGCAGGGAGTCCCACATGACGAGGGTTTCCTTGGAGGAGGCGCCCATGCCATAGAGGTTGTGCTCGCAGAAGAAGATGACGGGGAGGTTCCAGATGGCGGCCAGGTTCATGGCCTCGTGGAACTCGCCCTCGTTGACGGCGCCGTCGCCGAAGAAACACAGGACGACCTGGTCATCGCCGCGATACTGGACGGCGAGGGCGATGCCGGCGGCGATGCACAACTGCCCGCCGACGATGGCGTAACCGCCCATGAAATTCAGCTCGTCGCTGAACAAGTGCATGGAGCCGCCCTTGCCGTTGCTGCAGCCGGTGGCCTTGCCCATGAGTTCGGCCATGACCTCCTTGCTGCCCATGCCGCGCGCCAGAGCTTGGCCGTGGTCGCGGTAGTGGGTGACGATGTAATCGTCCTCGCGGAGGGTATTGATTGCGCCGACGGCGATGGCTTCTTCGCCGTTGTACACATGGAGAAAGCCCTTGATGTTGCCTCGAGTGTACTGCCGTTCCGACTCTCGCTCAAACTCGCGAATGAGCTTCATCTGCCGGTAATAGCCCAGCAAGTCGTCTTTGGTCAGATCGGGAACATCCGCTGCTTTGAGCATATCCCCTCCTCGCAGGCAGTTTGTGATAGGTGGAAAGAGCGGTGGCTTTGGGACGCGACTACATATGCAGTGCGCGGCCCTCGGCGTCCAGGGCTGCTTCGTGGACCATTTCGGCCACGCTGGGGTGGGCATGCACAGCCCAACCGAGTTCGGTGGTGGTGCCCTCCAGCAGGTGGGTCATCTGGAGTTCGGCCAGGAGTTCGGTGACCTCGGGGCCGCACATGTGGCCGCCCAAGAGTTCGCCGTAGTTGGCGTCGATGACGAGCTTGACGATGCCGTCGTTTTCGCCCATGGCAGCAGCTTTGCCGCTGGCCTGGACGTTGAATCGGCCGACCTTGACGTCGTAACCCTGCTCACGTGCCTGGGCCTCGGTGAGGCCAAAGGAGGCGACCTGGGGGTGGCAATAGGTGGCCTTGGGCAGGTAGGTGTAATCCAGGGGCTGGGTCTCCTCGCCGGCGATGGTCTCTACGGCGATCACGCCCTGAGCGGATGCGACGTGGGCCAGCGCAAGCTTGCCCGTAACGTCCCCCACGGCGTAGATACCGGGGACGTTGGTGGACATCTTGTCGTCGATATTGACGTAGCCGCGCTCGGTGGCGACGCCGACATCGTCGAGTCCCAGATCCTCGGTGTTGGGCAGGACGCCGATGGCGACGAGCACCTTGTCGAACCGGGCCGTTTCCTCGACGCCATCGCGGTCGATGGTGAGGGTAACGCCGGCGGCGTCGGACTGGGCGTTGGTTACGCCGGCGCCGGTCTGCATCTTGATGCCGTGGCGGTTGAAGGCACGCTCCAACTGCTGGCTGATCTCCTCGTCCTCGTTGGGGACGATGCGCGGGAGCAGTTCGATGACGGTTACTTCCGCGCCGTACATGCGGTAGATGTAGGCGAACTCGACGCCGATTGCGCCGCCACCGATGATGGCGATGGAGCCGGGGACGTCCTCGGCCACGATGCTCTCGCGGCTGGTGATGATCCGCTGGCCGTCAACCGGGAGGGGCGGGATACTGCGGGGCCTTGCGCCGGTGGCGACCACGATGTTGCGGGTGGCGACCCGGGTGACCTGTCCGTCGGATCCGGTGACGTCGATGGCGCGCGCCGATACGATGCGGGCGTTGCCTTCGATGTGGTCAACGTTGTTCTTGCGGAGCAGGAACGCGACGCCGCGGGTCATGCGGTCGACGACCTGGCGGCTACGCTTCATCGCCACCGAGTAGTCGGCATGGAAGTTGTCGAACGAGAGACCGAACTGGTCGGCGCGCTGGACGTAGGAGACGATTTCGGCGTTTTTGAGGAGGGCCTTGGAGGGGATACAACCCCAGTTGAGGCAAACGCCGCCGAGGGCTTCTCGCTCAATGACGCAGGCTTTGAGGCCGAGCTGGCCGGCTCGGATGGCGGCCACATAGCCACCCGGCCCGCCGCCGATAACTGCTACATCATACCCTGCATCGGTTGCCATCAATCTGACCAGCCCACTAGTTTGGCGCAACCCGCCAACTGCCAAAGCCGATGACAAGATTGGGGCTGCGCTTATCCGCGCATTATAGCGGCAGGGTAGAGGAGCGGCAAGTTGGGGTGGCCCGTCAGCGTGGTGATTAGATTGTCACAAAGCCAAGAAAACACGTACGACCAAGCACGTTTCTGAATAATGCCGTTCGCCGGCGGTACGTATGGTTAACCATGAGCGGACTGCGTCTGAGTAGGCAGATAATTCAAAGAGGCTGGCCCGCCGGGACACTTGGCGAGCCCGCCTGGGCGCATGGCGGGCGGGAGCGGGCGCGCCCAGCACAGCCTGAAAAGGGGCCTGAGCGGCGGGCGGCTGTCTTGGTGAGTTTCGCGCCAGTCTGGTAGAATGACTGCAACCTCCAAGGAGTTGAAGCGCAATGCGAATCGCAGGCCTCGGGCTGCCCGAACTTCTGATTATTCTGCTGGTAGTACTGCTGATCTTCGGCGCGTCGCGACTGCCGGGCGTCGGTTCCGCGCTGGGCAAGGGGATCCGGTCGTTCAAGACGTCGGTGACCGGAGAGGACGACAAACCCGGGCAAGACACTGCGGCGAACGAAGGCGGCCCCGGAGAGCAACGCCCCTGAGTGGGATTCCGCCAGATAGGCCTCTCAATGCCCTCTCCCGGATCGGGGAGAGGGTTTTTTTGCGCCTATCGGATTGAGGACAGGGAGATCTTGTCAGTCTTTGCGTTGGCGGGTTCGGGCTATTCGCTGGCGGGTTCGGCGTTCATCGGAGCCGGGGAGCGACGGCCAGCGAAACGAGCCAGCAATACGCCAAGTTCGTAGAGCACGATCAACGGGCCGGCGACGATGGCCTGGTTCAGCGGGTCGATGGTGGGCGTGATGGCGGCAGCGATGACGAACGACACGACGAGCCACAAGCGGCGGAAACGGGCGAACCCCCGGGCCTGGACGATACCCAACGTGGCAAGGACGTACATCACCAAGGGCGTCTCGAATGCGATGCCCAACCAGAACAGCAACCGAATCATTATGTTGACTATGTTGCTGATTCGGATGAGCGGTTCCGCGACGTCGCCGCCGAAGGTGAGCAGGAACCGCAGGGCGGGCGGGATCATGACGAAGTATCCGAACGCCATGCCGGCGACGAACGCCAGGAGCGCGGCGGGCAGGAATGAAAACAGGATGCGCCGCTCCCGGGGAGTGAGACCGGGGGCAACGAAGCGGATGGCGTGATACAGGATCACCGGCAGCGCAAGGACGAAGCCGCCGAGGAGCGATACCTTGACAGTGGTGCTGAGGAGTTCGGTCACCTCGGTGTAGATTATGGAAACATCGTCGCCGGCCACGTTTCGGGCCGGAGTGATCAGCAAGGTCAGGATCTCTTCGTAGAAATAAAAGCAGACCGCCGAGCCGATGAGCAGGGCGATCATGGAGATCATAAGGCGGGACCGCAGTTCACGAAAGTGTTCCCGCAGGGGCAGAGGCTCGCGGGCGCTGCCCCTGGGTTCGCCCTGGGGACGGCGCCGGGAGACGAGATAAGATGCAGCGGCGACCAGTATCAGCAGGGCGATCAACCCGGCGACCACAACCAGTCGCCAGTCGCCGAATTGCTCCCAGCGGGAAACGATTTCGGTAATCATCGTGGGGCGGCGGATGAAGCGGTATCGGCCTCGTCAGGTTGGGCCGACGGGGGATTGGCGGTCTCCTGGAGATGCGATGGCGAGGGAATCGGATCGGACGGCGGTTGGGGCGGCGCACCGGACGGGTCGCTGTTAGCGCGGTTGCGGGCGGAATCAATGTCGGTTTCCGACACCGACGCAGCATCCATGATGTCCGTGAACGTCCGGCGGGCCTCGCGAGCCATCTTGCCGATGGTGCGGGCAACCTCCATAGTTTTGCCGGGGCCCAGGGCGATGAACGCCACCAGGAAGATCACCAGCAACTCCATGGTGCCGATGCCGAATACGTTCATGGCGAGGCGTTCCCGCTCGGCGGGGCGGTTGCGTTGCTGATGGCGCACCGCACGGTGCAGCCCGGCGGGACGATCATGCCGGCGTAATCGGGCAGGGGGCAGCCCATCTCGGCCAGGATCTCGACCACGCGACAGGCGGGGAGGCCCATGACGTTGGAGTAGCAGCCATGCTGGAGCGAAGCCGGACGGAATTCATCGTCCTGGATGGCGTATGCGCCGGCTTTGTCCATGGGAGTGCCGCTGGCAATGGACTGCTCCATTTCGGCGTCGGTGAACTCGCGCATCAGCACATCGGCGGTTTGAGACTCGGTGATGCACCGGCCGGTGGCGGCGTCGTAGATGGTGATTCCGGTGGTGACCTGGTGGGCGGTGCCGCGAAGGCGGGTCAGCATATCGCGGGCTTCGTCGGCGTCCGCGGGTTTGGCGATGGACGCGCCATCGAGGACGACGGTGCTGTCGGCGGCGACGTAGTATCCGGAGTGAGCGCCCTCGTGCTCGGCGACGGCGAGGGCTTTTTCGCGGGACAGACGCCGCACCATGCGTTCCGGAGTTTCGCCGGGTTCGGGGTCTTCGTCGATATTGGACGGAGCAATCCGGAAATCAATGCCCAAGTCCGAGAGCAGGGCGCGCCGCCGGGGCGAGGCGGAGGCCAACACGATCGCATCGTCGACTGGTTTGAGACTCAAGGATGCGAGGCATTCCACGTGGTGGGTTTGGGGGAACATGTCCACGGGCTGCACGGAATCGACGCGGTAGCGCCGGCAGAGGACAGCCAAGTCCCGGGCCAGTGTCTGCGGATTGCAGGATACGTAGGCGATCCGCGGCGGAGCGAGTGCCAGCAGGGTTTCGAGGACGGCGGGTTGGCAACCGGTGCGGGATGGGTCCAGCACAACCGCATCGGGTACTACATCGAGGGACGGCAGGATGTCCTCGACCTTGCCGGCGATGAACTCCACGTTGGGCAGGTCGGCGGCGTTTTCCATCGCGTCGGCAACCGCCGCGGTTGACTCTTCGATTCCGATGATTTTGGCGGCGTGGCCAGAGAGCAGGACCGAGAACGCGCCGACGCCGGCGTAGGCATCGACGACGGTCTCATTGCCGGACAAGTCGAGGACGTCGATGGTCAATTCGGCCAGCATTCCGGCCTGTTCCACGTTGACCTGGAAAAACGAGGGCGAGGCAACCCAGAACTGGCGGCCATTGACGGCTTCGCGGTAACGTTTCTGGCCGGTTGGGATTGAAACGTCGATATTTTTCAAGGTCGGCTGAACGAGGTAATCGCCGGTGGCGTCGGAGGCGCGGATGGAGAGAGCGGAGGTCTCGGCGCAGTGGTCCTGGAGTTGCGCCAAGAGATCGTTGGTGCGCTCGTTCATGAGCAGGCAGCGATCAATGCGGACGAAGCGACGGCGTTCGCGATGAGTGAATCCCAGGGTACCGGTGGATCGCCAGATGTTGAACCGGGCATGGTTGCGGTAACCGAAAGGTTTGGGAGACGGGATGGTGTCCAGAACCGCGGGTTGGTGGAAACCACCGAGGCGTTCCAGCGCGTCCCGCACGATGGCGGCCTTGGCGGATAGCTGGGCCGAGTAGGAAAGGTGCTGCCACTGGCATCCGGTGCACTGGCCGAAATACGGGCAGGGTGGATCAACTCGATCATCGGACGGCGCCAGGACACTGATCACCTGGGCGGCGACGTACTTGCGGCGGATGGCCACGATTTCGGCCTCGACGCGCTCGCCAGGGATGCCGCCGAACACGAAAATATCGCGCCCATCGTGAACTGCCATGGCCTCGCCCAAGCGACCCCACGAGAGCAGGTCGAGTTGGAGGATGTCGCCCCGCTGGAGGGGAGGCGCGGCGGATTCTGCAGCGGCCGTCGTCATGCAAAACATACTACCACCCTTCGTGTAAAGCGGTCTTGCGACGCGGTTGAGCATCGTCCGGGTGACATCACTTTTGTTGACCGGGTAGGGGGCGGGGTATAATATTGCTGGTATCAAAGCCCCGAGGATGACTTGCAAAAGACGGTCCATCTGTAGGGCGACAGAGCACTAATTGGAGGATTCGAAATGCCCGAACCGATGGACGTAAACGTAGAGAATTGGCAGAGCAGCGTGATCGACTCAGAGCTCCCCGTCATGGTGGATTTCTGGGCCGAGTGGTGCGGGCCCTGCAAGATGATCGCTCCGGCAGTGCATGATCTGGCCCTGGAGTATGAAGGCAAACTGAACGTGGCGAAGCTCGACGTTGACAGCGACCCGGACATCGCCGCGCGCTATGGCATCCGCAGTATCCCGGCGCTGATTTTCTTCAAGGACGGACAGCCGATTGACCAGGTGGTTGGCGCGCAGCCGAAGCCGGCGCTGAAGCGCAAGATTGATGCGGTGCTGGGCAGCTAGGCCCATCCCTGCGGGAGTGGATGGGGCCCGGTGGCTCTTGCGGACTTCAAATCCGTTATGCCTCGTGACGAGCGGGGTAGGTGGGTTCGACTCCCTCGCACTCCCGCCAACTGAATGAAGGGCCGCTGACGCGGCTGGTTCATGGAATTTGCCCCGACGCTCATGCGTCGGGGCTTTTTGTTGCACAGAAATCAACGAGATATGGATCTGGGCTGGTCGAAATTCAATAATGCAAAGGGGTGAAGCATGGCAAGGCGGAAATCGGAACGCACAGATAAAGTCGTTAGAGCTGAGATGATGAGGTTATTACGTGAAGGCGTGCGCAACCCGACGTTTACGGTTAGCCACCTACCGACAAACCGAACCGCCGAAGAAAGTCAGGCTTTCAGGCTATTGTTTTATGCCGGATACTTTGCCCAAGAAGGGCGCATTACACTCGCGGGCATGGACTACTACCGCAAGGAAACTGCCAACCCGGTCCTAACATGGCTATGGGCCAATTGGTTTGCCGTAATCGTAGCGTTTATGACGACTGCGGCGACGGCATTTGCGGGCGTCAGTAATTTCCTGATAGGCAATGGGCCATGTTGACAGTTTTGGGAGGCTACCTGATGAACATAGACGATGCAAAAGGGGAACTCGACTCCGCTGAGCGCGATTTGCGAGGTTGCGAAAACGAAGTACACAGGACTTCCGGAGAATGGCTGAAAGCGGAGGCCGCTCGCGGAGACAACCGGATGCACAGCAGATTGCGCGGCCAGTATGGAGAAAATTACCTGCAGCGTTTGAAAGACGATTGGGAGGGCGCAAGAAAGGCTTTTAGCCGTGCGGTAGAGCGAAGGGATACAGCTAAAGCGGCATACGAAAGAGCACTGGCGGAACGCGACGCCAAATAGGATGACCCGCCCGACCTGCTCAAAATGAGCACCCTATGGCTGGCGCAAAAACGGATTGAGCAACCCCGTATTTTTGTCAACGGGGGCGAATATCAACCTTTTCGAGTAGATTTTCGCCCCAAATGCCAGCACTCGTACTCCCGCCAACTGAATGAAGGGCTGCTGACGCGGCTGGTTGATGGAATTTGCCCCGACGCTCAGGCGTCGGGCTTTTTAGTTGCGGGTTGGCTGTAGGTGGTTTTTGGGCCGGGTCGGCCTGTTGGCGGACTACCTATCGCCGTTGGTGGCGTATATTGGGGTTGCTGATCAGGGTGAGGTGGGTTGCCACGAGACGATGCAGGGGCGCACGGGTTGGGCACCGTCGATGCGCCAGACTCCGTCATGTTCATGGAGCGACTGGTCCAACGCACGGTCCAGCCGACTCATGGCGTCGGTGAGCGACTGGTCCAACGCACGGTCCAGCCGACTCATGGCGTCGGTGTCGGGGTGCACGTAAATCCGACGCGCGATGGCGTCGCGGGCATCCTCATAGCTGCCGAATCCCATGACCGGTTGCGCGTCAAGTTCGGTAATCTCGGGACGGATGCCCAATTCATCGAGGACGGGAACGAATTGGGGCAGGCTGGGCAGCGCGTGCCGTTGTTCGCCGTGCACCTGCTCCCATAGGGCATACATCTGGGACTGCGGCGGAAACTGGAACACGACGGCCAAGGCGAGGCGGCGGGCGTGGCTGTCCAATTTGCGGACGAAAGGCTCGATATCCTCGACGACGTAGACCACGTGGCTGCACAGTGTTACATCGGCGGGTTCGACGGGCGCTTCGGGCCAACCAGCCTCCACGATGGACACGTTCTGAATGTCGTGCTCACGGGCGGTCTCACGGAGCACGGCGCACATGCTGGGCGACGGTTCGACTGCCGTGACCGAGGAGCAGGTGAGGGCCAAGGGCAGCGCCAATCGTCCGCCTCCAGCGCCGACGTCGAGCAGGGTTTCGCCGGGCACCAGGCGAGAACGCAGATTTTCGACCACAGGGTCGCCCTGACGGTGGGGGTTGGCTTTGAACGACGGCGCATCGCGGGACCAGTGGTCGGCGGGCCGTTCTCCCCGCATACGGTCGGACTGGGCGTGCTCCACACGCACCATTTCGCCCCAGGTTTCGATTGCGCTCATGGTTGTCTCTCCGTCGGGGATTTCGGGTGGGCTGGCCGATCAGGTTCAATGCCATTTAGGCAAGTAACATTCTAACCGCGTATGGGCGCGGCGTGGCCGGCACGCCGGAAGTGGGAACGCTGACTCCGCTGGGCGACGCGGAGCCTCTATGAGACGCGGGCAATTCTGGCGGCAGGATCTGGCCAAAATCGGCTGCACTGGAATGGCGCCCTTTGTAGTAACTTGGGAGTGTGTTGCACATGGCGCGAATTTCGATGGCACTCCTGATCTTGGTTGTCCTGGGTTGTGGCGGGGTGACACCAGCCCAACCTACGGGTTCGCCGGTGCCGCAGGCCACTACGGAACCGCGATTGGCGACTCCGCAGGTGGCGAGGACTCCGAGCAGCGTGCCGGCTGAGACCCAGGCCGACGCGACGGCCACGCTGAGCGCATCCGCGGCGAACCCGAAGGTAGATTCGCGTCCGGCGGCGACACCGACCAGCGCTCGGGTCCGGACACGGGATCAGGAGCCAACGCCGCCGCCCGCTCCGACGGCCGAACAGTTGGAGAGCCTGCGGTTCGAACCGGTGGCGGCCGACCGGGAGTTCAGGTCTCCGACCAACATGGTGCAGGGGGGAGATGGGAAATTCTGGGTATCAGAGCAGGACGGGCGAGTTTGGGCGTTCGATGCGCTGGAGTCAGGGGACTCCCACGCGACGCTGGCCATGGACATCGGCGACCGCGTGAGCAGCCGGCGGACGGAAGAAGGTCTGCTGGGCATGGTATTTGACCCGGTCGACGAGCGGCAACTGTACCTGTACTACTCGGCGGCCGATCCCCGCCGGTCGGTGGTCGCGCGATTCACGGTTGCGGCGGACGGAACCCACGTTGATCCGAGCAGCGAATTGGTGATCCTGGAGGTTGGGCAACCCTTCGCCAACCACAACGGCGGCCAGATTGCTTTCGGACCGGACGGCCACCTGTACATCGGGCTGGGCGACGGGGGCAGCGCAGGCGATCCACTAAGCAGCGGCCAGGACACTTCAACCCTGCTTGGGTCGATCCTGCGCATTGATGTGTCCGGTTCGTCTCCGACGCATCCGTACGCGGTTCCGGCAGACAATCCGTTCGTCGGCGGCGACGGGCGCAGCGAGATCTGGGCGTATGGGCTGCGCAACCCGTGGCGGTTCAGTTTCGACCGAGAGACCAGCGAGCTATGGGCTGGCGACGTGGGCCAGAATCAGTGGGAGGAAATTGACCTGATCGAGCGGGGCGGCAATTACGGCTGGAATGTGCTGGAGGGGAACCACTGTTTTCGGCCGAGCAGGGATTGCGAAACCTCGGGAAAAGAGCCGCCGGTATGGGAATACTCGCTGGATGGTGCGCCGTGCTCGGTGATCGGCGGTTATGTCTACCGCGGCGAGGCGATACCGTGGCTGCGCGGGGCGTACATTTACGGGGATTTCTGCTCGGGAGAGGTATTCGGGTTGCGGTATGTCGACGGGCAGGTAATGGAACACCAAAGGCTCGCCGAGAGCGACCTGGGCATCATGTCGTTCGCGGAGGATAGCGGCGGGGAGTTATATCTGCTTTCGCAAGGATCGGGGATTTACCGCCTGGCCGGGCGGTGAGCGACGCAGGGTCGAGACACGACCGTTGGGCCGTTGTCCGGTTGGCGGCGGGATGGCTGCGTCTGAGGGGCAGGTTGGCTGCTAATTTTGAGGGCGGCGGAGCGCTGAGGGAGCGATGTCGCCGACAGCCTTGACGCGGACGCGGGTGGCGTTGCTGGGAACGTAGGTCAGCGGCACCTCTTCAACGTCAACGACCTCGACGGTGGCCCGGTCCGCGCCGGCTTCGGTGGCGCGGGCGATGGCGGCGGCGGTGCAGTCCGCGACGGCTTCGTCGCGGGTGCCAGAGTCCAGCGAGTAGACGCGTTCGACCTGTCCGCTGACCTGGGCGATGGCCGCTCCGATTGCGTTGGCGACGTCGGCGTGCTCGGGTCGCATCAAACGGCTGGCACCGGACAACGAATCGCCGAGCAAGATGCTGCCACCGCCCACGAGGACCACCGGGACGTCGTCGCGGCTGAGCTTCATGCGGTCCACCTGGGTTTCAACGCGGGCCTGAACATCGGCCGTGGCCCTAGCAACCAACTCCGGGGCGAGATGAGCAACACGGCCCGGGTTGCCCAACCGTGCAGCACCGGATGCCACCGCGCAATCGGTGGCGGTCATGGTATCGCCGCCGAACGCCAGGGCATCGGTCGTGAGGCGGTAGCCCACGCTTTCGGGCCCGATGCTCCATGGATCCTGGGAGATGACGCTGCCGCCGCCGAGGGCGATGGACTCCACGTCCGGGATGCGGAAATTGGTGCGAACCCCGGCGAGTTCGACTGCCACAGCCGACTCGCGGGGGAACCCTCGGACGAGAGCGCCCACGTCGGTAGAGGTGCCGCCGATGTCGACGACGATCCCGTCGGTTACGCCGGTGAGGTAGGCTGCGCCGCGCATGCTGTTGGTGGGACCGGACGAGATGGTCAGCACCGGAAATTGGCGGGCGAATGAAGTATCCATGAGGGTGCCATCGTTCTGGCTCATGAACAGCGGTACGTTGAGACCCAGCATCTCCAGCGAGCGTTCGATTCCCTGGATGGTGGAGTCGGCGACCTCGCCGAGGCAGGCGTTGAGAGCGGCGGCGTTTTCGCGTTCCAGCAGGCCGATGCGGCCGTTCTGGTGAGACAGGCACACGCGCAGGTCGGGCGCGGCCCCGTGGATCACCGCTGCCGCCTGATCCTCGTGGGCGGGATCCACGGGCGAGAACACGCCGCTCACGGCGACGGCGCGGATCCCCCGGGCCTGCATGTCGCGGACGGCGTCAGCGATGTCCTGGCGGTTCAACGGAGAGATTTCTCGACCATCGAACTCGTTGCCGCCGCCGACCATGTAGGTCTGGCCGCCGATGGCGTTTTTCAAACCGTCGGGCCATTCGACCAAGGGCGGCAACAACTCGGTGGCGGGCAAGGACAGCCGCATGACCGCCGTCGGGGCGAGATTGGCGCGTTCCAGCAGGGCGTTGGTGAAGTGGGTGGTGCCCACGACCACGGCTTCGATTGAATCGGTACGGCCCGTCTGGGCGAGCAGTTCGGACACCGCGCTGGCGATGCCGGAGGTCACATCGATGGTGGTGGGAACCTTGGCGGCGCCCACGAGTCGGCGGCCGTCCATCAGGACAGCGTCGGTGTTGGTGCCTCCCACATCCACGCCGAGGAACACGTCGCCTCTCTACACGGCCAAGGGGACGTAGTCGGTGTCGTAGCCGAACGCGCGAGGACCGGCGACGGCCAGACCTTCGGGAGTTGACCACAACTCAGGGGCCGGGAAACCCAGGACAGCGACCCGCAGGCCGTAGCGCATCAACTCGGTGGTTACAGGCTCGCCGGTGTCAGTGGTTACCGCGCAAATCAGGTCGGGGACGGTGCAGACGATTTGGCCATCCACGCGGGCGACGAGGTTCTCATTTTGGAAATCGATCAGCATGACCTGATCGTGGGAGGCGTCAATTCCCTCGATGGTGAGGGAGCCTCGCGCGAACCCGGATGTGGTGCGGCGATCGACGTCCACCACTTTGCCGGTGAACAGGATGCGGCCGGGGCAGGTTTCCAGGATGGCTTCCAACGGGTCGTGGCCGGCGTCGCGGGCCCGTTGCACGGCGTGGCCGAGGTTGCGCGCGAGAGTCAGCGAGTTAGGAACGGCGGTGCGGATCACCTGCTCTCTGGTCATGGGGGCCACGGCGTAGCAGGCGACGCAACCCATCTGGATGGTGGCGGCGCGGGCGAGTTTTTCGGCCCAGACGGGGCTGATGGTCTCGCGGACGACTATGGAGTTGCCCTTTTCATCGGCGACGGCCATCGGGCAGCAGGGGACGCCGTAGACGAAAAAGGTCTTCATCTGGAACTCGGGGAAAGCGCGGCCCATTCCGTCGGCGTCCACGACGGGCAAACCCGCCTTGGCGGCGGCGATAAGAGGCTCCACGGAGTTGCTGCCGCCGATTTCGTTGGAGATCAGCGCGGTGGCTTTTTCGCCAACGAAGTCCTCGATGGCGCGGAGAGCGTGGTACGACTGGAGATCGCGAACCTTCTCGATGCCGACCGTTGGCGCGCCGATTCCTCCGACGCAGATCACTCTGGCGTCATCGGACAGTTCGTGTGGGGACAGCACGGTTACGGGTCCCCATTGGCGCATAGCCTGCCGGGCGCGCAGTTGGCCGATGTAGGGGTTGCCACCGCCGCCGGTGCCGAGAATGCCAGCGCCGATGGCGATGTTGGGCAGGTCGTCTTCAGTGACGGTCCACATGATGAGTCGAGCAGGCCGGGGCAGGCCTACGCGTTTTCGTCCGGGTCCGGGGCGTCTGAGTCCGGGAGGTCTCGATCGGGCGCGTCGGGTTGCGGGTCTGGCCGAGCGGCCATTTCGCGCTGCAACTGTTCCGTCCAGTTCTGGAGCCAGCGGCGGAACTCGTCCAACGCGGGCGGCGCAACGTAGATCACCTCGATATCGGCCGGAAACTGCACCTGATGGCGTTCGTTGATGAGGAGCAGGCCGGTTTCGTCGTCTGCCAGCGTGGAGTCGATGGTCTCGGCGATGAAATCGTAGCGGCGGCGGTTGGCGTCCGCGAACCATTCCTGCAAGCGGGTGGCCACCGACTGGCTCATCAGCGGCTGCATGAGGCAACGCTGGAGGTCCAGGGTTTCGGCCATGATTTCCATGGATTCGGCCGGCTCCAGGGCGGCTTCTGATTCGGTCAGGTTCTTGACGAGCGTGTGGCTGGCCTGTCCGCTGGCCTCCAGATAACCCAGGCCTTGCTCTCCGCCTTCGGGGGTGTTTTCGTGATAGACGTGGCTAATGGTCCCGATGGCGTTCTGCACGGCGCGCACCTGGACGTCGACCTGCTCCCAGTAGCGGGCCATGATTTCCGCGCCCTCGGGCGGCACCGCGTCCGGCGGGACGGGGACGTGGATCATTGGAGCCAGCAACAGCTTGCGCTTGCCCTGGTAGTTGCCGGCGGCAGGGCGTGTGATCCGCGATAGTTCTTCGGCCATGCTGGTTCTTCCTTGGATGGGGTAGCGCGCATATGATAGCGTGATTTTCGGGCGGATGGACAGGACAAGGTGGCTCTGCTAACCTTCCGGCGCGCACTCGTTGGAGATTGATTTGAGCCAGCCGCCTCCCGTTCGGGCATCCCTGTTCGTCACCTGCATCATCGACCAGCTGTACCCCGAGGTAGGCGTGAGCGTGGTTCGAGTGCTGCGGCGCCACGGTGTGGATGTTGATTTCCCCGAAGGCCAGTCGTGCTGCGGGCAGCCGCTGTACAACTCGGGGTTCACGCAGGAAGCGAGAAGGCTGGCGATACGCACGCTGGACGCGTTGGCAGGGTCGGATTACGTGGTGGTGCCGTCGGGTTCGTGCGGGGCGATGATGCGCGTTTTCTACGAGGACCTGTTCGCTGACGATGCGGAGAACCTGGAACGCGCACAACAACTGGGCAGCCGGGTGTACGAGTTCACCGAGTTTTTGGCTAAGGTTCTGGGTGTCGCCGACGATGTTACAGGCGACGATGCGGCCGGTGGGGATGCGACGGGCTCGGAGAAGGTAACGTATCACCCGTCCTGCCATTTGCTGCGAGAGATGAGAGTGAGGGAAAGCCCGCGGCGGCTGCTATCGGGATGCTCGGGGGTAGCGCTGGTTGACCTGCCGGAGGCGGAGCAGTGCTGCGGGTTTGGCGGGACGTTCGCCGTGAAATACCCGCACATCTCCGAGGAGATGCTGGCGGACAAACTGGCGACGATAACGCAGAGTGGCGCTGACACCATCACCGCGTGCGATATGGGCTGCCTGATGCACATCGGCGGGGCCATCAGCCGGCAGAACCTGCCGGTGTCAGTGCGGCACATAGCGCAGATCCTGGACGGCGAGCAGGCCTGACCATGGCGGAGGTTGTAACTCGCCAATTCGTGCCCGCGTCGCAGGCGGCGGTCAAGGATGTCCAATTGCGTCAGGCGTTGCGGCGGGCGGGCAGCGGTTTCGACGGGACGCGGCGGGAAGCCATCGCGGAGGTGTCGGAGGAGGTCTGGGAAGGTTGGCGTGAGCAGGCGCGCAAGATCAAGGAACACACGATTGGGCACCTGGACTACTACCTGGCAATGCTGGAACGCAACGTCGCCGCGGCCGGCGGCCAGGTGCATTTCGCCCGGGACGCTCGGCAGGCCAACGCGATCGTGTCGGAGATCGCGCGACGCAACGGCGTAAAAACGGTGACCAAGAGCAAGTCGATGGTCTCGGAGGAACTGGGCCTGAACCACGTTCTGGAGGCGAATGGGATCGACGTGTTCGAGACCGACCTGGGCGAATACATCATCCAACTGGCCGAGGAAACCCCATCGCACCTGGTGGCGCCGGCGCTGCACAAGACGCGCGGGCAGGTCGCACAGCTTTTCGCAGAGCAACTGGGAGTTCCGTACTCCGAGGACATCGAGGAGATGGCGCGGGTGGCCCGGGTAGCACTGCGCCAGAAATTCCTGGAAGCCGACATGGGGGTCAGCGGGGCGAATTTCCTGGTGGCCGAGACGGGTTCACTGGTGATCATCACCAACGAGGGGAACGGCCGGCTCTGCACGTCGGCGCCGCGCATTCACGTGGGGCTGGCAGGGATGGAAAAGGTGATTCCGTCGCTGCAAGACCTGGCGGTTTTTTTGCGACTGCTGCCGCGTTCCGCCACCGGCCAGCGCATCTCGTCGTACGTGAGCATGGTGACGGGTCCGAAGCGGGCTGAGGACGAGGACGGGCCGGAGGAGTTTCACCTGATCATCGTGGACAACGGGCGCAGCCGGCTGCTGCGGGATCCGGCGCTGCGTGAATCGCTGTACTGCATCCGGTGCGGCGCGTGCCTGAACGTGTGCCCGATCTATCAGCGGGTGGGCGGACACGCCTACGGTTGGGTGTATCCGGGGCCGATTGGATCGATAGTCACGCCGGGGTTGGTTGGGGTTGCGGAGGCGAAAGACCTGCCCAACGCGTCGACGCTTTGCGGGGCATGCAGGGACGCATGCCCGGTGCAGATCAACATACCGCGCATGCTGCTGCACCTGAGGCACCAACAGGCGGAGAGCAACGACGAAAACGAGCGAACGTCCAGCGATACCGACAAGTTGCTGGCCCGGGGATTCGCCAACGTTATGTCCAGCCCGTTGCTGCTGAAGCTGGGGAGAACGGTCGGACGGGCGGTATCGAAGCCGCTGGCGAAATCGGGGAAAATCGGGGAAACGCGGCTGCCGTTGATTTCCCGCTGGACCCAGGCGAGGGATTTGCCGGTTCCGGCGGAGCGTAGTTTCCGGCAACGATGGCGAGACGAGCTGTCCAAGGACGGCAGATGAGTACGCGCGATCGCGATATGGGTATCCCGAGATAAGTAGCAGGTTGCTATGACGTCTGCCAACATGGGTATCCCTTCTGCTGAATTCCTGGCATCGGTTCGCGATGCGTTGGGCCGGGCCGATGCGCCTCCGGAAAACGCGTATGAACCACTGACGGACGACCTAGCGACCCTGGAAAACAGGGCTATCGAAGTGCGTGAACGGATAGCCGGAGAGTTGCCGGAGCTGTCGCGTCGCTTGGGGGAGACGGCGGCGCTGAGAGGGTGGAATGTGACCCGTTGTGCGGGGGTCGAGGAAACGCTGGATTATGTCGTGTCGCTGGCGCGTCGACTGGGCGCAACATCGGTGCCCCGGTCGGAGCAATCAGTGTTCGATGACGTGCCGGTGGACGCCGCGTTGGCGGGCGTTGGCGCGTTGTGCTGGCCGGCGGTTTATGACGGACCTGACAGCAGGGAGGGGATCCGGCGTCGCTTGGCGGATTCGTCAATGGGCATCACGGGAGCGGACTACGCCATCGCGGAGACCGGATCGGTGATTGTGCTGCCAAGGCGTGGGTTGAGTAGGCTGGTGTCGGTGGTGCCGCCGGTGCACGTGGCCATAGTGCGTCAGAGCGATATCATCGGTACGCTGGACGACTTGTTCGCCCTGCGGCGATTGGAGTACCACCAGAACGGGCAGAGCGGCACCGCAGATATGGGCAGCTATCTGAATTTCATCACGGGGCCGAGCCGCACCGCCGACATTGAGCAAACGATCGTAGTGGGCGTGCACGGGCCGCGGGAAGTTCACATGGTGTTGCTGGACGAGGAGTGACGAAATGCCGATGCGAGTAGGGTTCATCCAGTTCCGCCGCCAGATGCTGGAGCAGCAGTTGGCGGAGACGACGGACGTGTTTCCCACGCTGGGAATCCGCAAGGCCATCCTGATCGGGGACGCCGTGAGCGGGGACATCTCGCCGTCGAGCACGCTGGACTTCATCTTCGTCCACGACACCGACCGGCCATTCGGGAGGCGGGCCGATTTCTTTTCGTACCACCTGGATGCCCAAATAGGAATGACCTACCAGGTGTATACGCCGGAAGAGTTCGAGGAATTGCAAGAAACGCTGCCGGCCCTGTACTCGGCCTGCAAACAAGGACGGGTGGTTTTTGATGCCTGATTTCGCTGCGGAAGGCTCACGCTGGTTCAGACAGGCGGAGCGCGACCTTGAGGACGCGGCTTTCAACCGCCAGGGCGAACGATACAACGTGGCGTGTTTTTTGTGCCACCAGGCGGCGGAGAAGGCAATGAAAGCGTACCTGTACCGCCGGGGCGCGGAGGACGTGTGGGGCAGTTCGCTGATTGACCTGTGCGAGGACGCCAAGATTTTTGAGATGTTCTTCGACACCATCAAGGCGGAAGCCCGGCAGTTGGACAAATACTACGACATCACGCGGTACCCGCAGTATCTGCCGAGCGGCATCCCATCGGAGGCGTTCGACGACATTGACGCGGAGAGAGCGATGGAGTTAGCCGAGATCGTAGTGCGGTTCGTGGGCGACCGGGTCAACTGACCGGAATCAGCCGAATATCTCGGCCAGGCGTTCCCGGCGAAAGTCGAAAATGCGCCGCAGGTCGTTCCGCACTAACAGGCGGTCGGCAAGCCAGCCGCCGAGCATATCGTATTCGACGTAGTCCTTTACCAACGTGCCGCCGTCCTGAGGGGCGAACCGGTGCACGTGGACCCACCGGCGATATGGTCCCTTGACCTGCTCGTCGACGAAGCGATGGGGCGGTTCCCACACCGTGATGCGGCTGCGCCATTTCAGCGGCAAGCCGTGCAGCTTCAGACGGTAATCGATCTCGACGCCGGCGGTCATCTCTATGGGCGGCGGAGTGACGACTTGGAAGCGCAACAGGGGCGGGGTCAGTTCTTCCAACCGGAAAGCGTCGGCGTAGAAGAAAAAGATTTCCTCCGGTTGACGCGGGAGCCACTGAGTGGTTTCCAGCGTGAACGGGGGCATCAGTCGCTGTGTCCCAGGGCGTAAAGCCGGACGGCGCGTTCGGCGGCGCGCTGGAGGAGTTCGGCTCCGTTCTGCATGCTGGATTCGAGGGTAGCCGGTTCCTCGGCGATGGGGATGATGGCGTCGATGCCGTGCTGGTAGAGCGCGTCGTATCCCTCGCCCAGGCTGCCGGCGAGGAGGAGAGTGGGAACGCCCAGGGCCCGGCTGCGGCGGGCGATGCCCACCGGCGCTTTGTCGAAAGCGGTGGAGCGGTCGGCGCGTCCCTCGCCGGGGATGACCAGATCGGCATTAGCGGCGTTGGCGTCGAAATCCAACGCGTCGCACACCATGTCTATGCCGGAGCGGAGATCGCAGTGCGCGAACGCGATGAGTCCGGCCCCGAGACCACCAGCCGCGCCGGCTCCCGCGGTGTCAACAACATCAAGGCCAAGTTGGGATCGGATAACCTGCGCGAAGTTGGCGAGACACGCATCGAGTTCCTGGACCATTTCCGGCGTAGCGCCCTTCTGTGGCCCGAATATGGCTGATGCGCCGGTATCGCCGCACAGGGGGTTGGTGACGTCGGTTGCACCGATGAAAGTGGCGCCGGCGATGCCGGGGTGCAGTCCGGAGGTATCAATCGAGTGCAAGTTGGACAACGCCGCTCCGCCGGGCGGGAGTGGATCGCCGGACGCATTGAGGAAACGCGCTCCGAGCGCCGCGGCCATGCCGGTACCGCCATCGTTGGTGGCGCTGCCGCCGAGTCCCACGATAATGCGGGTGTACCCTGCGTCGAGCGCGGCCCGCATGAGTTGACCGGTGCCGTAGGTGGTGGCGGTCCTGGGATCGCGACGGTCGTCGGGGATCAACGCCAGGCCGGATGCCAGGGCCATCTCGATGACGGCGGTGCGGTGGTCGCCCATGACGCCCCATTGAGCGGATATGGGGTCTCCCAACGGGCCCGTCACTTCCTCGGTGAAATACCGGCCGCCGGTCGTGTCGATGAGCGCGGCGAGGGTCCCGTCGCCGCCATCGGCCACGGGGATCAGGATGGTCTCGGCATCGGGGACGGCGCTTAGGACACCGCTCTGGATGGCGATGGCGGCGGCGCGGGCAGAGATGCTCTGCTTGAAAGCCTGGGGAGCGACGACGATTCGGAGAGGCATGGCTCAATTATAGACCAGCGGCGCCGGGTTAATACCACCGGCGCCTGGCGCGGACGGCCAGTGATTCGAGCTCGCCAGTGACTCGAGTACGGTGTTGACGTACGGCCAGAAACCCAATAGGCACGCGAGATTGGTTATGTTAGTATCGGCGGGCGAAGGGGTTTGACCCACGAACATCGCGTGACCGGAGTGTTTGAGATGCCGACCAAAGCGGAACTGAAGGACCGGGCGTTCGCCGAGATTGACCGCAGAGCGGATGAGTTGGTGCGACTTTCCCAGCAGATCCTGGCCAACCCGGAGCCGGGCTTCCGCGAGTTCAAAACGGCAGCGTTGGTGGGCGAAAAGTTCGGCGAGATGGGCGTGCCTTTCCGGAGCGGCCTGGGTATGACCGGCCTGCGGGGCGAGATTATCGGCGGCAGCGATGGACCGACCATGGCAATCATGGGAGAGCTGGACAGCCTGATCGTGAACCAGCACCCCCACGCCAACGGTGAAACGGGAGCGGCGCACGCGTGCGGACATCACTGCCAGATCGCGATGATGCTGGGATCCACGATGGCGCTGATGCAGGAGGGCGTTCTGCCGCACCTGAGCGGGCGGATCGTTTCGATGGCGGTGCCGGCCGAGGAATATATTGAGATCGAGTACCGGGACGGCCTCAGGCGCGATGGAAAGATAGAGTTCCTGGGCGGCAAACCCGAATTCATCCGGTTGGGCGAGTTTGATGACGTGCACCTTGCTATGATGATGCACACGACGAGCACGCCGATTGAAAAGCAACTGGCAACGACGGGCACCAACAACGGGACCGTGGCAAAGAAGATCCAGTTTGTCGGCAAGGGCGCGCACGCCGGCGGGTCTCCACACCTGGGCATCAACGCGCTGAACGCAGCGACGCTGGCGATGACGGCGATCCACTTCAACCGGGAGACCTTCGTGGACACCGACACGGTGCGGGTGCATCCGATCATCACCAAGGGCGGCGAGGCAGTGTCGGCGGTGCCGGCGGACGTGCGGATGGAGACGTTCGTGCGGGGGAAGACGCTGGACGCCATCATGGACGCCAACCGCAAAGTGGACCGGGCGCTCAGGGCGGGAGCGATGGCGGTGGGCGCGACGGTGAATATCCAAACCATCCCCGGCTACCTGCCCATGATTCAGAACTCGGCAATGCAGGAGATTTTCCGCGCCAACGCCGGTACGCTGGTCGGCTCCGACAACGTGGGCTGGAACCCGCACCGGACGGGCAGCACCGATATGGGCGACGTGAGCGCGATAATGCCCGTGCTGCATCCATACGTGGGCGGGGCCACCGGCATCGGCCACGGAGCGGACTACGTGATTCAGGACTACCAACTGGCGGTGATCACGGGCGCGAAAGCGATGACCGCCACGGTGATCGACCTGATGGCCGACGGCGCGGAGGAGGCCAACCGCGTGGTGGCGAATCACCGGGCGGACATGACGTCGCGGGAGTACGTGAACTTCATGCGCACGTTGGCGGCAGAGGAATCGCACACAGAAGGCTAAAGGAACGGACTGGCGGTATCCCAACATGGCAACTGTTGCAGAACTGAAACAAGCGGCGTGCGCCGCCATAGACCGGCACTCGGCTGAACTCATCGGGGTGTCGAAGGACATCCTGGAGCACCCTGAACCCGGATACAGCGAGTACCGGACGGCGCGGGTGGTAGCCGAGCAGTTCGCCAAAATGGGGATCAAGTTCCGGCCCGGCCTGGCGTTGACGGGGCTGAAGGGCGAGGTGAAGGGCGGGGGCGGCAGCGGACCGCGGGTCGCCATCATAGGGGAGTTGGATAGCCTGATCGTCAACGGGCACCCCCATGCGGCCGACGACACCAGCGCGGCCCACGCATGCGGACACCATTGCCAGATCGGGATGATGTTGGGCGCGGTCACGGGACTGATGCAGCCGGAAGTGCTGGGTGAACTGAGCGGGGAGATCGTGCCGTTCGCCGTGCCGGCGGAAGAGTTCATTGAGGTAGCAAGGCGGCTGGACCTCAGGACCGAGGGAAAGATCGAGTTCATGGGCGGCAAGCAGGAATTGATCAAGCTGGGCGAGTTTGACGACGTGGACATCGCCATGATGTGCCACACCGCCAGCGACATGGGAGCGCATCGCTTCGCCATGGGAGGCACGAGCAACGGGCACGTGGTGCAGTACGTGCGTCTCATCGGTCGGGGGGCACACGCCGGCGCCGCGCCGCACATGGGGATCAACGCTCTGAATGCCGCCACGTTTGCGCTGCAGGCGGTCAACTCGAACCGCGAGGTGTTCCGGGAGCAGGACACCGTGCGCATCCACGGAATCATGACCAAGGGCGGCGAGGCGGTGAGCGCGGTGCCGGCCGATGTGCGGCTGGAGTGGCGGGTGAGGTCCGGAACGCCCGAGGCGGTGGTGCGAAACTCCGAGATAGTGGACCGCTGTTTCCGGGCCGGCGCGCTGGCGGTGGGAGCATCGGTTTCGATCACCAACATACCCGGCTACCTGCCGATGCGGCATGATCAGAACCTCATGGACGTTTTCCGTTCGAATGCGGTGGGTCTGCTGGATGAGAACAAGGTGCTGGTGATGCCCCCCTCACGCAATCGGGGCGGTTCCACCGACATGGGAGACCTGAGCCACATCCTGCCGTCGATCCACCCGTATACCGGGGGAGCCGAGGGCGCCGGGCACAGTTCCGAGTACGTGATCACGGATTACCGGCAAGCGGTGGTGAATCCGGCCAAGATCATGGCGATGGCGGTGATCGACCTGCTGGCGGACAACGCCAACAAAGCGCGGCAGGTGACGTCGTCGTTCCGACCGGCCATGACGCGTGCGACTTATCTAAACTTCCAGAGGCAGCGGGCCGAAGTCCTTGAGTACGACGGGGGGAACGGCTAGGGCAGTTTCGACTGCTTCGCGTTCGGTTCTTATAAGCCCAAGGCCAAGGATAGCGTCATTACGGCACCCCCGATGAGGGGTACGTAGAGATTATCGTCGACCGGAGCCGGGACGAACTCGACGAGGGACGCGACTACCGCGGCGATCACGACGGCCAGCGACCACGAGCCGAAGCCGGTGGCGCATACGATTGCCCAGCCCGCAAGGGCAACGGCAACGAACGCGATGATACCGCCCGGGGACTTGCCCCAATATCGTGGGCCCGGCAGTCGAGACCCGATGAGCGCCGCCGCCGGGTCGCCGACGGCGACAAACAACAGGCACGGCAGGGCAACTTCGGGGCCATAGAAAAAGAAGGTGAAAAAGGCGGCGATCAGAAACCAGGTCGCGCCGGAGATTTCGGAGACCTCAGAATCCTTCAATATTCGAGAGAACACCAGCATGAAGAGCCGGTTGAGCGGGCCCACGCGGAATCGGCTGGCCTCCATCGCCAACGCGAACAACGCGCCGGCGCCGATCAGGAGCATGTACGGGTGCTCGGGGATCGCCAGGGACAACAGCGTTGTGGAGGAGGCCGCGAGCAGGTGAAAAATCCGGCGTCCTACCGGCGGCGCAGGTGGAGGATCAGATGGCCCGGCGGGTGAGGGCGCTGGCATGGTGAGTTACCGGTTGATGCAGTGGGAAATCGCCTGTGCGCCTTCCTAAACGCGGGGCCAGTCCGGAGACGGGACCAGGGGGTGGGTGTGACGTGGGCGGTTAGAAGTCGATGCTTACGGTATCGCCCGACGCCCACCGGAATGAGCGAATCTCGGTACCCTCGGGCACCTCGAACACCATCCAGCCATCCAGTCCGGTCCCCCTGGGGAGTTCCTGGGCGCGCTCCACCCACGCGGTCTGGCCGTCGGGTTGGACCTCGGCGACCACGGGGTTCCAGAGGAACTTCACGCATGCCGTATGGTCGTCCGGGTTAACCGGCACGTTGCAACGGTCGGAGGCGCTTTCGGGGAATCCCGCATCGACCGCACGGTCGCTGACGTCGATTGGGAAGTAGCGACCCTGGAGGAAATCGCGGAGTTGAGCGGCTTCGTGATTGACGTTCACGATGGCGCTGGTGGCAGTGTGGTTTTCGATCTTCACGCGGAGGAGAATCAACTCGTTCTCCGGGGACTCCGGAGCGAGGCGGAAGAAATCCTCGTCGGTTGCGCCCTGCAGGGGAACCCTGGTCGACGTGGTCCATCGCAATTCGTCGGTACGCTGCAAATCGGCCACGCTGATGTGGAGGACGCGACCCTTGTAGTAGCGGCCGATATTGGGCGACTGGGACGAGCAGGCGGCAGATAACACGAGCGTCAACGCCAACGCCACGAGAGTCGCCACAACCCACCACCGCACGGACCAGGATCTGAGGTGACCGCTAGTCATCGGCAGCTCCGGTCAGGGTGGGCATCTGGCGCAGGTCGCCGATCAGTCCGATCAGTAGGTCCAGCAACCGATCCACCTCGGCGTCGGTGTTGTGCTTGCCCAACGTGATTCGCAAGGAACCCCTGGCCAAGTCGGCGGTCTGCCCGAGGGCGAGCAATACATGGGAGGGCTCCAGGGAGCCACTGCTGCACGCGCTGCCGCTGCTGGCGGCGATGCCCTGCAAGTCGAGGCCGAGCAGGATGGGTTCGCCCTCCACGCCCTCGAAGGAAAAGTTGACGTTGTTGGGCAACCGCTCGGTCGGGTGGCCGTTGAGCACGCAGTCGGGCACGCTCTTGGAAATCTCGTCGATGATGCGGTCGCGCAACGCCTGACAATGGGCAGACACCTCATCGCGGTGGGTGTCGGCAAGTTGGAGCGCGGCGGACAGGCCGACGATACCAGCGACATTTTCGGTGCCGGAACGCCGCTCCCGCTCCTGGCCGCCACCGGTGATGAGAGGCAGATAGGGGACACCGCGGCGGATGAACAGGACACCGACTCCCTTGGGACCGTAAAACTTGTGGCCCGACAGGCTCATCATGTCGACGCCCAGGCGGCGGACGTCCAGGTCGAGAAACCCGGCCGCCTGCACGGCGTCAGTATGCATGACGATGGTGCGGTTCAGTTCCTGCGCGCGCTGCTTGACGGCCGCGGAGATTTCGGGGATCGGGTTGATCGCGCCGATCTCGTTGTTGGCGTACATTATGGAAACCACGGTGGTGGTGTCCGTGATGGCGTTATAAACGCGCTCGGGGTCCACCAGGCCGTAGTCGTCCACCGGCAGCCGGGTGATGTGCCAACCGCGATCTTCGAGGACTTCGCAGGCGTGCAGCACCGCGTGGTGTTCCGACGCAGCGGTGATCACATGCTTGCCGGTCTGTTCCAGGGCGTAGGCGGCACCCTGGATGGCGGCGTTGTCGGACTCGGTGCCGCCGCTGGTGAAGACGACCTCACGGTTTCGGCAGTTCAGGACCGTGGCAACTCGTTCACGGGCCGCGTCCAGAGCATAACGGGCTTCCTGGCCCACGGTATGGACGCTGGACGCGTTGCCATAGAGGCGGGTGAAATAGGGCAGCATCGACTCCAGCACACGCTCATCCATGGGCGTGGTGCCGGCGTGGTCGAAATAGATGTGATTCTGAGTGGTCATAGCCGTCTAATTGGGCGATATTTTAGCATACGGCAGCGGCGCGTCCTCCGGATCTGCGCATCGTAAGCAGTGTCGGGAACGACTGAAAACCGCGCTGGCACGAAAAGGGCGGGCATTGTCAGGGCCAACGCACAAGTCTATATTGACACGCAGTTTTACAGAATGAGGTTGTGGAAATGCCGTTTGCAGACATCAACGGATACCGGATGCACCACACGGTGGTTGGATCCGAGGGATCTCCGGCGCTGGCCCTGATACACGGCGGCCTGGGCGGCGGCGACGGGAGCAAGGATACGATCAACAGGCAGGCCGCGGCGTTGTCCGCCGAGTACCGTTGCGTGTTTTACGACCGACGGGGCTGCGGCGAGTCGGACGCTCCGGCGGACGGATACGACATCCCCAATTGCGCGGTGGACCTTCGCGAGTTGCTGGCGCACCTGGGCATCTCGAGGGCGCACGTCTTGGGTTCGTCGGCAGGAGGGCCGATCGCCACGCAGTTCGCGCTGGACTATCCGGAGATGACGGAGTCATTGATTCTCGTCAACACGATGTCGTATTCGCAAGAGGCGCAACGGGAGGTGAGGAGGCAGGAACTCCGGCGGCTAAAGGAGCGCATGGCGTCGGAAGGGCGCTCCGCGGCCGTTGAGCGAGGTTTGTCCGACCGGTTCCCCCAGATGGCCACGGATGATCCCGCCCGGTTCGCCCGGATCGTGCAGGAGAACCTGGGGCGTCTGGACGGGGTTGCGGCGACGCACCAGGCTTACATCGACATTGGCGACTCACTGGAGGACCGGTTGGGCGAGTTGAAAATGCCGGTCACGGTCATCCACGGTGATGCCGACTCGCGCATACCGGTGGAGTGTGGGCGCAGTCTGCACGAAGCCATATCGCAGTCGCAGTTGCACATCATCCCGGGCGCGGAGCACGGGTTGATGACCAACGACGCGGCGCAGCGCACGCAAGAGATCGTGCTGTCGTTCCTGAGCGAGTTGCGAGGAGCACCGGCGCGGTGAGAATCACCCCACAGGATCCGACCGGACGCTGTGTATAATTCGCCCACTTCACACGGAGAAAACACGATGCCCACCGTCTCGATAGACCACATCGCCATGCCCACCGCCAACGCCGAACAGTTGCTGGCGTTCTATAAGAAACTTGGATTCGCCATCAACCACGAGGAAGAGTGGAGAGCGGGTACGGCCAGGATGTACTCCATCCAGATTGGCGATTCCAAGATCAACGTGCACCCCGAACGATTCATGGCGAACCTGCGCGGGCCGACGGCGGTGCCGGGATGCACCGACATCTGTTTCGTTTGGGACGGGACTGTAGAGGAGTGCCAGGAGATGCTGGCCGAGGCTGGGGTTGATGTGATCCAGGGGCCGGTGGCACGGACGGGCGGGCGGCAACGGGGCACGGCACCATCGCTGAGCCTGTATGCCAGGGACCCGGACGGCAACCTGCTGGAATGGATGATTTACGAATAGGTTTAAAGGACGGAGGGATGCACCATGTCCACGGTCGGGATTGACCATATCGCCATGCCCACAGCCGATGCGGAACGGCTGATGGCTTTCTACAAGAACCTGGGTTTCGCCATCAACGACGAAGAGGAATGGAGGGCCGGCACTGCCAACATATTCTCCATCCAGGTGGGAGATTCCAAGATCAACGTGCACCCGGAGGGCTACCTGGCCGACTATCGCGGCCCGACCGCCGTGCCCGGGTGTACCGACATCTGTTTCGTGTGGAACGGGAGCGTGGAGGATTGCCAGAAGATGCTGGCGGACGCCGGCGTGGAGGTAGTGCGCGGACCGGGGCCACGAAAAGGCGCGCGGCAACGTGGAGTATTGCCGGCGGCGAGCCTTTATGCCCGCGACCCGGACAACAATCTGCTGGAATGGATGGTTTACCAATAGACTGAGGATTTCTCGAGGCACCAGGAGCACAAACATGGCACGGATGCTAGGCAAGCACGCGCTGGCGGAGATGCTGGTCGCAGAGGGCGTTGAGTACATATTCGGGAACCCGGGCACCAGCGAGACACCATTCCTGGACGGGCTGCAGGACTACCCACAATTGCGATACGTGCAGGCCCTGCAGGAAGGTACCGCGGTCGGGATGGCGGATGGTTACGCGAGGGCAACCGGCAAGCCGGCGTTCGCCAACATCCATATCGCGGGCGGCCTGGCCAATGGCATCAGCGGGCTCTACAACGCCTTCCGGGGCGGTACTCCGTTGGTTTTGACAGCGGGCAACTCGGACACACGAATGCTGATCAACGAGCCCGTGCTGTCGGGCGACCTGGTGGAGATGACCGAGCAGTACACCAAGTGGAGCGTGGAAGTCCGGCACGCGTCCGACATTCCGGTGGCGATCCGGAGGGCGTTCAAGGAGGCCAAGACGCCGCCCACGGGTCCGGTTTTTGTGTCATTCCCGTGGAACACGCTGGACGAGGAGATCGACTTTGACGCCGTGGCGTCGTCCGAGGGTTACTTCAAGATACGCCCGGACACCGCTGCCGTGGCGAAGGCGACCGAACTGCTGGCATCGGCCGAAAACCCGGTTATCGTGATCGGCGACCGGGTCGCGCAAGCCGGCGCCCTGGAACAGGTCACACGGGTGGCGGAACAGACGGGCGCCCGGGTGGTCGCCACTTCGTATTCCGAGGTCAATTTCCCGACCTCGCACCCGCAGTGGGGCGGGATGCTCAACCTGAACAGCCCGGCGACGGCACGGCAGTTTGAGAACGCGGACGTGGTTTTGGCGGTGGGTACGGACGTTTTCGCGTCGTTCCTGTACGTGGACGTGCCGTTCCTGAGGCCGGACGCGAAGCTGATCCACCTGGACAGCAATTACTGGGAGATCGAAAAGAGCTACCCGACTGAGGTTGGGATGATGGCCGACCCCGCCGCCGGCATGGCCGACCTGGCAGAGTCGTTGGACGGCGCGATGACGGGGAGCCAGCGGGAAGCCGCCGCGACCCGAGCCGCCACCCTGGCCGCCAGGCGGGAGCGAGACCACGAGCGATATCAGGAACGCATCAAGCCCACGTGGGAAAACCGGCCGATGCCCGTCGAGCGGATGATGCACGAGTTGGCCGCGGCGGTGCCGCCGGATACCATCATCGCTGACGAAGCAGTGACGTCGCGCCCCGCAGTGAACCGGGCCTTCGATTTCGAGAAGCCCGGGGACATCTACGGCATCCGAGGCGGAGCGCTGGGGTGGGCGATGCCTGGGGCGCTGGGAGTCAAGCTGGCGCATCCGGACCGGCCGGTTCTGGCGGTGGTAGGAGACGGAGCATCCATGTACACGGTGCAGGCGCTGTGGACGGCCAGCCGGTACAACATTCCAGTGGTCTACGCGATCTGCAACAATCAGGCGTACCGGATCCTCAAGGTCAACATGGAGGTTTACCTGCGGGACATGCTGGACGACCGGGAGCGGGACAGCGACTACGTTGGCATGGATTTTGCCAACCGCCTGGATCTGGCGATGATGGCGCAGGCCATGGGCGTGCACGGCGAGCGGATCGATGATCCCGAGGAGATCGGGCCTGCGATCAAGCGGGCGTTCGAGAGCGGGAAACCGGCGTTGCTGGATATTTCCATCAGCGGAGCGTTGTAACAGCCGGCGCCACAGGATGCGGAAACGAATGAGGGCAGGATTCAACCCGCCCTCATCGCATTGCAAGGCTGGTGCGTATCAGTCTTCGGGGCGCTCGGCCATGGCCAACACCTCGGCCCATTCCTCCGGGGTCACGGGCTGGATGGACAGACGTTGCCCGCGCCTGGTCACCAACATCTCGGACAGGGCGGGGTTGGCCTTTAACTCGTTGAGGCTGATGAACCGGGGGAGGCGGCTCTCGGCCTTTATGTCGACCATCATCCAAGTTGGGTTGGTCGGATCGGATTTGGAGTCGTAGTAACGGGAATCGGGGTTCCAGGCGGAATCGTCGGGATAACCCTCACGTACGATACGGGCGGTGCCGATCACGCCGGGCGGTTTGGCGTTGCTGTGATAGAAGAGGACGTGGTCGCCGACCTTCATGTCATCGCGCATGAAGTTGCGAGCCTGGTAGTTCCGTACGCCATCCCACTCCGCCGTTTGTCCATCCTCAGATTCCAGGTCATCGTAAGAGTAGGAGGAGGGTTCGGACTTGAAAAGCCAGTAGCGCGGTTCGGGCATGATGAATGCTCCAATCAGGCAGCCGGCGGCGATTTACACAGCGTCCGCGCCGTGCTCGCCGGTGCGGATGCGGATGGCGTCCGAGACGGCGTAGACGAAAATCTTGCCGTCGCCGGGGTTGCCGGTGATGGCATTGGTGCGAATGACGTCCACCGCCTTGTCGGTGTCGTCGTCATTGACAACCACTTCCAGCTTCACCTTGGGCAGCATGTCGATGTGGTAGGTGCCCAAGCCCCTGGCGGCGGTTACCTCGACACCACCCTGGGCGCCGCGGCCGCTCACTTGCGTTACGGTCAGGCCGACTATGCCGGCGTCGCTGAGGGCATCTTTCACGGTATTCAGCCGCTCCGGACGAAATATTGCTTCGATCTTGATCATTGGAGTCTTCTCCTGATAGCGCCTTGATTATGTCGTTATTCTAATCACCGGCGAATCTGGATGCCAGCCGCCTCCCGATCGAAACAGCCGGCGATCAGGTCTTCCCGTTCCTGCCGCAACACGTCCTTGCGCACACGCAGGCTGGGGGTGCGCGGGAGTTCATCGCGGACTTCGATATAGCGGGGAACTTTGAAGTACGCCAGATTTTCGGCGCACCAGTAGATCACGTCTTCGGGTTGGACGGATTCGCCCGGCCTGGGGGTTACGTAAGCCTTAACTTCGTCCTCCCCCAATTCGGACGGGACGGCGATGATGGCACAGTCGAGGACACGCTCGTGGCGCTTGATGACGTCCTCGACTTCCTGGGACGAGATGTTCTCGCCGCGGCGTCGGATGACATCTTTCTTACGATCGACGAAGTACAGATAGCTGTCGTCGTCGAGCCAGCCGAGGTCTCCGGTGAACAGCCAGCCGTCGCGCAGAGACGCGTTGGTCTCGGTCTCGTTGCGCCAATAACCCGCCATGGTCGCGGGGTTGCGGATGGTGATTTCGCCGGGAGTACCGTTAGGCACAGGCGCGCCGGAATCGTCCACGATACGCACGGAGTTTTCAAAGGTCGCATCGGGGTGCTGGCGAGGCTGTCCGGATGAGTTGGGACGGCGCTCTCCGCGGATGGCCTCGATGGTCCCGTAGCAGGTTTCGGTCATGCCAAAACCCACGATGATGTCGGTGCCGAATCGATTTTCGAACTCGGACAGAAACTCGGGAGAGAATGAGGGAGAGCCGTAAAACAGCCTCACGGTGTTATCGCGGTCATCGGGCTGTGGGTCGTTTTTGGCAAGGACCGGCATCATCATGCCGATGAAGTTGACCACGGTGGCGCGAGCGTCGCGCACCTGCTGCCAGAACCGGGACGCGCTGAAGCGATCCTGCACGATCAGGGTGGCGCCGGACGCGAGGGTACCCATGGTGCTGTAGTACTGCGCGTTGGCGTGGAAGTAGGGGAGGCAGGTGAAGAAGCGATCATCTGGGCTGGCCTGGGTCCACAGAGCGAACCCCTGGCCGGCGGAAACGTACATCTGGTGAGTGACCTGCACGCCCTTGGGGTTGCCGGTGGTTCCAGAGGTGTACTGCAGCATGGAGATGTCGGTGGGAGACACTGACGGCAGTTCGAGCACAGGGTCGGCGTCGGATAACAGTTGGCCGTAATCCTGCCATCCGCTGGATGCCGCGCCGCCCACGAGCAATCGGTGGCGGACACACGGGGCGATGTCGGCGGCTTGCGTGGCGACATCGACCAGATCCTGGTGAGCCACGAGGGCCGAAGCGTCGGCGTTGTTCAGGATGTACGCCATCTCGTCGCGGCGGTACGCCGTGTTGATGGTGACGGCGATGCCACCGATGAGGGACAACCCGAACCAGGTGTAAAGCACCTCGGGAACGTTGGGCAGAAAGAGGCACACGCGGTCGCCGTGGCCGATACCCAAGGATCGGAACATGCCGGCAGCGCTACGGCACCGCTCCATGAACTGGCGGTAGGTGATCTCCTGACCCGCGATTTCGATGAACACCTTGTCGGGATACGCCGCGGTGACGGTCTCGAGAAATTCTCCCAGGGATTTTTCCCAGGATCGACGACCGGACAACGGTTCCAGACCAAGAATGCTGCTCATGTGCATAACTCTAAATGCGCCCATCGGCTGGAATAAAAGCGGATTCACGCTAACACGGAGGGCCGGCACGGTCAATAGGGCCGCCGCCGGGCACGGCATGGAGCACGACGAGAGCTATTTTCAAGCGGGCAAAGGTGCTATGGGCCAGCGCAAGCGGCACGGTTTCGTTTGACACGGTTTCGGGGCAGACTTAGACTTTCTGCCAATTCCCCCCAATAGCCGGCATGGTCCGGCTTTGCGAGTTGCCGTGCCTGTTTCTGTAGATGAAAAATGCCTTCGCCTGACCGGCGACGACGGGACATCCGGAACACTCTTGGGGATGCGTTGCACTGAGTGCGGAATCGTCGTTTTCGGCCCCGCCACTTTCTGCCAGTCCTGCTCGTCGCCAGCGCTGGAGGAGATCGAGCTCGCCACTGGCGGCGTGCTGTACAGTTACACCATAGTTAGGGTTCCGCCGCCCGGTTGGCCGGGTCCGGTTCCCTACGTACTGGGTGAGGTGGAGTTGCCGGAGGGCCCCCACGTGCTGGCAGAGGTCATAGAATGCACGCACGACGCCCTGCAGGTCGGGATGCCGATGACGCTGGCGCTGCAACCCGTGTCCATGCCGGACGTTCCGGGTTCCGAGCGAGTGGTGTACAAGTGGCGTCCCGCCATGTGAACGGACAAATGAGATGAGCGCACAACTTATATGAGCGCGCAGTTGAAAGGAGGTTCGTGATGACCCAGTTTCGGCCGGGGCGAGATGTTTACGTGGTCGGGGTGGGACTACACGCCTTCGGGCGCTTCCCGGACCAGAGCTTGTCGGATCTGGCACGCGATGCGGTGGTGGACGCGCTGCAGGACTCAGGGATTCCGTGGACAGCGATACCGGTTGCTTACTTCGGGCACGTTTATTACCAAGGTATGTCGGTAGGCGAGACGACGCTGGCGCAGTTGGGGCTGACGGGAGTCCCGATCATCAACGTTGAAAACGCGTGCTCGAGCGGTTCGACCGCTTTCTGGCAGGCGTATTGGGGCGTGACCTCAGGGGTATTTGACGTGGCGCTGGCGTTCGGAGCCGAGAAAGTGCCGGGAGGACCGGTGACGGTTACGGCAGAAGACAGCCCGGCCCGCTACATTGGCGGCGATCACATGATGGCAGGTTACGCACTGCGCATGAAGCGGTACATGGAGGAGACGGGCGCCACGGCGGCCGCGCTGGCGCAGGTGACGGTGAAGGCGCGGCAGAACGCTGCCATGAACCCGTATGCGCACCGAAAGGATACCTATTCGGTGGAGGACGTACTGAATTCAAGGCTGATTGCCGATCCATTGACGCTGTACCAATGCTGCCCCACCAGCGAAGGGGGCGCGGCGGCCGTGTTGTGCGCAGGGGATACCCTGGACGCCTATGGTGTCGACCGGAGCCGGGCCATCCGGATCGCGGCAGCGGCGTTGACATCGGGCAACTACAACGGCCGGGGGAGCGATCACTCGGCGTTCAGCCCGTACCGCACGGAACCCGCGGCATTGCAAGCTTACGAGATGGCTGGCATCGGTCCCGAGGACGTGGATCTGGTCCAGGTGCACGATGCGGCGACCATCGGCGAACTGCAGCAGATTGAAGCCCTGCATCTGTTCCCATACGGGGAGGCGTGGCGGGCCACCGCAGAGGGCCGGACTGCGTTGACCGGAGATGTACCGGTGAATACGGATGGCGGGTTGCTGGCGATGGGGCACCCGTTCGGAGCGACGGGCATCCGGATGGTACACGAGACCGTGACCCAACTCCGCGGTGAGGCCGGCCCGCGCCAGGTAGAGAACCCTCGGGTCGGCGTCGCGCAGTGTTCCGGAGCGGGCGATGTCACGACTGTGCACATCCTGACGCGGTAAAACTTCACCCTCACCCCAACCCTACCCCATCGAGGGAGAGGGAGCGAAGGCGAATGGCCAACTATCTGATCATGGCGGCGATGAAAGGCCGGTTCATGTCGGAGCAGGGCAACCTGTACGACAATTTCCAGATGCTTGGCTACGTGGAAGGAGCGTCGCCATTTGACGCGGTGGCGGCGTTTTTCGACCAGCCGAAGTTCCCCATCGTTTGGTCTGATGTGGAATACATGTGGGCGGAACGCCTGGCCGACGACCCGTCAACGGGACACCACGGGGAATACGAAAAGGTGTACATCGCAACGCTTCGAGAGCGCTGGGAAGGGAGTTCACGAAACTGAAAAGGGGCGGATTCACACCCGCCCCTCTGATTGTATTGGGTGAGGGTCAGACTGAGGCGGCTTTGGACCGCAAACGGGTGAACTCGGTCCGGAAGCCCTCCGCAAGCGCACGGCGGTCGGTGCCGTGTAGCACGAAGCGGGCGCCCTGTTCGATCCAGTACTCCGATAGTTCGGGAGTCTGGTGGTGGACCAGTGTGGGTATCCCGCGGGATTCGCACTTGTCGATGATGCCCTTGACGGTGGTCTTGTAAATCTCCTGCCCGTAATCGTCGGGGACACCCAAGGAGATGCTCATGTCGTTGGGTCCCACGAAGATCGCGTCGATGTGTGGGACATCGAGGATGGCGTCGAGATTGTCCACCGCAGCCTGGCTTTCGATACCGACGATGCAGATGTTGTTACGGTTGCGCGCGTCCAGGTATTCGCGGCTGGCGTCGCTGGGGAATCCGCCGGACTCCAGGGCCGCCTCGGCAGCCGCGCCCTTGAGCGGACGGAATTTGGCAGCTTTGACGACTTCGCGCACCTGGTCGACAGATTCGCAATAGGGGGCCAAAATACCTTGGGCTCCCGCATCGATCGCCATGGTGACGTAGTGGGAATCGGGAATGGGGATCCGGACGATGGGCACCACGCTGATGGTGTTGAACATGGTCAGATAGTCGCCAAGTTCTCCCCGGCTGCGGGGGCTGTGCTCGGTATCGATGATGACATAGTCCAGGCCCACGTCATCGAGGATGGGTATCCAGCGGGGACTCCGGTTGATGCTGATCATCGTGCCGAAGATGCGGCCACCTTGGCTGAGAGTGTTTTTGAGATCTGCGCCGCTCATAGAGATTGACTCTCCTTGCTATCGATATTGGAATGGTCCCATTGGGATGGCCCGGCGGCGCCGGGCTGTCGAGCGAGTATAGCACGGGGCGTCGCCGACACATGGCGGAACCGATCTCGTCGCCGGTGTGCTAGAATCCCGTTGGATACTGTCGTCTAGACGCGAATTACGGAGCATATCCAAGGGAAACAGTTTGCCTGATCGGTACAGATATATAAACGAACAAGCGGATTGGGACGATGTCGCGCCGGCGCTGGCAAAGGCGCCCCGGTTGGCGTTGGACACGGAGCGGAATGGGAGATACGCGTACCGGGAACGCATCTGCCTGATACAGATTTCAGATGGCAAGCAGACCTTTCTCCTGGATCCACTGGCGGTGGGCGACCTCACGGAACTGGGGCGGATCCTCGGCGATCCCAACGTCCTAAAAGCGCTGCACGGATCGGAGGAGGACATCCGGTTTTTCGACCGGGATTTCGGATTCGCGGTCAGCAACCTGTTCGACACCGGGATGGCGGCGCGTTTTTTGGGCGTCGGCCGGCCGAACCTGGGCGCGGTGCTGGAGGAATTCTGCGGGGTGGCGATTCCCAAGGACCGCAAGATGCAGATGTCGCATTGGGGACTGAGGCCACTGTCCCGGGCCGCCCTGGACTACGCGGCGGGCGACGTCCACCACCTATTGACGCTGGTTGACGAGCTTGATTACCGGCTCGCGAAAACGGGAAGGCAGAACTGGGTGCAAGAGGAGTGCGAACGAATCAGCGCGCTCAGGTATCCGACCGAGGAACCGCTGGATACTGCTTTCCGGCGGGTGAAGGGCTGGGAGGCCCTCAACCTGCGAGAGATGGCGGTACTTCGAGAACTGTACGCCTTCCGCGACGACAAAGCCTGCGCCTGGGATGTGCCGGTCCACCAAGTGGCGAGCAACGACGATCTGCTGGCCCTGGCGCAAGCCGATGGAGAGGCTGTCCGCGGAATAGGCGGCATGCTGGCATCCCGCTGCGCCGGTGAGCTTGGAGACGCACTCAAGAGGGGCATGGAAGGTCCGGAATCGCCCAAGCCGGAGCGGACGGAGCCACCTCCGGAGCATTGGTCGTCGACAAGCCGGGATCGACTGAAAGATCTGAAGCGTTGGCGAGGGGCAGTCTCGGAGGAACTTGGGATGGCAGTTAGCCACATCTGGCCCACACCGAGCCTGGAACGAATCGCGTTGCGTCCTGAGACCAAGGAACGCGAACTGGCCGGCGGTGAAGGCGAAGTGCGCCGGTGGCAACGGGCCGAGTTTGGAGACGAGTTGGCGTCTCTCGTTGCTGAGTGGGAACTGTCAGAGGTGCCGTAGCGCCGGAAACATCAGGCGCCGAACGTCATCAATTCCTCGCAGAATCGGGCGGTGTTCATCAGATCGGGTATGACGACGTACTCGTCGATAGTGTGCATCAGGTTGGTGGACATTCCCACGACCACGCTTTCAATCCCGTTCAGGCGGAACACGTTGCCATCGGTGCCGCCGCCGGATGGCTGGATGTTGGGCTCGAGTTGCATGTCCCGCATCACCCGCATGACCAACTGGGCAGTGGCCTCGTTGGGGTCAAGCCGGTACATCTGGAACATCATCTCGAGGTTTTCGGAGATTTCGGCTTCGGTGTAGCGGGCGCGAATGGTGTTCACGGAGTTGAGCAACTGCATGCGGAGCAGTTCCAACGATTCCATATTCATGCTGCGGAATTCGCCGGTTACGGAGGCCTCGGAGGGCACCGCGTTACGCACCGTGCCGCCGGTTATGGTTGCGACGTTGAACGTGGTTTCCTGGTCGATTCGTCCTTGGGGAAGCTCAGCGATCAGGTCGCTGGCGATCCTGATGGCGGAAAGGCCCTTTTCGGGCTCCACGCCGGCATGGGCGCCGCGCCCGCGCACGTTGATATCAAACGCCATGTAGGTGGGGCTGGCGCCGGTGATGGTGTTAACCGGGCCGTTGCCATCGAACACCACGGCCTCGCGGCCGCGGATCATGGAGAAATCGAGGTTGGACGCGCCAACGAGTCCGATTTCCTCACCACGTGTCAAAATCACTTCCAGAGGGCGCCGGGGCCGGCCATCCTCTTTGACTGATTCCAGCGCTTCCAGAATCGCCGCAACGCCGGCCTTGCAGTCGCCGCCGAGGATGGTGTTGCCGTCGGATGTGATGCGATCACCTACCACCTGCGGCCTGATGCTGCGGCCAGGATCCACAGTGTCCATGTGGGCGGACAGAATCAACGGGGTGTCGCCGTCTTCGCGGGCGATCACGTTACCGTGGTCGTCGCGGGCCACCTGGAACCCAAGATTACTCAACCGCTCGGAAACGTGGAGGGCGACGTCCCATTCTTCACCGGACGGGCTGTCGATTCGCACCAAATCGCTGAAATCATTGACCATTCGTTCCTGGTTGGGCATTGGACACCTCTCGGACGGCGGCTGGGGGGATTCGGGTTGCCTATTATAACGTAGGTTATTAGAATCAACATTCGCCACGGAACAAGTCATGGGAATTCGGACTGCCAACAACTCGGACGCCACCACGATCGCTCGATTCAACGCCGCCATGGCGCTTGAATCGGAGTCGGTTGAACTGGACATGGACGTGCTGACCGCCGGCGTGCGGGCCGCGCTGTCAGACCCTGACAGGGCGTTCTATCTGATCTCGGAAACGGACGGCGCACCGGTTGGACAGTTGATGGTCACGTACGAATGGAGCGACTGGCGGAACGGTTGGATCTGGTGGATCCAGTCGGTGTACGTGGAACCTGATCACAGGCGAACGGGCGTTTACCGGGGGCTGTACGGAAAGCTGCAGGAACTGGCGGCCGAGCAGGGAAACGTCCGTGGCATCAGGCTGTACGTGATGCGCGAAAACATCACCGCAAAAAGCACGTACGAGTCGCTGGGCATGCACCACTCCGAGTACGACCTCTACGAAACAGAATTCGGGTCCTCGTAGAAACAGACAGACGCGATGGCTGGAGAATTACCCACAGAATTTCACTACACTGCGCGCGGGCAACTGGCCCTCAGGGCCGGGCAGTTGGGCGCTGCCATAGAGGATTTTAACAGCGCGCTGGAGTTGAACGACGATTTCGCGCCGGCCTATTACTATCGCGGATTGGCATACCGGAACGGCGGCGACCTGAACCGGGCGGTTGCGGACTACACGCGGGCAATCGTGGCCGATCCCACCTATCCAGTGCCTTACTATGCCCGGGGCGTGGTGCGCCGGCACCTGGGCTACTACGAGGACGCCATCAGCGACTACACGGCGGCGATCGAGTTGGAGCCGGATGACGCTGACTATTTTTACGCGCGCGGGGTCGCCAGGATATCTCTGGGCAGATACCCCGAGGCAATAGAGGATTTTCACGCCTGCACCCGAATCAATCCCGAGCACGCCAATGCGCTCTACAACCTGGGCATCGCGCACCGGGACATAGGCGACCGAGACACAGCGCTGAGGTTCTACGACCAGGCTATAGAACTTCGCCCGTCGGAGCCGGATTACCGCTACGCACGCGGCAACCTGTACAGCGACCGCAGGGAGTACGAGGCTGCCATCGCCGACTACGACGCCGCGATCGCAGTGGTCCCCACGTTCGCAAACGCTCTCTACAACCGGGGAATCGCACGACGCAACCAGGGTGATCCCACAACAGCGATCGGTGATTTTGACGCGGCCCAATCCTGCGGCATGGATACGGCCACGCTGTATCACAATCGCGGGGTGGCATACGCTGATCTCGGCGACCACAGGACAGCGATCGAGCAATACCAGCAAGCCATCGAACGGGACGACAAGTTGGCCGGGGTCTGGGTATCGCTGGCGAACTCCCGATGCGCGTGCGGAGATTTCGACGCCGGGATCGAGGCGTTCGACAGGGCACTGGAGCTGAATCCCCGACTGCCGGAAGCGTTGCTCGGGAGAGGAATGGCGCGACGGGAGCTTGGTGATGAGGAAAAGGCGGCGGCCGATCTGTTGGAGTACACACGGCTGACGGCAATGCACAACGATGGTTAGCCCGAGGTTTCGCGGCGTCGCGGCCGGCGATCAGCTGGGGAACCTGGAATATTTGATCGACGAAGCGTTGGTGTCCGAATACGCGCGGGTGGCCGGAGAGTCAGCACGCTATGCGAACCTCATGGCGGACGACTGCCGGTCGATCGTGGCGGCTAGGTTGTGCGGAGACGGCTTGAAGGTCGTTTGGCGGCGGTTTGAATTTCTGCGCCCGCCGATCCCTGGCCGACGAGTGCAAGTGGGAGCATGGCTGAAGGATGTGGGGGAAACCCGAGGCACGCCGTGGTTCAGGGTTTCCGCTTTTGCGGTGGATGAGATAGGCACGGAGATTCTCCGATCCGAAGCGGCGTTGCTGGCAGGGGATCGCGGTGGCAACCCGGACCGGGAAGTCCATGCGGACTGTGGCCGATCCACGAATGAAGCGGAATGCGGTTTCGAGGGCAGAGTGGGAGAATCGGTCGCGTTCGGCAAATTGGCTGTGCCGGGAGCGAAGGCCTTTGACGCATACCAAAAGTTGTGCAACAACCTGTCCGGCACAGAAAATCAGAGCACTAATGCCGGGACCGGTCAACTGCTGGCAGGTTGGTTGGAAGGCCGGCTGGCCTGGCATTTTGGGGACGATTTTCGATGGGGCGGCAGGCTTTCGTTGGCCTACCAAGCGCCGATTGCACCCGGTGACATGATCGCCGCGGACGCCGTGGTTATTGATCAGGACCGTGACCACTACGGCACGGTGGCAATCAGACTGACCCTCAGGGCGTGGAATCAACGGAACGAATCGGTAGCGCTGGGCGGAGCGTCGGTGGACATTCCCAGCCCGCGACTGCTCTGACGCGCATCGGTTCGGTCCACGCCTTTATTTCGCAACGCCGTTCCGCAAGGAGGAAATATGCAGCAACGCCCCCCACCATCCGATACGGTGCCGGAGAACTGGCAGACCGCGCTGGCCATCGTGGCGCATCCGGACGATCTGGAGTATGGAGCGGCCGCCGCGATAGCCAAGTGGACGAGCCAGGGCAAACGGGTCGTGTACGTGATGGTCAGCAAGGGCGAAGCGGGCATCGACGGTATGGACCCAGCGCAAGTTGGTCCCCTGCGCATGCAGGAGGAGATCAACAGCGCAAGAGTGGTGGGCGTGGACACCGTGGAGTTCCTGGGCCATACCGACGGCGTGATCGAATACAGCGCGGAGTTGCGGCGCGACCTCAGCCGAATGATACGGCGCCACCGCCCGGACGTGGTGCTAACCATCAACCATCACCTGCAGTTTTTCAGCGGCCACCTGAATATGGCGGACCACCGCTGGGTTGGACTGGCGGTATTCGACGCGGCCAGAGACGCGGGCAACAGGTGGATATTCCCGGAGTTGCTGGATGAGGGGTTGGAGCCCTGGGATGAAGTGCGGTTCGTGGCGGTGTTCGGGTCGTCGGTTCCGAGCCATGTGGTGGACGTGTCGGACCATTGGGAGACAGGGTTGAATTCCCTGCGCGAACACAAGGTTTACCTGGACAACCTGGGCGATGTGGGCAACAGCCCGTTTGAATTCCTGACGGCCCACGCCAGAGAAGCCGGAGCGGCCTATGGGTGTCGATACGCGTCTTATGCCGAACTGGTCCTGATAAACGAGTCATTTTAGGGGGTGGAACGATGCCTGGATTCAGCGAAGTACTCAGGGACGAGGCCCAGCCGATTTGGCAAGCGATTTTCGCTCATCCATTTTTGCGAGATATCAAGGACGGTTCCTTGCCCCTGGAGACCTTTCAATACTACCTGGGCCAGGACTACCATTACCTTGAGGGTTTCGGGCGCGCCGTGTCGCTGGCGTTGGCGAAAGCCCCGGATTCGGAGTTGCTGAAGCAGTTGGCGCACCGGGTGATGACCCCCGTGGAGCGGCCACTCCATCACCGTCTGATCGAAGCGGCGGGGTTGACGATGGACGAGGTGGAAAACGCGACGCGTTCTCCCACCAATACGGCGTACGTCAACCACATGCTCACCATCGCGGCGCAGCACGGTCTGGGTCCAACGGCAGCAGCCCTATTGCCGTGTCCTTGGACATACCATCTGCTGAAGGACGAGGTTGGACAATCTGAGCATCCCATCTACGGCCAATGGACGCAGTTCTACGTTGAGGGGTTTCTGCAGTCCAGCGTGGACGCATGGTGCGGTTTCGTGGACGAGATGGCGGACCGAATTGGAGACCAAGAACGAGAGACCATGCGATATGCGTTCATGGTGAGCAGCCGTTACGAGTACATGTTCTGGGATGCTGCCTATCGAAGGGAAGAGTGGCCGGTTTAGGCCGGAAACCGAAGGAGTTTTGTAATGTCTTTTGCATCCATCAACGGGGTACGCCTGTTTTACGAGAGCCACGGATCCGGGCCAGCCATCGTGTTCGCACACGGCCGTGGCGGCAACCACCTGAGCTGGTGGCGGCAGCTGGCGGCGTTCTCGGCGCACCATCGCTGCGTAACGTTCGATCAACGAGGCTGGGGGCTCTCCGAAGGACCGGCCGAACCACCCGACCCGGCAACGGTAACCGCTGATTTGGTCGGGCTGCTGGACCACCTGGGGATCGATAGCGCGGTGCTGGTGGCGCAATCCATGGGCGGGGTATCGTCGCTGGGGGTTGCGCTGCGTCACCCTGAGCGAGTGGCCGGGCTGGTCCTGTCGGACACGACGGGCGGTATTGGAGACTCCTCGGTGATATCGCTCTTGGAGGATGTCCATCCGCCGGAGGACCCACTCAGGAGGGCATTGAGCGATTCGTTCATCGAACAGCACCCGGCGTTGACCCTCCTTTTTGGTTCCGTGGGTCGCATCAATCCACCCATGCCGGTGAGCGTGGTATCCGGCCTGTTTCGGAATCCTAACGGGCCGCAGGCATCAGAAATGGCTGCCATGGAAGTCCCAACGCTGTTGGTGGTGGGCCAAGAGGACAAAATATTCCCGGTCCACGTCATTGAGGCGGTGCATCGCCTGATTCCGGGCAGCCGGTTAGAGGTAGTGCCCGACGCCGCGCATTCAACCCACTTCGAGCAGGCCGAGTTATTCAACGGGCTGCTCCGCGATTTCGTTGCGTCCCTCAAATTGGAAGTTGCGGCGGTAGCTGACGACTAAAATTGGCGCCTGGCGCATGCCAAAAAAAGGGAGCGGGTTCATCGCCCGCTCCTTTTTTGGTCGAAAACCTGTTGCCTAGAAAGGCAGATGTTCGGCGATGTCGTTTTCCGTGCGGAATGGGCCCCACTCGCGCGGCACGTTCAGCAAACGGTCTTCGAGGTCATCAACGCTGTTCTGCCCGCAATAGGCCATGGCGCGGTTGAACTCCTCGCGGAGCAGTTCAAGCATGTGGTGGACGCCTTCCGCGCCGTTTACAGCGAGGCCCCAATAGAGCGGGCGGCCGACGGCGACCGCGGTCGCGCCAAGGGCGAGAGCCTTGAGCACGTCGCTGCCACGGCGCACGCCAGAGTCGACGTAGATCTCCGCCTTGCCGCCGGCTGCGGCCACGATCTCGGGAACCATTTCGATACTGGACATTGTGCTGTCCAACTGGCGCCCGCCGTGCGTAGAGACCAGGATGCCGTTGACGCCGTGGTCGACGGCCATGCGCGCATCCTCGGCGACCCGAACGCCCTTGAGCACCAAGGGTAGATTGGTGAGGCCGCGGAGCCAGTCGATTTCCTGCCAGGTCAGCGGAGGCGTTTGAGGCATCTCCCAGGTGGGAGACTCGTCCGTCCCGCTGACCTCGGAGAGGCGATCCTGCTGTTCGCGGAAGTTGCCCAGTTCGCCAGGGCGCTGGTACCGGTTGCGGACGTCGCGGTCTTTGGGGCTGGGCACAGGAGTATCAACCGTCAAGACGATTGCCGTGAAGCCGGCGGCCTCCGCTCGTTTGACCAGATTCTCGGTCAGGTCGTAGCCGCGATGATAAAGCTGGAACCAGATGGGACCGGAGGCTGCATCCGCTATTTCTTCCAGGCTGCAATTCGAAGAGGTACTGCACATCATGAGGGTGTTGGACATGCCGGCACCGCGGACGGTGGCACACTCGGCCTCGGGATGAGCGTTGCCGTGCCCGCCGGTGGGCGCGATCATCACGGGGAAGCTGATGTCCTGCCCCAAGACGGAGGTTGCGATCTTACGCTCCGTGGTGTCTCGCATGAAGCGAGGACGTAGAGTCAGAGCCTCAAAGGCAGAGCGGTTGCGGGCGGTTGTGATTTCATCCATCGAACCGGCTTCGATGAATTCCCAGTTGTTGTGGGGGAGGATTTGTTTTGCCCGCGACTCGTAGTCGTAAAGGTTGATGGGATCCAGTCTCATCTGGCTTCTCCTTTCACTCAGGTTGCGTCAGGAATCCGATGTGGTCGGCGTCAGATTCAAGCGCACGATGGCATCGGCGACATCCGGGAGCATTTTGTAATCGTCGCTGGACTGATCAAATGACATCGGATGGGGGAGCGAGATGTTATGAACATTACGGATACGTCTTACTGAATGTCCAACCGAGGACATTTGCCCGGAAAGTTGGCGCTCCGTCAAGCCCATGGTATCCAGCAAGGATTGCCGGGACATCACATATCCCTGGCTGTGAGCAACCTGATGGTACACCTGCTGCGCGTTGGGGGCCAAGTAACGCCAGAAAGTACGAACATGATCAATAGTCCATCTACCTTCCTGCACCGGAGGCGAAGTATTCGTGTCCGAGTTGGCCGTTACTTCCCCGTTAGTCTCCCCAGAGACATCAACCGCGTCTTCGGCCGCTGGCGTAACAGTAGCCGAGTCTCCTACTGCCAATTTACGAATGGCGGCGATCACTTCTGCGGCGTCGCCCTCAATGGTCAGTGCGACCTTTACCATCTGCAAGCCTCTCAGATTTTAATAATAAAATGAGTTTATCACAGCAATATGAATGGTCAATATATTGTCATATGTTGACAATGAACTCAGTCAAACGACATGGGGGCGGAACGACAGTCCGCCCCCGTTGCAATGACTTTCCGGTTTGACACCCAATCAAAGTTGAGTGTCGGGTTCGTTAGCCCTCGTCCTGGGGACCGAAGGGGACGATACCTGGAATCCACCATTTCTCCCAGGTATCGTCGATTTTGTCCTGGAAGAATTTGAGGTCCTCTTCCGTCAGGTGCGCGAAACGACCCTGCCTTTGGAGGTAATCGGTAACGGGTTTGCGGGGGCGGATTCCACGGGCTATCGCTCGCGACGGCCCGTTCAGAACGAGTTCCCCATCCATGATTTCGTACTGCACCCAGATGCCGGTCTCGACAGCCAGCATGCCCAGCTCGTGGGAATACTTGGGGTCGTAGTCCCAACCCTTGGGGCACGGGTCGATGCTGTGGATGAAGGTGGGGCCGCCTATGGTGAGGGCCCGGCGAATCTTGTTGGTGAAGTCCGGCCCGTAGGAGCCGCAAGCAGTGGCGACATACCGGACGTCGGGATGGCCGGCCGCCAGCATGGGGACCGTGTTCTTCTTCCAACGGCGGTTCATGATGCGGTGGACCTTGCCGGGGGGCGAGAACGTGGAGTTTGCGCCCCAAGGGCTCGATCCGGACACCTGGATATCGGTGTTGGCGTAGGACTCGTTGTCGTAGCAGAGGATGAGCAGGTTGTACTCATCGTG
>JAPOQH010000038.1 GCA_026710825.1 Chloroflexota bacterium | reverse complement strand
CCCTGGAACGCGCCATCACGGCTTACGAAACGCGGCGCAACACCGCGCGCGTCCCTATCAACTGGCGCTTCAGCACCGACCACGCCAGAACCAAACTCCATCGCTTCTATCCCTGCCTTTCCAACGTTGACTGAGTACTAGGCTGGATGATCCCGACTCCTTTGAATGGCGGGATCGCCACAGTACGCCGTCCCGCCATGACCTGGTAATCGACGATATTGGCCCGGACCAGACAGCCGCGTTCGTCGCGCATTTTCGCCATCTGAACCGTTACGCCGCCTACGAGCTGGACCAGCGGCGGGGATATTTCGACGTGCGCGATTGCGTCGTCTATATGTTTCGGGACCGGTAGCGCCTAACTCTCGGTTGTCGGTTGGGGGTCGGGCAGGCCGTGTTCCAGCGCCCAGATCGTGAGAGCGTGGGTCGTGTCCAGCCCGAGTTTGTCCCTGATCCCGTAGATCACGTTGCGGACGGTAACCGCACGCCGGCCGGTGGCCTGTCCGATCTCGGAGTAGGACCTGCCCGCCGCGTATAGGTCGAGAACGGAACGCTCCCGCGCCGTCAGTAGACTCAACCCGCCCGAGGCCATGCCGTCGGGCGTGCTCCTGATTCGGTCCAACACCCAATGCAGGATATCCGACGAAACCCGGTACTCGCCCTTGGCGACGGCGCGGATCGACGACACCAACTCGTCGCTGCCGTACACCTTCTCCAGGTATCCGACCGCTCCGGCGGTGAGGGCGTCAAGGGCGGTATCCCGGCCGGTGAACGCCGTGAGCGCCAGGACCCGGGTTCCGGGCAACAGTCTCACGATCTCACGGCAGGCGTCCACCCCGTTCATCACGGGCAGCCGGAGGTCCATCACGACCACATCGGGCCTGGTTTCGACCGATACCTGGATGGCGGTGGCGCCGTCTCCCGCCTCTCCCACCACCTCGAACTCTCCCGAGGATTCCAGAACCTCTTTCAGGCCGTCCCGGACCATCAAATGGTCGTCAACGAGGACGACCCTGACCTGGGATCGCAGCATCATCATCCCTCCTGCCATTTCAAGACGCAGGTGACCGTGGTGCCCGCGGTTTCGCCGTTCGACTGAACCTGCAGCAGCGCTCCGATCCTGCCCGCGTCGGCTTTCATGTTGTTGAACCCGTGCCCAAGGTGGTCGTAGTCTTCCGGCAACCCAATCCCGTCGTCCGAAACGGACAGCCGCACGTGGTCTGCCGTGAACGCGAGATGCACGGACACCTGATTGGCCTGTGCGTGGCTGAAAGCATTGGTCATGGCATTGTGCGCGATGGAGAAAAGCCGGCTGCGCGTAATGGCCGGCAGAGGGGGTTCCCGTCCGTCGTGGGTCACGTCAGCGGGAACACCTGAAAAAGCGGTAAAGGTGCGGGCGTGCTGCTGCAGCGCCGAAACCAGATCGTAGCCCTGGAACACCAGCCCACCGTTGATGGGATGCCGCAATTCCCATACCGTGGACTTGGAGAGGTGATGCAGGGCTTCCAGCCGGGCCAGGTGCGAAGGAGGCAGCCTCTCCGGATTTCTCATGGCCACCTCGATCCCCAGCCTAATCAGGTAAGCGGTCTGGGCGATGGTGTCGTGGATGTTACGGGACATTTCGATCCGCTCGGTTTCAAGTTCCTGCTGGTGTTCCACCGCGTCCAGGCGCCTTTCCCGGTCGAATCGTGCGACCAGCACCACCGCCATGGCCACGCCGTACATGGCTAGCACCTGGGTGATGATCTTCGCCTCGACCTGAGCGCCCAGGTCCACGCTGGTCCCGGTCAGCACGCACACGCCGGTGTACGTGGCAACCACCAGAGTTACCCAGGAGAACGTCATAAGCGCCGAAGGAAACACCGCCGCGAACACGGCCACGTATGGGTAGTACAGGCCGACCAGCGGACTGCCGAATCCTCCGGACATCGCCACACCCGTTGCAACAACCGCCAGGTCGATCCCATGAAACAGGAGCATGACGCCGGGAGGCAGTTTCCGCTTCCGCCACAAGAGGTACAGGCAGGCGCCAAAGACGGACGCAGGTACGAGCGTCATGGAAAGGTACTGGAAATGGAGGGTCGAACCGTAGTCTATGCGGTGGTTCACCAGCCCCAGGATCAGCACTAGCACCACCAGCCTGACCCAAACTGCGGTCCAGGCCCCATGCCGCAGCGCCTCGGGATCGACTGCGATCTTGGGCCACTCCAAAGCCAGCGGGAACCCGAAGAATTGACGTCGCACGATTCAATCCACCTCGGCGGTCGGTTTGGTTTATGACAACCAATCTACGCCTTCCCGCCGGGCGGTCAAGGTGCAAACGCACTCTTTTTTTGCGCGTACAAACGCAGTCGAACGTATGGGTGTGATTGACCCTTGCCCCCCATAATGGCCTGTAACAGTATCGTCGTCGGTTCAATCCAGCATGACAACGCGATCACCGGCTGGAGCGGCGCCTGGGGTCGCCGCCGCCGATGACGGCATCCAGGAGCGCTATGGGCACACTCACCAGGCGTCGTCGCGGTGTTTATGAGCTGACGGTCAATCTGGGCTTTGATCCGGGGACCGGCAAGCGGCGGCGGCATACCGAAACCTTCCGGGAGAACGAAGCGGCGGCGAGGAAATGACTCCTGGAAACGGAGTTGGGCCGGCCCCAACCGACCGTCGTTCCGGCGGCGACCGACGATTCAGCGTTGTCGGTTGGCGACTGGCTGTACCGTTGGCTGAGCCAGTACGTGCGGCGGGACCGGGCCGTGAACACGCAGGAACGCTACACCAGCATCGTCGATAGATACCTGGTTCCCGGGATCGGGGCCATTCCCCTGGCGCGGCTGACACCCAGCCACATCGACGACCTGGAGCTGCGTCTGGTCGGCCAGGGATTGTCGCCCAAGACCGTGAATCTGATCCACACCGTCCTGTCCGGCGCCCTGCGCCACGCCGTCCGCCTGTAGTTGATCCAGCGAAATCCGGCGTCGGCGGTCATACCGCCAGCGTTCACAAGACGCGAGACCATGCCTCCGGAGATTCATGGGGTGAGGTGGCTGCTGGCGGTCGCCAGGTCCGGCGGGCATCCCCTGTATCCCCTGCTGCACCTGATTACCTACACCGGGCTGCTGCGCGGGGAGGCGCTGGCACTGCGGTGGGACAACGTGGCCCTGGAGGGCCGCTACATCCACATCGTCGAATCCGCCGGCAAGACCCACCGCGAGGGGGTCGTGGTGGGCAGGACGAAGACCGGGAAATCGGTCCGGACGGCGGACCTCGACCCGACGAGGGTGGATGTGCTGACACGACATCGAAACCGCCAGTTGTCTATCGAGGGGTCGGCGCCCGCGCTGGTGTTTCCCGGGCTGGCGGGGAAGGTATTGCGGCACGCCACCATCCTGAAACAGATCAAGAGGCTGGGCGCAAAGGCGGGAATGCCTGACATAACCTTTCACAGCCTGTGACATTTCCACGCCACGGTTTGGCTGCAGGAGCAGCAGAACCCGGTGGTGGTGTCGAAACGGTCGGGGCACGCCAATGTCTCGATCACAATGGAAACCTACGTACACGTCATGCCGGGATGGCAGGAATCCCTGACCAAGGCGTTCGCGTACGCCATGGACGGGGGCTGATCCGGCCATTCTCCCGCCCTGCTCATGCCCTGTTTTCGTGCTTGGAGACCGGGTGCAGGGGATAGTTCGTGGAACTCCAAGCCGGAATATGTGGAATCCGCCCCTCGGCATCACTTTCTCAATAGGCTCTAATCGCCGTTTGGAAGGGGTATCAATCAGCATTGCGGCGCCACTAATGCCGGCAAAACCGTTGTTGGGGCCAAAACATACCCGATCGCGCCCAATCGTACGGGGTCGGTTAGGACGGGCAGCGTCGTTGAGTCAATTGGTCCCTTTGACATATCGACCCTTGTGTGGTCTGAGTAATCCCCACGAATGTCGGCCCACAGACGGCGAGCGCCGCAGCGACTTTCCTACATCGCTGAAAATTTGCCGTACTGCTCCTGCGTACGTCATTGCGGCGCCGTTCCCGGCCGCGTGGTGAGTTGCCGGCGGCTTAGCAGCGTTCGATCCGAATCAAGGTTACTCACTTTTCCGTTTTCTTCCATACGCTGTAGGGCGAATCGGACCACCTCCTGCGAGTGTGCGTGATAGATGGCTCCGTAACGCGGGTGAGGTTGCCACAAACCTATCCTGCAAACAATTTGCCGAGGTTCTAGTACTCAGTCAACGTTGGAAAGGCAGGGATAGAAGCGATGGAGTTTGGTTCTGGCGTGGTCGGTGCTGAAGCGCCAGTTGATAGGGACGCGCGCGGTGTTGCGCCGCGTTTCGTAAGCCGTGATGGCGCGTTCCAGGG
>JAPOQH010000041.1 GCA_026710825.1 Chloroflexota bacterium | reverse complement strand
TCGCCAATTTTGGTAGTTTGGTGGCTTGCCGCTGCATGCGATGCGGCCGACCCCGTCCGGTTCTCGAGTACCGAGCGGGGAACCTGACACAGTTAGGATAGAACGTGGGTACGCATCGGGGCAACGGGCGGGTGTCACTGGTCGGGGGAATTTTTCAGATTGATTGCGGGATGGACTGGATGGTGTTTCCAAGCGCGGGCGGATGATTATTCCCAGCTACGTTTGCGATTACGGGGCTGGCGGTTCCGGTTGTTACAGGGTTGCTATTGCCGTGGCCTCGCGACGGACATACTATGTCGAGCGAATCACCGGCCCAGAGCGGCCGGTACCTGGAGGAATACAAATGGCCCTTACACTAGCGGACAGCAACCGGATCATGGCGGCGGCGATCGCCAAGGCCGAGGAATTGAACATCAAGGTGAGCGTGGCCGTGGTTGACGCGGGCGGACGGCTGGTTGGCCTGCAACGGATGGACGGCGCGATATGGGCGTCGGCGTACGGTTGCCAGGGCAAGGCGGTGGCGTCGGCGGCATTCGGTCGAGCGAGTGGTGAGATGCAGGACCGGGCGACGGCGCCGACGCCGGCGGGGATCAGGGAGCGTTCGGGTTCGGAGATGATCTTCGGACAGGGCGCGGTACCGATCACCAGCGGCGGGGCCGTGGTTGGCGCGTGCGGCGTCGGCGGCGGCACCAGCGAGGAGGACGAGCAGTGCGCTGCGGCCGGGGCGGCTGTGCTCTAGGCGACGCATCTCCGATCGATTTTTCCCTCAATCCCCGTTGCAAGTACGGGGCGGGATTGGACCCTCTTCCTCACCGGGGAGAGGGTTTTTGATGTTGGTTTGGGGCTGGCGTGGTGCTGGATGAGGTTGGGTGGCTATTTCTCGGCGCGGCAGACGATTGGGGGACTGGATTCCTGCTTTCGCAGGGATGACGGAGTGGGCTGTGGGATTGGGGGCAGGTGATGGGATAGACAGTCGGTGATGTGATTGGGAGTGAGCGGTGGGATTGGTTGTGGATAGCGGGATATGGAGGTGGGTTCAGGGGACTAGGGCGAGGACGCTGGCCGGGGAACCGCTGCCGCCGATGAGGCGCAACCGCCCGACGACTATGGTTGCGCCGGTGGGCGGGAGTTGGTCGAGGTTGTTGAGGCACTCGAGGACCAACGCGGAACGCGCGAGGGCCAGCCTGCTGACCGACAACCCGGCGTCCGTTCCGGGGTCGATGCCGTGGGCGTCGATGCCCAAGCCGGCGACGTGCCGCCACTCGAGGAGGAAACGAGCGGCCTCGAGGGCGAATCCGGGGGTGTGCATGACGCCGTCGGTATCGGCATTGATGAACCGCTCCGGGGAGTCCCAGAAACGGTACCAACCGGTGTTGATGAGGACGGTGGAACCCGGTGGGACCTGGCCGTGGCGACGTTCCCACTCTGCGATATCGCTGGCGGAGAGAGTGTAGTCGGGATCCTGCGACGCGGAGTTGCTGACGTCTATGGAGACTGCGGGCATCACCAGTGAGTGGGGGTGCACGTCGTCCGGGGTGGCGCCATCGTCGTAGTACGTGGACGGAGAGGCCAGGTGGGTGCCGCTGTGCTCGCCCATGCTGAATTTGCGGAGGAAGTAGCCGTGCCGATCGCGCTGGGCAACGTCGTGAAAAGCGACCGCCGGGTCGCCCGGCCAAACCGGGATACCCGGCGCGATGGGATGGCTGAGGTCAACGACCCGACGGTAAGCGATAAGTTTTGCGGGGTCCTGGGCCAACGATTTACGCTCGCATCATGCGGCCGCGGGAAGGTGTCCGGCAGGCGCAACGGCCGGGCCCTGGGTGTCCACAGGCATCACGCTGCCCATCTGGAATGAATGGCGGTCGACCCAACGCATGGCGGACTCGAAGGTGCGTGCCGCGCCCAATTCCGCGACCTGACCGAACTGGTTACGCCCATAAATGACATATGACATACCCGGGATTTCACCATGGATCATGTAGCCGCGATAGTAGACCTTGCGGCCGCGGTCGGGGATGGTCGTGGTGCGGATGGCGGTGGTGGCTCCCATGATACTGGCGTTGGTGAACATAACAGTCAATACTCCTGCAGCGTGGTCTTGAGCGCATTTGTGTTGTCTGTATGTTCTAGCAAACGGGCGTTCGAAGTCAACGCGTTTTTGACACGGAATTTTGGAATTTGTTTTCTAATTTAGGCGGGATTCCGTGAAGCGCGAGACCGGCCGGGCGGTCGGTGGCGCGTTCTGCGATGCTGCGGGGCGTTACCCGGAGCGCAGGCCGGTGAGGAACGCTTCGGTGGTGATGGCTTCCTGGCTGGAGGTTGCCATGTCGCGGACCATGACGGTGCCGTCGCGCACCTCGTCCTCGCCGAGGATCAGGACGGACGAGACTTCCAGCGCGTTGGCCTGGCGCATCTGGCCGCGCAGGGCGCGACCACCGTTGGCCAGGATGGCTCCTACGCCGATTGCGCGCATGCTGTTGGCGAGGCGGACGCCCTCGACGCGGGCTTCCTCGCCGATGGTGGCGATGAGGTACTGCGGGGATGGCTCGTCGGGGACATCGACGCCGGCACGCTGGACGTTGAGGGCGAGGCGTTCGATACCGCTGCCGAAACCGATGCCGGGAGTGTGCCGGCCGCCGAGTTGTTCGATCAGGCCGTCGTAGCGTCCGCCACCCAGGATGGTGGACTGGGCGCCTTCCACGGCGGGCTGGATCTCGAACACGGTGCGCGTGTAGTAGTCGAGGCCGCGGACGAGGCGGTGGTCGACGCGGTTGGCGATGCCCATGGCGTCAAGGTAGGACTGAACGCGGTTCCAGTGGGTGTCGCAGTCGGCGCAGAGGCACTCGGTGGATTTGGGAGCTTCCTCGCCGAGAGCCCGGCAGGTTTCGACCTTGCAGTCGAGGAGACGCAGGGGGTTGCGTTCGAGGCGGCCCTTGCAATCCTGGCAGATGTGGGTCTGCTGCTTTTCGTAGTAGGACTTGAGGGAGCGGATGTACTCCGGGCGGCACTCGGGGTCGCCGATGCTGTTGGTTACCAGGGTGATGTCGGAGAGGCCGATGTCGTGCGTGAATGTCCAGGCAAGCTCGATGACCTCGGCATCAACGGACGGGTCGGGGTCACCGATGGCCTCGATGCCGAACTGGTGGTGCTGGCGGAACCGGCCGGCCTGGGGGCGTTCGTAGCGGAACACGGGGCAGATGTAATACATGCGCACGGGCTGGGCCTGGTTCTGCATGCCGTGCTGCAGGTAGGCGCGGCAGACGGGAGCGGTGCCCTCGGCGCGGAGGGTGAGCATGTCGCCGCCGCGATCCTCGAAGATGTACATCTCCTTTTCGACGATGTCGGTTCCCTCGCCGACGCCGCGCACGAACAAGCCGGCGTCCTCGAACATGGGGCTGTCGATACGTCCGTAGCCGAAACGACGGGCGACGTCCATCGCCTTGCTCTCGATGTAGCGCCAGTATTTCTGCTCGGGCGGCAGGCGGTCGGTGGTGCCCCTGGGGGCCTGGAAAGTAGGCATGGCGGTGGTTTGCGCTCCGTGCTGGTGGGCCGAGAGGAAATGAGGTCGAGGCGAGTTGAGGCGGATAACGTAACGGATTGTACCATTCGGGACTTTTCGAGTTGGCGCTACGGAATGCCGGGTAGGGCAATCGCGTGTAAATCGACCACGACAGCGCCGTTGAAATTGGCGGTAATCAACGGCGAATTTTACCGGGATAAACGGGATGAACGGGATAGACAGGATATTTTGAGCCGGTTGTTTTCGGATGACAGGCGGGTCGCCGAGCGGTACAGACGCCGATATGGAAGCACACTGTCAGTAATTGCAATGCACACTGACCGTTACTGTTGAATGGATTGAAGACGCGATTGCCCCGGAATACCGGGGCCGTTTGATTATCCCAATCCACATATGGAAGGACACGGTCGGCACCTGACTTTTGCGACGCTGATCGTCCGCTCGTCCTTCGACAGGCTCAGGATGAGCGGACTACGTTGCGTGCTTCGGCAAACTCGGGTGAGCGGACTGGGTTGTGTGCTTCGACAGGCTCCGGGTGAGCGGACTGGGTTGCGTGCTTCGACAGGCTCAGGGTGAGCGGACTGCGTTGCCAAAGGGCGATGGATGAGCGGATTGGGGCGGTACAGGGCAATGATCGAAAGGTCAGGGGTGGGTTACGCTTACGCCTTGCCTTCGGCCTGGAGTTGTTCCAGTTCTTCGGGGGTGAGGCCGCCGATGTCGCAGAGGATGCCGGCGTTGTGCTGGCCGAGGGTTGGCGGCGGGTCGGCCGGAGTGTCCACGCAGTCGGTGAGTTGGACGGGGGTGTTGACGGTGCGGAACGGGCCGCCGAACGTGTCGCCGCTGTCGACGAACATATTACGGGCTTCGAGGTGGGGGCAGGAATCGAGGTCGGCGGTGTCCTGGACCATGCCCATGGAAAAGCCGCAGTCCAGGAGGTGCTGGTTGAGTTCGCGCTTGGGTATGTGCTGGGACCACTCCTCGATGATGGGAACGATGTTGGTGAAGTAGAACTGACCTGACACGCCGCGACCCAGGTAGCGGGGGTCCTCGGCAAGCTCGGGGCGGCCGATGAGGTTCCACATGGCGCGCCACTTGTCGTCGGCGTTGCCGGCTCCCGCGAGGACGACGTAGCCGTCTGATGCCCGCAGGGCCAGTTGGGCAGAGAACATGTTCTCGCGGGCCGTGGTGGTGACCTGGCCGTTGGTCTGGTAGAGGGGCATGCTGCTGGTGGTGTGGGCGACCATGCAGTCGTACATCGCCATGTCCACATGCTGACCTTTGCCGGTCTTGCGGCGGGACTCGAGGGCGAGCATGATGCCGAGGGCGGTCCAAACACCGGGGACGGAATCGCCCATGTTGTCGCCGACCATCTGGGGGCCGCTTTCAGGCGTTCCGGTGGAGATCATCCAGCCGCCCATGCCCTGGACGCAGGGATTGTTGGCCGGCCAGTTGGAGTAGGGGCCACGCAGACCGTCGCTGTCGCCGTAGCCGGATATGCTGGCGTACACGAGGCCGGGGTTGATTTCGCTGAGGCGTTCGTAGGGGTAGCCCAGCCGGCCCATGGCTCCCGGGCCCCAGTTGTCGAGCAGGACGTCGGACACGCGGAGCATGTTCTCGAAGGCGCGCTTGGCGACCGGGTCGCGGAGGTCCAGCGATACGCTCTTCTTGTTGCGGTTGACGCCGAGGTAGCGGGCGCTGACCTTGGCGCCGTCGGGGCCCTCGACGAACGGATCGTTGAGGCGCGCCTGATCGCCGCGGCCGGGGCGTTCTATCTTGATGACCTCGGCTCCCATGTCGGCGAGGATCATGGAGCAGAAGGGGCCGGCGACGATGTGGGTGGCGTCGAGGACGCGAAGGCCCTGGAGAGGCAACGGCTGGAGTTCGGGATTAGCTTGAGCTTGGGTGGTCATATTGGGCTCCGGTGTCGCGTCGGGCGGTGGTGTCCCGAGGCTGATGATTGCTGTCCCTGACTATACAGTTCGCTACCGGGAGAGGCAAAGAGAGATTGCCGCGAGCGCCGGTGGGCTGCGCGCCTGTGGAATCGGCATGCTGGTCGGACAGAGCGGCGACGGGCATGGTGTGGCGAATCAGCCGGCAAGGGGAGGTTGATGGGCAATGGTAGACTCGACGCATGAATGCGCACCGGAGAAAACTGGCGGACGTGCACACGCATTTTTTCGGGTGCATAGGGGCTGCGGACTTTCTGGAGTTCCTGCGAGGGCGGGAGGTGGACTGGGACGCTTATCGCCGTAAGTATCTGCAGGTGTACGGGACGGATCCGCGTGTTGAGGAGATCCTCGAACGGTGCCGGAGCGGGGCGCCGGGCGCACCAAGGGAATTCGAGCGACTGTTTGTGTTCGGAGACGAGGACAGCGGCAACTTCGAACGATTTCAGGCCAAGTATGACATGCTGATCCATGGAGTCGATTCGATCCGGTACTCTGGAGGGCAGGTCTCGCTACCCACTCTCATCGATGGGCTACGCACGTTCATACGCCAAATCGTTGCCAGGCAACGCCGGGAAAACGTCGGATACATCGAGCAGAGGATGACGCTGGGGTCGAAATACACGCCGGCGCAGGCGAAGGATTTGGCGCTCGCGATGCTGGGCTCGTTGGCGGAGTGCGAGGATGCCGACATGCAGCCCCGGTTGGCGATAAGCCTGTCGCGAGACAATCCGTGGCCGGCCTGGGAGGTTACGCAGGAGGTGGCAGCAGGTCCGCTGGGGCGCCTTTTGACGGGGGTGGATTTCTGCTACTTCGAGGAAGGGCACCCTCCCAAGAAACAACTTGAGCTTTTTGAAGCGGTGCGGGATTTCAACCGCCGACTTCCCGAGCGGGCGCTGGCAATCCTGTACCATGTGGGTGAAAGTTTCGAGGACAAGTCGCTGGAAAGCGCGGTGCGCTGGGTGCATGAGGCTGCGGAGATGGGGGCGCATCGCCTGGGTCATGCCATCTCGCTGGGTGTTGATCCGACACGTTTCGGGGAGCACAGACGGTCAGAAAGCGTGGGCGAACGCATTGACCAACTGAACTATGACCTGCGGCACAAAGAGGGTCTGGGGAAGTTTGGCGTCGGTATTGATGCCGTTGGAGTTGCGGAAGAGTTGAGGACGATCGGGGAGTGTCCGCCAGACCAAAGGCTAACGATCGAGTACGACGATGCCAGGTTGGAGGAGGTGAGGCAGAGGCAACGATACGCGATTGATCGCATCCGGGCGCTGGGGTCTGTGATCGAGGTTTGCCCGACATCCAACCGGCGGATTGCTGGGATCGAGCGGCCCGAACACCATCCGGTGAAAGAGTTCATCGCCAGCGATGCTCCGTTCGTCGTCGCGACGGATGATCCGGGGATTTTCGGGACCACGCTGGCTGACGAGATTGCCTGGGTGATGGAGCACCATCATTTGCCGAGCGATGCGATGGAGCACCTGGTGGACCGATCTTGGAACAGCCGCAGCGAAGTCCTGACCGGTCGGTTGTCATAAGCAGGGTTGATAGCGTCGATTCATAGCCGATTAATCGCTGGCTCGGTTCGGTCCGCTGATCGAGATGGATGGAACCGGGATGCCAGGGGCCGGAGGCCGTTCGCGATTGAGGATTGCCACGTTACGGTGATTCGGATTCCGTAATGAAGATGTCCGGGTCGCTGGGAAAGTGATCAATGCTGGGCGTCCGACGCAACGCGGTTGGTTTGACAATCGAACGGGTTGCTGCCTAAAATTACCTTTACGCAGTTACGCTGCGCGATGATGTGGCCCGGTGGTGTAGTGGTTAACATACTGCCCTGTCAAGGCAGAGATCGTCGGTTCGAATCCGATCCGGGTCGCCATTAAGAACTACGCGGTTTTTGCGACGGCTCCCTGAGGGGGGCCGTTTTCGTTTGCCTGCAGAGCCGGATGATGCAGCGTCTTTCGGGAACGGCAATCGAGGAAGCTCTAGCGCCGGCGAAACTGAGCAGGAATGGGATGTGCTCGGAGTAGGCGTTCGCGATATGACGGTTTTGATGCGGGGCTGTCATCCCAACCGTGAGTGGAGATGGGTGACAGATGTTTGTTGACGCTCGCCGGCGGCGCGGTTAACATCGCCGCACTCAAGAAGCAATCGTTCGGAGGGATTGATCGATGAAAGCAGCAGTTTTGCGCGAGGTGAACCAACCGGTGGTAGTGGAGGACGTGCAGGTGGATGCGCCGGCGCCTCGCGAGGTGTTGGTACGCACGGGAGCGTCGGGCGTGTGCCACAGCGACCTGCATTTTGTGGAAGGCCTTTACACCACGCCGATGCCGTGCATCCTGGGCCATGAGGCAGCGGGCACGGTTGAGGCGGTCGGGGAGCAGGTTAGTTACGTGCGGCCCGGAGACTCGGTGATCATGTGCCTGTCGGTATTCTGCGGGACCTGCGAATTCTGCACGCGGGGACAGCCGTACCTGTGCGACCGGAGGGCGGTGACGCGCGGTCGCAACGAGCCGCCCCGACTGCGGAAGGACGGCGAGTCCATCACGCAATTTGCGCAGTTGGGGTCCTATGCCGCCGAGATGCTGGTGCACGAGAACGCGCTGGTGAAGGTGGAGGACGACATCCCGTTCCCGCAGTTGGCGCTGATCGGGTGCGGCGCGACTACGGGCCTGGGCGCGGTGCTGAACACGGCGCGGGTCGAGCCGGGGAGCACGGTGGCGGTGGTTGGCTGCGGCGGCATCGGCATCCACTGCGTGCAGGCGGCGGCGTTGGCTGGAGCTTTGCGGATCATCGCGGTGGACACGACGGAGGACAAGTTCGCGCTGGCGCGGGAGTTCGGGGCGACGGACGTGATCGATGCTACGTCAGGGAACGTCGCCGAGCGAATCGTGGAGCTGACGGGCGGCGGCGTGGACTACTCGTTCGAGGCCATCGGGCTGAAGCAGACCGCCGAGGACTGCTACAACATGCTGCGGCCCGGCGGAATGGCGACCATCATCGGTATGGTTCCGGAGGGCGTGAAAATTGAGTTGGACGCGGGGAACTTCCTGCGGCGCGGCCGTGCGATCCAAGGGTGCACGATGGGATCCAACCGGTTCCGGACGGATATGCCGCGGTATATCGAGTTCTACAAGCAGGGACGGTTGAAGCTGGACGAGTTGGTTACGCAGGAAGTGCCGTTGTCCGAGATCAACCGGGCGTTTGCGGACATGAAGGCGGGCAGCGTGCGCCGGAGTGTGATTACCGACTTCGAGAACTAGCCCAATCAGAAGATCGACGGTTTTGCGCCGGTACTGCGATTGATGGTGCCGGCGCTTTTTGGTGACGCTGGGCGTGGGGCGCGCCGGACGTGTTTCGCCTAGTATTCAGTCAAACTTGCATCGTCATAGATAAGAAAGAATCGGCCATGGTCGCTATCGTGAGTGGCAAACAGCGGTGCGGGAGGTGCGGCAACCATGGCTCAGGAGAAATTTGCGGTACATTTGTCGGCGGAAGATCG
>JAPOQH010000052.1 GCA_026710825.1 Chloroflexota bacterium | reverse complement strand
TATTCAGTCAAACTTGCATCGTCATAGATAAGAAAGAATCGGCCATGGTCGCTATCGTGAGTGGCAAACAGCGGTGCGGGAGGTGCGGCAACCATGGCTCAGGAGAAATTTGCGGTACATTTGTCGGCGGAAGATCGCGGCCAACTGGAGCGGTTGATTCGCAGCGGCCAGCACGCGGCTCGGGTCATCAATCGGGCGCGGATCCTGCTCAAGACCGACGAGGGTTGGAGCGCGTCCCAAGTGGCGGCAGCCCTGGACACCTCGCCACGCACGGTGTTTCGCACCAAGCGGCGATACGCCGAGGAGGGATTGGACGGCGTACTCCACGACCATCCTCAAGCCAACCGGTACCGCAAGCTGGATGATCGCGGCGAAGCCAGCCTGATTGCCCTGGCGTGCAGCGACGCGCCCGACGGCCACGACCACTGGACCCTGCGGTTGCTGGCCGACCAGGTGGTGGAGTTGGGCGTGGTGGAATCGTTGTCATACGAGACGGTGCGGCTCCGGCTCAAAAAAACGTCCTCAAGCCCTGGCAAAAGCGACAGTGGTGCATCTCCCAGATGAACGGGGAGTTTGTGGCGGCTATGGAGGACGTGCTGGACCTGTACGCCGAGCCTCGCGATCCCTGCCGTCCGGTAGTGTGCTTCGACGAGACTTCCACTCAATTGCTGGCCGAGGTGCGAGAACCCTTGCCCGCCCAGCCGGGACGACCCCGACGCCAGGACTACGAGTACCGACGCGGCGGCACACGCAACCTCTTCCTGTTCTGTGAGCCGATGGCCGGCTGGCGCCACATCGCCATCACCCAGCGCCGCACCATGGTGGACTTCGCCCACCAGATGCAATGGTTGGTTGACACAGCGTATCCCAACGCGCCCGTCATCCGCGTGGTTCTCGACAACCTGAACACCCACCGCATGGCGTCCTTGTACGAAACCTTCCCTGCCGCCGAGGCCCGACGCATCGTGAAACGCCTGGAGTTTCACCACACCCCCAAGCACGCCAGCTGGCTGAACATGGCTGAGATCGAATTCAGCGCGCTCAGCCGAGCCTGTCTCAAAGGCAGAAACCCCGATGCCGACGCCCTGGAACGCGCCATCACGGCTTACGAAACGCGGCGCAACACCGCGCGCGTCCCTATCAACTGGCGCTTCAGCACCGACCACGCCAGAACCAAACTCCATCGCTTCTATCCCTGCCTTTCCAACGTTGACTGAGTACTAACTTGGCCGACGCCGAACTCGCTTGGTCACAGATCTGGACTGCTCGAATATTTGAGCCTGATGGTTCAGCCCCTCAGTCGGATCCTGAAATCTGTCCAGCGCATCCAATATCTGACGTGTCGGAATTCCTCGAGCGGTTTAGGAACATCGAGTGCCGGCACGCTGATGACGTAACCTACTATTTTCGCGGGGAAAGTCGCAACGATTGGGATTTGAGACCGTCAGTGATGCGATACGTCGAAACCGATCGGAGTTTCGCATGGAGGTCAAATGAGGGTGGCATGCTAACCGAACTGATGTCACGCCGTCCTAAGGAATTTACAAATGCCCACTCGGCGCTGTCCCAATGGGTTATCGCCCAACACCATCGCCTCAAAACTCGCTTCTTGGATATCACTGCAGACCCGTTAGTGGCGTTATTCAACGCCTCCACTGACGAAAACAACCGCCACATTACCGGGGTAGTTCATGTCTTTGCGATCCCCCGTTGGTTGGTCAAACCGTACGCCGACACGGCGGTCAGCGTTATAGCAAATTTCGCCAAGCTGAATCGCACGGATCAGAATACCCTATTAACCAAAACCGGCACACAAATGCAGGAACAAGACCCTGATGTTCAGATCGGATATTTGTACCGACAGGCAATCGAGCGACTCTGCCTGCTTATCCGAGAAGAAAAGCCGTGGTTCAAAGAAAACATGGTGGATGTACGAGATTTCTTCCGAGTGTTTGCGGTGCAGCCGCAGCAATCCATCGAGCGAATCCGCGCCCAATCTGGTGCTTTCCTCGTTTCAGCCTTTCATGAGCGGTTTGAGCGCGACGAAGTTTTAAAGTGGAACAGCGATACTCCGATCTATGCCCACTACACGATCACCATTCCCCCGAACAGAAAGGACCGGGTCGTAGCCGATTTGCGCTTACTACGCGTCACCCGGGATCGACTCTTCCCCGGCTTAGATTCGTCTGCTGACGCGATCACAGGGCTACATGCGAGAGGTGTTTAGCACAACTCTCGCGAGCCGATGGGTCTTTTCGACCAGTATCACGGCGAGCGGGTCGAGCGCATCGAGTCCAGGTCTCCCTCCCATCCGATGCCTCGCAGGGCCCGGGCCTCATCGACGGATGCGGGTTCGGCGGCCAGCGTTCGCAGGGCGAAGTTGATGGCTTCCCGCTTGGTGGGGAGTCGGTAGCGCCGCATGACCTCGGCGCAAGCTATGTCGTCAATGTCCACGTTGGTGCGTGCCATACACATAACATACACATCCAACATCGAACCGACAAGTTACCGCCCCCTCAACTCCCGCCGCACCTTCCCCACCCCGCCGAACTTCAGCCGCAGCAGGCCCTTCACGTCCTCCCACGCCGTTCGCAGGATGCGCACCCGCGTGTCGGGATCGTCCTCCCAGTGCACCGGCAGCTCCTTGATCGGGTAGCCGCACTTCTGCGCCAGGATCAGCAATTCCGAGTCGAAGAACCACCCGTTGTCCTCCACCAGCGGCGCCAGGTCGTCCGCCGCCCGCCGACTCGCCGCCTTGAACCCGCACTGCGCGTCGCGGAACGTGGTGAAAAACATCGTGCGGAACAGCAGGCTGTACCCCCGCGACGTGATCTCCCGCGTCAGCGTCCGGCCCACCACCCGCGATTCGGGCAGCAGCCGCGACCCCGTCGCCACGTCGAACCCGTCGTCGGCGATGGCCTCGATCATCGGAGGCAGGCCGCCCAGGTCGGTGGAAAGGTCAACGTCCATGTAGGCCACAACATCGGCCCTGCTCTCCGTCCACGCCCGCCGCAGCGCGCGGCCCCGGCCCCGCTGCTCCAGCCGGATATAGCGCACCTGCGGAAACTCCTGCGACAACGCCTCCGCCTCATCCAGCGTCCCGTCCGTGGACCCGTTGTCCGCCACCACGATGCCCCAGTCGTACCGGCCCATGAACTCCGACATGAACGCATGCAGCCGCCGGATGCACACCGGCAGCGCCCGTTCCTCGTTCAGGCAGGGTATTACAACGTCCAGGCTGATCGACATGGCGTAGGATTATAGCAACCCGCGGCCGGACGCTCGCCGACGTCGGAAGTTCGTGATTGCAGGCTATTGCCGCATATTAGCGGGCCCTCAAAATTGACAAATTCGGGCATGTAATGCTATATTCCGTCCGCTAAACACGTCGGCGCAATCGTGCTCGCATCGTTTTCGCAATCATGCGAACGGGTCTCGAATGTAGCCCAACAGGGTGCTTTCCCCGCAGTACATCCAGAAGGCCTTGAGGCAACACCTCCCACCACCAACCGGGCAGGTGTTATTTTGTGTCCGTGGCGACACGCGCCGCGGTCCGCGATCGACGGCATCGCTGGCTTTTAGCAGATCATAGCCGGTTCGGAGGAACCTCCAGATGCAAATGAACGACTTCGTCGTCCGGTTCGCCGGTGAGGGCGGACAGGGCGTCGTAACCTCAGCCGAAGGCTTGGCACAGGCGTCCACGCAAGTCGGGTACCATGCCCTGACCTATGCCACCTTCCCCTCCCAGATTCTCGGCGGACCCACGTGGACCCAGGCCCGCATCCGCACCGAACCCGTCCTGAGTTCGGGCGACGAGATTGACGTGCTGGTCGCCTTCAACGAAGAGGCCTACGAGACCCACGCCGAAGATGTCCGCGAGGGTGGAGTCATCATCTACAACGCCGATGACTTCACGATGACCGATCCGCGCTCGTTCGGATTGGCCGTCGACACGCTGGCCCGTTCCACGGGCAACAACCGCGCCGCCAACATGGTGGTGATCGGCGCCCTGGCCCAACTGGTCCACATGCCGCAGCAGTACCTGGAGGACTTTGTCGAGGCCAGGTTCCGGCGCGGCCGCGACAATGACGACGAGATCATCTCCTCGAACATCGAGGCAATGAAACTCGGACGGCAGAACGCCGCCGAAAGCGGATTCGTGCTGGGCGACCTGGCGCCTCCCAACCCGCCCGACTACCAGCAGATGATGCTCAAGGGCAACGAAGCCATCTCCCTTGGCGCAGTTCACGCCGGCCTCAAGTTCTACGCCGGCTACCCCATCTCACCCGCCACCACCATCCTGCTGTGGATGGAGCGGAACCTCGTCGGCGAGAACAAGTTTGCCTATCAGGTTTCGTCAGAGATCGAAGCCATCACCGCCATCCTCGGCGCGGGTTTCGCTGGCAAGAAGTCCATGACCGCCACCGCCGGCCCCGGTATCTCTCTCATGAGTGAAGGCCTGGGTCTGGCCTGGATGGCTGAAATCCCTCTGGTCGTCGTAGACGTGCAGCGCGGCGGTCCCGCCACCGGCCTGCCCACCAAGACCGAGCAGTCCGACCTCATGGGCTGCATGTATCCGGCCCACGGCGACGTCCGGATGCCGATCATCGCGCCGGGCTCCGTCGAAGAGTGTCTCGTCGCGGGCGCGCACGCCATCAACTGGGCGGAACGCTACCAGGGTCCCGTGATCCTGATGAGCGAAATGTCCATGGCCGAGCGCGTGCAGAACATTCCCCGGCCCGACCTCACCAAGATTCCCGTCGAGGAACGGCTCACCTATGAGGGCGCCAACGGCTACCACCGCTATTCCGGCAGTGAGCTTTCGCCCATGCCGCTGCCCGGCGGCCCCGGCGCCTACGTTGCCAACGGCAGCGAACACGACGAGATGGGCGACACCCCCCCCCTGCCGAGCCGCCACATCCAGATGACCGAGCGGCGGTTCAGCAAGCTCAAGCTGCTCGAAGAGGACAAGTACGAAGCGGATAACACCGACGCCAGGGTTGCCATCATGACCTGGGGCGGCTCCAAGGGGCCGGCGCAGGAAGCCTACGACCAACTCCGCGAACAGGGCGTCGACGTGGGTTGGTACTTCTCCATGTTCCTCAATCCGCTGCCGCCGCGCCTGCTCGAGGAACTGCGCAGCAAGGAACTGGTCATCGTACCGGAATTGAATTACCAGGGTCAGTGGGCCGGCATCCTTCGCTCAGAAGGCGTAAAGGCGCAGGCCATCACCCAATACACCGGGCTGCCCTTCAAGGTCAGCGACCTGGTGTCCCGAGTTACAGAGATTGTGTCCGAACATACGGAGGCCGCGCGGGTATGAGCAAGAAGAACCCAGAATACGACTTCAAATGGTGCCCCGGCTGTGGCGACTTCGGCGTACGCCGCGCCCTGGAATTTGCCATGATCAACAGGCTGGAGGAAACCGGCCTGCCCATTGAGAACAACGTGGTCGTGGCCGGCATTGGTTGCAGTGGCAACCTAGTCCACCTGCTGGAGGGTGAGCAGCCCTACGGCATCCACGGGATCCACGGGCGCACCTTGCCTGTTGCCATGGGCATCAAGATGGCCCGCCCCGAGTTGAACGTGGTCGTGGTCGCCGGCGATGGCGACTTCCTCAGCATCGGCGGAGAGCACATCGCGCCCCAGGCCGCGCGGAACGTCAACCTCACCGCGGTCATCATGGACAACGGCGTGTATGGCCTCACCAAGGGCCAGAGCTCTCCCACCACCGAGATGGGGGCCATAACCAGCAGCACCCCCTTCGGCAAGATCGAAGAGGATCTGGACCCGCTGGAGCTCTACCTCACGCTGGGCGTTTCCTACATAGCCTCCGGTTTCTCCGGCCAGCCCCGTGTCCTCGCCAAGCTGATCAACGAAGGCATGAATCACGACGGCATGGCCATGATCCACATCCAGTCGCCGTGCGTCACGTACAACGACACCTTCCAGCTCATCAAGGGCAACGCCAGGGAAGGCATCGCGCCCGCGCTGTGGGACATCCCTGAGGATCACGACCCCAGCGACAAACGGGCGGCCGAGGAGTTGGTCCGGCAGGGTGGCCTACCCGTCGGCGTCATCTACAAGGACGAATCGCGCCAGTCCCTGGACGGCAACATGAACATCATCCGCTCCAAGGCCCGCGAACGCTCCATGGATCAGTTGATGGACGCCTACACGTTCTAAACGCGCTCCAACCACCGCAACAAAAGAGCCCCCGGCGCATGACGCCGGGGGCTTTTGCTATTCCGGCTCGGGAATCGCCTCAACGCTGACCAGCCCACCGAACTCCCATTCGATCGACATCGCGCTGCCCCAAAGCAGATTGGTGCCGATCAGCGGTATGTTCCCCTCAGTGGCGATCAAATTTACCGTTGTTTGATTGCCCAGCCATGATGCAGTTGCAGCATACACTTCAGCTTTGACTATACGCCCGTCCGCCAACTGTGAATCCACTTGGTCCACTAGCGGCAGATCAAGGCGGCGAACGGCGGCGATAGGGAGTTGGAGTCCGCCGGTGAATCCTGTGTCGAGCACGAAGTTGAAAGTTATGAATTGATCATTGCCGTGATTCAGGATCGACACAGGCAACGTTGCCTGTCGGGTCAGAGTGATGTTGCCATAGATCATCCCACTCTTTGCCCCGTGATAACCCCAGAAATGAAATCCTCGCGCCCGATCTGCAGCACATAGAGCGGCACACCGGGTAGCCTTTGGCCCAATATGGTTACTGCTCCCAAGAGTTCGTCGTGAACTTCGCAGTCAACGGTATCCGGGTCAAGGGCAAGAAACTTTCCGTTGTATCTTGGTTCTACCCACGGCCGAATCTCTGAGTCGTAAATGTCTCGGCATTGGCCCCAAAACACATTGTGCTTCACCGTGTCTGTAATCGGCCTGCCCTTGTACCCGCTGGGCCACCCGCTACCCATCTTGATCGCGGCCTTGTGGCCGATGCGCAGAATGCAGGTCTTTGAACCGGGTCGACGCTCTTTCAACTTTACCGACGCCGTCGTCAGATCCTTATCGAATTCAAACTCGCCGGTATCTGGTTCGATCGCTATGTATTTGTCGGCGTGTTCGGGTTCAACCAGGGCGCGGATGCTTTCTTCATAGACGGCTCGCGCACGCTGGCAAACGTTTTTGTCGCTGGTCGGTGTGGCAAACATCACTTCCTCCAACCAACCCTCAGTAACCGCCCTGCGTCGCGCCCGCCGCGCCCGGCGCCACGTCCGGATTCTCCGCCTGCAGCGACTGGTATTTTGACGGGCATTTCACCAGGATGTTGTCCGTGGTGAACACCGCGTTCTCGGCGTCGTAGCTGCCCTCGAGGATGATCTCGGAGTGGGGGTTGAAGAACAGGTCGGGCAGCACTCCCACGTAGCTCGCCTCCATCACCCTGCTGCCGGGAATCAGGCCCGGCACGTCCAGTTCCTTGTCGCCCAGCGCGAACCGCGACGACGCCGATCCATCCTCCCTGCGGAATGTGTCGGGAGCCAGCGCCCCGGCCACCCGCAACGTCTGCCCGTCGTGCAGCTTCGGGTCGTCCAGGAACTCGCTGACACTCACGAAATACTGGGTATTGCCGGGAAACGCCGCGTACACCATGTAGGTCACCGCCAGCGCGATGACTCCCACCAGGATGATCAGGCGCGTGCGGTTGCTGCGCCACCCTGAGCGTTCCTCCTCGGCATCCGTATCCAGCAGTATCGCCGCGTCGCTCGGCCGGTTCGTGTAGTTATCAGATTGCATGCTCGCTCTTCGCTGTCCGGTGGTCGTTTCCGTCAGCCGTTAATTATACCGGCCTCGCCGCTCACGTATCGTCAGAGCCGGACCCGGTCGGATCCGATCGGTCCGATCGCTGCATGTCCTCAAGTTCCTGCTGCACGGAACGGCGTCGCCACGACATGTACGCGGCGTAAACGAAAAACACCACCCACACCACGGCAAAGGCGGCAAAGAGGTACGGCAGATTGACCGGGGGCACTTCGCTCATCTCAGTTCGTGTTTCCTTCCCGTCGCAGTTGGGACAGCCTGTCCTCGATCCCTCTCAACCCCACCCGTTCCAGCATCAGGTACGCGAACAGCGCCAGCGTCGCGATCAGCGAGAACACCAGGATCTGCGCCATGATCGGCTCCAGCGACCCTTCCGCCGCCTCGGGCCCGATCACCTGCCGGGGATGGATTGACTGCCACCACTGCACCGAATAATAGACGATGGGCACATCAACGAACCCGATGATCCCCACCACCGCCGACCACGTCCTTCCCTGCTGCGGTGTCGGCGCATATTGCCGGATCATCAGATAGGCCACGTAGATGAACCAGAGGATCAGCGTGGTCGTCAGCCGCGGTTCCCACTGCCACCAGGCGTTCCACACCGGGCGCGCCCAGATCATGCCGGTGACCAGCGCCAGCGTCACGAACACCACGCCTACCTCGGCCGATGCGTGCGCCACCCGGTCCCACCGCTCCGTGCGCCGGATCAGGTAGCCAATGCCGGCCAGGGCGCACACCAGGAACCCCAGGAACGACAGGATGGACACGGGCACGTGGATGTAGAAAATCCGCTGCACGTGGCCCAACACCGCATCCGTGGGCGCCACCATGAAGATGAGGTAGCCGTTCACCAGCGTCAAAACCGCGGTCAGGAGCAGCAGCCAGAGCCGCAAATCCCGAACCGCGTTTTGCCACGACACTTTACCCGCTGGTCGGCCGGCAGTCGCTGCCAAGTTTCGTTATCCCTCGAATACGTACCCGAATATCCACGGACATATTACCAAATACAGCGCGTCGAATACTATCAGCAGCGGCAGCCACCGCGTCCACACCCCCGTCATCGGCCCAGACTGCAGCGCCAGCGCCGACGCCTCCACCGCCGCGATGATCACCGGCACCACTACCGGAAAGAACAGTATCGGCAGCAGGATCTCCCGCGAGCGCGTCTGCACCGCGATGCCGGAGAAAAACGTCCCCACGGTGGCAAATCCCACCGTCGCCAGCAGGATCACCAGCCCCAGCGCCGGCGACAGCGTGGGCAGGTCCAGCATCACCGCGAACACCGGCAGCAGAATCGCCTCGATCACCAGCATGAACGCCAGGCTGCCCAGCATCTTGCCCAGGAACACCGCGTCCCGGCTCACCGGCGCCAGCAGCAGTCCATCCATCCCTCCGTTCTCCAACTCCCGCGTGAACGCCCGGTTCATCGCCAATACCCCTATGAAGGCATACGCCACCCACAGCAGCCCGGGCGCAACCGGCTCCAGGCTGCCCGGCGACCGGTTCAGCCCGAAGTTGAACACCACCACCACGATCAGCCCGAACACCAGCGCCGACGCGATCACCTCTCGGGACCGCAACTCCAGGCGCACGTCTTTCCACGCGACCGTCAGCGCGCCTCGCAGCAGCTCCATCGCGTCACTGAGGCGCAGCCGCGCCGGCCGTGATTGGACTACCCGCCACCGCATCCGCCTCTATACGCCCGTTACTCAGCGTCAGCGTCCGGTCGGCCCAGGCCAACCCCACGTCGGCGCTGTGCGTGGTAAGCAGCGCAGTACGCCCGGATCCAGCCCAATCCCGAAGCAGGTCTCCCAGCGTCGCCACCGATTCCGCGTCCAGCCCCGACTCCGGCTCGTCCAACAACAGCACCACGGGTTGATGCAGTATCGCCCGCGCCATCGAGAGCCGTTTTTGCATCCCGTGGGAAAGAGTGCGCACCCTGCGGTTCGCCCGGTCCGACAGGTTCATCTGCGCCAGGACCTGCTCGATGCGGTCTTTCGCGCCGCTGATGCCATAGAGCTTCGCGTAGAACTCCAGGTTTTCGCGACAGGTCAGGTCGTTGTACAGCAGGGTCTGGTGGCCGGCGAAACCAACCAGCCGTCGGGCCCTGCCGCCGCGCCGGTGCATGGGCCGGCCGGCCAAGTGCACCGTGCCGTCGTCCGCACGGGTCAGTCCGGCCAGGATGCGAAGCAGCGTCGTCTTGCCCGCGCCGTTCGCCCCGAACAGCACGGCGATTTCACCCCAGCCGATGCTCAGGTCGACGCCCCGCAGCGCAGCCCGGTCGCCGTAGTCCTTGCGGATGCCGGCCGCGGCAATGGCCGGGACGGCAGGGTCCGGAGACTCAGACGTGGCTCTCAAACCGCTCCCGCAGCACTTTCTTGTCGAATTTGCCCACGCTGGTCTTGGGTATCTCGTCGATGAACACCACGTCGTCGGGCAGCCACCAGCGGGCGAAATTGGGCTCGATGAACTCCAGGATAGTCTCCTTGGTCAACTGGGCCGTGGACTCGGACCGCTGCACCACGCACGCCAGCGGCCGTTCCTGCCACTGCGGATGCGGCACCGCGATCACCGCCGCCTCCAGCACCTCCGGGTGCGCCATGATCGCCGACTCCAGGTCCACCGACGAGATCCACTCGCCGCCGCTCTTCACCATGTCCTTGACCCGGTCCACGATCTGAATGTACCCGTCCGGGTCAATGGACGCGATGTCGCCGGTGTGATACCAGCCGTCCACGAATGTTTCGTCGCTGCGCTCGTCGTCAACGTACTCGCCGGCGATCCACGGGCCGCGGAACCACAACTCGCCCCGCTGCTGTCCGTCCCATTCCGCCTCCTCGCCGTTCTCATCCACCAGCTTCGTTTCGACTCCCGGCGCAACCGTGCCCTGCTTGGCGCAGAGTTCCAACTGCTCCTGGGGCGACATGGAATCCAGCCAGCTTCGGCGCCGATTGACGGAGATCAGGGGCGCGGCCTCGGTCATTCCGTAGGCGTGAATGATCTCGACCCCCAACCGGTCCCGGTAGGCCTGCAATATCGCCAGCGGCACCGCCGAGCCGCCGCTGACCAACCGCTTCAGCGATGACAGGTCATACTCGACGCCCGACCGGTTCAGGTAGTCCAGCACGCCGATCCAGATGGTGGGTACGCCGCCGCTCAGCGTGACGCCTTCCTGCTCAATCAACTCGCATATGATGCGCGGGTCGGGGCGCACGCCCGGGAACACCTGGCCCGCTCCGACCAGCGTGGTCACAAACGGCAGACCCCAGCAGTTGGCATGAAACATGGGCACCACAGCCATGACTTTGTCCCGCTCCGACAGTTCGAACATGTCGGTCATCGCCGCAGCCATGGAATGCAGGTACACCGCCCGGTGAGAGTACGCCACCGCCTTGGGCATCCCGGTGGTCGCCGAGGTGTAGCACAACCCCATCGTGTCGTATTCGTCCACATACTGCGGTTGGTACTCAGGAGAGGCGGCGGCCAGCAGCGTTTCGTACGAAACCGCCCCGGGCAGCGTAGTAGTAACCTCATCCGGTTCGCCCATGATGACGTAGTGCTGCACGTTGGGCAGGCGGTCCGCAATGGCTTCGATCAGCGGCGCCAGGTCTGGGTCAATCAGCAGCGCCTTGTCCCCGGCATGGTTGATGATGTACGCCATGTCATCCTGCGCCAGGCGAATGTTGATGGTATGCACCGCCGCGCCGATGATGGACGGAGCAAAATACGCCTCCAGGTGCCGGTAGTTGTTCCAAGCGAACGTGCCTACACGGTCACCCACGCCGACCCCCAACTCCCGTAGCGCGTTGCCCAGCCTGGTCGTGCGCGCGAACATATCGGCGTAGGTGTAGCGGTGCGTTCCCTCACCCACCCGGGTCACTATCTCTTTCTTGGGAAACCGTACCGCTGCCCCTTCCAGAATCTTGGGCACCAGCAATTCATAGCGCATCGTCATGGTGAACCTCCCGCGTTCATGGTGACCCTCCCGCGTTCATATCGTCATTCCCGCGAAAGCGGGAATCCAGTGGGTGCAAGATATAGTCAACGTTCTGTTTATGGTGGTTGTCCTGGGTTCCTGCTTTCGGAGGAACGACGGTCCCTGCCAGCGCGCTTTACGGATGCTTGATGCTCACGCCACCGTCGATCGCCCAGGTCTGTCCCGTCACGTATGCCGCCGCCGGCGACGCCAGATACACCGCCAGGTAGCCCACCTCGATCAGCCGGCCCACGCGGCCCAGCGGCACCGTATCCCCCGCGCCGTTGTCCCGCGCCGCAAACGCCTCCTCCGACATCTGCTCCGGATCGGGGAATGACCCCGGCGCGATGGCGTTGCAGCGTACGCCGTGGGGCGCCCACTCCTGCGCCACCACCTCGGTGAACCGCATCAGGCCCGCCTTGGCCGCGTCGTATGCTCCCGACATCGGCCGGCCCCTGAAAGACGCCCACCCGCTGATGTTGATCACATTCCCTTGGCCGCGTTCCAGCAGGTGCGGCCCAATCGCCCGGCAACCCTGGAACGCCTCGGTCAGGTTGATGTCCACAATCTCGTGCCACTCAGCCTCGGTCATTCCCGGCACGTCGCTGCCGGGCAGTTGCACCACCGGCTTGCGGATGGCGTCGCCCACGCAGTTCACCAGCGTGTCGATGTGGCCAAACTCGGCGATGGCGCGCTCTACGATGGCGTCGGTGTCGGCCGCCGTGGTCGCGTCGCCCGTCAGCGGCAGGCACTCCCGGCCCAGCGCCCGTACTTCCTCCGCCACCTTGTTGACTCCGGTCGGCGTCAGACCCGTAACCGCCACGTCCGCCCCGGCCTGCGCGAACGCCAGCGCAATCCCCTTGCCGATGCCTCGTCCCGCTCCCGTCAGCAGCACCTTCTGACCGGAAACATCGAATATATCCAGGCTCATCTTCCCCTCCTGATCATCCTCATTTATTGCGCCGTAATGGTGCCACAACACCCCCATCCCGGCAACCGCCATACTCCCTCGCCCCTTGCGGGAGAGGGCCGGGGTGAGGGGTATCACCGCCATGTGATACAGTTGCCCCATCCATTACGCATTCACCGCACAGGAGGCCCCCATGCAGTTCGGAATCTTTACCATCGTCCCCTATCACGAGGACTTCACGCCATCCCAGGCCCTCAACGACGCGTTGGAGCAGATCGCCTTCGCCGACCAGGCCGGCCTCGATGAGGCATGGCTCGGCGAGCACCGCTTCTCCCGCCACGGCCTGCTCTCCGGCATCTGGTCATTCCTCGGAGCGGTGGCGGGACGCACCAAAAACATCCGCATCGGCACCGCCGTAATCGTCCTGCCCCTGCACAACCCCATCCTCGTCGCCGAGGAAGTCGCCATGCTGGACGTGATCAGCAACGGCCGCTTCAACTTCGGCATCGGCGCTGGCTACCAGCAGCAGGAATTCGACGGCGTCGGCGTCGACATTGACACCAGCCGCGAGCGGTTCCAGGAAGCGGTGGACGTGATCATCCAGGCCTGGACCCAGGAACGACTCACCTACCACGGCAAGTACACCAACGTCGACGACCTCTGGGTGCTGCCCAAGCCCGTGCAGAAGCCGTATCCGCCGCTGTTCCAGGCCGTCAGCACCAGCCCCGCCAGCATCGACTTCGCCGCCAGCCGGCAGATCCAGGTTATCACTGGCGGACCCACCGACAACCTCGGCCAGGCTCCCCAGGTCATCCAGCGCTGGCGCGACAGGATGGACGAGTACGGCCATCCCCACGCGCACCTCAACCCGCCCATGTCCAAGTCCATCTACGTCGCCCCCACCATGGAGGAAGCCGAGCGCGACCCCGTCGGACTAGAGGACTTTTCATCCCGTGTGCTGCGTTCCGCCGGTTCCAGCGGTGCGCCCATCGGCATGCCCATGGACAAAAACGGCAAGATCGCAAAGGGCTACGAGCACTGGGCCAACCGCCAACAGGATCGCGAGCGCCGCGACGACGTCGGACACGCCGGCCTGCCGCCGCTCCGTGGCACCCCCGAGGTCGTCGCCGAGCGCCTCAAGCAGGTGCAGGAGGCCGGAATCAACCACGTCTTTGGCAACTTCGGCTTCGCGGGCCTGCCCCACAGCAAGGTCATGCGCTCCATCGAACTCTTCGCCACCGAAGTAATGCCCCACTTCCAGGACGCCCCCGTAGCCACCCCCGCCGACTAACGGCGCGCGCTTCCCAGTAACCTTTCGGCAGGGGCGGCGTATACGTCGCCCCTTATTTGTCGCCCCCACAGTCATCCAATCCAGCATCCTGCCCATCCTGTAAATCGATGTAAAAAATTCCCCCCGACCAGTGACACCCGCCCGTTGCCACGATGCGTACCCACGTTCTATCCTAACTGTGTCAGGTTCCCCGCTCGGTACTCGAGAACCGGACGGGGTCGGCCGCATCGCATGCAGCGGCAAGCCACCAAACTACCAAAATTGGCGAG
>JAPOQH010000045.1 GCA_026710825.1 Chloroflexota bacterium | reverse complement strand
CAGCCCTGATGGACGGCGAGGGCCGTGGTGGCATGAGAGGCGGCGCGGCGCAGTGCCACGGCGGCCTCGGCAGGGTCGTGGGTAGCCGGGTCGTGGGTAGCCGGGTCGTGGGTAGATATGGCCTGATCGGCCCGGGGCAGGAAGTCCCGGGCTTTGGCCTGGTGGGGGGGGAGGGTGCCCATGCTGGATGGTTGCTCCTTGATAGGGGTTGGGCGAATGGTTATTCGGTCCTACATCGTGTTGGCGGTGGCGATGCTCCTTGGGGTGTTTGGCTGTGCGGTGTTTTGTTGTTGTCGCTGGTGGTGTTTTGGTTGGTTTGGGGTTTAGGAGGTTCAGGGTGTCGGCGCTACGGTCGCAGAGCGTGTGGTGCGATATTGAGTCCTAGAGTTCCACGTGCTGACCGCCTTGGTTGATGAGGGAATGAATCCCTCATGCTGCCCACTCCCGCATCCCTGGACAAAGTCGGGATGTGTGGGAGAGGGAACATGCGACCCTCGTGGAGCGGTGGAGACACCCGCCGTACTGGTCAAGGCCATGCTGCGGAAGAGGACAGCCTCAGGCTCGAGCCAGCGATGCAAATGGTCCGACGATTGTTGACCGTTTAGTCCTGAACCTCTCGATTACCCCTGATGGTGGAAATTTCCGATCGGGCGATGGGCCGTGGCCACGGGCCGGTTGCCTGACGTGGAGTACAGTGTAGAGAACGGGCGTGCGCATGGGCAACGGGTGGATGTCAGTGGATGAGGACGAATTTATTTCACATCGATTTACAGGATAGGCAGGATGATTTCGACTGGGGCTTGGGGGTGGTTTTGATTATTGGCTGGCTAGAAATTCTGATATCTGGCCCAGATGTCCCACATGCGCTTGCAGTTCCCTGACATAGTCGAGCAGTTCTTGGATTCCGTGTTCGGTCAGTTCCACGGTTTCGTCGTCGTGTTCGATTTGGAGTTGTGAACCTCGGTCTTTGTTACGGACGATGTGGTTACGTCCGACAGTAGAAGTCGTCAAGCCCACCCGTACCAATCGACCATGGGCAAGCGCATTCCGTTTAGCCCGGATTTTGTCAAACCCCGCAATGATGGCGTCGATGCACTTTTCCATCGCTTGGCCACCATCGGCTGATTTTGCAGACGCCGATGCCACAATTGCTGCCTGGTGCTTTGTCAGGCGCTCAATATCCGCTGACATGTGGCTACCGGTTTTGTGACCGGACACTTTCACCATCATTTCTCTTAAGTTGTTCTCGGCCAGCGCATAGCCCATCAAAATCTCGCCGACCGCGTTGCACACGTTCGGGCTGACAGCTGAAACGATGTTTGGCGAATTGGTCAAGAACGCCTCTGACTTAACTTCCATTTCGAGCGTTATCTCGCGAATACATGGAGTAGTAATGGCAGTGTCCGTGCCGCAGTTCGAGCAAAGGTAGTGGCAAGCCTCGCTAGGATGGTCGTCGGGCCCGGCGTTGCATTTCAAGTGCTCCGTGTTCCAGCCGCACGATGGGCAAAAATCGGGGTCGTCGGGACTCTCGGAAAGTTCGACGCCGAAGGTGTGGAAACGGTATTCGACACGGTGGGCCATGCCATCTTCTTGGTAGATGGTTGCATGGAGATTCTGGAATAGTTCGTCGGCGGCAAATACTTGCTCCAATTGCACCTCCAAATCAGGGGAGGGCAGGTAATCCTCTTTCCCATAGGAAGAATAGGCAACCCAGTTGTATTTGACCCCCTCCTCTCCACGTTCGACGCTCTCTGCATATGCGTAATTCCCCGGCCCCATGTAGTCGCCCAGTTGGGATCTATGTGGTCTGTAACGCCGAGTTTCCAGCCCGTTGGCGCCGCCTAGCATGGCAAGGATAGCTTCCTTCGTTTCCTGCATCGTCATCGTCATTTTCGATTTCCTTCTCACACCGATGAGGTGGTACGTATTTCGCGGAGGCGAGTGGACAGGCATTACCGTGGGCGTTCGCCATGGGCGTATTAGAGCGCGGGGTGGTCGGCTATACTGCTGGTGTCGGAGTATAAAACTGACGATGGAGGAAGACGAGCAATGGCATACGCGGGTTTGGATTTGACGGGGCGCAAGGCGCTGGTTACGGGCGCGGCGCGGGGGATTGGGGCGACGCTGGCGGTGGGGTTGGCGCAGGCGGGCGCGGACGTGGCGGTTTGCGACCTGGCATCGGATGAGTCGTGGGAAGGGCTGGCGGAAACGGTCTGGAAGATCCGCAACGAAGGGCAGGTGGGCGTGTCCGTTGACATGGATGTTCAGGACGTTGGGGAGATCAGGCCGACGATACGGCAGATTGAACGCGATTTGGGCGGGCTGGACATACTGGTGAACAACGCGGGCATCCGGCGACGCGCGCCGGCGCTGGAGGTTACGGAGGAGGACTGGGACGCGGTGATGGACACCAACCTGAAGGGGGCGTTTTTCTGCGCGCAGGCAGCGGCGCGGCTGATGATTCCGCAAGGGTACGGACGCATCATCAACATCGCGTCGCAGATGGCGCTGGTGGGCGCGACGAATCGGGCTGCGTACTGCGCGAGCAAGGGCGGTTTGCTGAACCTGACGCGGGTGCTGGCGCTGGAATGGGCGCAGCATGGCATCACGGTGAACGCCATCGGGCCGGGTCCGACGCTGACGCCGGGAGTGGTGGAGGCGGAGACGCGGGACGCTGACGAGGTGGAGGCGGAGATGCTGGTGAAGATGCCGTTGGGTCGGCGGATGGATCCGGAGGAGTTGGTGGGGGCGGCGATCTACCTGGCGAGCGAGTCGGCGGGGGCGACTACGGGGCAGATGCTGGTGGTGGATGGCGGATGGACGGCGATGTGAGGACGGTTTTACAGGGATACACAGGATGGACAGGATGGGTTGGGTGATATGATTTTTCTGGGTTCCTGCTTTCGCAGGAATGACGGCGCGGATTGGAGAAACACCTTATGAAGTTTGGAATGTTTTATGAGTTGCAGATGCCGCGTCCGTGGACGGATACGGCGGAGTACGACACGCTGTGGGACGCGGTGCGGCAGGTGCAGTACGCGGAAGAGATGGGGTTCGAGCGGGTTTGGCTGGTGGAGCATCACTTCCTGACGGAGTTCGCGCACTCGTCGGCGCCGGAAGTGATGCTGGCGGTAATGGCGCAGCACACGAAGAAGATGCGGCTGGGGTTCGGCGTGGTGCTGGCGCCGGTGCATCATCCGCTGCACGTGGCGGCGCGGGCATCGACGCTGGACATTTTGAGCGACGGGCGTGTGGATGTCGGAGTCGGGCGGACGAAGGGGCCGTACCAACTGACGCCGTTCGGGACGGACGTGGCGACGACGCAGAGCATGATGGTGGAGACGCTGGAGTGCCTGCCGCGGATGTGGTGCGACGAGGTGTTCAGCCACGACGGGGAGAACTGGACGATACCGCCGCGCGAGGTAATTCCGCGTCCGTTGCAGAAGCCGCATCCGCCGCTGTGGATGGCCTGCACGCAGGAGGATACGTTCCGGCTGGCGGGTCAGTTGGGCGTCGGGTGCCTGGTGAATACGCTGGGCGGGACGGACAAGACGCGGGGTCTGGTGAACGCGTACTACGAGAGCATCGAGAACGCCAATCCGGTGGGTCGGTTCACCAACCGGCAGGTAGTGGCGTCGACGATCGGGTTCTGCGACGAGGACGACGCCAAGGCGCGGCAGAAGGGCGCGGAGGTTGCGGCTTGGTACCTGGAGCAGAGCCGGCAGCGGTTCGTGCTGGAGTGGGCCGGCGTGGATCAGGACGCGGTGCCTGAGGAATACCAGTTTTACGTGCAGGGCGGCGCGGCGCGGGGTGGTGGGCCATCGAGGCCATCCGAGGACCCGCAGCAGCAGGCGCCGCCGACGCCGGAGGAACTGCTGGCCGGGGGTGGGTACTGCGTGGGTGATCCCGACGCGTGCATCCGTGTGATCGAGGAGTTTGAGTCGATGGGCGTGGATGAGATCATGCCGATCTTCCAGGCGGGGTATGCGACGAACGAAGAAGTCATGAATTCAATCCGGCTGTTCGGGGAGTACGTGATACCGCACTTCCGGCGGAAGGCCGGGAAATGATTTACAGGGATAAACAGGATTTACAGGATGACGTAATGGATTGATGGCGGGCGAATGATTATTCGCTCCTACGTGGCCGAGTAAACCTACGAGAGGGATTTTGATGACTACTGCGGGACAGTTGGGTACTGCGCCGGAATCGGCTGGCGGGCGGCGGGTTGGATCGCCGGTGGTGTCAGTGGTGGCGACGACGCCGGAGACGGTGCTGGCGGACGTGGAGCGGGCGATGCGGCTGGCGGGGGCGGAGCGGGTGTTGTCGACGGATGTTGAGACGCTGCTGAAGATCAACATCTCGTGGCAGCACTGGTATCCCGGGTGCTCGACGACGCCGTGGCAGTTGGAGGGGGTGGTTCGCGGGCTGCAGAACATGGGGCACCGCAACGATGGTCTGATCGCGGCGCACAACGGGACGGTGGTGGTGGACTCGTTCGAGGGCGAGGTGAACAACAAGCACAAGCCGGTGCAGGACAAGTACGGGCTGCGCACGGTGCACCTGGACACGCCGCCGGAGCCGTGGGTGCTGTATGAGCCCAAGGCGGAGATGCAGGTGCTGTATGACATCTACCCCGAGGGGATCGAGATACCGGCGCTGTTCGCGGGCAAGAACATCGTGCATCTGCCGACGATGAAGACGCATGTGTTCACGACGATGACGGGGGCGATGAAGAACGCGTTCGGCGGGTTGCTGCACCGCAAGCGGCACTGGACGCACTCGGTGATTCACGAAACGCTGGTGGACCTGCTGGCGATCCAACAGGAGATACACCCGGGCATCTTTGCGGTTACGGACGGGACGTTTGCCGGCGATGGGCCGGGTCCGCGGGCGATGCGGTGGCACATCAAGGATCGCATCGTGGCGGGCGCGGACCAGGTGGCGGTGGACGCCGTGGTGGCGTCGATGATGGGGTTTGATCCGCTGTCGATAAAGTTCATACGGCTGGCGCACGAGCGCGGGCTGGGCGTGGGAGACATGCGAGACATCGAGGTGGTGGGCGACGAGCCGGATATCAGCCGGGTGAACTGGAACTTCGCCGACAACGAGAACACCTTCGCCAGCCAGGGTCAGAAGCTGATCTACTGGGGTCCGCTGAAGCCGCTGGAGAACATGCTGCTGAGGTCGCCGCTGGCCGGGTGGGCGTACGCGGCGAGCAACGTGTACCACAACGGGTACTGGCTGAATACGATTGGCAAGGGACGGGTGCGGAAGGCGCTGCGGACTGAATGGGGGCGGCTGTGGGCGGAGGGGTATTAGGGCAAATTTCAATTAAACGATTTGGGCCAGTCGAGGTGAAAAATGCTGATTCGGAAAGCCGGGATTTCTAATGTGGGGCCGATCCGCGAACCCATAGAGTTGGAATTTGACCCGCATGTGAATGTTCTCATAGGGCCTAATAGTTGCGGAAAGACTACGGTGTTCAACGTGCTCAGGCATGCCGAGTCAGGCGTCGACGTGGATTACGACCCGGTTAGCGTGCACGACAGCTTGTTGCACGAACACGAAGCTGCCGTATGGCCTAACGCTCGTGATAGTTACATATTACTGTCAGATGGCATTCAATATGTGCTAGATGTCCAGGGCGACGAACTTTTGAATTCCGATGGCTACCAACCATGCCATTTAGTGCCTATCATATCAATTCCGTCGATACGTTTGACATTCCCGCCAGCAGAAAATGTAGTAGCCGGATATACGGTCCAAGACACGTTTGTCGAGTCGGAAAGCATCTTAGACTTTCGCAAGGTTTTCCGGATGCAGGATGAATACGACAAATCGCTTGTCGAGGCTATCCAGGCAGTGGACGGTTCTGTGAACTACCAGGGACAGTCGGATATTCGCACTGATTTAGCTGAGATTGTGTTGGCAGGTGAGACGATCGATCCCGACAATCCAGAGGGAGAGATTGATTGGGCGGAAGATACCATCAGACGTTCTTGGGACGGTGGAGACATACACGAGCGAAGATCGGCTGTGATTGCCGTGGCAGATCGGTGCGCGGCGGAAATCGTCCGGGAAATCATGCAGGATGCCTCCGCAACAACACACGAATACAATCCGCCGGAAGGCCGCGAGCATCGTGGCGTCACGGGAGTTCGTTACGATTATTGGGGCGTGAGTACCACGGATGCTACCGATGACTCCCTGACCATAGGGGACCTGAGTTCCGGCACCCAAGGGCCACTGATGTGGATTCGTTATGTGGCAATGATGGTGAACCTCCAGTTCATCAGATCCTCCCGCGCCAACAAAACCGCATATGTTAGAGAACGAGGCCCAGTCGATCTAGAAGAATTCACACACGCCATTGAAAGAGAGTCTCGGGGGCATGTCTCTCGTGGCGATAAAGCGCCGGATTTGTGGCAATTGGAGATCGGTATTGGAGCGGAGGAGCATGATCTCTTCCATGAAGAATGGCGCAAGATGCCGTTCGTACTATTGATGGACGAAATCGAGAACCATTTGCATCCAACCTGGCAGAGACGGGTTATCCCTACGATCAAGAAGTACTTCCCGAACGTCCAGCTCTTTGTAACAACGCATTCACCGTTTGTTGTCGCTGGATTGAAGGCTGGGCAGGTGCACAAACTGCATCGAGACGAGGCTGGAGTTGTTCGAGTCGAAACGAATTCTGAGGACATCACGGGATGGACTGTCGAGGAGATCCTGCGTGAGTTCATGGAGGTTTTAGACCCTACTGACGAAGAGACTGCAATATCAGCGGCGGTGCTGAGGTGGATGCGATACCAACAACCCGTTGTCCAAGATGCTGAGGAATGGCGGCAGTCCAAATTGGCCGAATTGACCTCCATCAAGGGATCTGGACGCCTGCATGGTGATCAATCGGTTGCATTGGATTGGTTAGCAAGCCATGTCCCTTTGCGGGGTGACGCCGACCAGTGGTGGCGAGAACGGATCGGCGAACTCGAGGATAAAGTGAGTCCGGATTTGGAGTCACACGGGCCTATCGCAGCCCAAAATCAATTGTTCTTGCAGCAACTGGAGGAGTTATTGGAACGGTACGAACAAGGAGATGAAGAGAACTAAGGAGATTGGGAAATGCATTCAGTGACCCCTAAAGTCGCTCCAAAGTACTTGGATGACTATAAAACCAAACATTGGGATAAAGTTAGCAAACAATATGTTTGGGAACTTTGTTGCAAGGATCAGGCTCGACTGATGCGCGATTTGGCTTCACAATTCGGAGCACCGCGCCGTCATTCGCATCGCGAGCGCGGTGAACTGGATCATCGTGAGGGCATTTGCGGGTACTGTGAACAGCCATGCATGGCGAGAAAGGGATCTGCTCGATCGAACACCGTAGATCATTTTTTCCCTCGGAACGGCTTTAACGAAAAAATGTTCGACTGGGCTAATATGATCTACGCTTGCAAACGGTGTAACGATGCGAAAAACGACGCTAGAGTCGAGGATGCGTTGAAAGAGGACGCAAAGTCGTATGTGAATCCTAGAGCGGCCGATGCTGGCAAGTATTTTTCATATTCGGTAGACCGAAAAGTTCTCCGCATGATCCCGAATATGGAACTAAAAGAGCGCCAGGAAAGGGAAAAAGCTGAGCGGACCATATTAGATTTTGGGCTCAATAACGTTGAAACTTCCCGGGCAAGGAATTTGCCTTTGCTGAGGAAAAATTACTTGGACCAGCTGCGAAAAGTGATGAAGCGCAGCAACTCTAAAACTGCACGATCACTCACGAAAGAATACGCACAAGTGAATCGTGAATTCTCCAGCGCAGTTTTGTGGGCCTATAACTACTACTACTTTGAATAGGAACGCCATTATTGCGGAGAGTATTCGGTGGCGGCGGCTAGGTCGTCGTGTTCGGGGGAGATGGTGGTGATTTGGCCGGATAGCCATTTGCGTTTTATGCGGATGGGGCCGTATTCGGTTTGGACGGTTATGGTGTCCCGGTCGGCTACGTAGCGGCCTACTGGTCGGACTCGGACGCCGAGGGTTGGGGTGTGGCGGAGGATGGCTTCTGCCAGTTGGGTTTCCAGGTTGGCGGGCGCCAGGGCTGAGAGCAGGATGGCGGGGCGGTTCTTTTTCATCTGGATGAGGGTGTGCCAGACGTCGAGGGCTCCGGCGGCGAAGAGTTGATCCATGGCGAATCCGAGCTGCTCGCCAGTGGCGTTGTCGATGTTGGTTTCCAGGAGGATGACGTTGTCCTGCCAGCGGGCGAAGGGGACGTTGGGGTCGCCGGCGGTTTCTGGATCCCCGCTTTCGCGGGAATGACGGTTGGGGTCGGTTTGGTTGCGGTAGGCTTCGAGGGCGGCGGCGCGCACGGTTTCGAGGGTTGGGGGTGGTTGGTTGCTGTCTGCTCGTGGTTCGACTGGCTCGCTATGAGTGGACTGGCGGGTTTCTGCATCCGGCTTGCCACGCTCGGGTTCGTGATGATTCACCGATCCACCACTGGAAAAAATCCTTGCATCGCTCGCATTGACAGGGGGCGCGGTTGGCGCGTTTGAGGATTGGCCGCTTTCGGATGCGTTGTTGGAGTCGCCGTCCGCTCGTGGTTCGACTGGCTCACCATGAGCGGTGTGGAGCGCTCTCCGAGTCTCAGAAAAAGCGGATTGTGGAGGTGCTGGATCACCGCTTTCGCGTGAATGACGTGGGGAAACGGTATCCGTGCGATGGTTCCTGTCAGGGGCGGCTGTCGGAATCTGGTTGGTTGGTGGTTCGACAGGCTCGCCATGAGCGGTTTGGGGTGCTCTGCGAGTCTCAGAAATAGCGGATTGGGTGGGTGCTGGATTACCGCTTTCGCGTGAATGACGTGGGGTATCGGTATCGGTGCGATGGTCCCTGTCAGGGGCGGCGGTCGGAATCTGGCCGGTTGGTGGTTCGACAGGCTCACCATGAGCGGTGTGGAGCGCTCTGCGAGTCTCAGAAATAGCGGATTGTGGAGTTTCTGGATTCCCGCTTTCGCGGGATTGACGAGGAGATGCGGGAATAACGGGGGAAAGGGAAAGTTGGGAATGGTCAGAGTCGCGGGATGCGAGTGAGTGGTCTGAGTCGCCGGACGCATGCGAATGGTCAATGTCGCCGGTTGCATGCGAATGGTCAGGGTCGCCGGATGCGTGCGACTGATCGGATGGGACGGCGGCGTTGGGCCAGGGGGAATGATTGGATTGGCTGGGGCGTACTGATGGGACTGTTTTGCCGAGCCAGAGGCGGATGACGTTGGGGAATGATGGGGGGTTTTTGCCGCCTACGCCTACGCCGATGCGGTTGAGGGTCATGGCGGGTTGGCGGAACTCGTCGGCGAGAGTGGTGATGAGGGCCGCGCCGGTGGGCGTGGTGAGTTCGCCGACGTTGGCGTGGAAGGGTCGGTCGGGCGCGACGGGGGCCTGGGCGGCGGCGATGATTTCGAGGGTGGCCGGCGCGGGGTTACTGTAACCGCCGGGTCGGCGCGGGCCGGTTGCTTCGCCTAGGACCAACGGGGATGCGTAGATGCGCTGGACTCCGAGTTGTTCGAGTCCGTGGACCACTCCGACAACGTCCACGAGGGTGTCGGCGGTGCCGAGTTCGTGGAGGTGGATTTCGTCGGGGTTGTTGCCGTGGACGCGGGCTTCGGCTGCGAAGAGGGCTTTCAGGACGGCGGTTGCGCGCATGCGGGTGGAGTCGGATAGCGTTGTCGCGCCCGCCACGGCGTCGAGCATCTGTTGGGGCGAATAGCGTGGGGATTCGGACGTGTCGACCAGGGCGCGGGTTCCGCGGACTTCGCAGCGGATTTCGTCGGCCGCGTTGATTTTGACGCCCGGGATGTTCAGGGCGGTGATGACGGCGTGGATGGCGTCGAGGTGGAGGCCGGCGTCAAGGAGTGCGCCGAGGAGCATGTCGCCGCTGGCGCCGCCGACGGACTGGATGTAGGCGGTTTTCATGGGGGCCCGTTTTTTGACATCGATGGGCAGGATGGACGGGATTGCGGTTGGGTCTTGATATTGATGGTTGCGAGGTGGATGGGTGGTTTGGTTAAAACGGCCAATGTTATTGCGACGTGCGGCGCGTGCCTCCTGGCTGCTGTTGCGAGGATTCTTTGGATTCCTGCTTTCGCAGGAATGACGTCAGTGTCAGGAATGACGTGAGGATAGAGGGACGGGTGGAGCGTGCCTTGCGCCTACGCCGGATGGCTTGCCGATTTGGTTTTGAGGACGTCGTTGAGGCTGCCGGAGCGGAGGGGGTTGAGGTCGAGGGAGACCCAGAGATAGCCGAGGGATTTGAGCTGGGTTGTGATTTCGTCGCGGTGGGCGAAGGCCAGTTCCATCTGGTCGGCGGCGACCTCGATGCGGCAGAGTTTGTCGTGGTGGCGGGCGCGGACTTCGCGGAGGCCGAGGTCGCGCAGGATATCCTCGGCGGCCTCGATGCGGCGGAGAGACTCGACGGTTACGGGGGTGCCGTAGGGGATTCGGGACGAGAGGCAGGGCTGGGCCGGTTTGTCCCAGAGGGGGACGCCAAGCCAGCGGGCGGCTTCGCGGACCTGGGCCTTGTCCATCTGCGCCTCGACCATGGGGCTGCGGATATTGTGCTCGGAGGCGGCGGTCATGCCGGGGCGGTAGTCGCCGAGGTCGTCGGTGTTTGCGCCGTTGGCGATCCACGCGTAGCCCTCGGCGGTGGCGAGAGCGCCGAGTTGGTCGTAGAGTTCGGTCTTGCAGAAATAGCAGCGCTGCGGGGAGTTGGCGACGTAGCCCTCGCGTTGCAACTCGTCGGTGCGGATGACGCGATGGTTCAGGTTGAACTGGGTCGCTATGGATTCGGCATCGGCGAGGTCGCGGGCGGCGAGGGCGGGGGAGACGGCGGTGACGGCCAAAGCGCGGCTACCCAGCGCGCGTTGGGCTGCCACCGCCAGGAGGGTGCTGTCGACGCCGCCGGAGCAGGCGACGATGACAGACTGCATGTCGCGGAGGATGGACTCGAGGCGAGGGAGGCAGTCCGGGGGAGCACTGGAGTGATTGGAATTTGGTTGTGTCATAATTGCTGCCGCCAACGTCGAGTTCGTGAAACGTTGGATGGGTTGATTCTACTACAATACAGTTGGAAGAATTTTCTGGATTCCTGCTTTCGCAGGAATGACGTCAGTGTCAGGAATGACGGTGGGCGTCAAGAATGATGTTGGCGTCAGGTAGATGGTTGGGGTTGAGCATGACGGTGCAGAGCATCAGCGCGATTACGCTGGCGGTGCGGGATATGGCGCAGTCGGTGGCGTTTTATCACGATGGGGCGGGCATACCGATTTTGTACGGGGGGCCGGAGGCGTCATTCACGTCGTTGAGCGTGGGGGACGGCTACCTGAATCTGATTCTCGCGGAGGATGCTGAGGTGCGCTGGTGGGGTCGCTGCATTCTATATGTGGACGACGTGGATGCGCATCACCGGCGGATGGTGCAGGCGGGATATTCGCCGGACGGCGAGCCGGCGGATGCGCCGTGGCGGGAGCGGTACTACCACATTACGGACCCGGATGGGCACGAGATCAGTTTTGCGAGGCCGTTGGGGTAGAGGTCTGTTGCATGGATACACAGGATGGGCAGGATCAGTGATTGATGGGATGGGGCGCTCTCTTGTGGATTTTTGGTTGATATGACGAGTTTTTCGGAAAGATTGCTGGCGGCCAGTGAGGCGACGCAGAGTTTGGTGTGCGTCGGGCTGGACGTGAATCCGGCGTTGATGCCGGCGTCGGTCCTTCGACAGGCTCAGGATGAGCGGATCACAGGGCGGACTCAGGATGAACGGGCCGTGGTGGAGTTCAACCGGGCGATCGTAGACGCCACGGGCGATTTGGTCTGCGCGTACAAGCCGAACATCGCGTTTTACGAGGCGTTGGGAATCCCCGGGTTGCGGGCGCTGGACGCGACGGTTTCGCATATCCGGGACGCCGCGCCGGATGCCGTGATTATCATAGACGCCAAACGTGGCGACATCGGCAACACCGTTGAGGCGTATGCGACGGCGATGTTTGAAGTGTGGGGCTTTGATGCGGTTACGGTGAATCCGTGGGGCGGGATGGACACGATCGAGCCGTGGCTGGAGCGGGGGAACGGCGGGATCATCGTGTGGTGCCGGGGGTCGAATCCGGGGGCCGGCGATTTGCAGGACCTGGCGGTTGACGGCGGGGAGCAGGTGTACATGAGGCTGGCGCGCAGCCTGGCTAATCTGTCGGCGGGCGGGAATCTGGGCCTGGTGGTGGGAGCGACGGCGCCTGAGCAATTGGCGGCGGTACGCCGGGTGTGTCCCGATGCGCCGATCCTGATACCGGGCGTTGGGGCGCAGGGCGGCGACCTGGAGGCCAGCGTGCAGAATGGCGTGGACCGGCATGGTCGAATGGCGATCATCAACTCCGGACGGGGGATAATCTATGCGTCGTCGGGTACGGATTACGCGGAGGCGGCACGAGTGGCTGCGAGCGGGTTGCGGGACGGCATCAACGACACCCTGAACAGCATGGGCCTGGGATGGCGACCGACGGAGAAATGACGGGACCGCCCAGGGTAGCGGACCTGAGGCCGGGGGATATAGTCCGGCTGAAAAAGGCGCATCCGTGCGGCGGGTTCAACTGGCTGGTGAACCGGGGGGGCGGCGACATCGGGCTGCGGTGCCAGACGTGCGACCATCACATAATGATCCCGCGGTTCCGCATTGACCGCAGGATCCGGGAGATTGTGAGGCCTGAACCGGGCGATGGCGAACACGAGGCCAACGGGGACGGACGCACTCAGTGACGGGAGGAGTGCGGGAAGCGCTGACCAATCGTTACCGAGGTGTATCGGTTCTGTGCGTGGTGGTGGCGTTGAACAGCGCCGGCATGGGGGCGATTTCGCCGGTGCTGCCGCTGTTCATGGAGCGGGAATACGGCGTGAGCGCCGCGGCCATCGGGATCACCATCGGGCTATTCGGGTTCGGGCGGCTGGTGACCAGCGTTCCGGCGGGATACCTGGCCCAGCGATATGGGCGCAAAAGCGTGCTGGGTTTAGGGGCAGCGATCAACCTGCTCGGCGCTGCGATGGTGTCTGTCTCATTCAGTTACGCCTGGCTCACGGGTTGGCGATTCGTTTCGGGGTTCGGCGGCAGTATATTCCTGACCGTGGCCACGATCTACCTGCGGGATGAGGCTACGCCGGAGATGCGGGGGAGACTGCTCAGTCTGCAGGAACTGAGTATCCTGGCCGGCCAGACGATTGGGCCGCTGCTGGGCGGGTACCTGGCCGACATATTCGGGCTACGGATGCCGCTGTACGTGCAGGCGGTTTTGATGGGCGCGTCGTTGGGGGTGATCGGTTTTGCGTTGCCGGAATCCCGCTGGCGCGAGGAAGAGGCGCAGCGGCCGGCTCGCCGCAGGCCGGCGCAGGCGTCGCGGGCTGGGGAAACCGGGCCCGCGCCGGAGAGGCAACGGGGAGCAATGTGGCGGCTCATGCTGAGCCCGGCGTTTATTTTCGTGGGGCTGTTTGCGCTGATGATCGTGGCGAACCGGCAGGGAGCGCGGTTCAGCGTGATGCCGCTGTTCGGGGGTGAGAAGGGGTTTGAGCCGGACGCCCTGGGACTGTGGATCAGCATCACGCACTTTCCACAGTTTTTCACGACGCTGATGTCGGGTTATGTGTCGGACCGGTTCGGGCGGAAGACTCCGATAATCCCGGCGATTGTGCTGATGTGCCTGGGCATCGGGACTTTCATATGGGCAGACAATCTGTGGCAGCTGCTGCTGTCGGGCGTGCTGCTGGGTATGGGCGAAGGGTTGGGGAGCCCGGCCGGGACGGTCTTCTTTGCGGATATCGCCCCACCCGGAATGGAGGGCGTTACCATCGGTTTGCTGCGCACTTTCGGGGGAGTCGGCACCATCGTCGGGGCGTTGGCACTGGGAGCCATCGCAGACTTTGCCGGGTTCGCGTGGGCGCTCTGGATCGACGCGGCGATACTGACGGCGGCGGGGCTGGGCCTGATGATCTTCGTGCGGGAAACCTACCGGAACGGGCGCGTATAGCCTAATCGGACGATTCGGCGGCCGTGTTATCGGGGTCTTCTTCCTCGGCTTCCGGGGCTTCCGGCTCTTGTTGTTGGGTGGCTCGGCGGAGGGCCAGCAACAGGAGGACGGCGGCGATGACGGCGGCCAACGCGATGACGCCTACGGCGATCAGCAGGATCAACAACAGCGTGGGGTTGGCATCAATGAAACCGCCAGGCCGGTCAACGGAGCCGCCAGTGGCAGGGTCGGGAGTAGGGGGGGCGATGGCGGCCATGACGGCGCTCACGATGGCTTCCCGGTCGATGGTTGGCGGCGGTATGGGCGTGTCGGTGGGATCCGGAGTGGGTGTGGGCGTTGGAGTTTGAGTAGGCGTGGGACTGGGTGTTGGAGTGGGAGTAGGGACCGGAGTAGGAGTAGGAGTGGGCGTAGCCGTGGGAACGGGGGTGAACGTGGGTGTTGGAGTGGGCAGAGGCGTTTGGGTTGGCACTGGCGTGGGTGTCGGATGCTGCCCGGCCAGCATGGTTACAGTGGAGTAAATGCCCGGTATGAGGGTGGAATCCCGGTACAATTCCAGGGAAACGATAGCTTCGCCGCTGCCGAAGGAGTAGGGTTCGAAATCCGGGAAAGTGGCACGCGCGGTGAAAGCGCCGTCGCGGTCGGAATTGAAGGTATTTGCGCCGTTGAAAGTGAAGAAGGGGCCATTGCGGATGCGGACGCCGTAGCCGCCAATATAGGGGTCCAGGCCGGTCACGGTTACGGTGACGGGGGTGTTGATACGCACGACCGAGGGGGTAACCGCCACACCCACGGAGGCCGCTCTAATATCGAGGTCGGCGCTGAGTTCCCTGAGGCGGTAGTCGTCGAGATAGACCTCCAGGCGAATTTGCTGACCGGGGTCGAGCTGGTCGGTACGGTCGTATTCATACTGCCAACGGCCATCTGAGGAGGGAAAGACGGTGCCGGCGCGGCGGCCGTTGATGTGGATTTCAACCTTCGGCGGGTCATAGTAGTCGGGGCGGTCCGGAGGGAAGTTTTCGCCACGTATCAGGAGGGATTCGCCCCGATTGATGACGCCGCGGTCGGGCTGGAACGTGATGCGAGGGACTGCCATGCGGACGTCGGCAGTGGCTTTGACGCCTTCATCGTCGGTGATTTCCAGTTCAAGATTGTCGCCGTGCTCGAGGGAGATTACCTCGCTGATCAGTTCGCTGGAAATTTCGCCGTCGGGGTCCGCCAACAGAATGGTGGCGTCGAAGCGGCCTCCGCTGCGGATGGGGACACAATCGGCGCGGTTGCGGGAGTCATCAAGCAGGGCAACGGGAATGCCGTCAAGACGGGCGCGGCAGACCTCGGAGCCGGCCAATTGCTGGGCGGATACCAGCAAAGTTTGGCCCAAGCCCACGCCATCACCCACACTCCTGACCGTAAGTTCGGCATCGGAGATGGTCACGCGCGCTTTGGCGCTGCGCCCATCACTGAACTCGGCGTGGATGGTTACGGTTCCGGTTTGTGAGGGCGGCAGAGTGACGTACAGATTATCGGATGAGGTGCGCCAGTCGGCGGTGCGCCCGGCAACGTAGACTTCGCGGATGCCCGGATTGCCGCCGACGATGCGCAGCCTGACTTCTTCGCCGGGGGTGACAGCATCGTCGTCGGAGATGATGAGTCCGGTGGCGACGGTGATGCTGATGGAGCCGGTGAGGCGGCGGCCAGCGCCGTCCCGGGCGCAGATTTGGTACTTGCCGGCGTTGCGGAAATTGCCGGTATCAATGAAAACCTCGGAGGTAAACCGGTAGTCGGACCCGACGCTCGCCGTTGCAATCTCCCGCCAATCGCTGACGGTGGAGGAATCGCAAACGCTGGACCCACCCTGCCGGTTGGCGAACAGATTAGCCGTGACACCCCTGGTAAAGCCGATTCCGGTAAAGGTGACGGTTTCGCCATAGTTGACGGTCTCATCATCATCGGCGTCAACCACGAGGGTGGGATCGACGCGGAGGGAGAAGGTCAGTTTTGCGCCGCTATCCCACTGGACGGAAACGTCGTAGGTTTCATCCTCCGGCGGTGGATTGTCGGGCAGGCGGAGGTCGTTCAGCGTGATGCGGACGGCGGTGAGGTTGACCTCATCGCAATTGACGCGAGTACCGTAGAATTGCCAAACTTGGCAACCGGGTAGCGTGATCTGGTGAGGGCCGTCGTCTCCGGAGTCAAAGTCCATCCAGTTGGGCTGGTAGCGCGAGCCGGCGCGGAGGACGATGTCTTCTTCGTCATAGCCGGAGGGTACGTTCAGCTCCTCAGGCAACTCAATGGTGATTTCGTCGGTTGGCAGGCCCGGGCTACAGTTGCGGCCGCCATTGGCGTCGGTAAAGGACAGCTCGAGATCGATTGAAGCGCCGGCGGTGTAGTTTTCATCCTGGTCGATGACGAGGGTGGCGCAGTCGGCCGGCTGGGATTGGCCCATGATTGAGGCCGACGCTTGGTTTTCGGAGACGGCCGAAGCAGCCAGGACGATGGCTGCCAGGACGAGGGCGGCCAATACCGTCAGCCACGGCCCTGGGCGGAAGGGAGCAGGGCGGTTATCGAGGTCGGATGGCATGAGTTAGCAGGCGGGTTGATCGATGTGCGCGGGGTGATTGAGGCGGACCTTGAGCAGCAGCGCGCCGCCTATGATGAACAGCAACGCGCTGGCGCCGAGCAGCGCGGTGTAACCGTAGCCGGGTCCGAACCACACGGTCACCAGATCCGGCAGGGGGCCGATGGCCTTGGCGCCCGCGGCGCCGATGAGAGTGCCCAAGTTGACGATACCCATGTGCTGAGCCTCGCGGCCATCGGTTCCGAGATCGTTGGCCATGGCCCAGTGGCTGGTGAGGATCATACCGACCGCACCGCCGATCACGCTAGCGACGACGACGGCGGCAAAATAGGAATTTACCCACATCATGACCAGGGTGGCGGCCACGGCGAGGACCGTGCCGGCCGCGAGCACCGGCTTGCGGCCGATGCGATCCGACATCCATCCGGCGGGGTAGGTGGTGAGCACGAGAGCGCCGCCGATGCCGATGATGGCAAGGCCGAGAGCCTCGGCGGGATTTCCCACCTGCACTTTGTCCCGCAGGAAAAAGAGGCCGTAGGTGGTAAAGATGACGACAGCGGCCATGAATGCGCCGCGGGACACCACGAACCAGCCGAGGTCCGGATGGAGGCGCGCCATGCTGGTGGACTCCGGGAACGCCATGGCGGCGCGCTGGAAGGCCACGGCGGCGGCCCCGCCGGATTGGCGCATGCGGCCAAAGATGGTGATCGAACTGGCGCCGGCGGTACAGAGCAGGACAGCCGCGCACAGGGCGAGGGTGGCCCAAAGCCAGTACACGCCGTCGGGCCTGGAGTAGTTGCTGATCATCAAGGCCGCGAGGCACAGGACGCCGGCGCCGCCCAGGGCTTCGAGTAGCGTTTTGACGGAGGCGGCAACGCCCATGCGGTTGTTCGGGACCAGTTCGCGGATGCTGGCGAGATATGGCGAATAACCGATGCCCGAATTGATCTGTATGAACATCCAGATGACGAGCAGGCTGACGTAGTTCAGCGGCATGGCCAGGCCGGCGAGGCCGACCGGGATGCACAGGCAGGTCCACAGCATGTAGGGGAGCCGGCGGCCCAAACGCGATCGGGTGCGGTCGCTGGCCCATCCGACGGGCACCTGGACTGACGCGGTGGCCAGGAGGCCGGCCAGCCCGACGACGCCGAGCAGCGTGTTTTTGGCGGCGTGGGGCGCGACTTCCAGCACCAGTATGGGCAGCACCGCAGTGTCCATCGCCAGTATGAAACCCGCGAGGCCGAAGCTGTAAAAGTTCAGCGACACCAGGGCGCGTTTGCTCCAGGTGCGCTCCGCCAGCATGGGCGGCTGGACTGTGGTGGTGGCGTTCATGGTGGCCGTTATGAACTGAACGCGGAGGCGGTCTGCCGCAGAGTATATGCTACAATCCGCGTGCCGACTACGCAGGACCATTTGCAAAGGGGGCCGCGCTGTGCAGATATGCTCATTACTTCCCAGCGGCACCGAGATATTGTTTGCCCTGGGGATGGGCGAGCAGATCATAGGGGTTACGGATCTTTGCGATTATCCTCCCGAGGTTGCGGACATCCGGGTAGTTTGCCGGAGCCGAATAGATCCGTCAGTGATGTCGAGCGAAGAGGTTGAGGCGGAGATGAGCCGCATCCTGTCGTCCGGCGAAAGCCCGTACGACCTGGATGTGGACTGGTTGAGGCAGGCCGCGCCGGACCTGGTGTTGACGCAGGACCTCTGCTACTTCTGCGAGGTTGATGCCAGCACAGTGCATGCGGCGGTGGAACCGATGGCGCTCCTGCCGACGGTGCTGAACCTGAACCCCCGGACACTGGATGAGATACTGGGTAGTTTCGCCGAGATCGGGGACGCCTGCGGCGCGTCGGATGCGGCGGCCGGACTGGTGGCGGGAATGCGAGCGCGCATCGGGTTGGTTGAGGAGAAGGTGAGTCGGGCGGATTACCGGCCAGCGGTATTCTCGCTGGAGGGGGTCAACCCGCTGGTGATCGGCGGGCACTGGGTCACCGACCTGGTGTGGCGGGCGGGCGGCGTCCTGCCGGAGCGGTTCCAGGCGGGATGCGCGGCGGAGCGGATCGAATGGAGCGAGGTGGTGTCGGCGGCTCCCGAGAAGTTGTACATCGACCTGTGCTCGTCGGACTTGGCCCGGAGCGTCCGGGAGATTCCGTGGTTGGCGAGTCAGCCGGGGTGGGACGAATTGCCGGCGGTGCAGACGGGCGAGGTGTACCTGGTCGATCACAGCACGCTGAGCAGGCCGGGGCCGAGGGTCGTCGATGGGCTGGAGTTGCTGGCGGAGTTGACGCATCCGGGACTGTTCTCCGGGCACATCCCGCCGAATACCGTGCTGAAGCTGGATGCGGAGCAGGCGCGAAGTCTGCCGGCCGACAGGATAGGTGAGGCTTTTATGCCGTGGCCCCCGATTTCGGACGGAGCGGAGCGAGGGGAACTGGGCGCGGTGGTGGCCTGACTAGGTGAGTCCACGGAGTGGCGTTGCCGGTGGCCGGGGTTGGCGGGCGCGCTGAATCCACAGAGTTACGGACGCGGCTTTTTCCATATGCGCTCTACGATGTAGGCAATGCACCCGCGGATAATGCCGGGCCAATGCAGGGGGATAGCTGTTCAGGGTTGATTGGTGTTTGTTTGGCCGGAGGTGACAAGGGTGGACAGAGTGCGGGAATTGCGCGGATCGGAGAACCTGAGCGCGCCGAGAATTTTCTGGAGTCCGGTTCGTGGTCGGTGTCATGCTGGGATGTAGAACAGGCCACTTGGCGCGGATGGCTGTAGGGATTGAATAGCGTTTGGCAACGTTGATACTGTCCGGGTATAATCATCGCCAAATTATCGGGGGTAAGCCGCAGTGGTTAGTCAAATCGACTTTCGGCAGGCAATGTCAAAATTCGCGACCGGGGTGACGGTGATCACCACGCTGGATCCGGAGGGCAATCCTCACGCGATGACAGCGAACGCGTTCACGTCGGTATGCCTGGACCCGCCGACGCTGCTGGTGTGCGTGGCTCACAACACCATCACGTACGGTTACGTGGAAGAGCAGAAGAGGATTGGGGTCAACGTGCTGCGGGAGGAACAGGAAGAACTGGGGATGTATTTCGCCCGGCGGCCTGAGCAGCGCGAGGGAAATCCCGAATATTCGTACACGGCGGGGGCGCACAACGTACCGCAGTTGGACGGGTCGATGGTGTTCTTCAACTGCGACATCGTGGGGTCGCACGTGTATGGTGACCACACGATCTACGTGGGCGAAGTCAAGGAAATGCAGGCGAGCGCCGACGAAGAGGTGAACCCGCTGATGTTCTTCGACAGCCATTGGTATCATCCCGGGCACTAGGGCGACTGCCGGAACCGAAAAGCCCGACGGCGGCGGGCCGGCTGGCGAGGCTCCGCAGTGAGTGAGTTGCGAGCGACGGGCGGCGTCTGGCACAATATCGTTTCGCAACAGTGAGGATCATCGAAGCGCGGAGCTCGAGTGCAGCAACTAACCACGGAGGTACCATCCGGTGGCTTTTGTTAAAGGATTGAAATGCCGGGAGTGCGGCCGGGAGTACCCGGGCGACCCGCTGAACGTTTGTGATTTCTGCTTCGGCCCCCTCGAGGTCATATATGACTATGTGACGATTTCCGAGGTGATCAGCCGGGACCGGATCGCCGGGGGGCCTCTGAGCATCTGGCGGTACGAGGACCTGCTGCCGGCCTCGGCCGAAGACCCGGTGGACATAATGGCGGGCTACACGCCGCTGATGAAGGCCAAGAACCTGGGGAAACGGCTGGGTCTGAACAACCTGTACATCAAGAACGACAGCGTGAACCCGTCGTTTTCATTCAAGGACCGGGTGGTCTCGGTGGCGGCGACGAAGGCCGTCGAGTTCGGATATGAGACGCTGGCGTGCGCGAGCACCGGGAACCTGGCGTGCAGCGTGGCGGCCCACGCGGCGCGGGCGGGCATCGACGCGGTGGTGTTCATTCCCGCGGACCTGGAACGGGGGAAGGTGATCGGAGCGGCGGTGTACAACCCGACGCTGGTTGCCGTTGACGGGACGTATGACGAAGTCAACCGACTGTGCAGTGAGATCAGCGACAACTATCCCTGGGCGTTCGTGAACATCAACATGCGGCCCTACTATGCCGAGGGCAGCAAAACGCTGGGCTACGAGGTGGCCGAGCAGTTGGGGTGGCGGATTCCAGACCACGTGGTGATCCCGTCGGCGTCGGGAGCGATGTTCACCAAGATATGGAAGGGGTTCAATGAACTGGCGTGCCTGGGCCTGCTGGACGGGGTCGAGCCGATGCCGTTCGGAGCAGACCAGAACACCGTGCATCACCCAGCGGTAACGACGCGCATGCACATGGCGCAGGCGGAGGGATGCAGTCCCATCGTGTGGGCCTGGGAAAACCAGAAAAACCAGATCCGCCCGGTGCGGCCGGACAGCATCGCCAAATCGCTGGCCATCGGAAACCCTGCGGACGGGATCTACGCGCTGCGGGTGATCCGGGAATCGGACGGAAGCGGCTACGCGGTGCCGGAGAACAAGGTGGTGGAAGGCATCAAGCTGCTGGCGGAGACGGAAGGGGTGTTCACGGAGACGGCGGGAGGCGTAACGGTCTCCACGCTGAAGTACCTGGCGGAGTCGGGTGCAATCGGGCCGGACGAACTGACCGTCGCGTACATCACGGGCAACGGGCTGAAGACGCAGGAAGCGGTGGAGGAAGTGGTGAACCCGCTGCTGGTGAAACCCATGATGGGATCGTTCGAAGCGGCCCTGGAGAGCCGCATGGCCGCCGGAGTGTAACGCTCGATGGCGCGACAACGGGTCCGGTTCACATTCTCGGCGGACATGGTGCGCGAGCCGATCATCTACCGGCTAGGGCACGATTTCGACGTGGTCACCAACATACGGCGAGCGGACGTGCGCGCGGACATGGGATGGGTGGTATTGGAGTTGGATGGCACGGACGATGAGATTCAGAGAGGTTTGACGTGGGTGGCCGACAACGGCGTGCGCGTTGATCCGATTGCCGGAGACGTAATTGAAGGCTAACCCCGGTGACCGATGACGCCCCGGGGCACGCAGAACAACAGGAGGAGAATCCCCAATGGGCGTTATGGTACGTATTCCCACACCGCTGCGACGTATGACCCACGGAGCCGACAAGGTGGAACTGGAGGTAGATGATCTGTCGCAGATGATCGACAAGCTGGAGTCCGACTACCCCGGTTTCAAGGAGCGGCTGCTGGACGAGGAAGGGGAGTTGCGATACTTCGTCAACATTTACGTGAATGGCGAGGACATTCGTTTCGACCAGGGTTTGAAGACGTCGATAAAGTCGGGCGACGAGATCAGCATTGTGCCGGCGGTTGCCGGAGGTTAGCCGGACAGGTGGTCAGGCCCGCGGGAAGGATGTGCCGTCGGCAGATAGATCAGTTGGGTGCGCGGTTGCGGGATAATCCACAGGCCGAAGATATCAGCACTTTTGAAGAGTATCGCGCACCGTTCCTTCCGCCTTGGATCTGACCTTAGGAGACCTATCGATGTGGTTCTTGCTCGAATACGACCGGAATGAGGGTGCGCTCCAAAAGCTAACGCCCTTCCCTGAGTCTGACCACGCAGAGGCGATGAGCAGGTTGGCAGCGTTGGAACGGTCTCAGTTAGAAGAACTGCAGGAGATGTTGCGGACAGGCCAGAGGCCGCGAATGGAATATGTTGTGTTGGGCGCGGATTCTGTAGATGATATCCGCGCCACGCACCCCAATTATTTTGAATCGCTGCGCGATCTTGCTGAGAAGTTGGATGCCAACGCACGTAAGTCCGCCTCTGATCTGGCGCATAGGGAGATCGTATTGACGGCCTAATCCGGGACAGATGGCGGGCTGGTTTGCCACATGAATAAGGGCAGGTTCTTAACCTGCCCTTATTCAATTGTGGTTTGCGTTGGCCTCAGTCGCGGCCGTATTTGTCGACGGCTCGGTCGCCGGTTAGGGCGAGGAAGATGTCGCCCTGGGCGTCGCACCAGATACCATGGGCGGATCGGCTGTCCCACCGGGCGAGGGCGTTGCCGTCGCGGTCGAATATGCTGACACGCGGGCTCTTTGAGTTGTCCAGCGTGGCCAGTTCGCTGACGACGAAATCTCCCTCGGGGGTCTCGGCGATGTCGGTGGGCCGCTGGGCGTCAGTCCACATGGTGATGAAGTCACCGGACGTGTTGAATATCTGGACGCGGCTGTTCTCGCGGTCGCAGACGTAGACGCGGTCTTCGCGAGTCACCAGGACGCTGTGGGGCAGGTGGAATTCGTAGGGGTGTTCCTTGCCGGGCTTGCCCCACGAATACTTATGGTTGCCGTCGTTGTCGAACCGGTGGACGCGAGCATTGCGATAGCCGTCGGCGACATACAGGTCACCGCTGGGAGACGGCACCAGCTCGGCAGGATAGTTGAACGGGCCGGCGGCTCGCGGGACCAGTTGGCCGGCCACCTCAGCTCCCGTGTCGGAGTGGACCATGTAGCGGCCCAGCATCTGGATGAGCTTGCCGTCCAGGGTGTACATCATGCAGGTCGAAGTGTCCCGGTCGGTGAGGTACACGATATCGTCCTCGATGTAGAAACCGTGGGCGTACACATAGCCGCCGTTGCCCCAGCCGCTCTTGAAATCGCCGGTCTGCCGGTCGAAGATGGCGATGGGCGGATCGGCGCGATGGAACGCGTAGATGTCGCCGGCGGAGTCGCTGGCGATGGCGCTGACTGCGCCCAGCGGGTGGGCGTCGGGCATTTTGGCCCAGTCGGAGGTGAGAGTGTAGGTGTGTTTGCCGGATCCGACAGTGGTCATGGGTAGGGCCTCCAGGACGGTGGGGATTTCGAGATGGCGGGGGCGAGTCATGACTCGCCCCTACGCGATGCGTATATGAGGTATCGGGGCGGGTTGCTTCAAACCTGCCCCTGCGATGTTCGCTATGCCACGAGGCGGCGGGCGGTGGTGATCACTCGCTCGGCGTTGGGCACGTAGAGGTTTTCCAGGGCGCGGCTGTAGGGGACCGGCGTGTGAGGTGGGGTGACGCGGGACGGAGGGGCGTCGAGGTAGTCGAAGGCTTCCTCGGCGACGCGGGCGCAGATGTCGGAAGAGATGCTGCACACCGGGGTGTCCTCGTCCACCACCAGCAGGCGATGGGTGCGGCGCACGGAATCCAGGACATGGTCGTAGTCGATGGGGGAGACGCTGAGGAGGTCGATGACCTCGGCGTTGATGCCCTCTTTGGCCAGTTCCTCGGCGGCCTCGACGGCGGTCCAGGTCATCTTGCTGATGCCGACGATGGTCATATCGGTGCCGGGGCGGACGGTGCGAGCCTTGCCCAGGGGCAGGGTGTACATCTCCTCTGGGACAGGGCAGGTGTCGCCGTAGAGACCCTTGTGCTCGAAAAACACCACGGGGTCGTCGTCGCGGATGGCGGATAGGAGCAGGCCCTTGGCGGTGTAGGCGTCGGAGGGACAGACACCCTTGAGCCCCGGAATATGGCTGAACAGTGAGTAGAAGGACTCGGAGTGCTGGGCGGCGCTGCCGAATCCCGCGCCAATGCGGGTGAGCATGACGAAGGGGACCTTGACCTGGCCGCCGAACATGTAGCGCATCTTGGCGGCGTTGTTGAGGAGTTGGTCCATGCAGACGCCGATGAAGTCCACGAACATCAACTCGGCGACGGCGCGCATGCCGGTGGAGGCGGCGCCGATGGCGGTGCCAACGAAGGCGGCCTCGGACAGCGGGGTGTCCAGAACGCGTTCGTTGCCGAACTCCTGGATGAGTCCGCGGGTGGTGCGGAATGCGCCGCCCCAGGCGTCGACGATGCCGAGGTGTTCACGGCCGGCGCCGCCGGCGATCTCTTCGCCCATGATGATGACGGTCTCGTCGCGGCGCATTTCCTGGATCAGGGCTTCGTTGATGGCTTCGCGGGTTTGCAGAGTCCTGGTTTCGCCCGGAGGGGGCAGCATGGGGGTTTCAACCATAGTGGTCATATTTTCAGCCTCCGATTGGAGTGATGGTTACGGGGCCGTTGGGAACGGCGTCGATGGTGGTGCGGTGGTTCCAGAGGAATTCCATACCCATAAGGGGTTCAGGGTCGAGTTGCAGGGCATGCACGTTGCGATGACCGCCTCGCCGATTGACTGTGGCGAAGCCAGCCGGTATCCGAATGTACTGGTCACCTACAGGGCGCCCGTGGCTGAATCGATCCATGGTCAGTCCGAGCCTATTCACAAACCGTTCTGGAAGGAGTATCTGCCCCGTGAACCCGGTGTCGAGGATCATCCGTATTGTATGAGGGTTGCCATGGTTGTCCAAAATTGTCAGGGGCACCAAGGGTTTGCCGGATGCGGTGACGTGGCCGCTAGTCACAGTTCCGGTTCCTCAGTGTACCCACCCGAGAAGTAGGCGACCGAGTACCCGACTTTCATGATTAATCCGCATGCGTCGGGCTGTCTTTTCCTCAATCGCATATCGGCTTCAACAGAGTTCTCGTCGATTTCGTACGCGCCGTTGTAAACGTCGACGATCACGTACTTGCCGATGTCCTTTTCGGTCATGAGCGGCCTGATGTTTTGCCGGTAGATCAGTTTGCCCAATGCCGAAATTTCGACGTCGGTCAGGTTTGGCTGGCCCTTGCCAAGGTTAGCGACCATGTTCGGTTCCTGGGTGCGGGCTCTACACGGACATGTTGGCGCCGCGGCGCATCATTTCGATGGGATAGTTGTCGTACACGTCCTCGTAGATTTCGTGGGGTTCCGGGAGCGGGCTGGCGTCGGCGAAGACGACGGCCTCTTCCATGAGCACGCGGGCTTCCTCGTCCATCTGGTCGAGTTCTTCGGCAGTGATGACGTTGCCCTGGGCGATCATGTGGTTGCGGAAGGTGAGCAGCGGGTCGCGCGCGCGCCAGTGGTCCTCTTCCTCCTTGGTGCGGTAGGTGAGGGGGTTGTCGAAGACGGTGTGGCCGTAGTATCGGTACGTTCGGGCTTCAAGGAGCGCGGGGCCATCGCCGGCGCGGGCGCGGGAGACGGCTTCACCGGCGGCTTCGTAAACCGCCAGGACGTCCATCCCGTCGACGTGGAAGCCGGGCATGTCATAGCCGGCGGCGCGGTCGGCCACGTTGGCGACGGAGAGGCCGTATTCCACCGGAGTGGATTCGGCGTAGCCGTTGTTCTCGCAGCAGAATATGACCGGAAGTTTCCACACGGAGGCGAGGTTCATGCACTCGTGGAGTACGCCCTGGTTGGCTCCGCCATCGCCGAAGAAAGCCACGGCGACGCGGCCCAACTTGCGAATCTTGGAGGTGAGGGCGGCGCCGACGGCCAGGGGGACGCTGCCTGCAACGATGCCGTTGGTGCCGAGCATGCCCTTGCTCATGTCGGCGATGTGCATGGAGCCGCCCTTGCCCTTGTTGGGGCCGTCGCTGCGTCCGAAGAGTTCGGCCATCATCAGCTTCGGGTCGACGCCCTTGGCGATGCAGTGGCCGTGGCCGCGGTGGGTGCTGCCGATGTAGTCGTCGTCGGTGAGGTGGGCGCAAACGCCGGTGGGTACGGCTTCCTGGCCCACGGAGGAGTGAACGGAGGAGGACATGCCGCGCTGTCCGGTTTCGGGGACGCCGCGCTCTTCGAAATGACGAATGGTGGTCATGGTGCGGTAGAGTTTCAATAAGGTGTCGCGTTCGGGTTCCATGGCAACGCCCTCCTTATGGGAGTCTGGGAGTTTTGCTGGTGGTGCTTGGGGATTTTACCGGCAGTTGAGTGTGGCGATTATACAAAAACCGGCGGGGGAACGCCGGTTTTACAGTGGGGCAATAGTAGCATCAGGCAAATGGGTGTCAAGGAGAGCGGTTGTTGGCGCGGCCGTTGATTGAGACGGGAACGCCGGCACCCGCGTTGAGGGTGGATGCCGCGTTGCCGTCGACGATGGCGATTTCGAGGCGGCCGTGGCTGCCGATGAGGGCGCGGAGGCTGCTGCTCGGGAGATCTGAGCCGGGCGGGTCGTGGAAAGTGCGGGCAAGGCCGGCTATGGTATGTCCGGCGATGGTTACGGTGGTAGATGGATCGCCGGGTGCGACTCCGATGTCATCCAGCAGATCGGCGGTGATGTCGGTGACGAGGTTGCCAAAAGCGTCGGCGAAAACGACCTGACCCTGGATTGCGTTGCGCTCGGGGCGAGGTATCGGCAGGGCGAGCGTTGTGATTGTTGGCGCGGGATCACCCAAGACATTGGGCGGAGCGCCGAGGGACAGGTGAGCCGCGACCGGTGAGAATACGTCACGGCCGTGGAATGTGTTGCTGACCGGATGGCGCCAGTAGTCGGGGTTGGTGAGTCGCCAGACGCGGCAGGCTTGCGGGACGGGCGCGGGTGCGGATTGATTGGTATCGCCGAAGAATGGTTCGTACTGGCGACAGACCAGGGTGAGGAGGCCGTTGTCGGGGGCGACGAAACGGGCATCGGGCGTTTCGAGCAGGATGGCGGCGCGGTCGGTGCCGACGCCGGGATCCACAACGGCGACGAAGATGCTGCCGGCTGGGAAGTAACGGAAGGAATCGGTCAGGACGACTGCGCCATGGCGAACATCCTGGGGGCCGATGCCGTGGGTAAGGTCGATGACGTGGGCGGCGTGATTGATGCTGTGGATGACGCCCCGCATCATGCCGACGTAGGCGTCGGACAGGCCGAAATCGGTGGCCAGAACGATGGGCGGCGCGGTCATGCCGGCACCGGTGGACGTACTAGCCGGGGAAGCGCGCGCTGAGGGTCGAGACCACCAGGAAGACCACGATCAGAACGATGGTCATCTGGAACATGGTGCGTTCCAGGCCGCGGCGGGTGCGGATGGTGTTCTGGGCGCTGCCGAACATTCCGCTGCCGGCTTCCCTCACCTGAGACAGGATGATGAGAACCAGGATTATGGAAGCGATGATCTGGGCGAGGTTGAGCAGTGTCATTGGTGGGACTCCGTGGTTAACGATTGTACCACGTCAGTTTTTCTGCGCTGCCAGGCCTTCCTGGACGAGGCGGAGGGCGAGGTCAGGCTGGGCCTGTCCCTTGGTGATGCGCATGACCTGGCCCATGAGGAAACGGGCGGCATTTTCCTTGCCGTCGAGGTAATCGGCGACGGCCTTGGGGTTGGCAGCGATGGCCTCGGCGACGGCGGCCTCTATGGCGCTGGTGTCGCTGATCTGGGCGAGTCCCTTCTCTTCGACGATAGCTGCGGCGTCTCCTCCGGAGGCGTACATCTCCTCGAGGACGGTTTTGGCGAGGGATATGGACAGCGTGCCGTCGGCGATCAGTCGGAGCAGGTCGGACAATCCGGTGGGCGTGACCGGGGAAGCGGCGATATCGCGGTGATCCTGGTTGAGCAGGCGGGAAAGGTCGCCGAGGATCCAGTTGGCGACTTCCTTGGCCGAGTCCAGGGCGGTGTCGGGGGACCGATCGACGTCGCGAATTGACAACGCGGCTTCAAAGTAGTCGGCGGTGGCGCGGGTATTGGTGAGCAGGTCTGCGTCGTATTCGGACAGGCCGTAGTCGGCGATGAACCGCGCTTTTCGCTGCGGCGCGAGTTCGGGCAGGGACGCTTGAAGCTGAGTCACCCAATCGCGGCCGATGTTCAACGGCGGCAGGTCAGGCTCCGGGAAGTAGCGGTAGTCGTGGGCGTATTCCTTGCTGCGCTGGGATACGGTGACCTCGCGTTCCTCGACCCAGCCGCGAGTTTCCTGAACGACTTGGCCGCCGCTTTCGACAACGCGCTGCTGGCGTTCGACCTCGAACTCGAGGGCCTGAAAAACGGAGCGGAAGCTGTTCACGTTCTTGATTTCGGTGCGAGTCCCGAAAGTGTCGCTGCCCACGGGCCGGATGCTGACGTTGGCGTCGCAGCGGAAGTTGCCATCCTGCATGTTGGCGGTGGACACGCCGAGGAACTGGACGAGAGAGTGCAGAGACGTGAGGTACTGGTGGGCTTCCTCGGGCGAGCGGAGGTCGGGCTTGCTGACGATTTCCATGAGGGGGACGCCGGAGCGGTTGACGTCGACGAGCGAGTATCCCTCGCCTCCGTCGCCGTCAGGGAAGTGCTGCATCTTGGCGACGTCTTCTTCGAGGTGGACACGTTCGACGCCGATGCGGCGTTGAGTGTGGCCGATGGAGGGGTCGCCGTCGATTTCGACGTAACCGTCGAGGGCCAGGGGCAGGTCGTACTGGGAGATCTGATAGCCCTTCATCAGGTCAGGGTAGGGGTAGTTCTTGCGGTCGAACTTGGCGTACTCCGGGATGCTGCAATTGAGGGCGAGGCCGGTCATCATGGTGAATTCGACGGCGCGGCGGTTGATGACGGGCAGCGCGCCGGGGAGGCCGAGGCATACCGGGCAGGTGGGGGTGTTGGGGTCGGCGGTCTGGTAGTCAGCCGGGCAGGCGCAGAACATCTTGCTGCGAGTGTCGAGCTGGACGTGGACCTCGAGGCCGATGACGGTTTCGTATTGCATGGGTGGTACCAGATGTCCGGAATGGATCAGATCAGATTGGGTGGTCTCGCTGGGCTTGGAGCCGGCGCAGTTGCTTTCGAAGTTCGGCGTTCTCGGCCTCAGCGAGCGAGCGCGCATTCTCGGATTCTCTGCGACGCGCTTCCGATTCCCTCAATGCGGCCATGGCTTCGTCGTAATGTGGCAGGAATTCGCCGGTGTCGGGGACGCGATAGCGCAGTATCCCGTCGTCCCAGCACAGGTCCAGGCCGAGGGTCGGGCTGTGGGCCCAGATCAAGCCGTCGGGTTCCCGGTTGATTTCAAACCGGACGTACTCGCCGTTGACCAGTCGCTCGCCGACCAGCGGTTCGCCGTAGAATACGCTGTCCGGAGTTTCGTCGTAACGCCAGTATTCGCCAAAGCCCAGTTCGGCGTACAGACGGCGTTTTTCGCCGATGTCGTATCGCGCGGTGCTTTGAGAGGCGATCTCCAGGGCGAAATCGGGGATCTTTCCCATCTCCCAGACCCGGTACGTGTTGCGGTAGAAAATGTGATCAACATCCACATCGAAGGCGACGTAGCAGTCTGGTGATACGAACTGCCGAGGGGAACCCTGTCGATAGTAGATGAACGTGTTGCCGCTGACGGCGACGTTGGGATGATCCTTGAAATACCCTCGCAGAGTTGACACTGCGTTGACATAAAAACGTTCCTGATAGAATCCGTCGGGCAAGGGCATACCATCCGTGTCGGGGTAAAAAACGCCGTTGTCGTCGTAAAGGTGCGCCAGCTTAGGGTCGATTTTGCGGGGCAGCTGCGTCGTCATTTTGAACCTCGGCGCGGGTCCGGAGGGTTGGCACACAGTATAGCAAAGGCCCCTCCAGGTATCAGAGGGGCCAGAATGAATACCAGCGCGACTGCGCGTTGTGGTTATTCCTCGTCGTCGTATTGGGCTTTTAGCATTTCTACTACGGCGGGGTCGGCGAGGGGGGTGGTGGCGCCGAGGGCGCGGCCTTCGGCTACGTCGCGGAGGAGGCGGCGCATGATCTTGCCGCTGCGGGTCTTGGGTAGTTCGGCGGCGAAGTAGATGTCGTCGGGGCGGGCCATGGGACCGATCTTGCCGGCGACGTGCTGCTTGAGTTCGGTGATGACGTCGTCGGAGCTTGCGATCTGATCCTTGAGGGTGACGAAGGCGACGATGGCCTGGCCCTTGACCTCATGGCTGCGGCCGATGCAGGCGGCCTCGGCGACCTTCAGGTTGTCCACCAGGGCGGACTCGACCTCCATGGTGCTGATGCGGTGGGCCGACACGTTGATCACGTCGTCCACGCGGCCGAGGAGCCAGAAGTAGGATTCCTCATCGAGCTTTGCGCCGTCGCTGGTGAAGTAGATGCCTTCGTAGTTGGACCAGTACTGCTGGACGAACCGTTCGGGGTCGCCGTAGATGCCGCGGAGCATGCTGGGCCACGGCTTGCGGACGACGAGGTAGCCACCGCCACCGGGTCCGATCTCGTTGCCCTGCTCGTCGAGGATGGCGGCGTCGATGCCGGGGAACGGTTGGGTCGCGGAGCCGGGCTTGAGGGTGGTGATGCCGGGCAGGGCGGAGATCATGATTGAGCCGGTTTCGGTCTGCCACCAGGTGTCTACGACGGGGCAGCGTCCACCGCCGATGTGCTGCCAGTACCAGACCCAGGCCTCGGGGTTGATGGGTTCGCCAACGCTGCCGAGGAGGCGCAGGGACGACATATCGCGGCGGTTGGGGTATTCCTCGCCCCAGCGCATGAACGTGCGGATGGCGGTGGGCGCGGTGTAGCAGATGGTGCAGGCGTACTTCTCGACGATGGCCCAGAAACGGTCACGGTCGGGGTAGTCGGGAGATCCCTCGTACATGACGGTGGTCGCGCCGTTGGCCAGCGGGCCGTAGATGATGTAGCTATGGCCGGTGACCCAACCGATGTCGGCGGTGCACCAGTAGACGTCGTCTTCCTTGAGGTCGAAGATCCACTTGGTGGTGGCATAGGTGCCGGTCATGTAGCCGCCGGTGGTGTGGACGATGCCCTTGGGCTTGCCGGTGGTGCCGCTGGTGTAGAGCATGAACAGCATGTCCTCGCTGTCCATCTGCTCGGGCTCGCAGTTGAGGGGCTGGTCGGCGACGAGTTCGTGCCACCAGACGTCGCGGCCCTCCACCATGGGAACGTCGTGGGCGGTGCGCTTGACGACGACGACCTTCTCGACGGGGGTGTCGCCCTCGATGGAGGCGTCGGCGTTCTGCTTGAGGGGGATGATGTTGCCGCGACGCCAGCCGCCGTCGGCGGTGATCATGACCTTGGACTGGGAGTCCTCGATGCGGTCGCGGAGGGACTCGGCGCTGACCCCGCCGAAGACGATGCTGTGGGGCGCGCCGATGCGGGCGCACGCCAGCATTGCGATGGCCAACTCCGGCACCATCGGCATGTAGAGGGTGACGCGGTCGCCCTTCTGCACTCCGAGGCTCTTGAGGCCGTTGGCGAACTTGCAGACTTCGCGGTAGAGGTCGCGGTAGGTGTATACCTGCCAGTCGCCAGGCTCGCCTTCCCAGATGATGGCGGCCTTGTTCTTCCGGGGGCCGTCGAGATGGCGGTCGATGCAGTTGTAGGCGGCGTTGAGCTTGCCACCGACGAACCACTTGGCGAAGGGTGCGTCTGACCAGTCGAGGACGGTGTCCCAGGGCTGGAACCAGTCGAGTTCGCCGGCGAAGCGGGCCCAGAATGCCTCGGGGTCGCGCCGCGCCTCCTCGTACACCGCCGGGTCGGCGATGTTGGCGTGGGCGGCGAAATCGGTCGGCGGCGGGTAGGTGCGATCTTCCTGGAGCAGGGCCTCAAAAGCGCCGGTGTTTTGCGTCATGGCGGTGAACCTCCGGGGCGGGAAATGCTTGGGATTATGTGCGGAGATATTAGCATATCAGGGCAATTCTCTTTACATGGATGAACAGGATGCACGGGATGGGAACCGTGGCACCATGATTCATAGCTGCTGAATTGCGGAGGCTGCCGCAGGGACGAATTTAATCGAGGGTACCTGCGCCAGTGTTGGAGCAGGCCGTTGCGGCGTCTTCGACATGGTAGTATTCGCTTATCATTGCTCTACGGCGCCGGGCGCGAGGATCGGGAGGAATATCTGATGACCACAACGTCGACGACGACCGCGATGCCTCCAGCGCGATCGTTCAGCGCGGAGGAATGCGCTGCTCTGGCGCGAGCCGGCATTATCGACGCGGGCGAGCAAGCTGAGGCGCTCGCTGGCCGCCGCCTTTTCACGGTGGACGAGTATTTGGCCATGGGGGTGGCTGGCATCCTGCACGAGGACGACCGCGTTGAACTGATTGATGGAGTGATAATCGTTATGCCGCCGATTGGCGACCGCCACGTGGGTGGCACCGACTGGACAACCACTTTACTGGTTCCCCCGCTGATCGGTCGGGCGACGGTGCAGATAGCTGGCCCTGTCCGTCTGAACGACCGCAGTATGCCCGAGCCCGACGTCGCCCTGAAGCGGTGGACTGCCCCCGGTTCGGGACCAACCGGACATGCCACGCCCGAAGATGTGTACCTGATCATTGAGTTTGCCGACACTTCGCTGGCGTTCGACCAGGGGCCTAAGCTGGCGCGGTATGCCGCCGACGGCATTCCTGAGGTGTGGGTTGCCAACCTGCGGGCGCGGGAGGTTACGGCCTACGGGGAGCCGTCGGGCTCGGAGTACGCTGGGGTCCGCACCTACCGAGTGGGTGAGAGCATTAGCCCGCGCGCGTTCCCCGATGTGGTACTGGCGGTGAGCGACTTTATGCCCCCGGTTGATGAGTAGATATTAGGATCACACAATTGATAGCCCCTCGCTCGCGCTTAGGCGATTGTTGAGCCGCGCTAAATGATGGAAATCGAAGGCAGAATCAAGGGATGCCGTGTTCGAATTAGCGACGATGAGGTACGCTCGTGATTACGTAGGGCCCAGCCAGAGGTCGCGTACATCTACGTGGTGCATATCGAAGGTGTTGTATTTCACGTGAAGCAAGCGTTTTCAGTTGTTACGGGTTTGCAACGCTCGGACTTCATCACTGACCATGTTAGGAGAGCGTTCGAGCGTGTGAGCTTTATGGTGCGACGGCGAGGTAGCAGATCGTCGAGTACGTAATTCCCATAGATACGACGCTTTGACACGCCTCGAGGTTGCTTTGCCTGACGAGTAGTAGAGCACGTAAGTAGCGTCCCTTCATCAGGGCACCTCAACAGAATCGCCGGGGCGGCAGCATGGTAATGGCGTACAATCTGGCGCCATGGCCGCGGCTCCTGAATCGACGCCCGTGAACAGCGCTCGCGTTACGTGGCGGACGATTGCGCTGGCTTCGGCGGCGGCGCTGGGGATGGTGCTGGCGTCGCTGGACTTTTCGGTGAACGTGGGCCTGCCGGCGATGCGGGACGCGTTCGGGACCGACCCCGCCGCCGTGCAGTGGGTGATCGTGGTGTTCATCGCGACGCGAGCGGGACTGGCGTTGGGCGCGGGGGCGTTTGCCGACCGGTTCGGGCTGCGGATGGTGTACCTGGTCGGGACGGTAACGTACCTGGTTTCGATGGTGTGCCTGTCGCTGTCGCCGACGCTGGAGACGCTGGTGGGGTTCCGGGTGTTGCAGGCTTTGGGGACGGGCTGCCTTTACAGCACGGCGCCGGCCATTGCGGCAGCGGTATTTCCGGAGCACCGGCGGGGACTGTCGATGGGGTTCACGTCGGCGAGCCTGGCGTCAGGGATGGTGATGTCGACGCTGGCGGCGGGACCGCTGGTGCAACTTTTCGACTGGCCGTCGGTGTTCTGGGGACGCATCCCGCTGGCGGCGCTGGCGTTGGGGATGGGCCTGCTGGCCATCCCAAGATCAGTGAACGGCGGGTCGGGTTCGACTTCGGGGCAACGATTCGACGTGGCGGGCGCGGCGCTGGTGCTGTCGCTGCTGTGGTGCCTGATGATCGGGTTGCGGTTGGGCCAGGCGATCGGCTGGACGTCGGTGGTGGTGCTGGCGCTATTGTCGGCGGCCCCGGTGGCGCTCGCCGCGTTGGTATGGGTGGAACGGCGCGCGGAATCGCCGGTGCTGCCGGGTGGGTTGGCGCGACTGGGCGGCTTTCAGACGGCCACGGGCGCCATGTTCCTGGGCCACTTCTCGCAGTTCGTGCTCTGGTTCATATTCCCGTTCTACATCACGGATTCGCTGGATCGCAGCCCAGTGGTGTTGGGGGTCCTGTTTGCCGTCATGTCCACATGCAACATCCTGTCGTCGCCGGTGGGAGGGTGGCTCTGCGACCGTTGGGGCGTGAGGCCGGTGGGCACGGTGGGACTGGGACTGACCGCGACGGGATTGCTGGTGATGTCGGGGATGGATGGCGCGTCGCCGATCTGGCATCCGGCGGGGGCGATCGCCATCGTGGGCCTGGGGGTTGGCTGGTTCCAGTCGGCGGCGTACGCGCTGATGCTGGGGAGCGTGCCGTCGGAGCGATTCGGCACGGCGTCGGGGGCGATGTCGCTGGCGCAGGCGTCGGGCACGGTGCTGTGCGTGGCGATAGTGGGGGCAATCTTTGCGGGATTGAGCGACCACTACGAGGTGAGCCGGCCGGCGGGGGAGGCGTTTTTGCTGGCCTACCGGGACGTGTTCAGGATTGGCGCGGTGACGGCGGCGCTGGGCGCGTTGTGGTTCGGGCTGCGGGCCAGGCAGCCGGGGCGTTGATCCTGGGTTTGCGGTGCGATGGGCTGACCGGGAGCGGGTGGGTGGTGGGCGTGAGGTTCGGCGGGTAGGGCATGCGAAAGCCGCCTCCGTCCGACGACGGAGGCGGCTGATTCAGGCTGTTGTTGGATGCGCGGTGGGGACGTTACGACGGGCGTTCCCGGCGCTCTATCTCGCGTTCTTCGGCCTTATGGCGGAGGGGCCGGCCCTTGTCGGGGGTCGGGTCCTTGACTTCGCCGTAGATGGCGCGGCCTTCGTGGTCTTCGGGTAGATGCTCTGTGATGGGCAGACCGCCCTCAGTCACAAAGAGCAGTCAATGGCAGTACTTATAGATCTGCATATCATCGCAGGCGCAAATCCACGTGCGATGCTTGACCTCTTCTTCTTTGCTTGGGTAGAAGCGGCACGGGCAGAGCGGTCGGCCGATGTCATCGACATTCTGGGCGAGGCCAAGGATCACGGATTCGGCGACCCCCTCTTCCGGGTGCGTGAACGTGCCGGATTTCTCGCAGTATCGTTCTACGAACAATCGCATCCGGGCCACTGATTTTTCGCTGGGCTGATCAGCCAAAGTAATCCTCCTCGATTCGCTCGGGCTTGAAACACCGACGTTGAACACTCGGATTTCTAGCGGACTTTAATCATAGTAGGATATGTCAACATCTGCAATGCCGCCGTTTGGCGTGTCCATACGTGAGGAGTTGAGGCGGTTGGGCGTATACGTCTGCGCTGGGTCAGGTGGGGGATGGCGCGGCGGTGGCGTAGTCGAAGAAGGCGGCGGACACCAGGGCGTGGAGATCCATGCAGTACGTGCTCAGACGTATCAGCAACCGCCGGCGGTCCGCAGAGTCGGGCCAATCGTAGTGGACCATGGAGGCGAGTCGTCCGGTGAGCCGGCGCGCCGCCGCGTCGTACTCGGGATCCGGACCGGGGTCGATGGAGGCCAACTCGGCGGCCAGGACGTCCAGCGAGCGGCACAACGAATCGGGCAGCAGGGGATCGGTGGCGAGCAGGTCCAGCACCTGATCGGGGATGATCTCGACGCTGTAGGCGCGGTTGTAGGCTTCGAGGGCGTGGTACATCCGCAGCAGCGTGATCCAATCGGACTCAGATTCCTCCGGCGAGCTGGCATGGGTCAACTGGAACAGTTCCATCTGGGACAGGAACAGAGCGATGGCCAACTGGGCGCGCTCGATGAATCTGCCCAACTGCATGAAATGCCAACCCTCGTCGCGGTACATGGTGGCGGCGGCGACGCCCATGAAGGTATCGATTTCGGCGGCGGTGTCGGCGTAGAAGGTCTCGGGGGAGGTGTTCCAGATGTCGAGGATGTCGACCTGCTGGATGCGCAGGTAGGCGAGGTTGAGGGTGGTCCACATTTCGGCGCTGATGCAATGGCGCATCTGGCGCGCGTTTTCGCGGCCCATGGCGAAGCAGCTGAACACGGAAGCGGAGTTGGAGCGTTCGAAGGTGAGGTCGTCGGCCAGGGTGAACGAGTCCGCGAGGGTGTAGTCATCGCCGCCGCTGGACTGCCAGGCGCGAGTGCCGGGCACGCCCATCACCTGGAGGATGCCGTCGGGGAGACTGGGATCGTAGCCGGGCAGGGAGTCGGGGCGGGCGCCGGGCGGTTGGCGATCGAGGCAGGTATAGATGCGATTCCAGCCGCTGTAGATTTCCGCGATGGGACGATCGACGAGGGCTTCGGTCTGGAGGCGCAGCAAACGGCAGAGGTGATCGGCCCGCTCGAGATAGCGGCCCATCCAGTAGAGTCCCTGGGCGCTGCGGGCGAGCATTTCGATCAGTCCTGGAGTACCCAGACGTCCTTGCCGCCGCCGCCCTGGCTGCTGTTGACGACGATGCTGCCGCGACGCAGGGCGACGCGACAGAAGGCGCCGGGGACGATGCGGGTGGTGCGTCCATGCAGGATGAAGGGGCGGAGGTCGACGTGCCGAGGCTCGAAGTTGCCGTCGATGAGGCAAGGCGAACGGGACAGGTCGAGGGTCGGCTGGGCGATGAAGTCGCTGGGATTGGCGCGGATCTGCTTCGCGTAGTCGGCGCGTTCCTCGGGGGTGGCCTGGATACCGACGAGCATGCCGTAGCCGCCGGATTCGCCGACGCGCTTGACGACGAGGGTGTCCAGATTGTCGAGGGTGTAGGCCAGCCCCTCGGGGTTGCGGCAGAGGTGGGTTTCCACGTTCTGCAGGAGGGGTTCCTCGTTGCGGTAGTAGCGGATCATGTCGGGGACGTAGGCGTACACGCTCTTGTCGTCGGCGACGCCGGTGCCGGGGGCGTTGGCGAGGGCGACGTGGCCGGCGCGGTACGCATCCATCAGGCCTGGGACGCCGAGGACCGAGTCGGAGCGGAACACCGAGGGGTCGATGAAATCGTCATCGACGCGGCGGTAGATGACGTCAACGCGCTGGAGTCCGGCGGTGGTGCGCATGTACACGAAGCCGTCGCGCACCACGAGGTCGCGGCCCTCGACCAACTCGGCGCCGATCTCGTGGGACAGGAACATGTGCTCATAGAAAGCGGAGTTGTACACGCCCGGGGTGAGCAGGGCGATGCGGGGATTGTCCCGGCCATCGGGGGCGAGTTCGCGGAGGGTCTGCTGCAAAAGGCGGCCGTACTGTTCCACCTCCTGGACGCGGGATTCGCGGTAGAGGCGGCGCAGGCTGGCCTTGGTGGCCTTGCGGTTGGCGATCATGTAGGAGACGCCGGAGGGCACGCGGAGGTTGTCTTCCAGGACGTGGAATCCGTCGTTGGTGCGCACGACATCGGTGCCGCAGACGGCGACCCAGGTGCCCTGGGGCGGAGTGAACCCACGCATCTCCGGACGGTACTGGGGGCACTCGTAGACGACCTGGGCCGGGATCACGCCGTCGGCGACGATCTTGGCGTCGCTGTAGATGTCCTGCAGGAAGAGGTTCAGGGTCTGCAGGCGCTGCTTGAGGCCGGCGTCGAGGAAATCCCACTCGCTCTTGGGGAGCAACCGGGGGATGCAGTCGACGGGGATGATGCGCTCTTCGGCTTCGGTGTCGCCGTACACGGTGAAGGTGATGCCTTCGTTGGAGAAGGAGCGGGTGACGCGTTCCTGGACGCCGGCCAGACGGTCGTCGGCATAGTTGGTGAGAGCGTCGAACAGGCCCAGACAGTGCGGCCGCGGCGTGCCGTCGGGCAGGAACATCTCATCGTAGACTGGGTCTTCGAGAGAGTAATCGCTGAATCGGTCTGGTAGCGGAGCGCTCACGGTCGGGTCCAAAGGTGGGTTGAGGATGCCGCGCAAGCGTAGCAAAGAAGGCCGGGTGGGACAAGCGGGGGTGTTGACCATGGAGGAAACGCGATGTTGGGTTGCGAAGGGTATTTGTTCGACACGCAAGAGGTCGGTTGTGGGCTGGGCGCCGAGGCGGAGGCGGCATCGGCGTACTTGGCACGTCATCCGCTGGTTTGGCTGGAGTGGCCGAGGTTGGGGATTTGGGGGTCGTAACGGGGGTTGTGCGAATCGGATCGCGATGGCGCAGGGATCATTGGCAACGCTGCCACTTGACGGCGACCGGTCCTGGCGCCGTGCTTACGCAGGCGACGGGACACTGCTGAGCAGCAACGAAAATGGCAGACTTGAGGGTGGAGTCCGCCATCGCAAGACTATCCCGGCGGTGTTCCTACAATGCCCAACTTCGCTGCCGAAGGGTCTGGGCCGGGGACAATCAACATCCTATTGTGGCCCGAACGGATATCCATGCTGCTCCAGCCAAGCCCTTGTAACGCTCGACAAAGGTTGGCAGCGACGTGCTCGTTTCTGCACCATCTGTAAAGACCGATTTGGCAAAGGAGATGGTAGCCCATTGAGAGCACAAATCCAAGTTTTCCGTTCTTTGATGTGATACCACTCATTGAGTTTCAAATGTCTAATCATGCGTCTCGCCTTATTTTTATCCCTAATGGAAAGACCATCCCTTTCAATCATCTGACCAGTACTCATACTAAAAGTGAAATAACGTTCCGGACGGGCGGTGGTGCTCACCGCACAAGGATCAACGTACCCTAATAGTGGCCATTGCTCGCGTTTGGCTTGGTTACAGGGATGGCACGAAAACACCCAATTGTCCCATGCGTACACGAGATGTGGGTGCTTCGATTTTGGGCGGAAATGGTCAACTTCACCTGGGTCTATTTCTTCGCAATACGCACATAATCCGTGGAATGGGCGTCGCAAGTCATCACGAAAATGGGTCTAATAATGGGTGTTTGGGGGACTGCCGTGTTCATGTACATAACACCGCACCCAAGCAGGTGTTTCGCGCGCCCTTATCACGGCGAGCCGACCCGGCTCTGGTCCTCCGTCTACCCAGTGCATGATTATGATGATGTCTCACCCGTTGCGGGTCTGTTGTGATCTTGCTTTGTGCAACGATTGGTTGGGTAGAATCTCACGAGCAGTGCTTGAATCATTGTGACGCGTCCTCATCGTCAAGATTACTCATTTCACGGGCAAGTTCGTTGATCAGGAACGATGCGGACCCAGCAAACTGTGGCGTTTCCCCCGCCGACATCAACCGTTCCATTTCTTCAGACTCTTCGGCGCTTAGTTCATCTTTTGCCCTGAGTTCCTCCAACTTATCGTAATTCCTAATGGTCGCCCTGTCCGTCGGATTCCGCACACCCAGAAAGTTGCGCAAGATTTGGTCCGCTGACCAACCTGCCACGCTTTGTTCATTTCGCGAGACTTGCACCAAATTCTCCTCGTCTCGAGTCAGAAGATGAACCTGGCCCGGACCTAGGCCGGCGAGCATCAATGGGGAGTGCGTAGAGCAAAATATTTGGAGGTTCGGAAAATGGTTGGTCAACGTGGGGATGATCCCGGTTTGCCACGCTGGATGTAGGTGAGCGTCGATTTCATCTACGATAATTACGCCCGGTTCGTCTCCGAGCCGTTCGGGAAAATCGTAGTATTCAGCGTACCCGATGATCAAGCGAGCTAGCCATTGTATGATCGATTGGGTACCTTGGCTCATGGTGTTGAATGGCATGACGCCATCAACGGTCTCGAAAGCAGGAAAAAAACCGCTTTCGTCTTCGGCGACTCCACTGAACGTGATCGGAAACCCTTCAGTGATCTCCGTAGCCATCTGGGCTATTTTCTCAACGATATCTCGCATCGCCGTATTTTGTCTCAGGTAGGATCGGTAGTCCAAGTCTACAATTTTTTGGATAATGGCTTCGTCGCTAACCAGAGACGGGTCATCCGACACTAGAGACAGTCGCCTCCGCAATTCAGGTTCGCCCTCAGACACTCGTCTAGTCACCCGCCTGATTTCGGGAAAGTCAAACGATCCCTGAACCGCAGCACGCTCGATCGGATTCACTTCACGTGGTTCTGAGTCGGGGCTTTCGAGCGACGCGGACGGTCCTTGCGACCTGAAATCAGTGGTTCGCCGTAAAGCAGGAATGAACTTGCTATATCCAACGGCCTCCAATAACTTTACTGAGTCGGCCCAGCGGACTGCGGTCCAATATTGGTTTTCGATGCCCCCCCCGCGAGCACGAGACTGCCGACGAACCGGTAATTCTCCCGTTAAGCAAACCCCATCGTCGGTGCAGATATTGAATGTGGCCGGTCCATTTTGTCGCAATAACTTCGCTGGGACTCCAAACGGGTACACCAAAATGTCGCCGAGCACCCACAAAACGGTGGATTTGCCGGAATTGTTGGGGCCGGTGAATACGTTCACTTTAGGATGAAAATCAGAATCGGCTTCGCAGAATGGTCCGACATTCGTAAAGTCAAGGTGTTTCACGTACATGGTGTCTTTCCTCACTCGGCCACGTTCATGGGATATTGCTGTAAGCCCAGCTATTTCAGCGTGAATTACCCGGCGCGCACTGTTATAAGCCGATGGTCACCACTCAGTATCTCATGATCATTTTACCGACAATGAACCACACGCTATCTTCATTTTCGCCATTCCCTAGAGAATACGCGATACTGGGCTGGCACTTATTCTGTAACGCCATGTCTTGTTACTCCAATTGGAGTATGATTTTCAACGCTAAACTGCTGACCCTGTACGTGGGGTCTTGCATTATGGAACCCGTGTGTCAGCCCGCCAGTGTTAAGGGCCAACCGTAGGGTGGACTCCGTGGTGGCTAGGGATTCATGAGCCAACCACGATTACAACTGGTTCAGCGGAATGATGTGGGCGACCACGTGCGTCGCAGGTTGTGATTGCCGACGATGTGCAAGCCGTCGTCGCGGTTGGTGATCGGGGGTAAACGAATTGGTGTTTGGTTGAACGGGTTCGCCGTCGTGTGTTAGCATTCGGTTAGGGACACATACGCATCCCGTGGGCGATTAGCTCAGTTGGTTAGAGTACTTGCTCGACACGCAAGAGGTCAGTGGTTCGAGTCCACTATCGCCCACCATTTTCAGAACGGCACGTTGACGCGGGGCCGTTTTTGGATTAAATCGCCCGTTCCCCCAGGAGTGCGCTTCGCGAAGACGATTTTTTCAGGATCTACTAATCTAGCCAGATCGACTAGATGGGGTGACGCATGACAGTTTGGCCTCTGCAGGATGCAAAGAACAAGTTCAGCGCGCTGGTCAATGCTGCGTTGGCCGGCGAACCTCAACAGGTGACACGGCGCGGCCAACCCGCCGTAGTAGTCCTGGCGGCGGAGGAATATGACCGGCTATGCCGGTTGGAGCAGTCGCACTCGGCAACCCTGGGTGAGCTGTTGCTGGAATTGCCGCAGGATGACCTGGAATTCGACCGGCTGCCATTGCCCGCGCGGCCACTGGATTTGTGATGTTCCTCGTCGATACCGACGTATTGTCGGCGCTCCGGCGGCGTGAACGACATCCTGCAGTCGTGCGTTGGGTGGCCGCGCAGCGCACGTCGGACCTGTACATAAACGTCATTACCGTTGGAGAAATTGAACGGGGCATCACCCAGCAGCGACGCGTCAACCCCACGTTCGCCCGGGAATTGGCTCTTTGGTTGGACCGCGTACTGATTGGGTACAACGATCGAATTCTCCCCGTAGACCTACCGGCAGCGCGGAGATGGGGTCAGTTGTCGGCCATGATTGGGCATGAAAGCGCTGATCTGCTCATCGCCGCCACGGCTCTGGAGCGCGGTCTGACCGTCGTAACACGGAACGTGCGGCACTTTGAACCGACCGGCGTTGCGGTCATGAACCCTGTTGAGTGCGGCTAGCGGCCGGTCCCGGCGGGCCGATCACTACGAGATTGCAACCCCCTGCTCAATGCCCTCTACCGTGGTGGAGAGGGCATCGGAACTCGGTTTGGTGGGGCTGCGTACCATCATCGCGATGGCTTACAAGAGGACTTCGGCGCGACGTTCTATGGAGTAGGGGCCGGTGAGTTGGTTGATGGTGATGTGGGAGTCGGCCTGGGGTTCGACCATGGCGATGGTGGGGCCGGCGTCGCCGACCAGGACGAAGAGGCACCAGGCGTGGGAGTCGCCCCAGATGACGGCGCAACCGTTGACGCCGTGCTTGCGCGCCAGGTTGGCCCGCAGGGTCTCGGAGAAGTTTTCGCAGTCGTAGTTGCGTCCGCCGTGGTCTGCGATGTAGTCCAGGCGGTCGGTTGAATCCTGTTCGAGGAACTGTTCCATGCCCCGGCGGGTGAGCGCGACGATGCCCTGGTCGCTGGTGGTCTGGCCGAACAGCCGGACCGGGCGGCCCAGCGCCGCTTCGATGGCGGCCACCACGGCGGCGGGGCTGTAGGTCTTTGCGCCGTCGTTCACGCCGGCGATGGGCGGAGTCGTATGCGATGAGGTTTCCCCGGCGCGGGCATTGGCAGCGACCACCGCGCAAGGGGCGGCCAATCGGCCCTGCCATCCGCGACGATAGGGTTTGAGGTTGGTTACGGCCACGCCATTGATGACGAGGCCGCGCCGCAGGATGGCATCGTCGCCGAATGCGCGGACCCGGTCCGGCTCACGGAGGATCAGGCTGCACCTTCTGGGGCGATGGAATTGGTTGGGCAACCTGGTTTTGGCCCGATAGAACGGACTGCGGTAGGTGAACTGCACGTCGTTGAGGATGATTGGACCGGTGGTGTCGGGCGGCGCGGACATGGTTGCCGCGTCAATCTGCCTGGCGTATGACTCGCCAACGACTTGCGGCAGGCGCTCTGTGGGGATGTGCCCGACCATGCGGCAGCAGGGGCCGAAGGTCTGGGCGGTCAACGCAACGTTGACTCCGTTGATGGTGATGGTGGACACGTGGTCGAGGGCGCGACGGGCGATCCAGACCCACAGCATGCCGTCGTCGAAGAGTTCCATCGCCGGGCCGAAGCGGTAGCCGTCGACCGGGTCCACGTCGTCGTCGCGGAGCGCGCCCTGGCCGAGGGGTCGCATGATCCAGGAACGGTGGCTGGCCCAGGTGGTTGATTGGGGCGGATGCGTGCGGCGGGCTTCCCAGCGTGAGTCGTCCTGGGAGCGTACCCAGGACACCCGCAGGTCGGTGTCGTAGGTGAAACGTTGGGAGGATGCGGCGAAGTCGTCCAGAAGGCTACGGTCGGCCATGCGGACGGCGCGGCGGGTGGGGGAATAGGAGCCCTCGGCACGTTCCTGAGAGACGCGGGGATTGGTCACCTCGACGAGCAGGTCATCGCGGCCGAGGCGTTTTTCCGCCCCGGGCAGGTAGTCGCGGAGGAAATCGACGATGGAGAGGTCCTGCTCGTTCAGCCAGTAGCGCAGGATGATGTGCTCGGTTGGGTCGAATTGTGGCACCTGCCACGCATAGGCCAGGCGTTGGGGGCTCAATGGATCGCCGGCCATTTCGCGGGCGAGGGTGGATGCCCGGGCGGAGTCGGCTTGGGCCACTGCCGGCTGTTCGCCGGTCCAATGGCGTCCCTCCCACCAGGCCTTCGCGCCGAACAGGATGAGCAGCGGCGAGTAGGGCACGGGCGGCCAGTCCGGGATGGAGACAGTCGAAATTGGGATGCGGGCGGCGCGGACGGAGTCCTCGAATCCATTGTATTCGTTGGGGGTGAGCCGGGCCCGGTGTGCGATGTCCCTGAGCAGGCGGTGGCGATTTTTGTCGTATTGCAATGAATGACCTCGGGTCGTTGGTCGGTTGGGATAGATTGATGTTATACAAACGAATGTACGTATCGCAACGGCGCATTGTCATGCGGGCGGGGCGACGCGAGGGCGATTCGGGCCGGCCATAGAAATGCCCCCGTCGCTGGCGGGCGACGAGGGCGAAAGTACGGGAGTGGATGGACGCTAGAGGTCGATGATCGAGACCCACATGGGGCCTTGGCCGACGGGGTTGACGTGCAGCGGTGCTAGGGCTCCGGTGTCCTGGTTTATCCGGTAGGCGGCGAGGTTGCCGGAGTCAAGGCCGGTGGCGTAGAGGAACGCGCCGGTGGTGTCGAGGCTGAACGCGCGCGGGATGGGCTCGGTGGCGGTCTGGCCGAGGGGGGTCAGGCTGCCATCGGATGGGTCCACGGCGAAGCCGGCGATGCTGTTGTGGCCGCGATTGGGCGCGTAGAGGAACCGGCCGGACGGGGTGATCTGGATCTGGGAGCAGGAGTTTTGTCCGTCGAAATCGCCGGGCAAGGTGGGAACGGTCTGGAAGGGCGACAGGACGCCGCCCACGGGGTCGAAGTTATACGCCGTGACGCTGCATCCCTGTTCGTTTGACGAATAGAGAACGTTGAGGTTGGGGTTGAAGCAGAAATGTCGCGGGCCCTCAAGGGTGTTGGGTACGACGCGGTCCGGGTCGTTGGGGGTGAGGCGGCCTGAATCCTGGTCGAACTGGAACTGGAAAATCGCGTTGACGCCCGTGTGGTTGCCCTCGGCGATGTGGGGCACGAAGGCGTAGCGGTTTTCGGGGTCGGTCTGGATGTAGTGGGCGCCGATGCCGGTTTCGCGCCACTCGATGGGAGACGGTTCGAGGGCTCCGGTGTCGTCGAAACCGTGGACGCCGACGCGGGCCTGGTAGTAGTAGGCGGACAGGACGTAGTTTCCGCCGCGGTCGACGGAGACGTGCACGGGATCGCCGCCGAGGGGGACGCTGTTGAGTTGCTCGAGGTGTCCGTTCTCGGGTTGGATGGCGAAACCGGTGAGGCCGTATTCGCCGGCCAAGCGGCGGCCGACGAAGAGGAAACGTTTTTGAGGATCGACGGCCATCGGGGCGGGCATACCGGCCAGCGGGTAATCGGCGTGATGGTCGAGGGCTCCGGTGGCCGGGTCGACGGTGTACTGGGCGATGCGGTCTTCCTGCTGGAGCGATACGTACATGAAGGTGGCCATTTCATTACCTCCTAGCGGGGCATTCGGGGTGTGGCGATCGTCAGTTTTTCAATAGCATTCCGGGTTGGCAGTGTCGGCAGTAGCTGGTGATGGTCTGGTTGGCGCGGAGTTCGGTGATGGCATTGCCGCACTGGGGGCAGGGCTGGCCGCCCTTGTTGTGGACGGCGAGGAAGTCGCGGAGCTTGTGGTCGATCTGGTTGCCCATGCGCTGGCGCACCTGTCCGATGGCATCGAGCACGACGGCGCGGGAACTTTGGTGGATGCGGCGGAGTTCGTCGTCGGAGAGGGCGCGGCGCTTCTTGAAGGGATAGACGCCGGCGTGGAACAGGATCTCGTCGGCGTACGCGTTGCCGATGCCGGCGATGACGCGACCACGGGTGAGCACGCCCTTGATCTCACCGCTGAAACCCTTGAGGTTGGCCTTGAAGTCGTCGAAGCTGAAATCGTCGAGCACGTCGGGTCCCTGCTCCGCCAGGCCGGGGACGGTTTCGATCAGGTCGTTCGGCACGTAGTAGAACTGGCCCATTTGGCGGTCGTCGATGTAGCGCAGGTCGTTGCCGTCGGCGAGGGCGAACCGGACGCAGGTCCTTTTGAACACCCGCTGTTTCGAGGGAACGTATTGGATGCCGCCGGTGAGCTTGGGGTTGATGACCAGGGTGTGGTCGCCGGACAGGGCGAGGAGCAGGAACTTGCCGAGTCGGCTGATGGACAGGAATTCGCGGCCGACGGCGTCCTCAGGGAAGGGGTCTGCCAGCGAACGGACGACGCTGGGCCTGAGTACCTGAGCTTCGGTGATGGTCTGGCCGGGCAGGCACGATTCGAGGAACTCAACGGCGACGTGCAGTTCGGGGGCTTCGGGCATGGTACGCCACCTCCGGGTCAGTAGGGGTCGAGCCAGCCGAATTTGCGGAAGCTGACGCGGTCGGCGTCGCTGAACTCCACGCCCTCGGATATGAGGAGTTGGCGTTGGCGCAGGGCTCCGTCGCCGACGCCGCGCGGGCTGATCCGGCCCTGGTGGTTGATCACCCGCTGCCAGGGCACGTCGGAGTCAGGGTCCAGCGATGCCATGCAGTAGCCGACCATCCGCGGGGTGCAGTTGCCGACGATCATGGCGATCTGCCCGTAGGTTGCCACCTGGCCCCGGGGAATCTGGCGCACGACTTCGAGCACCTGGTCGTACACGGCGGGGACTTGGCGGTCGGCGGATGTCGCGTTGTCCTGCATTGATCAACTATTCTGTGGCGGCCGCCTCGGCTACGTTGGCATAGCGGGCGGCGCCGGCCCAGGTGATTTCCGTCAGCACACGAACCGGGTCCATGATCTGCCAGACCACGCCGTTGTTGATGAAATGGGCGTTGGCGAAGATGACCGCTCCCAGGATGACGGAGATGACCGCTCCGATTTTGCCGGCGGCGCAGTTGCATCGCCAGAGGACCACGGCAGATACGCTGCATGATGCGATGAACAGCGGGTTGACGGTGCGCCAGACGTCGCCCCAGTAGTCGCCGAATGCTGAGGTGTAGCCGTTGGTGAAAACCATCACCGCCAGGATGCCGAGCGCGAGGCTGCGTACCCAGGGAACCCGTCGGGTGCTGAGCCAGATCCACCACACGCCGGCGAAGGCGAAGACCAGGGGGCCGATTTGCCACAGTCGCCACGACCAACCGGTGACCGACAGGTCGTTCGGATCTACCAGATCGGTTCGTTCGGTCCACAAGAAGATGGCCGACATCAGGAACGCAACGGCGGCGATCGCCGCTATCGGGCCCAGGTCGCGGGGGGCGAACAGTTTGCTCATAGTGGCCGTTTTTCGATTGTGGATAGGGGCGAATAATCATTCGCCCCCACCAAGGTGTGGACTACCGGATGGTTACCAGTTGACCAGGCCGGGCTTCTGGGCCTTCCAGCCGGCGTCGGAGGGGAACACGGTCTCCATTTCGACGCGGCCGAGGTCGCCTTCAAACATGTGCTCGACTGCGGAACGCCAGGCGACGTAGTGGGGCTGCTCGCGATGAGTCGCGTGGGCTTCGCGGTTGGCGTAGACCTCGTAGAGGTAGAACTGGTTGGGGTTGTCGGGGCTGCGCAGGATGTCGAAGCGGAAGCAGTTTTCCTCGTCGCGGACGCTGCCCTGGCCGTCGCCCAGGCTGGCGGCGGCGAACTCGTCGGCGTGGCCGTCCTTGATGTTGATGGTAACGAATATGGCGTACATGTTGGGATTCCTCCTGTGGATTGGGAACGCCGGCGCACCCTGGAATCGGCGGAGGATGATGCTCTGACGGGCTTAGGTTGATCCTTCGACACGCTCAGGATGAACGGGTTTTCGAGGGAATTATAGCAGGGGGGCCGTGCTAGAATGCCGCGAGGAGAATCGCCGATGCCTACACCGAAAGACTGTTTTCTTGACCTGCGGGGACTGCCGTTTCACTACCGCGATTGGGGTGGCGACGGCCGTCCCGTTTTGCTGCTGCACGGGCTGGCCTCCACGTGCCATATCTGGGACCTGGTTGCGCCGCGACTGGCGCAGGATTTCAGGATCGCGGCAATGGACCAGCGGGGACATGGCCAATCGGCGCAGGTGGACGTCGGATACGATTTCGCGACGGTTTTGGGCGACGCGGCGGCGATGATCGAGCACCTGGGATGGGAACGGCCCATCGTCGTAGGGCATTCGTGGGGCGCGGACGTGGCACTGGAGCTGGCCGTATCCAAACCCGAGATGGTGAGCGGCATCATTTTCGTAGACGGCGGGACCATCGATATTTCCAGCCGGCCCGGGTGGACGCCTGAGCAGGCTCGGGAGGAGATGGCGCCGCCCATTTTCACCGGTTTTACGCCACAGATGATGCGCGAACGGGTGGAGTCCAGTGGGCGGTTCGGGCCGAACGCACCGCCGGAGACGACCGAGGCCGTGCTGGCGAACTTCCGCGTGCTGGAGGATGGCACGATCCAGTCCAACCTGCGGCGCGAGAATCACCTGCGCATCATCGACGCGCTGTGGGACCACAAGCCGGCCGAACTCTACCCCCGGCTGGATTGCGCGACGCTCATGCTGCCGGCGCGGCAGTCGACGCCGGACGCCCACGAACGCCGGTTCCGGCGCGAGGAATCGATAGGGCGCGCGGAATCGCTGCTGCCGCGCAGCAAGACGGTATGGATGGAGGACAGCATCCACGACGTGCCGCTGCAACGGCCGGCACTGGTGGCGGACGCGATACGAGACCACATCCGGGGCGGGTTTTTCGACTGACGCCGGCCTCAGTGGCCGGGTTCCTCTGCTAGAATGCGGACGATGGCCTGCTTGGCCATCGTCCGTAGTAGTAAGCGGCAACAACGATCACATTTTAATTTGGATCACCGGCAAGGAGGTGGCGTAATGACTACCGTTGGATCCGGAAAGTACACCTACGTATTGGAAGAGAACTGGGCGCAGTTGCCCGACGGCATGACGATGGGCAACGCCTCGGCGGTTGCCACCGACTCGCAGAACCGGGTCTACGTATTCCAGCGCAAGGACCCGCCGGTGCTGATCTTCGGCTCGGGCGGCAACTACATGGGTTCGTGGGGCCTGCACGCTATCGAAGAGGCGCATGGCATCTACATCGAGGACGACGTCGTGTACATGACAGACCGCAACGATTCGGTGTGCCTCATCTACACGCTGGATGGCAAGCCGCTGCAAGTCATCGGCGACCGGGGAGTCCACTCGGATACCGGGTGCGAGATTCCCGGCGAGGTGTGTCCGCGCGCCGCCGGGCCGTTCAACTATCCCACGGAGTTGGTGCCGGCGCCCAACGGCGACCTGTATGTGTCGGACGGGTACCGGAACGCGCGGGTGCATCGCTTCTCGCGCGATGGGCAGTTGAAGCAGTCCTGGGGTGAGCCGGGCAAGGGCGGACCGGGTGAATTCCACCTGCCGCACAGCATAGTGGCGCATCCGAATGGCAACCTGTACCTGTGCGACCGGGAGAACAACCGGATGCAAATCTACTCTCCCGATGGCGAGCACATCACCATGTGGGAGGACATGCGCCGGCCGCTGGACATTTCGATCGACAGCGAGGGTTCGCTGGTGATCAGCGAGGGCGGCGCCAACGGGATGTCGCCGCGGGTTAGCATCATGGATCCCGACGGCAACGTGCTGGCGCGCTGGGACTCGGAGTCGGCGCACGGAAGCTGGGTGGACGCCGAGGGCAACATCTACATGGCGCTGGGTGCGCAGGAGCGGGTGGACAAGTACGTGCGGCAGTAGGGTCGCAGTGTCTTCGGTTGTCACGAAACTGGGAACATGCGTAGCGCAGTACGTTTCTGAAAACGGCGTCCGCTCGTGGTTTGACCGGCTCGCCATGAGCGGACTGCGTTGGCGCGGGCACGTAATCGGACGGCCGTGAGTTGAGTCGGCGGGCACGACAACGGTCAGGTGCCCGCTGTGCTATAATCGTGGGCCGTTGTCAACCATAGAGAATGCGCCGTGGGCGTAGTGTGAAGAATTACCATGAAAGCATCTGAACTGGTCTCTTTTGAGACTAACGAGAACATCCCGGACTTCGGGCCCGGCGACACGGTGCGCGTGAACTTCCGCATCCGGGAGGGCGCTCGCGAGCGTGTGCAGGCCTTCCAGGGCGTGTGCATCCGTCGGACGCACGGCAAGGGGCCGGCGGCGAACTTCACGGTGCGGCGCATCACGGCCGGCATCGGGATCGAGCGCGTGTTTCCGCTCCACTCACCCTTGATTGAGTCTCTGGAAGTGACCAGGCAGGGCAAGGTGCGTAGAGCCAAGTTGTACTATCTGCGAGGACGACAGGGTCGCGCCGCCCGCATCAAGGAGCGCACGACCTACCGCCCCCGGTAATTCCGGCCGCAACCGGCAAGTCGGGCAATCGCGCCGAACGCCGCCGCCCGTGCCCATCTGGCACGGTTGCGGCGGTTTCGTTTATTCTGGCGGTGCAACCCTCAAGCGTGGTTGGGATTGAACCGTGAACTACGCGGACGTAGCCATAGACGCCGACTGGATTCCGGCGGGCAAGACCTTTTCGTACCGGGTGCCGCGCCACCTCGCCGTGGAGCCGGGTCAACTGGTCTGGGTGCAGTTTGGCCGCAACTACGTGCAGGGCGTTGTCATCAGCCTGTCGGACGCGTCGGCGGTGTCCGAGGAGGAAACAAGGGACATCCTGCATCCGGTTGAGCCGTCGCCGCTGATCGGATCGTTGGGGCTGGAGTTGGCGGAATGGGTGGGCCAAACCTACCTGTGCTCACCATTCGAGGCGTTGGCGCCGATGCTGCCGCCGGGCTTTCGGGCTCATCAACGTTCGAGGCTGACGGCGGTGTCGGGGCCGGACGATGACGCCAACCTGGCGTCGTTCCGGGAGACCACGCGAGAGGCGTGGGTAGAATTGTCGGCCGCAAGGGTTCCGTGGGATGAGGGAGATTTCCTGAAGCGAATAGACGCCGGCCGGCCGAACGTCGCCAATCGGGAACTACAGCGGTTGGTTGACCGGGGGATGATCAGGAAGCGGGTCAGCCTGCCGAGGCCACGCACGCACGGTTACCAGAGAACCTTGATTCCGAGTGATCGGGAACCCGTGAGAACGGATGTTGCTGCGGAGGTACCGGCGCGGGCCACTCGACAAGCGGCGCTGCTGGCGGCGGTTCGAGAGTCTCAATCGCCATACGATGCCACAAATGTTGGGCAGGTTGCGGACGCTCTGCTCGCACGGGGCCTGATTGCCGAGGAGTGGCGGCGGCAAAGACCCGAGATACCGGCGGGCACGACTCCAACCGCGCCGCCGCCCGCATCGCTGACGGCGGCGCAGGAACAAGCGGTGGCGCGGATTACCGGGTCGCTGGACGATCCCGGCGTGATGCCGCGCAGCTTGCTGCTGCACGGCGTTACGGGCAGCGGGAAAACCGAGGTGTATCTACGGGCGATTGACCACGCCGTTGGATTGGGCAAACAGGCGATTTACCTGGTGCCGGAGATTGCGCTGACGCCCCAGACCGTGGGATTGGTGAACGAACGGTTTCCCGGGCGGACCTCGGTGCTGCACCACCGGCTCACTGACCGCGAACGATTCGACCAGTGGTGGCACATACGCGACGGGTTGTCGGACGTCGTGGTGGGCCCACGGAGCGCGCTGTTCGCGCCGACGTTCAACCTGGGCTTGATCATAGTGGACGAGGAGCACGAACCGGCCTATAAGCAGGAGGAATTTCCGCCGTATCACCATGCCCGCGACGCGGCGCTGGCGCTGGCCCGCCGGAGCGGAGCGGTGGTCGTGATGGGATCGGCGACGCCGGATGTGGGCACCTATCACGATGCGCGACGCGGTCGGCACCAATTGCTGAGTTTGCCGGACCGAGTGCCGGGACCAGATGGGTTGCCCACGCCGCTGGCCGACGCTCGGATCGTAGATATGCGGCAGGAACTGCGGGAAGGCAACCGGAGTGTGTTCAGTCGGGCGTTGCAGGTTGCCATGGACGCTACCATCGCGGCGGACCAGCAGGCGATATTGTTCCTGAACCGCAGGGGCAGCGCGGCGTTCATGCAGTGCCGCGAGTGCGGGTGTGTGGTGACCTGCAGCCGATGCTCGGTGGCCTACGCTTACCACGCCGAGACCAGGCGTTTGCTGTGCCACTACTGCAACCACTCGCGCCGGCTGCCCCGGGCGTGCCCGCAATGTCGCGGCGGGCGCATCCGGGAGATGGGCGCCGGCACCGAGGCGGTGGAGGCCGAACTGCAACGCCGTTACCCCGGCGTGGGAATCGAACGGTGGGATTCGGACGTGGTGCGGAATCCGGCCGAGTTGGAACGAGCGATGGACCGTCTGTCGAGCGGGGAGGCGCAGATGCTGGTGGGCACGCAAATGGTTGCCCGCGGTCTGGATCTGCCGAATGTAACGCTTTCGGCGGTGCTCCTCGCGGACCTCGGGTTGAATCTGCCTGATTTTCGGGCCGGGGAGCGGGCTTTCGCGCTGCTGTGCCAGGTATGCGGGCGTTCCGGACGCGGCCGTCATCCGGGTCGGGCAGTTATTCAAACCTACCAGCCGGACCACTATGCGATCTCGGCAGCGGCGGCGCAGGATTACGAAACGTTCTACCAAACGGAAATCGAAACGAGGCAGCAGCACGGCAACCCGCCGTTCGACCGCCTGGCCCAGATCGTGTGCGCCGACCTGAGCGTCCGAGCAGTTCAGCAGACCCTGGAGGAGTTGGCAGGGCGGTTGCACGCGAGAGCGGCGAGGCAAGGGCACAGCGACATTGAGGTGATCGGGCCGACCCCGTGCCAACCGGAGCGAGTGAGGGGCAGGTATCGGTGGAGGCTACTGTTGCGAGGCAGACGGCTGTGGGAGTTCCTGGGCGTCGAACCCGTGCCGCGCAACTGCCGAGTGGTGATTGATCCGGTGCGGCTGGACTAGGTGGGGCCGGACCGACTCGCGCCGCGCTGTCCATGCCTTGAACGTGCTTTATAATCGAATGGACCATTACAGAGACACTGGGGGAAGAATGGACCCGATCTACGCGGTGGCAGAGCGTCTGGGAATTGACGGGGAGCACCTGATTCCGTTCGGGCGGTACAAGGCGAAGATCAGCCTTGACGCCATCAAACCCGATGCTCCACAGGGTAAGTTGGTTGTGGTCACCGGGATCACGCCCACGCCCGCCGGAGAAGGCAAGACCACGACGTCCATTGGTTTGACCGACGGATTGGGCAGGCTGGGCTACAAGCCGGTGGCGAACCTGAGGGAACCCGCCCTCGGACCGATTTTCGGGATCAAAGGCGGCGGAACCGGCGGCGGGAAAGCGCGAATCGTCCCGGAGGATGAGATCAACATCCACTTCACCGGAGACGCCCACGCGGTGGGTTCCACGCACAACCTGCTGGCGGCTTTGGTTGAGAACGCGGTGTACCGGGACAACGCCAACGACATGGCGCCCGAAGGCGTGACCTGGTCGCGGGTGACGGACGCATCGGACCGGGCGCTGCGGCAAATCACCGCCGGCCTGGGAGGCAGCGCCAACAGCCCGTTGCGGGAAACCCGGTTTGATTTCATCACGGCGTCGGAGATCATGGCGATCTTGGCGCTGACGGCGGATCTCGATGACCTGCGCGCCCGGCTTTCCCGCATGGTGGTAGGGACCAACCGGAGCGGCGCGCCGGTGTCGGTGGGCGACCTGGGCTTTGAGGGCTCGTTGATGGCCGTGATGCGTCATACCATCATGCCCAACCTGGTGCAGACGCTGGAGGGTCAACCCGCGATTGTTCACGCCGGGCCTTTCGGCAACATCGCTCATGGCTGCAGTTCCATCATCGCGGACCGCCTGTCCATGGGGTACGCCGACCATATCATCACCGAGGCGGGGTTCGGCTCCGACCTTGGGTTTGAGAAATTCATGCACATCAAGACCCGACAGAGCGGTTTGCCGGTGAGCGCGGCGGTGCTCGTGTCGTCGGTGAGGGCGATGCGCTGGCACGGCGGTGCGACCCGGCGCCGACTGGGCGAGCCCGATCTGGAAGCCATGAAGGCCGGAGCAGCCAACATGGTCCACCACATCAACAACGTGCGGGCGTTCGGACTGCCGTGCGTGGTGGCGCTGAACCGTTTCCCCGGCGACAGCGCGGAGGAACTGGAGGCCGCTGCCGAGATTGCCATGGATGCCGGCGCGTATGCTACGGCGGAATACGCGGGCTTCACCGACGGCGGCGAGGGCGGCATGGCCCTGGCCGAGGCGGTCGCTCGTGCCACCGGCGACGCGGATGCCGCGCCCGGACGAATCGATTACGCCTACGAGTTGGAAGGCACGATCGAGGAGAAAACACTGGCGTTGGCGAAGCGGGTGTACGGAGCGGGATCGGTGAGTTGGTCCGCGGAGGCCCGGCGTCGGGCGCGGTTCTTCACCGAACAGGGTTGGGGAGACCTGCCCATCTGCATGGCCAAGACGCACCTTTCGGTGTCGCACGACCCGACGCTGCGAGGCAGTCCGTCGGGGTACACGTTCCCAATATCGGACCTTCGGGCGTCGGTGGGAGCAGGGTTCCTGTACGCGCTGGCCGGCCGGATCGAGACGTTGCCGGGACTGCCGACGCGTCCGAGGGCGATGGATATGGACGTTACACCGGACGGCGAGATAACCGGTCTGTAGCATGCAGACATTCGCGCCGAACGGCCGGGACGCTCCAAACCTTGCATGGCGTTCAAAGTGGTTAGCGTTGCTTTACACCGTTCGGAGCCCAAGCATATAATTTCCCAACTTTCGTTACGAATTTCGCAACGTCGTCGTTACGTCGTTCCCGCATTCGGGGTGCTGCAGTGGCCATATTGGAAGTACGAAAATTTCCCGATCCGATTCTCCGTCAGCGAGCCATCAAGGTAACGCGGTTCGACGACAAGCTGGCAAAGCTGGCGGCCGACATGGTGGAGACCATGGAGGCGGAACGCGGCGTCGGGTTGGCGGCCAACCAGGTGGGCGTGCTGCAGCGGATGTGCGTGGTCCAGCCCGAGGACTGGGAAGAACCGCTGATCATGGTGAACCCAGAAATCATACGACGCGAGGGTGAGCGCGAGGTCGAGGAGGGCTGCCTGAGCCTGCCGGGTTACCGGGGGATGGTGAACCGCTCGGTGCGCATCCGGCTGCGCTACCAGGACCTGACCGGCAAACAGTTGCGCCTCAAGGCGGACTGCATCCTGGCGCAGGCGATAGAGCACGAGACCGATCACCTGAACGGGATTCTTTACATCGACCACCTGATCGCCCACGACCAGTTTTTCCGCATACACGTGACCGAAGAGGGCGACGTCGAGTACATCCCGACGGGCGAACCCGACGCTGTGGAGTTGGAGAACGCGGCACGCCGGATGAACAACGCGCCACCGGTGCCGCAGTTTGATCCCACCAACGGCCGGCCGGCTTCCGCGCGGAACGAAGACGCAAACGCCGCCGACTGATATGGACGCTGACGGCCTGCTCACCCGGCTGGGCGGGTTTTTCGCTGCCCGGGACGACAACTACGTTTGGGTGGTCGGCGGCGCCGTGCGCGATGCCATCCGCGGGCGCGAAATTCACGACATCGATCTGGTGGTGCGCGGGGACGCGGAACCCATTGGGCGCGCGGTCGCCGATTTCTTGGGCGGGACTCCGGTGGTGGTGGACGCGTGGAATATCACACGGGTTGCCTTGCCCCCCGAAGTGGACGGCGGGCGCCCGTTCATCATTGACATAAACGGCCACCACGGTTCCCTGGAAGACAACTTGGGGGCCCGCGATTTCACCGTGGATGCGATGGCATTTCCGTTGCGCTGCTGGGACACCGATGAGCGGTTCGATTCCATTGTGGACCCGCTGGACGGCAAGGGTGACCTGGTGCGAGGCGTGCTGCGGGCGACCAGCGACGAAGTGTTCCAGGAGGACCCGGGTCGGATGCTGCGAGGCGTGCGCCTGGCGAGCCGGCTGGGATTTCGCATGGAGCCGAATACTGCGCGCGCCATTCGCCGGGACGCCCACCTGCTGGATCGGGTGTCGGCCGAACGGGTGCGCGACGAATTCATGGCGATACTGGAGGCTAACGGAGCCAGGGTGCAATTGGAGGGGCTGGACCGCCTCGACCTGCTCTGCCGCGTGATTCCGGAACTGGAGGCCACGCGAGATTGCGACCAGCCCCGTGCGCATCACTATTGGGACGTCTGGGGGCATCTGCTGCATTGCGTCGAATACGCGGAGGAGGTTACGGCAGGCCACCGCAACAACGCCATCTACACGATGGCCCCGTGGACGGCGAATGAGGACGCGCACTTTGCGGAGATGGTCGGAGACGGGCACAACCGTCGCACCGTTCTGAAGCTGGCCGCGTTGCTCCATGACATCGCGAAGCCGCAGACCAAGGGGCCGGACCAAAACGGCCGGATCAGGTTCCTGGGGCACAGCGAGCAGGGGGCCGAAATGGTGCAGTCTCGCCTGCCAGCGCTGCGGATGGCGCGACGCACCACGGACCTGGTATCGACGATGGTGCTGCACCACCTGAGACCCAGCCAACTCCGGGAACGAGACAGCATGCCGTCGGCGCGGGCGATCTACCGGTATTACCGCGACGTGGGAGACGCGGCGGTGGATACGCTGTACCTGGCAATGGCGGACTTCCTGGCGGCGCGCGGGCCGGAGTTGTCTCCGGAGCGCTGGAATAACTATGCTAGAATGATTGCGACTGTTCTTGAAGCGGGAGCCACGCCTCCAGCCCGGGAGGAAGGCCCCCGCGCATTAGTGAATGGCCACGACTTGATGGATACATTGAAGTTGCCACCCGGCCCACGCATCGGAGCGCTGCTGGATAGGTTGCGCGAAGCCCAGGCGGTGGGCGAGATTTCCAGTCGGGAAGAAGCACTGTCTCTGGCGGCGCGATTGCTGGAAGATAACGCATCCGAGGTTTGATCACGCGATATGCGACGCCGCACCATTTTTTTGACCCTCCTGATACTGACCGTACTAGCTGTATCGGCCGTTTCCCTCGCACTACCTGAAATCCACATTGGGATACCCGGCGTCCCACGCCTGGACCGCGCCGAAAGCGGGCCATTGGGTCTAAAACTGGGCCTGGACCTGCAGGGCGGCGCGCACCTGGTGTACCAGGCGGAAACGGGCAGCACGCTGGCGGTCACATTCCCGGACGATGTTGATACGGACTCTGCCGCCGTGCAGGAAGCGCTGGCTGAGGCCGACTACGAGGCGACGGTGTCCCAAGTCGACGGCGGTTTGTCGTTTGTGATAGCGGGCAGGTACCTGGCCCCGGAGGAACGGGAGACGGTGCGGCTGGCTCTGGTCAACAACATCGGTGAGCCGACGGAGTTTGTGAACAGCGATCTGGCTCCCCCGACGGCGGATCAGATGGAAGGCGTCCTGGACATCATCAGCCGGCGCGTCAACCTCTACGGAACAGAAGAACCCATCGTCCAGCAGTTCGGCGACGACCGGATCATCGTGCAGTTGCCCGGCGCGAGCGGATCGGTGATTACCGTTCGATTCAGCGATGCCGCGGACGTGGAGAAATTGGGCAGTGTGGTGGATAGCCGTGGATACGGCGATACCGAAGTGCTGAGCCGGGGCAACAACGAATACAGGGTCACCACCTCGAACACTTTGAGCATTGAACAACGAGGGCAACTGGAATCGGTGCTGGCGGCCGAAGTCGGGACGATTGAGTTGTACCAGGTGACCGGCGGCATTGATGATGCCAAGAGGCTGATCGGCGAGACGGCGCAACTGGAATTCCTGCGCCGCCAATGCGCCGGTCCGGTGGTTGGCCTGGGCTGCGTACCACCATTCATCGACAGCGACATCGGGTTGACCGGCGACGACCTGGTGGACGCCTACGCGAGCACGGATTCGGTCACCGGCGAGTGGGTGGTCAATATCCAGTTCGACGGCCGTGGCGCGGACATATTCGGCCAGATGACCGGCGACATCAACGTGCAGACCAATCCGGATTCAGACGAGGTCATCGCGGTGATCCTGGACGGAGAGCAGCTGATCGCGCCGGTGGCCCGCGCCCATATTCGCGACGGACGCAGCCAGATTTCCGGCAACTTCAACCGGGAGAGCGCCCGCCGGCTGTCCGTACAGTTGAAATCCGGTCGCTTGCCGGTGCCGCTCGAATTGATCCAGGAGTCGGAGGTCGACGCGCTGCTCGGCGCAGAGTCGCTGCGGCGCAGCCTGATGGCCGGGTTCGTGGGCCTGGGTCTGGTGTTGCTGTTCATCATTGCTTACTACCGGGCTGCGGGCATTGTGGCCGCAGTGGCGTTGATTTGCTACGCGGTGGTGACGCTGGCGATATTCAAGCTGGTGCCAATCACACTGACACTGCCGCACATCGGGGGATTCATCCTGTCGATCGGTCTGGCGGTGGACGCGAACATCCTGATATTCGAGCGAATCAAAGAGGAGATACGGTTGGGTCGCAGCCTGGGATCGGCCATGGAGGTAGGATTCAACCGGGCGTGGCCGGCCATCAGGGACGGCAACGTGAGCACGCTGATAACGTGCGTGGTGCTGTTGTGGTTTGGCAATCGCCTGGGTGGCGGACTGGTCAACGGGTTCGCGCTGACCCTGCTGGTGGGAGTGATGGTGAGCATGTTCACGGCGGTCCTGGTGAGCCGCAACCTGCTGCAGGCAATGCAGGCGATGGGGATGGGGCGCATGGCGAACCTGTTCACGCCCGAAAAGGTCCAACCCCGCGCTTCGGGACAACAACCCCGTTCAGCCCAGGGAGGCCGTTAGCAAATGTTCAACATAGTCGGCAAACGGGGCTGGTACTTCATTCTATCGGCCGTTCTGATCATCCCGGGCGTGCTTTCAATGATCGCGCCGCCGGGCTGGGCCAGCGGCGGATCAGGGCTGAAACCGGGCATCGACTTCACGAGCGGATCGGTGCTGACCGTCGCGTTCGAGGAACCGGTGCAACCGGCTGACGTCAGGGGCGTCCTGTCCCGGATGGGACACCCGAATGCGCTGGTGCAAGCGGTGGGCGACGATTCCGTTTTGATCCGCACGCGGGTACTGGAGGAGGCATCCGGGAACCAGGCGTCGGAAAGGCAGACAATCCAGGATGCGCTGGAGGAGACCGTAGGTCCGATTGCCGGGTCCGGCGTGGACACGGTATCACCGATCATCGCGCAGGAAACGGTACGCAACACGTTCCTCGCTCTGCTGGTGGCGTCGGTGTTTATCCTGGCATACATCTGGTACGCATTCCGGCGGGTGCCGCGGGCGTACCGTTATGGCGTGGCAGCGGTGGTGACCCTGGCCCACGACACGATCATCGTGCTGGGAGTATTTTCCATCCTGGGCCGGGTGCTGGGCATGGAGGTCAACTCCATGTTCATCGTGGGCATCCTGACGGTGGCGGGTTATTCGGTGAACGACACCATCGTGGTGTTTGACCGCATCCGTGAGAATACGATCCGCGTGCCCGACCGTCGGCTGGAAGACACCGTGAACCTGAGCATCATCGAAAGCGTGGGGCGGTCGATTAACACCAGCTTCACCACGCTGCTGGTGCTGATGGCGATGCTGTTGATTGGCGGCGATGCGATCCGGGAGTTGCTGCTGGTGGTAGCGATCGGCGTGGTGATAGGAACCTACAGTTCCATATTCATCGCGGCGCAGTTCCTGGTGATCTGGGAGCGCAGGGAGTTCGGGCGCATCTTCACGCTGGGTCGACGCCAGGCTACGGCGTAAGCACCACGCGGCCCAGCGGCCGTCGTCCCGACACCAGGCGAATTGCTTCGTAGATGCCCTCGGGCGTGAGCGGCAGCGTGTCGGAAACCACCGGTCGGATCTGACCGGTGGCGGCCATGTCGACCGTCTGTTGCAGGGTGGAACGCGATGCGCCGGACACCCCGAGGATGTGAGCGTCGCGGAAAATCACCTCTGCGAGACGGAGCGGGACGGCTTCGCCGGTGACGTCGCCGAGGAGAGCCATGCGCCCGTATTGGGCCAGGCAACGCAGGGTGGTCGGCCACAGGGGCGGGCCGACAGTGTCGATCAGGGCATCGGCGCCGGCGTCGTCGGTCAGCGCCATCACGATTTCCGAGAAATCGGGGCCGTCGTTGGCGTCAATCACCACGGAGGCGCCCAGGGATTCCAGACCGGAGATCTTGTCGGGTGAGGTGGTAACGGCTATCACCTGGGCTCCCTGAGTGGCGGCGAACTGCACGGCATGAGCGCCCAAACCGCCGCCGGCGCCGGTGACCACCACGGTATCCGTTGGCGCGATGCTTGCTGCCGACACCGCGCTCATGGCGACTCCCGCAGGGCAGGCCAGCAGCGCCGCCTGTTCAGGTGGGATGGCATCCGGGACCGGAACCAACGCCGAGGCCGGCAACGCAACGTAATCCGCGAACCCGCCGTCACGGCCGTGCCCGACGCCGGCCCCGTGGAGGCAGCGGTGCTCGTTACCGGCAAGGCAGCGTTCGCACCGGCCACAGGCGGCGGTCAACAAACTGACCACCCGACCACCTGGCTCGACGCCGTCAACATCCGGCGCCGTTGCCACAACCGTGCCCGTGATTTCGTGGCCGAGGGTGACTCCGGCGGCGACGCCACGGCGGAGGACTCCGCTGATCACCAACAGGTCGTGGTGGCAGAACCCGCAGGCATCGACGCGCAGCAGGACCTCGCCGGGGCCGGGTGTCGGCGTGGGCCGGTGGGTCATAGTGAGCCGAGGAGTCGGCCCGGGCTCGACCAGCGTGAGAGCGGACATGGTGGGCGAGATTTCAGGGAACGAGACGGACATGACGGACATTCGAGCGAGCGGGTTGTGATAGTGTTACGGTGAACAGTACCAACTTCAGCGAGGAAAACAAAATGATCATCGGGGCTCATGTATCCGCGGCCGGAGGAATTGGCAACGCCGTCGACCGGGCCGTCGAAATCGGCGCGGAGGGGGTCCAGATATTTGGCTCATCGACGCGCTCGTGGCGTTTCAAGCCGCTCACCGATGCGCAGGCGGACGGTTTCAAGGAGAAGAACGCGGAGGCGGGCCTTGCGCCACCATTCCTGCATGCCATCTACCTGATCAACCTGGGCAACCCCAACCCGGAAAACGTTGAGAAATCGGTCACCTCGCTGGTGCAGTACATGCAACTGGCGGACCAGATCGGCGCCGGCGGCGTCATATTCCATCCGGGCAGTCATGGCGGCGCGGGCTACGACGGTGTCTTTCCGCAGGTGGTGGAGAGCATCAACCGCGTTCTTGATCAGACGCCGGAAGGACCGATCCTGTGCCTGGAGAACATGGCCGGCATGGGCCAGCACATCGGCGCCAAGTTCAGCGAGTTGGGAGATGTCCTGCGTGCGGTGGACAGCGAACGGCTGGGGATCTGCCTGGACACGCAGCACGCGTTCGCGGCGGGCTACGACCTGACCAACCCCGAGGGCGTGGCCGGGATGATCGATGAGTTCGACCGGGACATCGGAATGGATCGTCTGACCGCGGTGCACGCCAACGATTCCAAGCGGCCATGCGGATCCGGGGTCGACCGCCACGACAACATTGGCGAGGGGTTGATCGGCGAGGAGGGGTTCACGAACATAATGTCCCATCCGGCGTTCGCTGACGTGCCGTTTTTCCTGGAGGTTCCCGGGTTCGGTGAGGACAGCCGGGGCCCGGACAAACCCAATGTTGACATCCTGAAGGCAATCCGGGAGCGCGTTGGCGTCCCCGGTTAGTACGCCAGCAGGGTTTGGAGTGGGCCTGGCGCGACGGGTTCGATCAGCCGCCAGATCAGGATGCCGGAGAGCATCACCAGCGCGCCCCAGATTCCCGCGCCCACGTCGTCCAGCATGATGCCCCAGCCGGCTGGCAGCAGTTCCAGCCGGCGGCAGGGCCATGGCTTCACCACGTCGAACGCCCGGAAAACTACGAACGCGGCGGCCAGCCAGACCAGCGAGTGGACAGGGACGAACAGGCAGGTCAGCCACATGCCGACGAACTCGTCCCAGGTCGCGCTGCCGGGGTCGGGGTGTTGCTCAGTGGACATTCGGCCGGTGGCCCAGATGCCGACCGGGAGACCCAGCAGGGATAGCACGGCCGCCAGCGCGGTATCCTGCCAGAGAAACCGGCTATCCGGCAGGGCTGCCGACACAAGGTAGAGTATCGCGACGGCTGCCAGCGAGCCCACGGATCCGGGAGCGAGCGGTGATAATCCGCAACCGAATCCAGAGCCTACGAACCAGGCGACGCGAGCGGTCCATGATGGTCCCGGCAGTTCACGCATAACCGAGACGTTCCAGATCTTGCTCTCCCAGGCCGAGGTAATGCCCAATTTCGTGAAGCAATGTGATGCGAATCTCCTCCACCACCGTGTCGTATGAATCGCAAACCTCCAGGATCGGGCGTCGGTAGATGTAGATGCAGTCCGGCAGGATCGGTTCGCCGCCGTATCGGTCGATGAGCGGGACCCCGACGTAGAGGCCCAGCAGGGTCCCGTCCCCGTGGTCGGGATCAAATGCGCCCTCGGCTTCGGGACCGGGCCAGTCCTCCACCACGATGTCGATGTTGCCGTCGTCCAGGGCGGTCTGGGCGCTTGAGGGCAACCGCTGGTAGGCTGCCAGGACGTGCTGCTCGAACTCGTGAGGGGGCATCTGCATGGGTTAATTCCCCGGCGTGCCGAAGATGGCGTCCAGCGCGGCGCGTTCGAGATCCTGCATCGCCTGGCGTTCATTGTCTTCGTAATGGTCGTGGCCCATGAGGTGTAACGCGCCGTGAACGAGCAGGAGGGCGAGTTCGCGCCGCAGGGGGATGCCCTGTTGAAAAGCCTGGCGCTTGGCCTGGGGCAGGGAGACCACGATATCGCCGAGAGGCGGCGGCTCGTCGTCGGGCAAAGGCCAATCCGAGGGCCAGTCGGGTTCGGAAATTTCCGGGTTAACCGTACCTTCCCAGTGGCCTGAGTGTTGGGCCGAGAACGACAGGACATCGGTGGTCTGGTCGAGGCCGCGGTACTCCCGGTTCAAGTCGCGGACGGTCTCGTCGTCGGTGATCAGGAGGCTGACCTGGCCAATAGTTTGGGGCGCGAGCACCTGGGCCAAACCATGCCGGATAGCTGCGGCGCACCAATCGGCCGGCGGCACGTCCGCCTCTCCGTCGACCAGGACGGCCTGTACGGAGACGGTGATGTCAGACAGTGGGTTCGTAGGCATGGCGGCTTTGCAACCTCGCCGGAGGATTATACGCAATATGGCGATACAAGCAGCAACGGGGGCATTTGGTACGGAATCCTGGTTTGGAGCGTCCGGCGAATGGCGGGGGCTGAGAGCGGCGGAACCGGCGGCTGGATGCCTGTCCAACGACGGGATTGGGGAGCCTCGTGATACAATTGTTTGCGTGGATCGGCAATCCTCGCCGACCGAGGCTCGGAGCCTGGGCATCGATCTTCCGGTAGGCCAAATCAGCCCTTGAGAGTCCCATCATGAGCGACGATCAGCATAGCCCCCTCCCCGAATCCGGCGACGACCAATGGGCGCAGTTCGCGCTGCCGGAGGACGGCGTGGCGGATCTGACGGACCGGTTGACCGAATTCTTGCCCGAGCAGGACGAAAACGATCCGCCGTTGATCATTGGGCAAGTACTGGATGATTTTATCGACCAATCCGGCGCGATGCCCGAGAACCTGCGCGAGGAGGACGCTCACGCGCTGATCTGCCAGATGCAGATGGCGGTGACGCTGGCATACCAGTTGGGCCGCCTGGAAGCGCGCTCTCCGGAGATGGTGCGGCGTTTTGTCCTGGAGGCAATCCAGAAGTGGGAAGCTCGTCCTCTGCCGGATTCCCTGGACTTTGTGGAAACGGACTTTCGCAAACCCAAGGAACTGGTGCTGCCGCGCTTGCGGCGGTGGTGGCAGGAGAACCTGACCACCGAGGACTACTATTGGGATGAGGAGTGATTGCCTGCTGGTAACGGTTTCGGTATTGTAGGGGCGACTGAACGGTCGCCCCTTTTTTTGTGAAAGACGGCATCGACCGCCATATTCGGACCGGAGGGAATTGTCTCCAATGACGACGGCTTTGTATGACCTGGCGCTGACGGGCGGAAACCTGCTGGATCCCGGCATGGGCATAAACAACGAACCACGGGACGTCGCATTCAAGGACGGCAAGGTCGCCGCGGTGGCCGGCAGCATCGATCCTTCAATGGCGACGCAATCAATTGATGTGACGGGGAAGCTGATTACGCCGGGGTTGATTGACCTCCACGGGCATTTTTACCACGGCGGCAGCGGGAGCGCAGTGCACGCGGACCAGACGTGCCTGGGCAGCGGCGTTACCACCGGGGTTGACGCCGGCAGCGCGGGATTCCTCAACTACGGCGCGATGCGCGACTATGTATTCCCGGCGCACCGCACCCGGCTGATCGCGTTCCTGCATATTGGCGGCGTCGGACTGGCGGCGAACCGCGCCCTGGGCGGCGGCCTGCACGACATGCGCATCATCGACGTGGGCCAAACGGTGCAGGCGATCAAGGAAAACCCGGGCTTCATATTCGGGGTCAAGGTACGGATGCATTACGACGCCGTGGCCCGCTGGAACGCTCACGAAGCGATGGCCAAAGCCAAAGAGGCGGCGACGGAGGCGGGCGTCCGGTTGATGGTACACGTCAGCGGCACGCCGATACCGCTGCCCGATGTGCTGGAGCACCTGGGCCCGGGGGACATTTCCACGCACGCGTTCAACGGACTGCCCGAGAACATCCTGGACAACGGCGGCAAGATTCGACCCGAGGTGCGGGCGGCCGCAGACCGGGGCGTGATCATGGACGTTGCCCACGCCGGCGTCCACTGCGACGTCGAGGTGGTCAAGGCGGCGATGGACCAGGGGATGGTGCCCGACACCATAAGCACCGATATCCACATTGCGCCGCCGGGCCGGATCGTGTACCTGATGAACGACCTGGTCAGCAAGTTCCACGCCATGGGCATGACGCTCTCGGACGCGGTCGAGGCCAGTACCAGCCGGCCAGCCAAGGTGCTGGGACTGCAGGACAGCATCGGGTCGCTGGGTGTTGGCATGGAAGGCGACGCCGCCGTGTGGGAGCAACGACAGGGACGGTTTGTGTGGCACGACATGGCCGGGCACAACGTTGACGGTTCGCTCCGGCTGGACACCTATGCCACGGTCAAAGGCGGGGCCGTCGCCTGGTTGGAGGGACGGCTAACCGAGATGGGCAACTGCTGACGACGCCACGCCACGATCAGCGAGAGCCCCGGACTCGAGGAAGAGCCGGGACTTCTTGCGGTCCGGATGGTGTGAGCGCGGCGTTGGTTGGATCAGGCAGCGTCCGGGTCCGGGGCGCGGTTGGCGACCGGCAGCACAAGGAATATCACCGCGGACACTGCGAACAGCGCGGCGATGAAATACATGGCCGCCGAGAACCCACCCGAATCGTAGAGCGCCCCGGCGATCGGGGCAGCCACCGCCGCCATCAGGAAAGCCGCGAATGCCACCACGCCCAAGCCGGTGGAAGCGACCTCGCGACCCACAACGTCGAATATCGTCGCGGTGAGGATTGGCTGGTCGGGGTAGAGGAACAGCCCGAGCAGCGCGATGGTGATGGTGAACATGATGCCGCCGTCGAATACAACGAGGCCCAACGCCATGATGCAGGACCAGATCAGGCCCGGAACCAGCACCTGTTTGCGTCCGAACCCGTCGGAAAGGTAGCCCGCACCGGTCTTGGCCACCAGCCCCACGGCGATCAGCAGGCCAACGTGGAATCCACGGCTCCATACGCTCACAGCCAGCTCGTTGTCCAGGTAAAGAGGCAGGATGGTCACCAGCGAGACCAGGGCCATGGATCGGAGGCCGCGCACCGTCATCAATCCCCAAAGCGCCGGGTTCTTGAGCAGTTCGCGAGTTGCCTGCACACGGCTGGCCAGGTCGATGTCGGACTGCTCTTCGCCACTGACTCGTCCTATGTTTCGGAATGCCCACATCGCCAGGACGGCCAGGACCAAGGGCACCGCGGCGTACACGCTGAGCAGTTGCTGCCAGGTCAGCAACAGCAGCAAGGCTCCGGTGGCGATGGGGCCGGCCACGTCGCCGATGCTGCCGCCCACGCCGTGGACGGACAGCGCCATACCGCGCCGCTGGGCGAAGTGATAGGAGAGCGAGGAGGATGCGGGCAAATGCCAGATGGAATGGGACGCGGCCACGACGGCGATGCCAATCAGCAAGAGTATGTATATCGGCGAAATCCCGATGGCGAGGGATCCCAGAGCGCACGCAGCGAGGCACACGGCCAGCAGCAACCCCCAGAATCGTCGGACGATGTCCACGACCACGCCGCCGGGCAATGCGACGATGCCGGCGGCCACTTCGCGGGCCGACAGCAGGCCGCCCACGCCCACCGCGCTGAGGCCGAACGCGGCTTGGATTTCGGGCAGCACGACGATGAAGCTCTGGATCACCCAGTGAAACACGACATGCCCCGACGCCAGGCCGGGCATGATGGTGCGGCCTCCCAGGGGCAGGTGGGATCGGTCAACCGGAGTAGATGATTGGGCGTCCTGCATAACGCTCACCTGGTGCGGGATCGGCGGGAATCTGATTCCTCATCCAATTGGTTGACGGGCGTGTCGTTGATCGAAAGCGACAACTGCAGCGGGGTGTGAAAAAGATCTGGCAGTTTCCAGGTTGATAGCAATGGCAGTGGGTATGGCAGTCAGAATGGCAATCGGCGACGATATTACCACTTTCCGTGGGCTGGCACGGCGCTACTGAGTGGAAAGCCCCAGGGCGAGTTGATTATCACTGGACAAGGGGACGACCACAATCGGGGCGTATCCTTGCGGACCGTTCGTTTGTGGTTCGACCGGCTTACTATGGGCGGATTGCATTGCCGTGGGACGACGATCGAAGGGCCAGGTGGAAAGCGAGGATGTTCTTGACTCCAAATATCGCCGATGTTACCTTGCCCACCACTTATGCGTATTGGCGAATTTGACATAGCGGAACCGATCCCTGAACTGAAAGACCCGCACATGCTGGTGGTCTTGCGCCCCTGGATCGACGTTGGAAACGTCGGCAGCCTGTCGTTGGGGCGCATCGAACGGCACCTGCGGAGCAAGGAGTTGGGACGTCTGCACCGACCCGGGCGCTTTTACGATTTCACGCGATATCGTCCGCGGTCTTACCTGGTCAGCGGGAATCGGGAAGTCACGATCCCCAACACAATCATCCGCTACTCCAACCCGGAGGATGGGCCGCATCTGCTGACCGCGCACCTGCTGGAACCGCACCTTTACGGAGAAGATTATGCGGACGCCCTGCTGGAGATCATCGAATATTTCGGGGTGAAACTCTATGCGCTGATCGGCGGCATGTACGACATGGTCCCCCACACGAGGCCGCTGGTGGTGTCCGGTTTGGGTTCCGGGGAAAACGTGGAGCGGGACTACAACATCGCGAATGCCAGGCCGAGCAACTACGAGGGTCCGACGACGATCACCTACACCATCACCGAAACGGCCACCAAGATGGGCCTGGAAACGCGGGCGTTTGTGGTGCATTTGCCGCAGTACCTGAACCTGGACGACGACTATCGGGGAGCGGCAAGGATGATGGACGTGCTGTGTCGTTTGTACAACTTCCCCGAATACATCGCCCAGACTGATCGAGGACAGAAGCAGTACGACGAATTGACCGACAACGATGGTCAAATCCCCAGCGGGGATACCCTCACCCGCATCGAGGAAATGTACGACAGCGAGTACGGCGAGGGCAGCGGCCCCGAACCGTCGACTCCGCTGCCGTCAAGCATCGAGGAATTCCTCCAGGGACTGGATGTCAACCTGAACGCGACGGACGGCGACGATGCCGGAGACGACACCGAGCCCGGATCGTCCCGCACCTAGCGGATCGCTGTAATGACGGTTCCGCGATCAACGGTCGGAGAGCGACTCCACGTGGCGGAGTTTCTCCAGACGCTGATCCGATTCGATACGACGAATCCTCCGGGGAACGAGCGCGAGTGCGCCGTTTATTGCCGGGACGTTCTGGCCGATGCTGGCATACCCGCGGAGTTGATGGGCGATGACCCGGACCGGGTCAACGTGATCAGCCGGCTGCGGGGAACCGGAAACGCCCCTCCACTGCTGCTCTACGGGCATATCGACGTGGTGCCAACGGCGGCGCAACCCTGGGACGTGCCGCCGTTCGAAGGCAGGTTGCAGGACGGCTACGTGTGGGGCCGCGGCGCGCTGGACATGAAAGGCGGCGTCGCCATGATGATGGACGCTTTCATCCGGGCCCACCGCGAGGGTACCCATCTGCCCGGGGACGTGATTCTCGCCTTGGTTTCCGACGAGGAAGCGGGAGGGCACACCGGAGCCGCGTGGCTCACCAATACCCATCCCGAGTTGTTCGAGGGGGCTCGGTACGCGGTTGGCGAGTTCGGAGGGTTCAGCAAGACCTACCGGGGCCGCAAGTTCTACATGGTGCAGGTGGCGGAAAAGCAGGGTTGTCGGGTGGAGGCCATCGCGCGTGGACCCGGCGGCCATGGCTCGTTGGTGCACCACGACACCGCGCCGACCCTAATGGCGCAGTTCCTGGTCAAGCTGGACCGCACCGCCCTGCCATTCCACATTCATCCCGTGACGCGGATGATGATCGAGGCGATGACCGGCAGCTTGCCGCTGCCTGACAGCGCGTTTTTGAAACTCCTGTTGAACCCTGCGTTCACCGGAAGCATGCTGCGGCGCATGGGGACGGTGGGCAAGGAGATGGAGCCGCTTTTCCGGCACACGGCCAACGCCACCATCATCAACGGCGGCGAGAAGGCGAACGTGATCCCCAGCGAGGTGACCGTCAATCTGGACTGCCGGATGCTTCCCGGCTACGATTCCGAGGATCTGCTGGGCGAACTGCAGGAGATTGCCGGCCCGACGATCGAATTCCGTGCGGTCAATTTCCAGCCCAAGCCATGGATCCTTAACTTGGACCTGTTTGACACGCTGTCCGATATTATCTCGGAGCAGGATCCGGACGGGGTGTCGGTGCCGATGCTCATGCCCGCGGGCACCGACGGGCGGCACTTCGCGCAACTGGGGATACAGACCTACGGCTGGATGCCGATGAACCTGCCGGCGGATTTTGATTTCCTAAAGACCATCCACGCCGCCAACGAGCGCGTGCCGGTGTCGGCGTTGGAATTCGGTTCCGAAGCTCTCTTGCGGCTATTGCAACGCTTCCACGAATGACGACCTGGCCGCTGGCGCTGCTGGGAATCATGGTCGCAGCGTGCCTGATTGGCTGCGCTTCCGACACGCCGAATACCGCTGACATCGCGGATCCTGAGCAGCCCACCAAGCCGATAACCGAGACGACGCCCGTTGCTGTGGAGTCGCTGAATGCGACGGTAGTGCAGACGTCCTCACCACCGACACCGACCCTGCGGGCTGCCAATACGCCGGTCCCTGCAACTGGGTTGCTGCGGCTGGTGGATTTCCTGGACGATCCGCTGGGTTACTGCGTCGACGTGGCGGGGTTCGGAGCAAACCTGCAGCTGGACGCTCCATTGCAGGCGCACACCTGCAAACCCGGGTCGGATGACCAGCTGTTTTCCCAACTCAACGGTGGCGGCATACGGCTGACTCAGCATGATAGATGCCTGACCGCCATCCAAGCTGCGGACGGTTCAGAAGTGATGGTGTCGCCGTGCGATGCCGGTGGATCATGGCAGCGATTCCGGCTGGAAGATGGCGGTAGGATCCGTTTGGCAGCCGAGGACGGGTCGGCGCTTTGCCTCGGGGTTGCAGGGGGTTCGGGTGAACCCGCGGGCGGGCGCAACCACCTGCGCCGCGACCTCACCCTGCAAGATTGCGATGGAGCGAAAACCAGCCTGATTCAGTGGGAGCTAGTCATGCAATAGGGGCGAATTATTATTCGCCCCTACCGTCAATTGGTCGCGGTAAACTTATTTTGGTTACGAGGTCGTCACCGATGCGGCCGCACCGTTGGCTACTGCGACCAATCGCTCGAACGCGTCGGGATCGCGCACGGCCATGTCGGCGAGCATCTTGCGGTCAATCTCGATGCCGGCGACCTTCAGCCCATGCATGAACTGGCTATAGGTGGTGCCGTGCATGCGGCAGGCGGCGCCGATGCGGATGATCCACAGGCGGCGGAAATCACCCTTGCGTTCCCGGCGGTGGCGGTAGGCGTGGCTCCACGCGTGGATCACCGCTTCTTTAGCCCACTTATAGTTGCGGCTTGATGATGCTCGGTATCCCTTGGCGGCCTTCAGGATTTTCTTGTGTCGGGCGCGTTTGGTCACGCCCCGCTTGACTCTTGGCACGGTGTAAGGTTCTCCAATATTTAGGCGTCGTAGGGTATCAACCGGGCGAGACGCTTGACGTCAGCCTTGTCGTAGGCCATTTTCTGGGCGAATTTCCTGGTCACCTTCTTGGGCTTTTTGCGCCTCAGATGACTACTCATGCGCTTGCGGCGCATGAGTTTGCCGGAACCGGTGACGTGGATGCGCGCTTTGGCGCCTTTGTGGGTTTTCAGTTTGGGCATATTTTCCTATTCAGCGGTTGCTGGTTCCTGAGTTTCGCTGCGTTCCGGGCGGGCCGCTACGGTTGGGCTGGGGATTAGAACCATCGACATGGCACGGCCCTCCATGGAGGGTTGTTGCTCGAGCCGAATGTCGTCCTTCATTTGCTCCGCCACTTTTTTGAGGAGGGAGAGGCCGTTCTGCTGATGGACGGCTTCACGTCCTCGGAATCGCACCGTGAGTTTGACCTTGTCGCCGTTGCCGATAAACTGGCGGACCTTGCGCATTTTTGCGTCGAAGTCGTGGGTGCCAATGTTGGGTCGGAAACGGACTTCCTTTAGCTCGTTGCTCTTCTGTGATTTGCGGGTCTCGCGTTCCTTTTTGGACGTGAGGTACCGGAGCTTTCCGTAGTCAAGGAGGCGGGCGACGGGAGGGTCCGCGTTGGGCGCCACCTCCACCAGGTCAAGGTCGTTCATACGCGCTCGGGAGAGCGCGTCGGACACTGTCATTACCCCAAGCTGCTCGCCTTCTTCTCCAATTACCCTCACCTGAGGGACGCGTATCTGTTCGTTGACCCTGTATTGCCTGGCTATGGTGCCACCTCCGTCTGCTGTTCGATGGATGTTGCAACTCGGACGATGCCGAGGCGCAACGTTAAGGTTGTGGCCTTATTTTACCGATGGCTCAACACTCAGTCAACGATTCCCTACGTAATACGCGATAATTATTATTTATAAGCTTCGGTTCTTGCGCTGTAGACCAGGTCAGTCTTCTGCCTCCTCGTCTTCTTCGTAAGGATCGTCGTCCTCCTCTTCGAACAGTTCGTCCTCTTCGATGTCTTCGGAATCGTCGTCGATGGCGGACAGGATTTCGCGAAGCAGGATGTCTTCGCCGTCATCACCGACGGCGAGCATTGGCAGGTCCGCCGCCACGACCTCAGGCTCTGGTATTGAAATCAGGTCGAATCCGTAGAATACGTCGGTGTCCAGGATGCGAGCCAAACCGGCGGTGGTGACGCTTATGGGCCGTATGGGCGACGACCACTGCTCGGTGAGCACCCGATGGATTTCTCCCAACGTCATCGTCTGGTCGTCGGCCAGGAGCATGGTGCGGAATACGATCTCCTGGAGCGGCATCGATTGACGGATGAAATCGGGGTCGTCGGCGCAGTGCGTTTTGATTTCCTCGAGCAGGGCGTTGGGATCGTCTGTCTCAGCCGGGGTCTTCCCGTGGGAAGGGCATGACGAGGTCAATCGGGACGCGAGGAGCGGCAAGGGCGACCGGTTCAGTTCATACAGGCGGTCGAGATTGAAACGATACTCGAGACCTTCCAAACGGGGATTTACGGCTAGTGTCGTCATTGGGCAACCTCTTCGTTCCAGTCCAGCATCAAGATTTTGACCGCCTGCCCGGCTTCCTTCCTGGGCAGGTCGGCGGGGCAGATCGCCAGGCCATTCGCCCGCGAAAGGGAGGTAAGGATGTTCGAACCCTGCGGGCCGGTTGGGGTGGCGAACCAGGTACCGTCGCGCCGTTCGACCTCAATCCGGGCGTAAACGCGGCGGCCGTCGCTGTTGAATATTGGGCCCGTGAGCACGCCCTCGACAACGGGGCGGGCCAGTTCGCTCCTGCCCAACATGCTTCGGATAGCGGGCCGCCCGAACATTTCGAATGCGAGCAATGCGCTGACCGGGTTGCCAGGCAGGCCGAGAAGAGGCAGCGGGCGTTCGTTGGCGGTCCGGAGGAGTCCGAACGCCAACGGCTTGGCCGGACGCATGCGCACGGACCAGAAGTTCATTTCGCCCCGCTGCTCGAGCACGTCCTTGACCATATCGTAGTCGCCCTTGGATACACCGGCGGAGGTGACCAGGAGGTCGGCGTCGGAGGCTTCGTCGATACAGCGGTGCAGGTCCTCGAGGGTGTCGCGGGCGATGCCGATCATGCGCGGCTGTCCGCCGGCGGCGATCACAGCGGCGGCGACGCTGCTGCTGTTGCTGTCGTAGATGTGGCCGGGCGCCAGCGGTTCGCCGGCGGCGCTGAGTTCGTCTCCGGTGGAGAGGACCGCGACGGTGGGGCGACGGATGACGCGGGCAGTGGTCAATCCCAACGAGGCGATCACGCCGGCTTCCGCAGGGCGCACTATGGTACCCGCCGGCAGAACCAACTCGCCGACCGATACGTCCTCGCCGGCCGGCCGCACGTTGCTGCCCAGGGGGAGTGTCTTGTGTATGGAGATGGTATCCAGCGATTCGCCACGACCACGCCGTTCCAGTTCGTCGGTTTCCTCGAAGGGAACCACGGTGTCCGCGCCGTCGGGCACGGGAGCGCCGGTCATGATGCGGATGGCCTTCCCGGGAGTAACCGTGTCTGTGGAAACCTGGCCGGCAGCTACCACCGATATCACGGATAATGTGGGACGTTGTTCGGTGGCTTGCGCGATGTCGGAGTGGAGGACCGCGTATCCGTCCATTGCCGAGTTCGCCAGAGGTGGCAGGGCCAGGGGCGACGTGATGTCTTCAGCGAGCGCCAGCCCCAGGCATTCGAGAACCGGCAGTTCAACTGTGCCTAGGGGTTCGAAGTGGGCGATGATCCGCGATAACGCCTCCTCGACCTCCAGCATGTCCTCGTGGCCGTGAGAGCCGTGTTGATGTCCGCCATGATGACCGTGCCCGTGATGGGACCCGTGGTCATGAATGCTCTCGTGGTCTCCGTCGCCATGAGCATCATGGGCGTGGAGGCGCCGAGTTTCCCGGTGAGTAGTCATCGCAGTAGCGTCCGGAAGCGGCGTCCCGCGAACCAGGCTCGATTGAGACTGATGATGCGGCGACCGCCGTTCATAAAATGAGGCAACGGATATCTTACCACAACCCGCGACGGGATTCGTCGTTTATTCGCGGATAGTCGCACCGACTTCGCGATCCAACACGCGAGTCAACCCATTGATGGCGCGGTTCACATCGTCGTTGGTCAGCGTCCGGTCCGGGGCGCGGAATCTGATGCGGAAGGCCAGCGAACGGGCGCCGTCGGGCAGGTTCTCGCCCGCGTAGACGTCAAAAAGCTCGGCGCGTTCCACCAGGCGTACGCGTTCAATCAAATGCTGCACCTGATTGGCGGGGACGGAATCGGGCACCACCAGCGCGAGGTCGCGATTGGCGGCGGGAAAACGCGACAAAGACTGGAAGCGGTTTTCGGCTGACCCGTCGTCCCTGGTGGCAGCCAGCAGGTCGTGCAGCCTGACCTCGAAGTAGATGACCGGGTCGGGACCGGTGTCGAAAGCGTCGCAAACGTCGGGATGCAATTCGCCGACCGTGCCAATGGACGCGGGTTCTCCTCCGGGGACGGTGATTTCGGCGCAGCGGCCGGGGTGGAATAGTGAACTATCGGAGGCCTGGTACGCGACGGTGATTCCCATGCGGGTGAAGGCGGTATCCAGGGCACCGGACAAATCGTAGAAATCCAATGCGTCCGAGTCGCTCAACCAGTTTGCGTCGTAGCGTGGTCCGCACATGACGCCTGCCGCCAACTCGCGCTCTTGAGGGAGGCCCGTATCTTGTGGGATGAAGGCGCGCCCCAACTCGAACAGCCGGAAACCGCCATCGTTGTGTCCCCGGTTGTACGCCAGGGTGTTCAGGATGCTGGCCGCCAGAGTTGGTCTGAGTACATCCTGCTCGGCCGACATGGGATTGGCGACGCGGAGCAAAGATTCGTGGCCGTCATCGACGCGGTGCAACCTGGACAGGTCGTCGGGGCTGACCAGCGGGTAGCTGATGGTTTCCTGCATGCCGGCCGCGCTGAGGGCGTCGCGCAAATTGTCCTTGAGCGCCATCATCGCATCGCCCTGGTGGTAAGGGATGGGCGACGACAGCATCGTGGTGGGCACCTCGTCATAACCGATGATGCGGATGACCTCTTCGATCAGGTCTTCCTCGATGGCGATATCGCTGCGCCAGTAGGGGGGATCGGCTTCCAGGCTGTCGGGTCCGGTACGACGGGTGGTGATCCCCAGGCTCGCCAGGACCGTTTCGGCGCGGCTGATATCCAGGTCCATTCCCAGCAACTGCCGCAGGCGTTCGACGGTAAGCGGCACGGGGAGCACGGGTTGGTCGCCATCAGGGAAAACGTCGATGATGCCGGCGGCGGCTTCGCCACCCGCGGTCTCGAGGATCATCTGGGTGGCGCGCCGCAGGGCGATGGGAGCCAATTCCGGACGCAGGCCTTTTTCGAAACGCTGGCTGGCCTCGGTGCGGAGATCGAGGTCCGTAGACGTGCGCCTATTGTTCAGGTTGTGGAAGGTGGCTGACTCCAGGAGCATGTTCCTCGTGGCCGGCGTGATCTCGCTGTTGGCGCCACCCATGACACCGCCGATGCCGATGGCCTTCGCAGGGTCGGCGATGAGCAGATTGTCGGTGGACAACTTGCGTTCCACTTCGTCCAGGGTGGTGAACTTCTCGCCAGCGGCGGCCCGTCGCACCACGACGTGGTGGTCGGCGACCGTGTCGAGGTCGAAGGCGTGGAGAGGCTGGTTGAACTCCAGCATGACGTAGTTGGTGACGTCCACCACGTTGTTGATGGGGCGCAGTCCGGCGCGTATCAGGCGGTCCTGGAGCCAGAGCGGCGAGTCGCCGATGGTGATTCCGGTGATGACCGACGCGGTGTAGCGGTGGCAGAGGTCAGGATCTGCGATGGTGACCCTGGCGAGTTCAGCGACCGGCGTGGCGGATTCCGGATACGAAATGTCGGGCACGAGAACCGGCTGTCCCGTGATTGCGCCGATCTCGCGGGCCACCCCGAGCATGGACAGGCAGTCGCCGCGATTGGGGGTCAGCTCAAGCTCCAGAAAGGTGTCGCCGAGCACATCGTCGAGGGGGGTTCCGGCGACAGCGTCGTCGGGCAGGACGATGATGCCCTCATGTTCGTCGCTGATCTCCAACTCCGCTTCGGAGCAGATCATGCCTTCGGAGACGATACCGCGGATGCGAGCGGGTTTGAGTTCCTCGCGACGCCCGGTGTGCATGTTGAGCAGGGCCACGCCCGGCCGCGCGAAGCAGATATTCTGGCCGGCCGCAACGTTGGGAGCGCCGCACACCACCTCCACGGGTGGGCCGTCGCCCGGGTCGACCTCGCAAAGCGTCAGGGTATCGGCGTTGGGGTGAGGCCTGGTTGCGCGAACGTAGCCCACAACGCAGCCCTCCCAGCCGCCCCGGGTGATCACGTCGCCCACTTCGATGCCGCCCATGGTGAGCCGGTGAGCCAGTTCGTCGGGCGTCAACGTGATGTCGACGTATTGAGAGAGCCAGGAGAATGGAATGAGCATGAATGTTTATTCGTCGGTTCCTACTTCGTGCCAACTCGGGAGAAAACTCTTCGGAAGCCAAGGATACTCACATCCAGCAGGAGGTATGATCATGACATGAGCCCAAATTGGGCGTCCACTGGGCAGTGTTGCTTGCGGCCAGTCAATCCAGCGGCCGGGTTCGACTGGTGGGTTGTGATGAGCCTCGCCAGTTTCGTCAATGAATACGCAAACACCAATCGCAGTGGTGTCGGCAAGGTTTTTCAAATAATAAGCAAGTTGTTCAACTGCTTGGCGCTGGAACGACCCCTGCTTAACCTCAGCGCAAACGAGCGGTTTGCCGACTGGATCACTAACTATTAGATCAAAGATCCGTGTGCCGCCACGTACGGCGACCGGAGTATCAGAGGAGACGCGTAAGTCTGCACCGACGCTATCGATCATCGTCTTTATTCGGTGGTGCAATGCTGCGACGGCTTTCCTCCCGGCATCGACCACGTCGGAATTGTATCGCCAACCCATTTCCGCCAGCGCCGATCCGAATATGCCGAATGCCAGCACGGGCCCCTCAGCCAGGCCATTGCGTTCCTGCGCGTTCCAAAGGATTTCCAAGCCGATGGCTCTGTCTTCCGGGGTATAGTCAACGATAAAATCGTAGGCAAAGTCCCCACTGGTTTCGTAGTGATCGTAATCTGCGAACCGCAAATTGATCCCTTCGTCGTCGCGTGTTATTCGTGATGGCATGGGAACTTCCGATCAAAATACACGGTGATGACGAATTCTGCGCGTTCCTTGGGAACTACAACCTTCAGCATGTGCCCATGTCCCGGAATGCAGCGCAACTTTTGGATGCGGTCCGAATGTTTAGGGTCAGGGACGATCCTATCCGGCATATCCAAGCACAATTCGATCCATTCTTTGGGGTATTTGCGTTGCTCCATCCGTTCTAACGCGTGCTGGCTGTATTCAATCATATCAGAGCCGGAGGCTCGAATCAGAACTGGCGGAGGAATCTCACGTCGTTGCGGTAGAAGTGCCGGATGTCGTCGATCCCGTATTTGAGCATGCCGATGCGCTCGGGACCCATGCCGAAGGCAAAGCCGGTGCACCGCTGAGGATCGTAGCCGACGCCTTCCAGCACGCGGGGATGCACCATGCCCGCGCCCATGATCTCGATCCAGTCCTCGTCGCGGTTGATGGGCCGCTTTCCGGTGGATGGGTCCACAAAGTTGGAAATGGACATATCCACGCCGGGTTCCACGAATGGGAAATAGTCGCAGCGGAACCGGATCTGTCGGTCGGGGCCAAACACACGACGGGCGAATTCGTACAGTGTTCCCTTGAGGTTGGCGAAGGTGATGCCCTCGGCGACGGCCAACCCTTCGATCTGGTAGAAATGCCATTCGTGGGTGGCGTCGGTGGCCTCGTACCGGTAGCACTTTCCCGGGACCACCACGCGTACCGGTGGCTCCTGGGCCTCCATCACGCGGGCCTGCATGGGCGAGGTGTGGGTGCGCAGCAACATGGGCTGCTGGCCTTCCTCGTTTGCGTAGTCCACCCATAGAGAGTTCCACATATCACGCGCCGGGTGGCCCGCCGGTATGTTGAGCATCTCGAAATTGTAGTGATCGAGTTCAACCTCGGGGCCCTCGATGACGCTGAAACCCATGGCGATGAAGGCGTCGCAGATTTCGCGGACAATCTGAGTGGTGGGATGCAACCGGCCGGCGATTACGGGTCTTCCCGGGAGGGTAACGTCCAACGCGTCCCGCGCCGCCAACTCGGCTTCGGCCAGTTCGCGCACCCGTCGCGCCAGTGCTTCTTCCAGCGTGTTCTTGGCCAGGTTGGCCTGCGTGCCGACCTCGCGGCGCCGTTCGGGTTCAAGCTGGGGGATGGAGCGCAGAAGGCCGGTGATGTGCCCGCGCCGGCCGAGGTAGTTCACGCGCCATTGTTCGGCGCTTTCGGCGTCGGGAAGCGCGGTCAACTCTTCCAGGGCGCGCGTGGTGAGCGCCGAGATCGACGCTGGGGATGGTGTTTCGGTGGCGTGCTGGGACATGATAGCGTTCTGCAATACAAAGGGCCGTGCGAAATTATAGGCAGTGGCCCCGGGACGGGTCAAGGCACCCGGACAAGGGATCGCGGGCGCGAACGGATAACCACGGTCGAACGGTTACACCGTCCGCCCGCAAAGATTTGTCATATAATGTTCCCACCGTAACATTTGCTTGCGTGGCTGAAATGGATGATTGCCTGATGGGTCGTTCAGTTTCGGTAACGTACCACCCAAGGAGGAACACCCCGATGGCCGACGAATTTGTCAAAGTTGCCTCTGTCAGCGACGTACCGCCCGGAGACATGGTTTCCGTAAGGGTTGGATCAGAAGAGATCCTGCTGGTCAACCTGGAGGGCGAGTTGCACGCTTGCGACGACATCTGCACGCATGCTTACGCCAACCTGTCCGAGGGGGACCTGGAGGAAGGCGAGTTGGTCTGCCCGTTGCACGGGGCAGTTTTCGACGTTGCCACGGGGAGCGCGGTCACGCCTCCGGCGACCGAGGCGTTGCGCAAGTTCGCCGTGCGCATAGATGGCGACGACGTGTTGGTGGGTCCCGTGATCGAAGCCTAAACCAAAGCCAAGGTGAAAAGCGCAGACAGTCAGGGTAAAGTAGGGGAAAGACACGGGACAGATAATCGTGTTGTGATGGGGGGATGATGGGAGTGAGGGACATAGAGCGGTCGCTGGAGCGGTGGGAGTTGGGAGTG